>NZ_DATLKJ010000055.1:0-16345 GCF_035538455.1 Chitinophaga sp.
AGCTCATACACACCGTGATCGGCGTTGGATATGTTTTAAAAGAATAAGTTGAATGCAACTCAACATGAAAATACGCGACCGCCTGTCTCTCCAGTTCACACTCATGTTCTCCGTGGTGCTTCTCGTACTGCTGGTAAGTATCTATCTCCTGGTGGAACACAACAGGAAGAAAAGCTTTTATGATAAGCTGGAAGATCGCGCCACCACCACAGCACAGTTCTATCTCGCTGAAGACAATCTCTCCGAAGAAAACTTCAGTAAAGTACTGCGCAACTATCCCCGGTCACTGGCCCGGGAAAGCATCCGCATCTACAACGACCGCTACCAGCCCGCCTTCATCCGTGAAGATTCTGTAAAATGGAACAAAGAAGTGATCCGGCGGGTAATAACGGAAAAGCATATACACTTTGAAGAAAATGAACTGCAAGTGGCTGGCCTCTATTATGAAGACAACTCCGGTAACTTCAGCGTGATAGCCGCCGCATACGACATGAACGGCCTCGAACACATGAAGGAACTGAGATGGATCATGCTGCTGGGATACGGCTGCTCGCTCCTCATCACCTATCTGCTGGGCCGGATATTTGCACGCATCGCCCTCTCCCCCATCTCACGCATCATCAGCAACGTACGCATCATACGGGCCTCCAGCCTGGATAAACGGCTGCACATCAACAAGGGTAAGCGCGATGAAATAACAGAGTTGAGTACCACTATCAACAACCTCCTCGAACACCTGGAACAATCATTCGAAGCGCAACGCTCATTTATTGCCAATGCTTCCCATGAGCTGAGAACGCCCATCTCCTCCATCATCGGTGAAGCCGAAATCACCCTGATGCAAGACCGGCAAACACAGGAATATAAAACCACCCTGCACAATGTGATAGAAGATGCCACGCGTCTCAATGCTATTATTAACAGCTTGCTGGAACTGGTACAGGCCAATATAGACAGCAACGAACTGCAGCCTGTAAGGCTGGACGAGCTGCTTTGGGAAGCCGCCGATGAATGGGGTAATAAAGGCGCCATCGGCAAGGTAACGCTCCATTACCACGCCTTCAACAATCCGCAAAAAGTTACCATCCAGGGCAACCGCTATCTGCTCTTTATCGCACTGGGTAACATCATTAAAAATGCTATTAAGTTTTCAGGGAAAAAAGAGGTACACTGTGAACTGGATGTAACAACAGACAACATCATCATCACCGTGCGTGATCAGGGCATCGGTATTCCGCAAAGCGATCTGCATAAAATATTCCAGCCCTTCTACCGCAGCGCCAATGCCATTACCTATACAGGCTTCGGCATCGGGCTTTCATTGGCAGAAAAAATTGTGAGGCTCCACAACGGAAAAATAGAGGTAAGTTCAGTCCTGGGTCAGGGAACTGAATTCAGGCTGTTGTTTCCGGTATAAGCTCGTGTAACACGTAATCCAGCATAGGCATCTCCGTTACCATATTGATGACGGCTACCTTCTTCTCTTCATCTGTAATACGCGCTATTGCAGCTTTTACACGGGCCGCTATTTCCAGACACGTTTTCAGGTATTCTTCACGCACTATGAAAAAATGCGCCTCCCCGAAGGCTTTATTAAACATCTCTGCATGTATGCGTACTGGCAAAGACGGATGATCCTTATACCCCGTATACAACATTTCCAGTCCCCAGCTATAGGTATTCGGCATAAAGTACTGATCGTATATAATAACCAGCAACTCCTTATACCGGATGAGGTAAGCCGTTTGTTCAGGTGTATCCTGGGTTATCACAACTGTTGAAGGGTCCGGGAAATACACCCTTTTAATCAACCGCTGCATCAGGTAATGACACGCATCCGAGGCGACGGGCAATTTCACAATTTCCTCCATCAGCTCTATAGTAACGGAAGAAAATTTATTCTCTTCCCAGTAATGATGCAGCGTCTGGTAATAAGTATCGTCACGCAGGGATTCCAGGTCTTCATCTGCCCATAACTTTTCCATCTCCTCATAACCATACACCAGGGCTTTACGCACCTCATCTACGGCCTTTTTCGTTTCGCCCAGCCTGGCATAGCAGCAGGCCGTATGATGAAACAGGTATGGATTGACCCAGGCATTATCTTTTACCTTATCATACATCCGCAGTATGTCATCATAATGCTTTTCCTGGAAGCAGGCATAGAAATAATTATTGATGCGCACATAAAAATCATACCCCTGGCGATGTAGGTTGTAATATTCATCAAAGTACTGTGCAGCCCAGGCAGTGAAAATTTCATAGTCTTCATGTGTATTCTCTGCTGTACCGGGTAACTCAGGATCACGCTGACCAACCGTCTCAAAATGCGTTGCTACTCCCGCTTTGACAGTAGCAATAAAGCCCGCTGTATCTTCATTCCTGATCAGCTGCAATGGCCTGTCGGCCTTCAGAGTATCCCTGTACAGGATAATGGTACCATCTTTATCTGCCGCGATAGCAAGAAAACGGTAATTACTGTAGCTTTTATCCGGAAAATCCAGTACCCTGAAAGTAGCCGCATCCACAGCTATTTTCTCCGGACCCACGTACACAGCTTTTTCTCCCATCAGGAGCACATTCATCCAGTAATATCCACTGGTATCCATTGTGTAGTTGCCGATTGTTACTTTAGGAATAACGATGCGGTTAAAATAGATATTGGCAGCATCCACAGCATGATACTCATCCACTACCGTAAAAGTAGCCGGGTCAGCGCCGGGAATAAGATGCAGTTTATCGTCATACACACCGGTGGCTGACTTATAAAACACCGTCTCCACCTTCTGCAATTTCTTAAAAGTGCCGGTATCTGTGAGCACTGCCGTACCACCCACCACTGCATACTGGCCATCAGATGCGCCATAGGGCGTCTGACGGAATGCACTGGCATTCACCCCTTTCAGGAATACAGGCCTTCCGTGCATTACTGCATAAACATATCTGCCGTTATAATAGTAGTCGCCAAAGAAATGGATAGGTGATGTAAAACTGGCGATGTGCAGGTTCTTCAATACTTCCTCCTTCCGCTTCTTCTCAGCCAGTGCCCTGCATTTTTTCACGATGGCCGGTTCCACAATACGCCCTTTATTAAACTCGCTGGGAAAATCACCACTCACCTTTTTGAAAAAGTGTACGCCTATATCTTTCCCCATTTGTTTCCAGTCAGCATCCGGCACGTCGTCTATCTTCGTATAACCTTTTCCATTAACGGCGTAAGCTACTGTCACGGACTCCTTCGGAAGATTGAGCGCATCATTGGAGGCTACTATATACCCTGTATCTGTGGTATCTGCATAAGTAGCAAGCTTCTGCAACGCTTTCATTACGGGCGATTCTTCTCCCGCCAGCCAGGTAATGTTCCCGTAATTGAAGCAGAAGAAAGCAAATAAAAATCCTTCCTTCTTTATATAACGGAAAACGTAAAAATCATTATTGGGCTGATCCAGCTCCTGAAAGACAAAAGCCGCAAGATCAGCTACGGGAGCCGTTCTAAGATATGATTTATAGGATTTTTCAGAGATGGGTACTTTGGCAAAAATGGCGACTGGTTCCGACATGGGTTAAACTATTTGTTGTTTTCTTACACTCCTGTCCGGCTAAGTTAATATTAAAAATAAAAGGACAGGGCGAAGGTAGAAAATTCTCCGGCAGGACAACAAATAATATAACCCTTAAAAATCTTACGCCGGATGATAAGTATGTGCCACAACTCCTCCTGAGAAAACCTTCACATCAACCAGTTTCAGATCAAGCGGTGTCAGAAGACCGTTAAATATCGGCATCCCGGCCCCCAATATTATCGGATGCGTGACAATATGATATTCATCCATAAGACCTGTCGCGATCAGGCTCCGCATAAACTCGGCGCCCCCATGTGCTAAGATAGGTTTCCCTGGCTCAGATTTGAGTTCCGTGATACCTGTGGCAAGATCACCGTCAAAAACCCGTGCCTGGGCCCAGGACGTTTCTGCAGGCGACAGTTCCGCGTGGGGGAAAATACTCCCGGGTGTAAATCCTTTTCTGGTGAAGACAGCCTTGGGGGCCTCGTTCATCGGCGCAGTAAACGGCCCGGTAGAAGTTGGCCAGTAAGGCCCCATACTCTGAAAGGTCTTGGTGCCCATAATATGCAACCCTGCCGTCCCGCAAAGCCCCGCAACCCAGGCCGTTGACGCTTCATCCGTAGACTTGAACATCCACTTGAGATTACCATTGGTTTCGGCCACAAACCCATCCAGGGAGACCGACATTTTCATCATCAATTTTCGCATGATTAAAAGATTTGTTACTCAAATGTAAACTACCCACCCCACTCTTGCACGGGGCTAAAGCGACTAATGAAGGGGGAATTTGCGCTATATCCCGCTTTTCTGATCTTCGTTCATCGGGTCAGTCACAAAATCCCACCCCTATCTTCGCTCATCAGGTCAATCACATAAATCAAAAAAATCACAGTCTGCATTAGAAAATCCTAACCTCTTTCTAACCATTCTTCAACCTCGCGTTAAGCAGCCCCCAATACCGCCGTCCTAGCTTTGCCAGCAAATTACATTTTCGTTATGCACATGAAATCTATTATCCTGTTTTGTACAGCATTACTGTATGCATTGGCAGACATGGCACAGGAGCGGGTAGTGAAAGGCACGGTGACTGACTCGCTCACGCAACAGCCGCTACCCGGCGTCTCCATAAAGGTAGCCGGTACACAGAAAGGCACAGCCACTGATGCCAATGGCGCTTTCACGATTAAGATCTCCGGCAAAGAAAGCCTGCGCCTTTCCTATATCGGGTATGATGAAACCATTGTCACACCCTCTCCGGAACAGCAAACATTGCATATCATGTTGTCCTCCGCCGCAAGGGCGCTTTCATCCGTTGTGATCACTGGCTATACACAACAGAGTAAATCACGCACAATCGGCGCCGTTACCAGCTTGCCCGCTGCGGTAGTCACCCAGGCGCCTGTAGGCTCGTTCGACGTAATGCTGCAAGGCCGTGCACCAGGACTATATGTAGGCACGCCCACCGGTCAGCCCGGAGAAGCCGGCAGGGTATCTATCCGCGGCCTCGGCTCCATCAACGGAGACGTGAACCCACTTTATGTGGTAGATGGCGTACCGGTGAGCAACAATTCCTTTGCAGCATTGAACCCCGACGACTTTGAGACCATCAGCGTACTTAAAGACGCAGCAGCTACAGCCCAATACGGCTCCCGCGCTGCCAACGGTGTTATTGTAATCACCACCAAAAAAGGAAAAGCCTGGGAAGATGGCAAAGTGCGCGTGAACTACCGTAACCAGTTTGGCGTATCTATGCTCAACAGCAGCAAATGGGATATGATGAACACCAACGAACGCCTGCAATTCGAAGAGATACTCAAAGATCCCGGGATGCCCGGCTGGGCCTACTCCCGCAACAATCCGGAGAAAATGGTGAATGGCATCGCAATCCCTAAAACAGATGCCGATTATCAATATGGCGACCGGTACCTCGACAGCCTCCGCAACATCAACACAGACTGGCGTAAATACCTGTTACGCAACGGGCGTATACAATCGCATGCACTCAATGTTTCCGGCGGCAGCGAGCACACCACATTTTATCTGTCTGCCGGTTACTTCAACCAGGAAGGCATTGCACTTAACTCCGGCATGGAACGTTACAGCCTCCGCGCCAACATCCAGAACAGAAGCGGGCGTTTTAAATCAACACTGAATATGGGCATCTCTACAGCTGCCGTAAAATATATCCCGGATGAAGGTGTTGCCGCTGAAGGTGGCGCTGCTGTTGGCGGTGGCGGCATCACAGAAAAAAATCCCATCGCGGCCTTGTATTACGCACTCCCTTATGAATCACCATATGGAAAGCCTGGCCCCGGCCGCTACGGCGCCAATGCCCTGGATGCGTATGCCAATACACTGCTCAAAGACAACCAGATAAAAGGCGTGATGTCTTTCAAAGAAACCGCGCAGCTCAATAATGAATTCCAGCTAACAGGTACAGTGGGAATGGATTTCCAGCAAACTACCCGCACAGATTACCTGAGCCCCGATTCATGGTACGGACAAATGGTTCCCAACGGCAACCAGGGCTATTACAAGAAGAACCTGGCCTCCAGGCTCGGACTCGTGAGCACCGGCGGCCTGCGTTACAATAAACAGTGGGGTAAACACGAAATAGAAGCCAACCTCCTCGCCGAAATCAATAAAATCACCGGCAGCAACTTCGGCTTCACCGGTTTCGGACTCACTGCTGAACTGCCTAAAACACCCGCCGGCATTACTCCCGGTACCGGCGATAATAACTTCATTCCGACGATCGACTATAAAATACCGCCCAACAGGCTGCTCATCTCGCAGATCGCTTTATTCCGTTACTCTAACGGAGACAGATATACGATTTCTGCCAGCCTGCGCCGCGATGGCTCCTCACAGGTACCAGCAATCAACCGGTACAAATTCTTCTATGCCATTGGCGGCAGCTGGAACTTGCTGGCAGAGCAGTTTATGCAGGATGTACATACCTTCAGCACCCTGCGGTTGAGGGCCAGCTACGGGCTCACCGGTAATGCCGGCGGCTTCGCAAGCGATTACGGTTTCAGAACGCTGTACGGCGCAGCGCTCTATGGCGGCAGCAAAGCGCTGACGCCCCAAACACCCGGCAATCCTTTCTATAACTGGGAAACCAATCGCATCAGCGATATAGGCTTGGAATTTGGCTTCTTTCACAATCGTCTGCGTGGTGAAATAGATGTATACAATCGCGTTACCAACGGCCTGTTCATCAATCGCAATCTCTCGCTCACCACCGGCTTTTCTACCATCGCATCCAATGCCGGCAAGGTGCGTAACCGCGGCATAGAACTGATGCTGGAAGGAGATATCATCAAGCAAAAAGGTCTCACATTCACCCTGGGGCTTAATATCGCCTACAACCAGAACAGAATCCTGAGCCTGGGAGATGAACAGCAGATCTTCGCCGATGAAGCCACCATCAATAAACCAGGACTCCCGCTAGGTACATTCCGTGCAGTAAGATGGAAAGGTGTAGACCCACAAACAGGCGCACCTGTATACCTGGACAAAAACGGCAACGAAACCAACACCTACAACGCAGATGACGCAGTGCCCCTGAAAGCAAAATATGATCCGCCATTAATTGGCGGCGCTACCGCCAGCTTACGCTACAAGCGTTTCGAATTATCCATGCTGGTGAGTTTCATTCATGGTATGTCAAGGCTCAACTACCCCGACATGTACGCACACTCCGGCGATCCCAATTACCGCTACTATAGCCAGTCCAGAGACATGCTGAGCATCTGGCAGAAACCCGGCGACATCAGCAAATACCCGGGTGCACAATACGCCACCTACTTCACATCCCGCGATATTACCAGTGCAGACTATATAAAGCTGAGGAACGTAACGGTTGGCTACAACATCCCGGTAACAAAAGGAATGTCGCGCCATGTACGCCAGATCAAGGTATTTGCCACAGGCCAGAACCTACTGTCCATCATGAAATGGCGCGGCTTTGATCCGGAAGATGCGAACGACATAGCACAATATGAATATCCCATGCCGCGCACTATTTCCGGCGGTATTAATGTAACCTTCTAAAGTAATCATCACATGACCAAACGATATCTTCTCCATACGCTTGCTGCCATAGGAATAAGCGCAGGCATATCTTCCTGCTCACGCATGCTGGATGTAAAACCTGTTGACCAGGTGGATGAAAGCAAAATATTCTCTTCCGTACAAACCTTGAACAAAGCAGTACTGGGCGTCTACGCCGACTGGCAGGCAGAAAACACGTTGCGGACCGGCTCCGTAATGGCCGATGAATGCAGCATAGGACCTAAGAATGCCGGCGTAAACGGTTCTGCACAAAATCTCTTCCGCTGGTCCTATGCAGCAGCCGACAAAGAAATCACAGATCCCTGGGTCAATGCCTACCAGGTTATCAACCGGGCCAACCGGTTACTGGAAGGCATTGACAAGGTACCAGCTACCTCACAGACAGATGAGAAAACAAAGCAGCACATGAAAGGCGAACTCCTGGCAATCCGTGCCTTTGAGCACTTTGAATTGTACCGCAACTACAGTTATGCCGGGATATATGATGCTGCCACATGGGCTGTGCCTTATGTAACCGTCTCCAACATTGATAATAAACCGGGAAGGCCAACAGCAGCAGATTTTTTTAGTGAGATGAATAAGGATGTCACAACCGCACTGACACTCATAGATGACGGGAAGGATATTACACGCATGCAGCAAAACGCAGTATATGCATTGCGCGCCAGGGCCGCGCTGTATACCCGTAACTGGGGAGTGGCTGCGGAAAGCGCAGGCAAAGTAACAGACAATGTTCCGCTCGCAGCACCGGAAGAGTTCCCAAAAATATGGACAGACCAAAGTGATGCAGAAGTGCTCTTCAGACTGAAACGTAACAGTAGCAGTAGCCTCAGACCAGGCGACATCTGGAAGAACATATCACTGGGCGTAGTATACTTTGCGCCTTCCCGCAAACTCCTGAATACCTACGATAAAGTAAATGACATCCGGTATCCCTGTTATTTTGATTACGACGAAACGCTTGTCAGCAACGGTCAACCAGGTGATGTCATTAAAAAATATGCCGGTGCTCAGGGTGCAGAAAACCTCAACGACCTAAAAATGTTCCGCGTATCGGAGATGTATCTTATCCGTGCCGAAGCCTTGCTGCAACAAGGTGACATAGCGGCCGCCGCAACAGATCTGAATACCCTGCGCAGCAAACGCATCCGCAATTATGTGCCGCAATCCTTCAAAGATCAGCAGCAACTGCAACAGGAAATCCTGCTGGAACGCTTCCGCGAACTGCCCTTCGAAGGACACAGATATTACGATCTGAAACGAATGGGGCTACCCATTGAACGCAACCAGGAAGACACCGGCGGCTCAGACGGTACTACATTACAACCGGCAGATCTTTATTACTACCTGCCCGTGCCACAGGCCGAAATACTTGCCAATCCTAATCTGCGTCCGAATAATAAAGGCTGGTAGGGTACCAGACAATAGCTTTTAGCTCTTATTCTTTAGACAAAGAGTAAGAGCTAAAAGCTATAAAAACCCATCATTCTGGCTATCTGGAAACTCAGGACACTGGTAGGATCACAGGAGAGAAGTGCACACAAAAGTATCCCTGTATGGCCGTGAGAGCCAATTTTGAATAGTTTTTGTTAATTCACTTTGAAATACAAAGTACTTTCATTTACTTTACATAGCAAAGTATTTTTTCTCAATCCCAAAAAACAAAATCATGAAAACTTCAAGAATAAAATTCGTTTCCTTTTTCCTCATTGCCGGGTTTGCCTTCCTTTTTATTTATAACGTAATTTTTCGCTCAGTCGTCCGGCTCCTTCCCGAAAGCGGAACATCTTTTCTGAGCACAGAATCACTAACAGGGTGGAAAAGCGTCGTATCCGCAATGCTATATCCCATCAAAATTGTTTTGGTAGGCCCCATGCTTCCTCTTCTCAATTTGCCGGATCCGCCACCTCCATTTTTGGTTATCGGCCTTGCTTTCTACTGGACTATACTCGCCCTGGTAATTCATTATTTTATAGGCAAAATAAAACGCTCTCAACTAAAAACATGACTTTAAACGGATCAGAAGTTTCTGTAATCCTGTTATAGGAAAACTTAAATATAAAGCATTAAGCCATTACACTTATTCTATTATTAACGTTGCTATTCCATACGGCAACATATTAACTTCACCTCCAATTTCTTCACCCGGTACTTCATCCGCAATGCAGGTTCGTACAGATTTCGGTACAAATGAAGGAAAGGTAAGGGTTACGCTTTCTGGTTTTTCGGATAATGAACGAAGCCGGATAATCATAGAATTACCATCTGCAGATGTTTTAACAACTGATATAAATATCTTATCATTATCTATTTTAACTAAGGGCTTAATGTTGGCTCTTTCTTTAACAGGGGTAGCGACTAGTGGTTGCGACTGCTCAAGTCCAAAGCGGTTAGCTTTAACGGCATCATACCCATGTTGATGCGGCAGTATCCGATAACGAAACCTCAATTTTCCTTCCTGAAAAAGTGGAAAATTTGTGTGCCAATGATTATTAAGCGCCCATGAATATATTGTTGAACTCAAAGGCAAATGTTGAATCCATTCAGGAGAGTGAAAAGCACCTCCGATAATATTGGCTGTCATATTACCACTTTCAAAAACAGGAGCATCCAGTGAACACCAGCTTACGCCCTTATCTCCATTGGATATATCAAGCCAACGTTGAATACCGATCCAGTTACGGTTTGCAGCAGGAAGCTGATCTGCCTCAATTTCTACCACACCCCAGGGAATATCCATCCGTGTACGTCCGTCCGGAATATCGAAAGCAAAGCCAAAATGAACGCCTTCTTTTTGCGTTGTTGCTATTTTATCTACTAAATTATCTATTTCAATTTCAGGGTTACCCGAAGTAACACGAACTTCCCGGATTAATACATTGCAACCTTCTGCTTTCGATTCTATCAGTATCGATGCTACCAGCGGCCCGTTCTCTTTAATCATTGTCTTTACCATTGTCGGCCCTGTAGCTTTTGCGGTACTCTTTGCTGAGTTATTTAAGGATGCATTATTATCGACAGCATACTGTGGCCCGCTGGAGGCAGGCTTTCCGCTTCCGGCCAGATATCTGAAGCTGTTAACTTTACTGGCATCATTCTTACTGACAAAATCATTTCCCGTTTTATCTTTTATACTAACAATATCTCCGGTTACGGGATCAATCAAGACTTTAAGCAAACCATTCTCCAAGGTATTGCCGTTTGCCATTTTCCCCTTAGAAATCGCTGTCTTCTTTGTACTTAATAGATAGTTCTTTGCACCTAATGCTGGAATATCAGAAGCCATAAACACCAATTCACCCGTGCTTAATCGTTGGGAGACAATAGTTTTATTATGCTCATCCATAACAGAGAAGATCCCTTTACTTTGGTCTTTTGTAAGTGTAATTAATCCACTTCGTTGCCAGGAAAGCGTATTAAATACAGCAATAATGTTTGACGTGTCAGTTGATAATGGTTTCAGTGAATTTGAAAGCAGCTGTATACTACTGTCTTCAGCAGTTTTAAAAAAAAGCTGCTTCACTTTCCATATTTCGTTCTGCATATCGTCCTGCTTAGGATTCATATAACACCAGGTATGCTCTGAACCCATCAACACATTACGCCAGGCTTCATTAAGCTCCCTGCGGGGCGCTTTTTCGCCATGATGAAGCATAGACCAGAGCATATCGGCTTGAATCAGCCGCTCCTTGGAATTACGGTTCATAGCTGTCTCTTTTGCAGCTGTACCCAAACCATCTGTCCAATATTCAGTAAAATCTCCCCTGTATGAAGGAATAACAGCTCCATATTTTTTCTCAAATGCCGACATAATATCTGTCGAGCTCGAGATCACCAAACGGGGAAACGCATATTCTTCATTCCAGCTTTTCACCGCGTCAGGCAGATCGGCATCTATAGGCGTATTATCCGCCATTGCCCATGTCATTGGAAATAAATCATAGGGATAATCCTTATCCCCTTCAAGTTCTTTGAGTTTTGACCACAAATAACCGTCAATGAAGTTTTCACGGGGGTGATCCGTTTTGACGATCTGCAATAATTTATCAGGATCTTTCTGACCAGCCATTAATGGCCAATATTTATGCCCTTTTGCTCTTGCTCCGGGAGTGTAATCTCCGGGCTGAAGAAACAATACCTTTGAAGTTCCATCCTGCCCAATCCACCAAAATGGCTTGAAACTAAATTTATCAGCTAATCCAGTTCGATCTGATCCATTGAAAGGTGCAAAAATATACTTGATCCCAAACTGGGCAGCCATTGGAACAATTCCCCATGTCATACCAGGGACATCCACCTGAACAATTGTATTTACCGGAACACCTGTCAATTTCTCCAGACTCTTTGCATCTCCAAAGTATCTCGGAAATTCTTCGCCAGCTGTAATACTTGTGTTGTCGTTTATATATCCGGCATCTAAATGTATATACCCATTCCGGATAGCATCTAATAATTCACTTTTTTCAGCTGGGCTTGCATTCTTTAAATACCGCTCAACTGGCCAGACAACTTCCGGATTCCAAACATACCTTGCCCCCTCCGGATAACTTGACGTTTCCTTCGCAAGTTTCATCGCGTTGACAAGATTCCGCTTGTGAATAATCTCCACATTAGCCTGAGTGTTCGTATATCCAATATCTACATGCGAATGAGGGAATATATAAACAGTCCATTGTCTTTGTTTAGGTAAAACAAATGATCTTCGTATGACCCTACTGCCCGATTTCAATTTTATAAACACCTGTATCTCCTTCTCTACACCAACCTTCGATGGTAGCGTGACCTTTACTGTTTTATAGCCGTTTTTGTTAAAGGGAAATGAAGTAGTTTCTGTCCGCCCGTCAACCGTAACTTCAATTTCTGAAGATTGATATAAATTGCTCCCTTGAAACGTCAATATCACTTCCCTTCCTGGTTTGCCATCTTTACAATAGCGGTAAATGCTTGTAGATGTACATTCCAGATTACTGGGAAATGGAAGGCCCGACTCTTCCTGAGCTATCCTGAACGTCGGTTGCTGCGCTGAGCTATTAAACCCAATCAGGATAAATGTTAAACAGAACGACAGGCAGATGTTTAATATCTTCATTACAATCTATTTGTTGATATATTACTTATTGTCCACTATGTATAATAGCGGCACTCCGGAAATAAAATTTTGAGTTGCGTTACACCAGCGTCTTCATTTGAAGATGTCGCTATTGAGCTCGCCGGGGCTATTTCAAAATAAATGTCCGGGGCTGATTCGCGCCAATTTCAAATGAAAAGGAATTATTTACAACCGGAATATAGTTTCCGTCCAACTGTTCACCTCTCAGATTGCAAGGGTATGCCTTTTTGAACACGGCCTGCACTGGAAGCTTTACATTACATTTTCCCGGGGTACCCGCTTCCTCCCAAAACCGGATCATGGTTTGGCTGCCGTTTCTAAGGAAAGAAGTAACCAATATACCCTTTCGGTCAAGCCGGATACCTCCCTGCATATTGGGCAACTCCCCTGTCGTCTTATAGTTGTAGGCATATGCCAGACTTGTAGGGGCATAAAATGCTGCGCTCAAAGGTGTGCGTGTCTCCTCCGCAGGCGTAATAAAATTGGATGCAGCATCATAGGTCTTATAACTCCAGACATAAAACTTCGCCGCATGAGATCCCTCTACCCACTCCGTGAAGTTGGTGCCCCAAACATTGTTATACAAATTGGACAGCACCGTTCCTGTACTGAGCGTTTTTGTTTTGGAAAAAACACCTATGCCTGGTTGATCAATGCTTACCCCCGGTGTATATGGGCAGTTTAAACCAATACCACCGCTCTTATCATACATGGCCATCGCAGTATTAAGGAAATAAAAATCGTGATTGGCTTTGCCCACCAGGTCTTTCTGTGGATCTACTATGCCGCCTGTGCGCAACAACCGGTATTCAGGTTTGTTCATCGCAAAGGGAAACGCCATCCAGCCTGCTTCAGGATTGGGAATCCCCTTCTTTCCGTCAAGGCCTATGGTAATTTCAATGTAAGGCTCATTCTCGTAAAGCGTATAATTTACCAGATATTGTTGCGCGCTGCTGTCGTTTAGCTGGCACATAGCAGAGGCACGAATCATAGTGGCATTCTTTAGCCATTCTATTATATTGCACTTCCCGGAGATCCGGACGGAATGAAGATCAGGCAACTGCTCCTTTAATCTGATAAATTCCTGTCCAGCCCATTCAACATTACCAGGCTTTATATAATTATTGTTATAGGCCTCCACTTGCTCCTGTCCCAATCTTTCGTATACATACTCGCCAAAAGCATACTTGCTCTTTGAATCCACCAGCTCGCGGTTATTCTGTTTATCAATAATTGACTGCAATGTTCCCGTAGATGGATTGATCGTTATTTTGAAGTACTTGTTTTCAAACTCGTTATTTTGCTCACGCACCGATAGCGTTGATGAAAATTCTCCCGTATTTTCAACTACAACAAATGTTTTATACCCTCCTGCAGGGATTTCGGTGGCATCAAAAGAAAGCAGGTTGTGGTCCTGGTATACCGGAATTATTTTACCCGTTTCCAGATCTTTCAAAGCCTTGATCGGTGGCGCCTGGTGCGATGGGTTTTCGTAATAGCTCATAAACAAGCTAACACGCCCACTTCTTGGCCAGGGCAGCGAGTTATAGACGGTCACATGTGGCGATTTCTCTTTTACAGATTTCGTTAGCTCAAAAAGCAGATTCCGCTTTATAGGCCATATTGCTTTTTCGGCTAGTTTCGTATAGGCGGCCTTCTCTTCCCACGACTTTTCCAGGAAATAATAATTACCCTCAGCCTTATTAATTTTAAAGTCGTCGCCATACTTCCAGAAAAGTTGATGCCCGTGTGAAATAGCTGCACCGAAGGTGTGCTCATCAAATAGCAACATATTTTCTGTAGCTGTATTCACATATTTGTCAATTGAAACATCTTTACCTTTCCATAAATTCATTTGGGTATTCAATTGCTCTGTCAAATAGGTTTCTCTCTGGAAAACCTTGTTGGTCTTTACTTCCTCTGGCATAGACATAAAGCCGTGGATCCAGGTATCCGGCATATCTCCTTTGATGGTTGGCAATTCCGGCTTTTCTTTCATCAGCAGGTCGTAGAAGTCCGAAATCCGTCCGATATGTATGCGCGCATTAGGCATTTTTTCCCTCGCTTCCTTTATTAAAGCAGCTACCCCCCGGGGATCGGGCGCACCGGTATTTTCATGTGTATGGATCATGGCCAGCCACGTTTTGTAAGGCCAGTCCGTAGGCGGTAAGATACCGGAACCATAGTACTTTGCCCAATAAAAGGTGAGTAACTTTGAACCATCCGGTCCTTGCCACCAGAATAAGGTGGGCACATCAGGTGATGTGGACCCGGGATTGCAACCAATATGCAAAATGTCCACTCCTGCGTTTTTCAGTAAGGTTGGAATCACCCAGGAATGCTCAGGCACATCTGTAAACTTGGCGTCGCGGGCAGGCTTTAATCCAAAACGGTAATTGATGCTATCTGCTATCGACAATCCACGTACAAGGTTCTCCATATCGCTTGATTCCGTCTCAAGCGTGAAAGGCAATGCATGCGGAATGATACGCTGTTGCCTGATAGCATTCTCCAACCTTTCCTTGTTGCGGGGAGAGCAATTATCAAGCATATATTTCAAAGGCCAGGCGGGAATAGTCCATACAAACCGCTCATTCTTTGGCAGGGAAGCAGTCTGGTCAATGAAATCCAGTGTTGTTTCCAACATAGGTCCCGAATACTTCTGCAACACCCCCTCTGCCCAATCTGTATACCCGATATCGACATGCATCTTGAAAGCAATAACAATATCGGTAACACGACTACTGGCAGCTCCTTTTCCTGCATCCACCGCACTGATCTGCGCCATTGCAAACACCGGCAGGAGGAGAAAGATGATCAATTTTAATAGCTTCATAGTTATATTCATTGTATCTATTACTTCGATTGATGTGTTAGCAGTAAACAGCAGTACTGCCACTAATCGCTACATAAATTTTTTATAAATCAACCCTTGTAAAATATCTGCAGAATCACCCTGCATAATAATATCGCTCTTTCAAAAGATTCATCATATACACATTTAACGCCCACTGATCAGCAATCGGGCGCCCCGTTACAGGGTCATTGACCATATAAGGATAAGGGCCAAACTCTGTTGTGATGGTAAAGAAGCCATTCTCCCGTCTCTTTCTTTCAGCTACTTTATCCCACCACGACAGGTGCCTGTTCAACGCATATTCCCATTCTTTTACGCGGGGATCAGGTACCTGAGGCCCTTCAGGATAACCCACCCTGGCGTGTAAATGTTCTGTCCTTTCTAGTGCAAGTTGCATGGCAGCTTCCTGATCTTCGAGATAAGATTCCGCCACACATACCCAATGAGAAGCATCCAACGTAATCTCTAGTTCAGGTATCTTCATTAGATACGTCCGGGTAATATGGGCGGCGAATGAAAACTTATTCCGGTGCGTTTCATGCACTACCTTTTTATTGCAGGAAGCAGCAACGCTGATTAACTTCTCATTTTGCTCAAAGGAAAAATAATCCTTTCCTGTCTGGGAATTGACTTTAACTGCCGGATACGGACTTATTTTCTCAAGCCAGGAACAATAACGGTCATAATGCCGGGAATAATCAGTATCAACAGTATCATAGTGCTGTATAATTACAGCCA
>NZ_DATLKJ010000056.1:0-3097 GCF_035538455.1 Chitinophaga sp.
GCTATGTAGTTCCAGTAGCGAGCTTCGACCGCGACGTCCTTATCACTTACCTGAAGACACGTTTGCCTGAATATATGGTTCCTGGCTGGTGGGTGGTAATGGATGAGCTGCCGCTGAACAGCAATGGTAAGATAGACAAGAGATCCCTGCCGGAACCAGATGCGGACCTGTTGTCTGCGAATGAGTATATCGCACCCCGGAATGAAACAGAATCCGCACTGGCAGTCATCTGGGAGGAGCTGCTTGATGTACAGCGTGTAGGCGTTAATGATAACTTCTTTGAACTGGGCGGGCATTCCCTGCAGGTGATGCGCATGATCTCGGCTATACGAAAAGCGCTGGGCGTGGAAGTAGCTGTCAGAACATTGTTTGAGCTTACGACCGTTGCTGCGCTGGCGAAATACATAAAGATCCGGCAGGATGACTTCGATGATGAGGATGCTGAAACTATTGAACTATAAAAATCAGTACCGCAAAAAATAAACTGTTAAGTATGTCAAATTTTAATCTGATCGATATTGTAGAATTAATAAACAAGGCGAATGATGTTGGCATCAGGATAACCCTGGATGATGACAGGCTGAAGATAAAAGTGCGTAAGGACCAGACGGTGGACAGTAGTTTGCTGGATGAGTTGAAGCTGAAGAAAGAACACCTGATAGCCTACTTCAGAAAGCACGGCGCTGCTATACTTGCAAATGCGGACCCGATCCGGCCTGCGCCTAGGAATGGCGATATGCGCCTGCCACTTTCTTCAAGCCAGGAACGCCTGTGGTTTATTGATCAGCTGGAAGGCAGTACACAATATCATATACCAACAGTATTGCGCCTTCGGGGCCGGCTTCAGGTAAGTGCCCTGGATGCCGCATTGGGAGCCATTGTTGACCGTCATGAGGTACTGCGCACGGTGATCGCCGGCGAAGACGGGAAAGCGTATCAGGAGGTAAAGCCCCGTGGCGGCTGGAAACTGAACGTAGTAGATGATTCCATCTTCCGCAAAGATGAAAGGGCCCTGCGAGTTGGCATCAGAGAACAGATAGAGGCGCCGTTCAACCTATCTACCGATTATATGTTGCGCGCAACATTGTTTGTACTGGACGCCGAAGAATATGTGCTGACAGTTGTGATGCACCACATTGCATCAGATGGATGGTCTGGCGGTATCATTGTAAAAGAACTCGTCGAATTTTATGATGCGGTAACCGAAGGACGGGAAGCCACGTTGCCACCACTCGATATACAGTATGCTGATTTTGCGGTCTGGCAGCGAGAACAGTTTACATCGCCTGCTATGCAGCAGCATATGGAATACTGGAAGCAGAAGCTCGGCGGCGTGGCGGCATTACACCTTCCTGCCGATTATCAACGGCCGGCTGTATTGAGTGCAGACGGAGCTATCAGCCATTTCAGCATCGACAAAGAACTGACTGTTGTATTGCACGCATTGTCCCGCCGCTATGATGCTACATTGTTCATGACATTGCTGACCGCTTTCAAAGTGCTGCTGTACCGCTATACCGGCCAGGATGATATCTGTGTGGGCACGCCTTCTGCGGGGAGGAACAGGCAGGAAGTGGAGGGCCTGGTTGGATTTTTTGTAAATACACTGGCCCTACGCAGTGATCTTACGGGTAATCCTTCCTTTGAAACGTTGCTGTTACAAGTGAAAGACACTACGCTGGGCGCTTATCAGCACCAGGATGTGCCACTGGAAAAAATAGTGGACGCAGTTTCTAAAGAGCGCGATCTAAGTCGCAATCCATTGTTTCAGGTGGTATTTGCATTGCTCAATCTTCCGGAAGCGCCGGCGCTGAAACTCAAAGACCTGACGCTGCTGCCGGAAAAAGTGGAACTTACAAAAGCGCAGTTTGATCTTACACTTACTTTGTTTGAAGGAAAAGATGGTCTCAGCGGAGCTATTGAATACAGCACGGATCTTTATCAGGAAGAAACAATTGCACGCATGATCACCCACTATGTGCAGTTGCTGAAAGCTATTGTAGCTGAGCCTTCCGCAGCGGTGAGCGGGTTGCAGTTACTGACGAACGCTGAAGAAGCACTGTTGCAGACATTTAATACAGCTACTGAATATAAAGAAACTACGACTATCCCGGAAGTATTTGCCACGCAGGTGGAAAGTACGCCGGATAAAACAGCCATCGTGTATGAAGGGCAGTCGCTGACTTATAGAACGCTCGATGAGCAAGCCAATCAACTGGCTCATTACCTGCATATAAAGGGAGTGAGTACAGGCACGCTGGTCCCGCTTTTTCTGGGAAGATCCCTGGAGTTAATGATAGCCGTATTGGGTATATTGAAGGCTGGTGGGGCTTACGTGCCTGTTGATCCGGAGTATCCTGCAGACCGTATCAGTTTTATGTTGTCCGATACAGCGGCCAGCCTGATTATCGCAGACAGCAATAGTAAGCATAAACTACCGCAGCTTGCAGATCATGTGCAGGTAATTGTGTTGGATGATGACTGGCCTGAGATAAATGCCCATGCAAAAAATCCTGTAAATACAATACTCACAGCAGAGAGCCTTGCTTACATTATTTACACTTCGGGCTCTACAGGCAGGCCGAAAGGGGTGCTGGTAAGCCATCGCAACGTGGTGAGCCTCGTGAAGAATGTGACCTATGTATCACTGAGTGCAGCAGATATACTGCTGTCTACGGGTTCTCCATCCTTTGATGCTACGACATTTGAATATTGGGGGATGCTACTCAACGGCGGTACATTGATCCTCTGTCCTGAGCATAGGCTGCTGGACAGCGGCCTGCTGAAGGAAGAGATGCGTCGTCATGGCGTCACCAAAATGTGGTTCACTGCCAGCTGGTTCAACCAGCTGATAGATACGGACATTAGCATATTTGAAGGGCTTTCAGCAGTGCTGGCGGGAGGTGAAAAGCTGTCTGACGAGCATGTGAACAAGCTCAGGAGAACCTATCCGGCTCTCAGCGTTATTAACGGTTACGGCCCTACGGAGAATACGACATTCTCGCTTACTTTCCATGTAGATGACCGTGGTATCATTCCCATAGGCCGTCCGCTGGACAACCGCGCAGCCTATGTGCTGGATGTGCAGTTGCGTCTG
>NZ_DATLKJ010000057.1:0-20232 GCF_035538455.1 Chitinophaga sp.
TGGTTTGATTTTTCTGATGTACGAAGATATGTGCGAAGTTAGTAATGAGTATTATAGTATTTATTGAAAATAATAATATCGAACGAATGAAAGATCCTTTGCATATATTTTCATTAGGAAAATCAAACCAATCACACAAATCACAGTTCAGACATTTGCGTATCTTTGCGGCCTCATGGTAAAGATTGACAACATAACGCTGCCTGATTTTCCACTTCTTCTGGCTCCTATGGAGGATGTGAGTGATCCGCCGTTCCGTGCGGTGTGTAAGGATGCCGGCGCCGATCTGATGTATACGGAATTTATCTCCAGTGAAGGGCTGATCCGTGATGCCATCAAATGCAGAAAGAAATTAGATATTTTCGAATATGAGCGGCCTGTAGGCATACAGATCTTCGGTGGAGATGAAGACAGTCTTGCCATGGCTGCGAAAATTGTGGATGTTACCAATCCGGATCTGCTGGATATTAACTTTGGCTGCCCCGTGAAGAAAGTGGCTGGCCGCGGAGCAGGCGCAGGCGTGCTTAAAGATCTGGATCTCATGGTACGTCTTACGGAAGCCTGTGTGAAGGCGACCCGGCTACCGGTTACGGTGAAAACCCGGCTGGGCTGGGACGATGACTCGAAGAATATTGAAGAGGTAGCAGAGCGTTTACAGGACGTTGGTATCAAAGCGCTGGCTATTCATGGCCGCACCCGCTGCCAGATGTATAAAGGTGAAGCCGACTGGACCCTGATTGGCAAAGTGAAGAACAATCCAAGAATAAAAATACCCATCTTTGGTAATGGCGATATTAATTCGCCGCAAAAAGCTTTGGAATATAAGAACCGTTATGGTGTGGATGGGATTATGATCGGGCGTGCAGTGATCGGTTATCCGTGGTTGTTCCGTGAGATTAAGCATTATGTAAAGACCGGCGAACTGATGGCTGGTCCCACTGTGCAGGAGCGTATTGCAGTTGCCAAAAAGCATCTCCGTTTGTCAGTGGAGTGGAAAGGTCCCATAGCGGGGATTAATGAGATGCGTGGCTGCTACGCCAATTATCTGAAAGGCCTTCCTAATATCAAAGAATTCCGCAGCCGCCTCGTGGTGCTCAAAACCGTGGAAGAGGTAGAGGTTGTACTGGATGAAATACAAGCATATTACAGTGGTTTCGTTATAGAGGACGCACCTATAGAGTTAATCGATTATCATCAGAAATGTCCACTGTAAAAGATGCTTCTTTATCGCGGTATTATTTGCATTCATCGTCATCTTCGCTGTAACCGCCATCGGCGGAAATATCCGGCAGATCATTTGTGATCGCAGGGAGAATAGGTAATATTAATATGGCTTTCACGTTTGACGGATCTATCATTTAAACAGCCTGTATTATCACGTTATTTTTTTACCCTCAACCATTTAAGTCATGAAAAACATTGCATCTATCGGTAAGAATTTAAAAAGGAATGAATTAAAAGCAACACTGGGTGGCAAGGCATTCCGGGTGACTTGTTTCCCTTTAATTACCTGTGCTCTTCTGGTTCCTATTGCGTGTGCAGCTCTATGCGCACAGCTTAACAAGGGAACCGGCACTTGTGTAGATACAAGTACCTGTTGTTGCGAGCTCTGATAGTGATAAAAGGGCTGGTTGTGAAATCAGCTCTTTTATTTTTTTTTGGATGGCTTTGCAAATTTGTTATATGCGAGCGCCTTTGTCATCCAATATTCCAGCTGTTTTCTGGTTTTCAGCATATCACTGTTGACGAAGAAATATCCTTTCATTATCTTATTGCCCATCGTCATCTGTCCGCATCCTTCTTCTTCCGCTACATCATCTGATTTGCCGGGATCGAGGCGTACCATTAGCCGTTCCGGCCTTACGCCTACGCACATTTTGCCGTTCACCATGAAGCAGATGCCTCCGAACATTTTCTTTTCTTCTATTTTGTTGGTGGATGCAGCCAGGAATTCGCGTACGCGGTCTGCCAATTTTTCGTTGTCTGACATGTTATAAATATTTGGGATAGCTAAATATACACCCCTTTTTTCAGGTATCCTTCATGCCAAACAATAGTTTCCGCAGTGGCGGTATGGCGTTGATCAAAACAGTTACGAGCGCCAGCAGTACTGTGAAGGCAAACAGCTGGTAGCGCATTACCACCGGCGATGCGAGTATGCTGAAGAGCGCATTCGCCAGTACAAATACCAACAGCAGTGTAATAACTCTGGCAGCAGTTGGATGCTGTACCAGCCAGGCCGGCTTCGGGCGCACCATATAAAGGGAAGCACCCAGTAGCAGGTGGAGTATAAGGAACAGCATGGGGGCCAGGAGAAGTACGTATTGTTGTAGTGCCGGGTGGAAGCAGGTTAGCTGCGGGTCTTCTATATTGAACCATGCTGCCGCAAGGGCAAAAAGGCCGGTCCTACCTTCTGCATAATATTCAAATTGTTCCAGCGGGGGATAGAGATAGACCATAGTGTTAGGCAGTACATAATAGCGTATATATTCCCAGGGGTGTTGCAGTACAAGTTGTCTTCCATAATCGCCTATTGCCACGTCTGTAATGCTGAAAGCCTTGAGGAACGGTATTTTCGGATTTTTGGTAAGTACGGTGAAGAGATAATTTTTAAGTGGTCCGGCGGGGTTGATCATATATAGAGAGCCCTCACGGGGACTGATATTGGTGAGTGTTACATGGCTGGTATCGAAGAACGTTTTTACCATCCGGTGTATCCGCCTGGCTTCCGTACCCTTGATTTCCCAGGACCGCCGCGGTACGTGGCTGTACATGTATAATGCATTGTTGGCAGTTTGCCATCCGCTGTAGTTGGTGAACTGATGTATGCCGGTTTTTCTGTAGAAATGTTGTTGTAATTGAAATATGACCAATACTGTAATGGCAACGGACAGTACTCCTGTGATTACCTTACCACTCCGTTTCATTTTGCTGAGGAACAGGGCTGTCAATACCACCAGCGGGTAGGACAGCGCGTTATACCTTACCAGCAGGATATACCCCAGCAGCAACGTATGCGCGATGATATATCCCCATGACGGCTTATATACAATATGTATCAACGTTGTCATCCACAACAGGCTTAGTATGGTGAACAGGCAGTCACTGGCAACCAGGTTGGCTGCATAGAAGGATAGCGGGTTACCTACAATCAGGATCAACAACAGGGTGGCTATCTTATCAGGTAACCTGAATACATACAGTATGGTAAAGAAGAAGTAAAGCCCCGATGCCTGCAACAGCAGGAACTGTATGAGTACCAGCATGAAGGACGAGGTAAACAGGTAGTGGACGCCCTTCAGGAAAAAAGCATATCCTGCGGGGCGTATGTAGCCGTTGTCGTCACCTGTAGCTACCATGATGTAATAGAGGGAGTCCGTAAAGTAATCGGCGGAGGGGTACAGTAATTTGAATAGTATAAAGCCTGCGCAGAGAAAGATACTGCTGTATAACAGGTATTTGCGGTAAAGCGGATTACCCAGGATAAATGCGCTGAAGGCCGCGTGGTTGTGGGTTTTGAGGGACATGATTATTTGGTTGTGATGCCTGGACGGCATATGGGCTTATTAAAAGTAACATAGTCGTGTTGTAATGTAGCAGCAGTATAAAAATTGCGAAATACCTGGGGTCTGTTTTTTATATTGGAAAAAAATCATGCTATGAATTCCCGTATGTTATACTATGCCACTTTATTGCTGGTCATACTTGCCTTGCCGGGATGGCTGAAGGCGCAATCAGTCCTGGTAGTGGTAAACCAGGCAGGGTATGAAGCCAGCCGTTCCAAGAAAGCCATTGTAGCTGCAGGCGAAGGGTTTAAGCCGTTATCATTCAGTCTTATTAATGCAACCACCGGGGCGGCGGTACTAACGGGAACGCCTGTATCCCGTGGTGCGGTTAAAGGCTGGAAGGGCCGTCTCTTCTGGTCTGTGGATTTCAGCGGATATAGCGCCGCCGGCGCTTATAGGGTGGCCGTACGTACAGCCGATACGATTATAACGTCGACTGTTTTTAAGATAGGGAAGAATATACTGGAGCAACAGACTGTTTCAGATGTGATCTACTATTTCAAGGGACAGCGCAGCACGGGCCTGCTGGACAAAGCGGATCATGCGTTACAGCTCTCCGGCAAACCGGGCACCCGTATTGATGCTCATGGCGGCTGGTATGACGCTACCGGCGACTATGGTAAACATTTATCGCACCTTTCTTTCTCTTCTTATTTCAATCCCCAGCAGATCTCCCTGACGGTTTACAGTCTTATCAATACTTACGATCTGCTGCGCCGCCGACCGGGTAATGATTTCAGGCAGTTCAACCGGAGGCTGCTGGATGAAGCCATGTATGGGGCAGACTACCTGGCACGCACACATGCAAAAGACGGTTCATTTTACCGGTCTGTATCTTCACCAGGTGCAGCGAAGAAGGCTGCGGACCGTGTGATCCGGGCAGAAGATGATGCTTATGCCATTAAGAAAACCAAGGACCAGGTATTCAGCAGGGACAAGAAAGGAGATGACTGGCGCAGCTATCAGTGCAGCTTCCGTTCTGGCGGGGGACTGGCCATTGCTGCGCTGGCGAAGGCGTCTACTTATGATACTTCGGGGGAATACAGCCATGCAGACTATCTGAGGGCGGCAGAAGAGGCTTACGCTTTTTTAGCGGCGCATAATGCTGAGATGACTAACGATGGGCAGGAGAATATTGTAGATGACTATTGTGCTCTTACAGCCGCTACGGAGCTGTATAAGGCCACGCACAAAGCCGTATACAAAGCTGCCGCAGACAAGCGTGCAGCGCAGCTGACTGAGAGGTTGCATTCCTGGAAACAATATGAGCATTACTGGCGTGCAGACAACAACGACCGGCCTTTCTTTCACCCTTCAGATGCAGGCCTGCCGGTAGTGAGCTTGCTGCTTTATTACCCGGTGGCTGATCCGGCCATGCGGCAAAAGATCCGCGAGGCGATGAAGCTGTCGTTGCAATTTGAACTGGCGGTCACGCATGAAGTGAATAATCCTTTCGGCTACAGCCGGCAGCTGGTGCAGGATACAACGGGTGCGAGGCATACTGCGTTCTTTTTTCCGCATCACAGCGAGGCGGCGCCGTGGTGGCAGGGAGAGAATGCCCGGCTTGGCTCTATGGCCGCGGCAGCGCGTATGGCGGCGTCATTGTATGAATCTCCTTTCCGCGACAGCCTGGAAGTATTTGCTACCGATCAGCTGAACTGGATACTGGGTCTGAATCCGTTTGATGCCTGCATGTTGCAGGGCACAGGACATAATAACCCGGCGTATGGTTTCTTTGGTACGTTTGAATATACCAATGCCCCCGGTGGTATTGTAAATGGGATCACCTCTGGCCTGGATGATGAAGACGATATTGCCTTCAATATTTCCTATGCCGTTACAGGAAAGGATTACGACTGGCGATGGGCAGAGCAGTGGCTGCCGCACACAGCATGGTACCTGTGGGCGGTAGCCGTAGAATAATATGTTGTTAATGCACCATTACCGCCTCGCTTTTGCCGGGTGAGGTTACGGTATTGCCTATACGTTTTCTGCCGGTCATTAATACGATCATCGCCAGTATAGCGGGTACGCACATGGCTATTGCGAGTGGGGTCGGGGTGCTCATATGCCAGGCGCTGATAAGCGTGGAGATGAGGGCGCCCAGCCCCAATTGCAATGCACCCATCAGCGCGGAGGCGCTGCCTGCATTCTTATCGAAAGGAGCAATGGAAAGTGCGGCAGTATTAGGGTTCAAGCAACCGCAGAAAGCGAGGTTAATGAACAGCAGGGCGATGATACCCGGAAGATTAAGCAGATCGTTCCATGCGCAGAAGACGAAAATGAGTCCGCTGATTGCTTGTCCCATCAGGGTTATGGGTACTATCTGCCTGCTTTCGAAGCGGCGCAGCAGGAAGCTGTTCACCTGACCGGCGCCGATGAATCCTACGGACAATCCGGCGAACACCCATCCGTATTGTTTATCTGTCAATTTATAGATGTTCATGAATATCTGCGGAGAGCCTGACACATAGGCGAAAAGGCCGGAGAAGCCGATGGCGCCGGTAAATGCGTAGGTATAAAACTGTGGTTCGGTGAGCACCTGTATGAAGTTATTGATGATAGGCCGCGGCTTCAATGACATGCTGGTGTCTGGCTTATAACTTTCCGGAAGCCCTATGATAGTGGCCAGCAGCACCAGTGCGCCGATTATACTGAGCACTACAAATACCGCATGCCATCCGAAGGCGCTGGTAATATAACTACCTACGGTGGGCGCTATCATTGGGGAGGTACCGAGTACGAGCATCAGCAGGG
This sequence comes from Chitinophaga sp., assembly GCF_035538455.1. GTDB lineage: Bacteria > Bacteroidota > Bacteroidia > Chitinophagales > Chitinophagaceae > Chitinophaga. The sequence goes on from NZ_DATLKJ010000057.1 coordinate 6,324, forward strand.
CGAAGACCCTGGCGTTTTCTTTAATGGGGAACAGATCGCGCACCATCGCCACGGAGGCTACCGTAGCCGCACAGCTGCCTATTGCCTGTACAAAGCGGAGGACTATCAGGCTGTTTAATGTTGATGCGTATACGCATCCGACAGAAGCCAGGATGTACAGCACCAGTCCTATATAGAGCGGTTTTTTTCTTCCGAAGCGGTCCAGCAGGGGGCCGTATAGTAATTGTCCTGCTGAAATGCCGATGAAGAAGCTGGAAAGAGAGTAGGCGATGCTGGAGGCATCGGTGCCCAGGTCTTTGGCAATGGCCGGAAATCCCGGCAGATACATATCAATTGAGAATGGCCCTAAAGCTGTCAGTGAGCCCAGGATCAGTATCAGGTACACGTACCTGGTCCTGGTATATTCGTTGTGCAATTTCCGTTTATTTTATGAGGGAGCAAATTTACTGCGATTTGCTGGTCGTACCGCTGTTGGGTAGGTGATCATTATGTTATATGATTGTTGTTTGACAATAATTCTTGCTATCTTAAGCAGCATGAAAAATTTTTTGTTCCTGTTATTCCTTTGTCCCTATTTGCTGTCATCCGCGCAGGTAAACACTTTGCCGGTATTTGTATCAGGGACGGATGGCTATGCCAGCTACCGTATTCCCGCCATTGTACGCTTACCTGGAGGAAAGCTGCTGGTCTTCGCGGAAGGGCGTGTACGTGATGCTGATGATTTCGGGAACATTGATATTGTGATGAAGCACAGCAGTGATAACGGCCGTACCTGGTCTGCGATACAGACAGTGGCGGATAACGATACCTTGCAGGCGGGTAATCCTGCGCCGGTGGTGGATCTGAGTGATCCCGCATTCCCATCCGGCAGACTTTTCCTTTTTTATAATACAGGTAATAACCGGGAGGGGGAGGTGAGGAAAGGAAGGGGCTTGCGGGAGGTCTGGTATAAGACATCGGTTGACGGCGGCAAGACCTGGTCTGCTGGAACGAACATTACTACGGCGGCACATCGTCCGAACCAGCCGGCTATCAATCCTGCTTATCATTTTGTGGAAGATTGGCGGAGTTATGCGATTACGCCGGGCCATGCGATGCAGTTCACCGGGGGGAAGTATAAGGGGCGGATATATGTGGCTGCCAACCATTCTGCCGGTGCGCCGCGGAAAGCGTTTCGCGACTATGTGGCACATGGTTTTTATACAGATGATCACGGCAAAACTTTTCATCTTGGAGAAAGCCTGGCTATAGCAGGTTCTAACGAATCTATGGCGGTGGAGATCTCCGGCGGCAGGCTCCTGATGAATGCGCGGAACCAGCAGGGCAATGTGAAGGCCCGCATAGTGGCGTTGAGTGCGGATGGCGGGGCTACCTGGGAGAAGCAGGACTATGACCTGCAACTGCCGGATCCGGTATGCCAGGGCAGCATCCTGTGGCTGGGATGGAAGAAGGGCAAGGCGGTGCTGGCGTTCAGTAATGCGGCAGATACTTCCCGACGTGACAATCTTACGCTTCGCATCAGTGACGATGATGGTGTGACCTGGAATAAATCTTTTGTGGTAGCTAAAAGTGGCAATAATCAGCGGAACTATGCTGCTTATTCTGATCTGGTATGGCTGGATAGCCGCCGTATCGGGATTTTATTTGAGAAGGATAATTACGGGGAGATTGTATTTGGCGAAATCAGGTGGAAATAATTGTCGTTAGCTGAATTTGTGTAACTTGAACCATGCGCATCCTGGAAAAAGCAACATACCTGGGCAATACCCGCCACCACTACGAGGCTGACGGCGTGATTGTGAGTGAGGCCGAATACCGCGAACCGGTATATGAAGGTTGGCATTGTCACGAGAATAATCATCTCTCCCTGACTATCAAAGGCGGCAATATTGAGAAAAGGAGGAGCGGAGAGAAAGTAGTTTCTACCGGAAATATTGCCTACTATAACAGTGGCGAAATGCATAGGAACAGCCATACGCTTCATCCTACAAAGAATCTCAATATCGCTATAGAGGATTCTTTTCTGTTGGCGCATGACCTGCATTTCAGTATGCTTCACCAGTACCGCGAGGGAGATCCTGCCGTAAAATTTGCGGTGCTGAACATTTACCGTGAATGCCTCGCCGGTGATAACAGCGTTAAAGCGTCTGTGGATGCATTGTTGCTGCATACGTTCAGCGCACCGCTGACGCATCAGGAGCAGAAAGCTATGCCGCTGTGGGTGGAAAAAGTAAGGCAGTTGCTCCACGATAGCTGGAATGAAACGCTCTCGCTGCAGCAGATTTCCGCAGCTGCGGGTGTACATCCGGTAACGGTGTCGCGTTATTTCCCTTACTACTTCGGCTGCCAGCTGGGGGAATATATGCGGAAGATAAAGATTGACCGGGCATTGCACCTGATCGGACAACCGGATATGTCGCTGACAGACGTGGCGTTGTATTGCGGGTTCTTTGACCAGAGCCATTTTATCCGTACGTTCCGCTCCTGTACGGGGTTTCTTCCGCGGGCTTACCGTAAATTATAGTCACGCTAATTTGATACAATTTTTTTTGGGGCTGTTTGCAGAACTTTGGAGCAAATAAAGTCTATGCAAAGCTTTCTAAGAATGATTGTCACCTGTGCCTTACTGGTTACTCCACTATTTACCATTGCACAATCACAGTTACAAGCGGGGAAACATGTTCCCATGACGCCTATATCCCAGGCGGAGATCAGCGCATCTGTCGGCGCTATAGCCACTATGATAGACGAGCATTATGTTTACAAAGAGAAGGGAACCGCTATCGCACAACACCTGTTAGCGCAGGAAAAGCAAAGGGTATTTGAGCATGTCCGCTACTGGAAAGAATTTGACTCATTGACCAACACTATATTGAGAAGCTATAGCCAGGACGGACATCTTTATGTCCGTTTTAGTCCTGAAAAGGTGAAGGCGCTCCGGGAGCGTGGCACCAAGCCCGATAACCAGCATGGCGCTGATGATTTTTTCTATGGAGAAGAAGCGCGCCGTAACAATTACGGATTCAAGGAAGTGACGGTGCTGGAAGGGAATACAGGGTATTTGCAGCTGTCGCAGATCAACATTTCAAGGGCCAGTCTGCCGGTGCTCCGAGCTGCTATGAAAAAGCTGGCGGGCACCCGCAGATTGATTATCGATCTACGTGGTAATGGTGGCGGCGGAGGAGATACTACTTCGATACTGGAGAGTTGTTTTCTGCCGGCAGGTATTCCGCTGCTGGAGTTTCATAACCGGAAGGGGGAAATTACGATAGACAGTTCAGTGGCAGTTGAGCCAGGCATGAAATATGAGGCCCCGGTATATGTGCTTATCAACAAGGGAAGTGCGTCGGCAGCAGAGGCGCTGGCTTGTGTGTTGCAGGCAAATCACCGTGCGAAGATTATAGGGCAGCCTTCGGCGGGCGCCGCTAATCACAATATGTTTTATGTAGTAAATGATATGCTGGTGATATCGGTGTCTATAGAAGCGCCGGCTATACCGGGAACGAAGGAGGCGTGGGAAGACCACGGTGTGCGGCCGGATATTGTAACGAAAGAAGGAGAAGAGCTGCGATCAGCTATGCAGCAACTATAAAAAGTAAGCCGGTTCTCAGTGTTGAACCGGCTTCTTTATTCATCGTCACCTCACACACTTATACGTGAACAGTTTTAAGTATGGTTCCGTTTCCCGAAAAGCGAACATGCCAGCCTATGCCTCCTGTAAGTTGTAGCTGACAGGCAATGGGTTAAATATTCAGTCAGTTCGTCCTTGAAGCTGGCATGTGCACCATTGGATATGATCTGTCTGGCAAGCTCCCCTGGAGCTAATCCCTGTAAATCTGCCAGACTGTTATCCGTAATAATTATCTGTGGCTTATCTTTCTCAAAAATTATCTGATCCCTTTGCTACCTATCTGGGTGCGTGGATATTGCAGTGTTGAATGCGGGACAAAATTACGGTAGTTGGGATGGGTGGATTTGTGCGTACGGGACAAACTTTTGTTTATTCCGGACAGAGCCGGTCATTATGTTTATAAATATTTCACTATATTTATATTAACCTCAATTTAATACCGCATTTATCACCTCAAATAACAAATATTACACAACCTAAATTCACCCATTACATGAAAAAAGTATTCATTACCGTTGTATGCATTGGTTCTTTCACTGCTACCTATTTGCAGGCGCAAAGTATTCCCGACGAAGCCAGGAAAGCCACTGGTATTATACAGAGCAGCGCAGGTGGCGCCAGTAGTACAGTAACAGCAGGAAAATCTATTTTGTCGCAGCTTACACCTTCATTGGGGTTATCCGGCGCGCAACAGCCCAAAGTGCTTGACCTGGTTACTGGTTTCCTTAAGCAAAAGGCAGGTATCCTTCCTTTGCAGCAAACTAACCCTGCTGCCTACACGTCGAAGTTCAGCGGCTTGCAGGGGGGGCTCTTTTCTAAACTAAAAACGATTCTCACTGCAGCTCAGTTTGCAAAGTTTCTGGGTCTGAAGCCTAAAGCGAGTGATGTGACGAATGTGTTGTCACAACTTTTCTTTTAACTGTGATTCTCCTGATTACTTTTGATGGTCCTGATGTGCGGAGATTGAAGTTTGTTTTTGTGATGGGGGATTGAAATGTGAATGTTTATGCACGAAGATTAAAGCGAAAAAGCTGTAAGGAGTTATCTCTTTACAGCTTTTTCACTTTTTAATATCATGTCTGTATTTTGTTCTTATGGTGTATAACATACATTTTTCATTTTGCGCACCTCAAAGAGTTACAGGTATTTGTCGCCGGTGTTCCGTGCTGCTACCCATTTTGCGGGGGAGCCATAGTAAATGCTGTAAGGTGATACATCTTTCAGTACCAGTGAGCCGGCGCCGATAACAGTGTGTTCTCCTATTGTGATGCCGTGTATGATGGCGGCGCCGATGTTGATAGCGGTGAAGGCGCCGGTATGTACATTGCCGCCGGTAACGGCGTTGGGTGCAATGCTGGCGTAGTCGCCCATGGTGTTGTCGTGCTCAATGCAGGCAGCGGTATTAATGATGCAACCGTTGCCGATACGGCTGCCGGTATTGATAACGGCATTGGCTGAGATCATATTGCCGGTACCCAGTATGGCGTTGGGAGATATAACACTGGATGGATGAATGGCATTGATGAAGCGAAATGAAGGAAGTATGCCGGTGATCCTTGTTGTTACCTGGTAGCGGGTCCAGTTATCGCCGATGCCTACGATGCCACCGTGTATATTATGCTGCGATATGAGGGCAGGCAGATCATATTCGTTGCCTAATACCGTCAGGTCTTTGAAGCAGCGGCTGCCCTTTTCTTTATAGGAATCAATAAAGCCGGTCAGATGATATTCGTGTTGCAACAGCAATATATCAGCGATTACGGCGGCATGACCTGCCGAACCGATGATGATAATATTTTTTTTATGTTGGTCGTTCATAGCAAATAATTCAAGATAAAAGATACACTTGAAAAATCATGGACAGCAAAATATGGTTATTCCGGCTTTTGCGTTGTAGTCCGGGTGTGTAGTAGCTTCCGGGTGGGCAAATTTAAGTTTTTAATATCGATGATAGTAATAATGTTATACTATATTCGCGCTCGCTCGTTACTGTACTATGCCAGTTAAGAAGAATAAGAAGACTCAGAAAAAAAAGAAAAGCAGTAAGCAGAATAATAGTTTAGGCGTTATCGTTATACTGATCGTTGCTGCATTTATTGTTACTACCTGTGCCCGGCGTATAGCGGGCGACAAAGAAGTTGTTCCTTCTGCAAAGACCTCACATAAGAAACATCACCGCAAGTCTGCCGCTGTGCGGCCATTGCTGCGCGAAGATTTTGAAACGGGCAGTAAAACCAGCTACAATGCCGGGGATGCGGAGCTGGCAAGTGGTTCCTGGAAATTTAAAGATGCGGTGACCGGCTCACTAGCTGATGACCATAAAACAGGCAGCCAGTGCCTGCGTATCAAGAACAGTGGCGCTGCCACTATGAACTTTGATATTGTTGCGAAGGGTACGGTAACCGTTACACTGAAATACGCATTGCACGGCAATGATGAAAGCGGTAGCTGGGAGTTGTGGGCTTCCACTAACCGCGGACAGCGTTATTACAAAACGGGTAATACCATCACCGTTGATCAGCATCAACTACGCAGCGCTGTTTTCACGGTGGCGGCTACAGGATCCATACGTTTTAGCATCCGTAAGACAGACGACAGCAACAGCAGGTTGTGCTTCGATGTCTTTACTGTAACAGCGGGCGGGAAGCAGCCATCAGCGACTGTTACACGGCCTGATGAAGCAACCAGGCCGGGAGATAAAGGTTCTGCGGGGGATGATGATAATATGCTGTTGGGAAATCCCAGCAATGCGACTGCAAAGGTGGTGATGGCCAACAATTATATGATGGATAAAGGCTATTACCGGTTATCATACAACCGCGACAGAGGTACACCGAACTGGGTATGCTGGCATGTGTCGCGTATGGACCTGGGCAGTATATCGCGGGGCAATGATTTCCGGCCGGATGAAGACCTGCCCGCGGACTGGCTGCAGGTGACCAAATCCAATTATAATGGCAGCGGGTTTGACCGTGGGCATAATTGTCCGTCAGGAGACCGTACGCACAGCAGAGAAGCCAATGAAGCTACTTTTCTGATGACTAATATCATTCCGCAGGCGCCTAACCATAACCAGCATTTATGGGCTAATCTGGAGAATTACACTCGTTCGCTGGTAAATAATGGGAATGAAGTATATGTGATCATGGGTAGTTATGGTAGTGGAGGCGATGGTAGTAAAGGCCATGCAGGGAAGATAGGAGGGAGTGTGACGGTGCCTGCGCACATCTGGAAAGTGATGGTTGTGATACCTGACGGAAACAACGACCTGCAGCGTATTACAAGGGATACGAGAATTATTGCGGTGAATACGCCGAACGATAATGATGTGAATACCAAATGGTCTGCATATCTCACTACTATTGATGAAATAGAAAAAGCAACAGGGTACAGGTTGCTCAGTAATGTGCCGGAAAAGGTAAGGCAGGAACTCGTAAAAAAGATTGATATAGGAGGGGAGTAATATTCGTAACTTTGCCCGCAAAATTTTTTATATCAATTCAGATAATTAATTATAAATTGCATTAATTTTTAATAAAACGCTAAAAAACCAGCAAATCATACGAAAACAACTAAGAAAAACAGTTCGTTACGTATTGATTGGCACAACTTTATTGAAAGATTTTCTTCCTGAGTGGAAAAGTTACTGTAACATATGAGGCCCTTATCGCGTTAATATATATCAGGAAGAAGATTTTAACGTTTAATTCAATGAATGGCATGAACCTACAATTGAAGCTGATCAAGTCCGCTGGTAAAACCATATGCCAGCGGGTGCAACGCAGATCAGAGGTTTAAAGTTAAATAGGGGATACCCAGGTTTTCATTCCTGTGATGACCGAATGGATTGTTTTCAGCAATGTAATGATGTTTGTAATTTTTTTAGATTCAGATAATATATGTGTGATAGAATATCTGTGGCCTTATTAATTAGTACGTATAATTGGCCTGAAGCATTAAAACTGGTTCTCGATAGTGTATTAAGACAACGTGTTTTACCGGACGAAATCATTATCGCAGACGATGGGTCAGGGGAGCCTACCCGCGCTGTTATCAATGCTTTCGCGAAGGTTTCATCTGTACCAGTAAAGCACTTCTGGCACCCTGATGAAGGATTCCGTAAGACCATTATCATCAATCAGGCCATTGCAGGAACTGAATCAGCGTATATTGTTGAGATAGATGGAGATATTGTATTACACCCTGACTTTATTAAAGACCACAGGAACGAAGCTGAAAAAGGATTCTATATTCGTGGCAGCCGTGTGTTGCTGCCGGAGGGTAAAACAAACAGATTTCTTAACTCCGGAGAGTTTCAACGCATCTCAGCATTTGGAAAAGGTATCAGAAACAGATTCAATGCACTGCGTATTCCTCTTCTGGCTCCGCTTGTTATCAAAAAAAGTAAACGTTCCAACAACTTTATAGGCGCCAATTGTGCATTCTGGCGGAATGATTTCATGAAAGTGAACGGTTATAATAATGAGCTGAAGGGGTGGGGTCACGAAGACATTGAACTGGCGGCACGTTTTATCAATTCTGGTCTGAGCCAGAAGAAGGTGAAGCTGAAAGCAATTTGTTATCATCTGCATCATGCGCTGAATGACCGTGTTCATGAGAATATCAATTACCGTGTATACCTGGACACTTTGAATAAAGGCATTACTTATTGTGCTAATGGGTATCATCATTAGGATTTAGGTATTAGCTATAAGGATATAAAAAAGACCTCCGCAGATATTCTGCGGAGGTCTTTTTTTATATCCTTATGAAAGGGGGTGTTTTTACTCTTCGTCTGCAGAAGTAAATGTCTGCATGTCGATCAGTTTTTTGTACAGGCCGTTATTGCCAAGCAGTTCAAGATGTGTGCCCTGTTCAACAACTTGTCCGTTGTCGAGCACCAGGATGAGATCTGCGTTCTGGATGGTGCTGAGGCGGTGTGCGATTACCAGTGAGGTACGGTTTTTCATCAGGTTATTGAGTGCTTCCTGTACCATTTTTTCTGATTCTGTATCCAGTGCAGATGTGGCTTCATCCAACAGCATGATGGGTGGGTTGGTCAACACGGCACGGGCTATACAAAGGCGTTGGCGCTGGCCACCGGAAAGACGGGAACCTTTATCGCCGATATTGGTGTTGTATCCTTCAGGCGTATTGATGATAAACTCGTGTGCATTGGCAATCCTGGCAGCAGCTTCTACTTCTTCCATGGTAGCACCGGGTTTTCCGAAAGCGATGTTATTGAAGATTGTATCATTAAAAAGGATGGACTCCTGATTGACGATACCCATCAGGGAACGGAGTGACTCCATGCGAACGTTACGGATATCGTGGGGGCCCATGAGTATTTTGCCAGATTGCGGTTCCATGAAGCGTGGGATAAGGTCCATCATCGTGGACTTGCCGCCTCCGGAAGGTCCTACCAGGGCTACAGACTTACCTTTTGGAATGGTAACGGTAATATTCTTCAGCACTGGTTTTTCACCATAGGCGAAGGTCACATTTTCAAAGCGGATCGCCTCATCAAAGCTGGTGAGCGCGACTGCGCCGGGAGCGTCCACAATGGCAGGCTTTTCATCGATCAGTTTTAGTACGCGTTCGCCGGCGGCAATACCTGAGTGGATATTACTGAAGGAGTTGGAAATAGCTTTGGCCGGGCGCATGATCTGTGAGAACAGTGCAATATAAGCGATGAAGCTGGCGCCATCCATATCTCCCTGTTTGGTAAGGATCAGTGAGCCACCGTATAATACGATGCCGGCTACCATCAATATCCCCAGTGTTTCAGATACAGGAGAGGCCATCTGTTGCCTTCTTGCCATAGCACGGATGATAGCAGAGTAGCGCTGGTTCTGGAATTCAAAGCGGTCGGTGATGATCTTCACTGCATTGAACGCCTTGATAATGCGGATGCCGTGCAATGCTTCATCAAGGTAGCTGATGATGACGCCGTATGTCTGGTGTGACTCAGCAGCCTGTGCTTTCAGCTTTTTTACAATCCTGGAGATGATCAGACCGGCAACCGGTATGACCAGCATGGAAGCTAAGGTGAGCTTAATTGAAATGATGAACAGCATTATCAGGTAGGCGATGAGTGTAACCGGTTCCTTGAAAATCACCTGCAGCGTAGAGGTTACAGTATATTGTACTACCTGTACATCTGATGCGATTTTGGAAATGATGTCGCCTTTTCTTTCATTGCTGAAGAAGCCGAGATGCAGGTCCATTACGTTGTTGAACACTGCACGGCGCAGGTTCAGCAGGGTATGGATACGCAGGTTCTCCATCGTTCTGTCAGCGAAGTAACGGAAGATATTGCCCAGCGTTACGGACAGCACAATAAATCCACATACATATTTCAATGTATTGAAAGCCCCGAATTCCCTGGTGGCCCAAGCGGTGTAATAGTTGAATGTTTTGAAAACATCCAGCCAGTTGTCTGGTTTTACAGCTTGCAGATTGATGTTCTCATGGAAGAGCGTTGTCAGCAAAGGCGCCAACAGCGCAAGATTCATTGTGCTGAATAGTACTGACAGTAAGGTAAAAAGGATATAGGGTAGTGCGTACTTGCTAATCGGTTTGGCAAAAGATAAAAGTCGAAAGTATGTCTTCATAATCTATTCAATAACTGGCGAACACGGAATCATTCACCCATATACAGAAACCGCATCAGCAATGATGCGGTTTTCATTATAATTTAGGGCACGAAAGTACGTTTTATTGACTTAATTGTCAAAACTATATATAGGTGTTGCCCGTTGGAGAGGCTAATTATACTGCCTCATGACAAATGTAGTAGTGTCCACTTTACACTTGCAGAGCAGTTGGTTCAAGGCATAGATAGCCAGGGTGAATCGCTCTTTACCGAATCCGTTACTGGCTTTACCGGTCATATAGCAGTAAAAGTGCCTGCGCAGCCTGATCTGGCTCAGCATGATGTGCATGCCGGGTATACTTCTGTCTATAGCGATGGCCAGGTTGCTGGTGTCTTTTACGTTCACGCCCCATCTCACGTCAAAGACCGGATATTTTTGCAGGTCTGCCGTATCATTGAGTGGTCTGCCAGCGGGGCGTATATGTTGTGAGGTGTCATATGCACGAAGAAAAAACTGTTTCTCCGTACTGTCGGGATAGCCGGCAATACCCGGCTGCATGCGGCTAATGCTACTATCGCCGCTGATGATGAATATATGAAGGGGGATGCTGTCTTTGTGTGCGAGGAATTCTTCCATGCTACGATTGGCTTCAGTGTATCTGAACGGATCGATGTTCAGCGGGTTGTCTGTATCAATATCGGGAAATAGTTTTATGGTTGCTGCATGATCGTTGGTATACAGAAAGGCGCTGCCTTCGGTTTTAAGTCGTTCTGCTACGGCTTTCTGCACTGCTTCCATATTATAGTTGAATAGTTGTACGCCGGCTTCTTTGAGCCTGCTCATATCATTGCGTCTGAACCAGTTTCCGCCGCAGGTGCGGATCAATATGACCAATGTCAGGAGGATCCCGACAGGCACCACGAAGGAAGGTTTCCTAAACGGGAATGTTTTTTCCTGTTGTCCGGCAGTTTGTATTACGGAATGTGTGCTGGTTCCGGCTGCTTTGTTTTCCGGCTGATATTTAGATTTCTTTAACAGTTCATTGGTAAACGTAGTAAACAGCTTTATTTCTTCATCGCTATTCTTTATCAGCGCCCTGCCGGAGGTGACCATGCTCCACGTTACAGATCTTTTACCTTTTCGCTGTAGTTTTATTGAGTATGTATCTGCGTACCAGGGGGAAGAGATTCTGACGATGTCTTCATAATATATCTCACCATAGAGGTCTGAAGAAAGTCTGTCGGCATATAACGTAACATTCTCCTGACGCCAGATCCATCTGATCAGCAGGAATAGGGTAATGAGGAACCAGGTTAGCACGATGCCTATCAGCCAGTTTATATTCAGGTTAGTTTTGAGCCCGGTAAACATGATTATTATGAAACCGGCCATCATTGCAGCAATACCGCGGATAGATCTGCGGTGGTCAGTCATGTTGAAGGAATAAGTAGGAGTAGTTACCATAAGCCTGTCGCAAAATATTCCGGCTGAATATACGTTTTGTTTTCGATAGGAGCAGGTGCGTTGTGGTGTGGACAAATAATGGACGTATTTTAATGGAATAAATTAGTTATAACCTGTCTTTATATTGGGAACCGTTTGGGTAAATGCAGACTCTGAGTGAGATGCAGACTACCCAAAAATAAAAATGGACTATGAAGCCCGGAAAAGTTTTCCTTGTTTCCTTCAGCGGAAAATCGCAGGCTGGGGGAGTGGAAAGAATAGTATATTACCTGGATGAATATTTCCAAGGTAAGGGAAGAAGAACCAAGCTTATTGATGAGACCTATCTTGTAAAGCATACTTTATTGGGACGCCTGTTTAAAATGCTATTCAGGCATCATCACTTCAGGAAGCGCAGGGAGGTGTATATGGCGCGTTATACGAGTGCCTATCTCTGGCTGCATAAGCGCCGGAATGATTTGGTGATTACACAGGGGGAGTCAGCTCCATTCTTCCCGGTTGACTTTAACTTCATACATGGTTGTTATCATCTGATGGAGAGGGCTTATTGGCGGAAGGAGGAGCATCTGAGCCGTATATCCCGGCTCCAGCAGCGGAATTGTATGTCGGCCAGGCAGGTGATTACGGTATCTTCCAATGTAAAACAGGATATAGTCAGGTGGTATGGGGTGCCGGAAGAGTAGATCAAAGTATTATATAACTGTGTGGATACAAACAGATTCCATTCGTTTGAAAAACCGTATAGCCATCAACGTACTTTGCTGTTTGTAGGGAGGTTGGTGCCTTATAAAGGATTGGATGTACTTGAACAGCTGGCAGCTATCATTGAGCAATCAGACAAATGGCGACTACTGATCGCATGTAATGAAACACCTGATACAGTGCGCTTTTCAGGGCTTTCAAAGACGACTATTAAAACGGGACTGAACATTGATAATATCGCTGCCGGCGCCTATGCGGCCGGAGATCTGCTGATCCTGCCTTCGATGTTTGAAGGATTTGAGCTGGTAACACTGGAGGCGCTGTCAACAGGCATTCCTGTTATTGGCACAAAAGTCGGCGCTATCAGTGAGCTGTATGATCAGGGCTTCCCGGGCGTTCATCTTTTGCCCGATAGTATCAGCTTTACGGATGATGCCATACTGCAACATTTCGATCATCTGTTAGAGGCCTTTCAACAAGCTATTACACCACAGGCACTGCATGAAAAGGTAGCAGCGAAATTTGGTATGGTGCGCTATGCCAGAGAGCTGGATGCGATTCTGGCTGGATGAACGGCCGGGAAGGGCGCCCTGTTTATGCTTTTTCCAGAAAACCTTTGAGGGACGTGTCCAGGATGTAAGTCCAGCCACCCAGGAAGTTTTCTCTTTTGTAATCGCCGGTATCTGAAGGGAAGGTTTCCAGTCCGGTATGTGTGAGTTTCAGGCGGGTTTTCTTTCCTTCCGGGAACAGCTCGAAAGTTACTTCCGACGAGCCGGGCTGGCCTTCGTATTTCCAGCTGTAGGCCAGTTTTTTGCCTGGTTCAGCTACGGTTACTTCACAAAGATGTACGAACTGTACGCCCTTGTTTTCTGCAGTAAATGTAAATCTGAAGCCCACCTCCGGTTTGAATGCTGCAATGTCGAAATACCATTGCTTCATCTTACTGTTATCTGTCAGCGCTTCCCATACTGAATCAACATCCGCATCAAAAGTGCGTTCCAGTACCAATGGCTCATTTTTCATGTGAAAGTGAATTTTTAGTGTGATGAATTACTGTTTTTTCTTTTTTTGTTTCTCTTTTTGAAGAAAGACGTTCAGTGCATCCAGCTTGCGTGTCCAGAACTCACGGTATTGTTCAATCCATTCAGACACTTCCTTCAGCTGCCGCAGGTTGGCCTTGCAGTGTCTTTCCCGGCCTTCCTGCCGGATAGTGATCAGGCCACATTCTGTAAGTATCCTTACATGCTTGGATATAGCGGGTCTGCTTATCTGAAAATGCTCTGCCACCATGTTCAGGTTCATTGACTGACGGGCCACAAGATCCAGTATCTCCCGTCTGGTAGGGTCAGCAATTGCCTGAAAAACATCTCTTCTCATCATAATTGGGAATTAAATGTGTAACCAATTGGTTACAAAAATAAGGAAAAATGTAGGAATTTGGAAATGTAGGAATTTATAAATTCTTACATTTCCAAATTCCTACATTTCAGGAGCTTCTTTCACCTGTAGGGCAGTA
>NZ_DATLKJ010000058.1:0-40568 GCF_035538455.1 Chitinophaga sp.
TATATTAAATTAATGAATAATCCTGATTTAAAAAAAATCAAATTTCCTGTCACGTTTTGTGACACCTGATTGTCCTATCTGTAACAAACCGTTTAAACGCTATATCGGATCGACTAAAAATTATTACATCAAACAACAATAAAATATAATAATCATGAAAGCAGTAAAAGCAACTTATACCGTAAAAGCCTCCTTCGCAGAACGTAACAAAGAAAACGTAGCAGCGGCACTTGCAGATCTTAAAAGAGTCAATGACCCTGATCTCCGCTACACCGTATTCATCGCGCCTGACGGCAAGACCTTCATGCACTTTGGTGTATTCAAAAGCGATCGTGCACAGCAGACATTGCTGGAAAACCCGGTGTTCAAAGCGTTTCAGCAGGAGCGTGATGCCAGCGGGCTGGAAGTGGAACCTGTGATTGAAGAGGTGGAGTATGTGGCGTCGTCTTTTGATTTATTCAGCTAAAAAAATTATCATCGCGCCGGATTCCTGTCCATATAAACAGCCAGAGATGAAAGATTATCAAAAGAGATTATTCCCATACGCTTACAATATTCTGGGTTCTTCCGAAGATGCCAAGGATGCTATACAGGATGTGTTGTCAAACTTTTATACAACGGAGAAAGAAGGAATAGAGAACGAGGAGAATTACCTGATCAGAAGTGTGATCAACCAGTCTATCAATATGCGGAAGAAGCGCAGAAAGTTGCAGTATGGGGAGGTATGGTTACCGGAACCTGTGGCGACTGATACCGCAGATACCAACATCAATATGCGTGATATTGTGTCTTATTCGATGTTAGTACTGCTGGAACAACTGAACCCGAGAGAGCGGGCTGTATTTATACTGAAAGAGGCATTTGGGTATTCGCATGAAGAAATTGCGGTCTCGCTATCCTGCACGGTGGAGAATTCGAGGAAACTGCTGAGCAGGGCCAAAAGCAAGATCAAATTAGACAAACAACCGGTGAAGCTGCTGAACAGTGCTTCAAGGGGCGTGCTGGAAAACTACATCAGCGCTATCCGCAGCGGTGATGTGCACCGGGTGGAAAGTATGCTCTCAAAAGATATTACCTTCTTTGCTGACGGCGGCCCGAATCTGAATGTGGTGAAGAAAATCTGTACCGGTGCAGCAGACGTGGCCAACCTGTTGGCACTGGTATATCAAACTTACCAAACTACCCAGGTGGTGGAAATCGCAGAAATCAACCACCAGCCTGCATTCCTCTATTACAAGGAAGGGCAGCTGGCAGTGTGCCAGGTATTTGAACTGTCTGCCGACAACACTATTGCCCGTATTAATAACGTGATTGATCCGGAGAAACTGAAGCGACTTGATTTTATTTAGTTATTTTGGTATTTAGTTATTTAACTATTTGAAATGCAGCGAAGATCATCAAATGTTATTAACAGAATATGATCTTCGCTGCATTTCAAATAGTTAAATAACTAAATACCAAAATAACTAAATAGCATGTTACGTCTATCCTGTTACCTGCTACTATCTTTCCTGGCTGGCGGCACTGTCTGCGCACAGCATATTGTCACTGCACCCTATGCGCCGCATATCGCCCGCATCAGCGGTGACACCCTGGTACTGGTAAATGGCCGTACCCAGTTATATACCACGGATACAGAGAAAGGCGCCGGGGTTATATCCACTGGTATCGACCTCTCACAATTACCTGCAGAACTCATTCCTGTTGGCCCGCAACGCTATACAATAGTGGGAAAGGATGGTACGGAAAGGGCCGGCGGCCGTGTGTATGACGGCGACCAGCTGCTGGTAGCTGCTACCGACGGCCATATCAGCGGGCGTTATATCCTTATTACGGAGCAAAAGGCATTAGGCGGCAGGCTGGAACTGGAGCGGCCATACATTACTGTTGGTACGGGGCAGTCGCTGACGCTGTATTTTACGGCGGGGCAGCGCAGTCCTGATGTTACGGTTAAGATCATGATACCTGCCGGTATAGTGGTGCAGGAACCTGACATTACCGTTAACGTTATCGGCCGTGGGGATGTAAAGCTGAAAGGCCTCGCTACACAGTCTGTGGGCCGGGTGGCTTCACTTTACCCCTGGCGGCAAGTGGGAGCGGGCACAGTGGAGAAACAACCGGACGGGACTACGGTACTCATTTTCCGGCACCTGGACCTCCGCCCGGCGAATGGCGCGGATCTGAAGGTGGTACTGAATAATGTAGCGGTAGGCCGTGCCGGCGATTACGTTTTCAAAGCGATCTACACTACTTCGAAACCCGAAATGCTCACGAGCGCAGGTACAGGAGCTGAGACCGCCACGCTGACGGGGATACGCAGCCTGACGGATTTCCGCCGGGAACCGGACCGGTCGTTGCGGTATAATGCGGATGGTTATACAACAGCCCGCTTCCTGTGGACCAGCCCGGGTGGGCCTTTTTCTGTGATAGTTATGCAATCGGTTGATAAAGGGCGGACCTGGAGCCAGGCGCAGGCTACTGTGAAAAATGGGGAGGCGGTAGTCAGCGGACTTCAACGGGAACAGTTATATGCTTTTCGTCTGCAGGTGAAGAACGGGCCATTTCAGGGTACTTCCAATACAGCGTGGCATTACACCGGCAGGATGGACATCAGGCGCTTCGGCGCCACCGGCGCAGACAATGAAGACAATACGTTACAGGTGAACGACGCGATTGACTCGTTGCACCGTCTGGGTGGCGGAACATTGCTTTTCAGTAAAGGAACTTACTCCGTAAGAACTGTGCATCTCAAAAGTAACGTGTATCTCTACGTGGAGAAAGGCGCCGTTATCCGCGCGCTTAAGGGCGCGGATGCTCCGGAAACCACCTGGTTCTGCGACAGGGACTACCGCTCCGGGCTTTCTCCAACAGACACTGGTCCTTATGAGGATCCTGAAAACTATCTTACCAAGCAGGACGTGGGGCATCACTATTTCCGGAATGCGATGTTTTTTGGTGAGCGGCTGGATAATGTGAAGATCATCGGCAACGGCTACATCACCGGCAACGGGAATCTTTCTACCAGCGATAAAGTAATGAATAATGCGCCGGATAAGCGGGCCGACAAGATGTTTGTATTCAAGCTCTGCACCAATGTGGAGATCGGTGGTTTATACAGGAAGGAAGACTTGTGGTATGATGAAGCCAATGACCGGCCGTACTATATCGGTAACGGGCATACGAAAATAGCGGATACGGATAACATGCTGCACATCGATCGTGCCGGGCACTTTGTACTGCTGGCTACTGGTACCGACAGCCTATATGTGCATGATACCTGGTTTGGTAAAGAGAACCCGTCCGGCGCAAGGGATATATATGATTTTATGGGATGCAGCCATGTATGGGCTACCAACATCTACTCGCGTGTGAGTTCAGATGACATCATCAAGCCGGGATCTGACTGTTCGCTGGGATTCACGCGCCCCGCGACCGATTACAAGGTGCGCAATATCATTGGTGATACCAACTGCAACCTGTTCCAGGTGGGCTCTGAAACAGCGGACGATATTACCAACATCTGCGTAGACAACATTTATGTGTTGGGCGCCAACAAGGCCGGTTTCTCCATCTCTACAAATGATGGCGCGCATGTGAAGGATATACATCTGAACTGTGGCCACACCGGGCCGCTGCATTCCCGGTCGAAGATGCTGCGCGCCGCTACACCATTTTTTATTTCTATTTCCAACAGAGGCCGCATTTTAGGCGCCGAAGCGGGGGGGTATACTTTCCGTGAAAACGGAAAAGAGCGCAATGAGCTGCTGGTGAAGAATGTCAATATCGGCGTGGTGGAAAATATCCTGCTCAATGGTATTGACATCAGCGAAGTGTATGGTGGCAGTTCTTTCAACGGCGAGCGCTGGAAAGCCTATGACGGTTCGCAGAAGCGCATTACTTCCGTTGTAGCGGGGTATAAGCTGCCAGATGATACGGCAGTAGCCGGCGGACTGCATTTCAAACTGCCGGACGGCAGGCATACCGGTTATATCCGGCAGGTGGTTTTCAGAGACGTGCACGTTACCGATAAGGGAGGCAACGTGGTGGAAGACAGGCAGCAATACCCGCCAGAGCTGGGGGTAGGGCAGTATAATGCTGTTAACCTGAAAGTGCAGCCCTCTTATGGATTATGGGCCAGGCATGTTGAGGCGCTTACCATCGAAAACTGTTCCTTTAATTATGAGCAGCGCGACAGCCGCTTTGCAGTGTTTACGGATGATGTGACTGACCTGCTGGTTTCCGGCCTCCGGGCTGTGCAGGCCAGGGATGCCGGCAGTATATTGGGCTTCCGTAATACTACCGGGGTGAAGATCAGTAATGCAGTTTATTACCAGGATGTATGGGGCAGTCCGGAGAAAAGCGTTGAACAGGGAAGCGATAAGTAGAAAGGATTTTATTTTTGAAGAATATTATATTTGGTCCGAAAAAAAAACAAATGCCCGACAATCTGAATATACTCGCTATCTGCGGCAGCACGCGCACATTCTCTTCCAATCTGAATCTGCTCAAGGCTATAGCCGTTCTGGCGGGAGATTTTTTTGATCTGCACTTTTACGATGGGCTTACCGCGCTTCCTCCATTCAACCCTGATCTTGATGAAAATCAACCACCTGCGGAAGTAGCCCGTTTCCGGGAGCAGGTGAAGGCAGCTGACGCGGTGATCATTTGTACGCCTGAATATGCAGGCGGTGTTCCGGGGGCGTTGAAGAATGCGATCGACTGGGGGGTGTCTGCGATGACTTTCTCCCCGAAGCCCGTTGCCCTGATCACCGCTTCCACAGCCGGCTCTATGGGGCATCAGTCATTACTTGGTACGTTGCTTATCATCGAATCGAGCATTACGGCCGAAACGCAGTTGTTGATTCCGGCTGTGAGAACGAAGGTAGGCAGTGATGCAAAGATCACAGATCCGGCTACGCTGGATCAGGTAATTCAGCTGATCGTTGTTCTGAAGGAGATGGTCGGAGACGGGAAAAAAGAAGTCAGGGAATTGCAGTATCTGACGCATCCGCCTGTACATTGAGGGTTTTCTCGCAAAGGAGAAAACCCGCTACCAGAGGGGTGCTAAAATATTTTACCAATACTTTCGGAAATTTGTTAATTTTCGTACTGAAAGGGGAGAATCCTACAGCACAACGATATGCATCATCCCTCTCAAAAAACCACTGTCCTAATGTTCTCAGGTAAAACGATATGGCCCTTTAAAATAGTCAGCAGAATTATTAATACAGGGACCTCACACCTTCGCAGTGAGGAAGAAAGGAAAACAATCACAACTGTAAATATTTTCAGTCTGGCCTCCATTATACTGTGTCTCCTGTTCGGGGCTGGTATTTTTTTTCTTACAGACAACATCCGGATCTTATTACCCGCTTATATTGAAGCAGCGCTATTTGTGATCATCCTCGGACTGAACAGGTTCGGGCTGCACAATGCCGCTGCCATTGGCATGACGATCATCCACAACGCTTCTGTTGTGTATTTCAGTGCGTTGATGGGGATGCTCACGGAAGTACACCTGTTATTCCTTTTCCTGCTGGGAGCGGCGCTCACGGTGTTCAGGGAACGGAAGCCGCTGATCATAGGAAGTATCTGTGTAGCGATTGTTTCTATTGTGCTGTGTGAGCTGAACTATTATTACCGCTTTGTGGAGCCGATTGTCAATACTGAGCATGAACAGTTCAGGATACGCTGGGTAGCCATCCCGGCCATTTTGCTGCTGAATATGCTGACAATAGCCGTGTATGTACGTGCATTGAGAAAGAGTAACAACTATTTCCAACGCAAGGCCGCCGACCTGGAAAAGGCCGATAAGATCAAAGCCAGGCGCGTGATGGAGACATCGCATGAGATCCGTAATCCTTTCAACGCAGTATATGGCATTGCCCAGGAATTACTGATGAAGGTGCAGAACGGGGAGGAATACAAGGACCTGAAATCTTCTGTAGAGCACCTGCATTCTGCTTCCTATAACGTATTGCAGATACTTAACAACAACCTGGAGCTATACCGTATCCAGGATGGCATCCCGACTACTCCGGTTCATGATGTTTTCAATCTGCGTGACTGGGCATTGGAAGTAACGGGCATCTATCAGTACATTGCCAATGTCCGGAATGTGAAGATTGAACTGAGGATAGAAGAAGACTTGCCGCGGGTGATAGAAGCAGATAAAACAAAACTTACGCAGATCGTGAATAATCTGCTTTTCAATGCCATTAAGTTCACGGTGCAGAACAGCACGGTGCAGGTAAAGATGAGCCGCGCTTACGAAGGCTGGGAGATACAGGTGAAAGACAGCGGGCATGGCATTGCTCCTGAGAGATTACTGGACATATTCACGCCTTTTGTATCTGAATACAATGAACTGGGGGGTACCGGATTGGGCCTGCCTATTGTAAAGAACTATGTGGAGTTGCTGGGAGGCGTTATTGATGTTTACAGTCCGGCCGGGGAAGGCGCCACTTTTTCTGTGAAGCTGCCATTAGTGAGCGCAGATGTGACCTGTGTCCCGAGGGATGAGACCAGAACGATCAGGCTCAGGTCTTTCAAAGGCGTCCGGGCGCTGGTAATAGATGATAATGAAATGAGTAACCTGGTGCTTGTGCGCTTTCTGAAACATATGGAATGTGAGGTGAGTACGGCCTTCAACGGAGAGGAGGGGCTGGAAAAGATTATGGAAGAAAAGCCAGACCTGGTTTTTCTCGACGGCCATATGCCAAAGATGAATGGCCTGGAATTACTGGCGCGTCTGCGTCAGCTGGTGTTGTCTGAAGAGGTCCGGGTGATTGCGGTTTCCGGCGATGCGATGCCCGAATCTATCCATGAAATGTTGCATGCCGGCGCTCACGGCTATATTACCAAACCCATCGATCTTAAGGCGCTGGGCAATACAATGAGCCAGGTGTTGGAAGATTTAGTGATGTAGCTATTTTTTATGTAGTTATTTAAGTACTGAAGGAGATTTCTTTCGATACTTAAATAACTACATAAAAAAATAGCTACATCACTATCCCACCAATTGCAGTTGATTGTACCGTATGGTATCTTTAGTGCTCCACGAAATATTTCCTTCCATCATATGTTCCAGCATGAGAATGTATCTTCCCAGCAATGGCCTGTCGGACGCAGGACTTAGTGCCAGTAATACTTCTGCTGTATGGAGGAACTCCTGTATTTCATTGTCGTGAACAGCTACGGCGGCGGTGATGGCATCTTCCAGCGGCAGTTGCTTTTTGTTTTTCATCATCATTACGAGGTTTAGTTCATCCCCCTGTTCCAGTTCTTTGGGGAATGAGAAGATGTCGTTGGCCCAGCAGATGGTGCGGCTGCAATAGGCGGCCAGCTTTTTCACCAGCGGATCAGCATAGTAGTGTTCAGGTAAGTGAACGTTTTCCATGATTTCGGCGAGATCCACGAAGAAGTTGGCGCCGCCAATACCCGGGCGATATTCCATGTATTCTTCCAGTGAAATGGCGTTGAGGTCAGTAACGTGTTGCATGCGCCAGCTGTTGGCTGTGAATGCAGCCTGCAGGCTTTTGGCAAAACGTTGCTGCCAGGGAGTGTCGCCCAGTTGCTGCATACGTTTCCATATATCGCGCATAGCGATGAGGATAGGAGAGGCAGCCTCGGCCGCGGGGTTACTTTTACCTTTGAGGATGTCGAGTATCCGCCTGACGAGCATTTCAAAGCCTTCTGAGTGGCCATCGCCGGAGATACGGTCTATCTCATCATCCCAGAGGAACAGCAGCGTGTTGAAATCAGACGCGATGTTAAGCGCAAATAAGCTGGCATTCGGGAACATTCTGGCTACCATCCACGTGAACTTTTGTTGCTGGTAACCCTGCCATACGCTGTGATCGGTTACCAGGTTCAGTTTTCTGACCCAGCTGGCAGTGTGGAGATCAGATTTTTTTACAAAGGGATTCATGTTTCCCGGGAAAGGGCAGGAAAGCCCCGGAAGTTGTGCAGTTACCATAAAATTGATATTTAAATGTTAATTGAATTTGTGCAGACACACGATTGCAGACGCATAGGGATTTCAAGTTACCAATATTTTCCCGGAAGCGCTAAGAACCGGGCACAGTGCTTGTGGCGCTTTATGTAAAAATTACAGCTATGTACATATACAATATCGAGTACAACCACGAGGTACTCCCTGTAGAAAAAATGAGTGAAGACCATTTTGCTGTTTATGGTCATGACGGCGTGCTCTTCCTCGTATGCAAGGAAGATAATGAAGGCGCCAGTCATTGGTTTGAAGAAGGTAAAGACAATGAAACCCAACTTACGAGTGAGCTGGGGGTATTAATAGAACATTCTGATCTGTGTGATTCCTTTGATCACGAAGCGTGAAGATAGATGGCTTATAACATCAGTGATGTTATTCTGCCCAACTGTTTCAGCTTCTGCTGCAATTCACCGGACCAGGGAAGTCCGATGCAGAGACGCATGCAATTATTAAACTGGTTTTGCAGGGTGAAGAATCCGGAGCCCATCATGCAGATCTACCGGCCGGATGTTCACCGCTCTTTGTAAAGTGTTACCCACGACACAAAAAAGGCTTCCGGTTTGTAGTCACCGGAAGCCTTGATATAGTATATGCGTTGTCGTTATTAGTAGGTAACAGTAAGGCCTATATTAAATGCCCTTCCTTTTCCTTTTGCATAAAAGCCGGGAATCATGAACCACTGTGCTCTGGCGGGGAAATAATCTTCATTGAAGAGATTTTCCACACCCATGGTCAGCATGGTGGCTTTGGTTAATTTAAGGTTGCCGCTGAAGTTAAACAGGTTGTAAGCTTTTACGGGGCCTTCGTTGCCGTTGTAAGTGCCTTTGCTGTTCTTTTCAAAACGGGACCTTGAGCCGATGCCAACATACTGTAAACGCAGATCCAGCGTAGAGACGGGACTGTATTCGATATTGCCTGTGAACTTCTGTGGCGGTATTCTGCGGCCGTTCAGGTAAGTATCTTCCGGATCATTGTATTTACCGTTATCGTTTATATCACGTTTGCCTTCCACATAGCTGTAGGAGCCGCCGATATTCAGGTTGTGCAGCACCTGGTATTGCAGTGAGGCTTCCCAGCCATATATTTTTTCGGGAGAGCGGCTTACGTTGAATAAGCCGGTGGCGGCGTCAAATACCATCTCAGATCCTAACCTGGAAGTGCTGATATAGGCGTTGGCTTCAAACCGCAGTTTCTCCCAGGTGGTAGAGAAGCCTGCTTCATAATTATTGATCAGTACTGCTTCTGTGTTGATGCCGGCAATAGTGTTCACTTTGGCATCCCGGAGCGCCAGTCCTATATCAGATACAGAGAATCCCTGAGAGAAGCTGATGTAGGGGGCAAACAGTGCAAAACGGTTGTAACGCAAGCCTACGTTGGCAGTGGTGGCGGTATACCGCAGGGCGCCGCCTTTCACGTTAAAGCTGGGCGTAACGGTAGCGCCGCTGGCGTTGGTAATGCGCAGCGTAGTATAATCATCCACACCGATATTTACTTTTTCCATCCTTATACCACCTTTCAGTATCCAGTCTTTGAAGAAGGTGAACCCGGCCTGTGCAAATGGCGCCCAGTTAAACATATTCATTTCAGGCACCCATGTTCTGCCGTCCACCAGTGGTTGTGAGGTTCTATCGTTGATAAGATCGATACCGTAGGAGATTTCGCCCTGTACGGGGTTGCGGCTGATGAGCGGAGTATTGAGGAAGAAACGGAGTCCCTTCTTTTTGGATACGCCTCTCGACTGGCCATCGCCGCCATCGAAGCGGCCAATGGATACATAGAATACATCATCCCTTGATTCGAGATAAGCATCTGCGGTGAGGGAGGTATGTGCGGGCAGATTATCCTGTTGATATACGAGGTGCAGGTTATGATTGCCTTTCACCCCGGTAGGTACGCCGGCCATTTTCCCCAGTACGCCGGTGGCTTTGCGGCCCTCGGCATAGTTACCGTCTACCAATGTGTAATTGCTGTTCTGCCGGCTGCCGTAATAGTTATACATCAGTTGGAGCTTGCTGCTGGAAGAGAAGCGGTACCCCATTTTGGCGAAAGCATTGTAGCTTTCGGTTTCACCAAGGCTGTAGTTGGGGCCTATCACATCTCCTTCGGCATCTTTAAAAGCCCCCGTCTGTTCGTACACACCGCTTACGGCGTAATCGAACTTTTTATAGTTGCCGTAGAGGCTCTGGCCAATCCTGCCCCCGGCAGTATTTTTAGGCGAGACCAATGATCCGGTGAAATTGATGGAAGTTTTACCGGAGAGTGTTTTGCCGCCAACAGGGGGATTGAGGGTGATGTAGTTGATAAGTCCGCCAGCGGCGCCGTTACCATAAATAGCCGTAGCGCCCTTGATTACTTCTACGCGTTGCAGCACGGCAGGATCAATGGAACGGAGGTCCACTTCCCCGTTGCGAAGCGGTGAAGATTGCGGGATTCCGTCTACCATGATCAGCAGCGGCCGGCCGCGGAGGCTTTGTCCAACGTTGCTGCTGGTTTGAGAGCCGGGCGCCAGGCCTGGCACTTCTTTAGCCAGGATATCGGTAATATCTGTAGATATGGCCATATCTGCGGCAATGGCTTTCTGGTTTACGATGGTTACAGAAGAAGGAATATTATTGATGTTCTGCGGCTTGCGACCCGCAGAGATAATCACTTCATTCAATAAACGTGTGCTGTCTTGTTTTTTAGCAACAAGGGTGCTGTCGTGACTCCCGTTGAACTGCTGTGCATACAGGGCAGGAGAGGCGCCCAGGAGCAGTGTGACAAGTAGGTGCGTATTGCGCATTGATCTGCTATACTTTTTTGATTAAGGACGCAAAGGTATAGCAGATACATCTGTGGCTGTTTACGAGATCGGGAAAATTTTTACATGACCATTCCCAACACGAGGAAGATCAGGAAGCCGAGAAAGAAGGAGGAAGTATGCCAGATCGTTTCCTTTTCTTCATGCGCTTCCTTCAGCAGTTCTTCTGTAACAAGAAACAGCAGTGCGGATAATCCGAACGACAGCACGATTTCCATGGCTTTGTCGCTGAGATTGTGCAGTAAAGTGGCGCCCAGCACGGCGCTTATAAAGAACAGCAGGGCCAATACAGCAATCAGTCCGATTGTTTTACGGCGGCGCATTCCCTGTGCGCCGAATTCCGCAGCCGTGGCCATCCCCAGCGATAATAACTCTACAGATAATGCGATGGCCAGCAACATACCTTCGGTATTCCCGGCGGTAAATCCAATCCCCAGCAATAATCCGTCAATAAAAATATCTACGGCTATCCCCAGTAAAAGTCCCATTGGCAGTCGTTTCCCAGGATTATCTCCGTTTTCTTTCCCTTCTCCCGTCACCTTCCCTACCAGTATCATCATTACGAGCCCAGCGGTAAAACCGATGATCACCTGCAGGGGCGCGTGATTCCTGATAATATCCGGAAGCAGTTCTACAGCTACCACTGAAAACACCACGCCGGCGGCAAAGTGCAGGATAAGGCTGCGGACATTGCCGCCGGGCTGTTTTACAGATGCGATGATCCCGCCTGC
This sequence comes from Chitinophaga sp., assembly GCF_035538455.1. Lineage (GTDB taxonomy): Bacteria > Bacteroidota > Bacteroidia > Chitinophagales > Chitinophagaceae > Chitinophaga. Next base: position 11,543 of record NZ_DATLKJ010000058.1, read on the forward strand.
CATCATGGTAACTACGGGTATAAGCGAGAAAAGCAGGATACGAAGAAACATGAGGTTAAAATAAAATAGTCCTTATATTCACAATGATAAAACAATGTACCCAGAAAAATCACATATGGAATTATCAGTATTCATGTCGTCACTGGAAAATAGTCATCCGCCTGCAAACAGTTCAGTATACCTGCAGGCGTTGTGGTATGACAGGAAGGGCAACTGGAAAGCGGCGCACGATCTGGTAGACAGTCTTCCCGGCCGTGATGCCGCCCGGGTGCATGCCTATCTTCACCGCGTGGAAGGCGATGAATGGAATGCGGAATATTGGTATAGCAGGGCCGCTGCCACCAAACCGGGATACGGCCTGGAACAGGAATGGGAAGAACTTGTACGGCACTACCTGCAATAATCATTGTGCCATCCTGATTTAACTTTTGATTATTTGGTGTGATTGCATGGGAATGATAATTTTGAAACGAACATAGCATGATTGTAAGAGAATGCAGAAACCATAATTAATCACGTTAATAAATTAATCACATTGATATTCTTAACCCTGCTGGAGAACAGCAAATCAGAACAACAACCTTTGAGTGTTTATTTAACCCATGCAATCCTAAATGGTATTGTAGCCAATATTTATCCTGACGTGGCAGAGCTCAGGATGAATGACGGGAAACGTTGCTTCATAGCGCTAGCAAAGATTGAAGCCATTGCAATGGCCTGAGTTTTTATTGAAAATAACCCACAGATAATGAACGAAACGACACAGAAGCCCGATAACGCGCTGCCAGGGCTTATCCGCAAGGTATTGGGCAGTCCGCATTCAGAACAGGTCATCAAAGCACAGATCATACAACTGGCCGCAAGGAATCTGCATGTGCCTGAAGTGGCCACCGCACTGCTGGAAGTATTGCCGCTTACAAAAGATAAGGAAACGAGGGACCAACTGTTGCAATTCCTTTCCGCACTGAACACTTCCCGTTTCCCTGACACTGCCGCGTTGTTCAGCGCGCTCATGAATGTCTTCCGCCAGGAGAAAGAACGGGCAGTGAGAACTGCGCTGCTCTATCGTTTGCAGGACAGTCTGCACCAGGACGAGCGGCTGGGATCTTTCTTCATTGAACTAAACCGGGAAGAATCACTGAGCGAGGAAGAACGCATTGCCGTGCAGGACGCTATCACTTCACTGCCTTCCATTACAGAAGAAGTAGCGCTCGCTGCTTTGCAGCGTAACGTCAACGCACCTACGCTAATGCAATCGCAGGCACTGGATCTCGCAGAACAATGCCCTGTGTGGAGTGGTGCAATGGTAGCCGGATTGCAGCCATACCTTGATGTTAAGAACGACCGCAATATCCGCTTCCGCATCCTTTCCCGGCTGGCCACTGCGAAGTTGCTGGATGCGGGATATGCGCCGGTGCTGATCAGTATACTGCGTACAGACAATGATGCTTATGCCCGCGAAACCGCACTCGCAGCCTTGTCGCGGATCAAGCCCTGGGATGAGACAGTCGTGTTGCAATTGTTCTGGACTGCCTCGCAGGACGGAGATGAGCAGGTACGCCGCGCAGCGGTGGTACTTCAACAGGAATTACCGGAACCGGACAGTAGCCTGCTGGTAAAACTGGCTGGGCAATTATCTGCAGACCGCTCTGCAGGCGTGCGCCTGGCATTGCTGGATATGCTGAAGCCGGTGATGCGCCTGCCGGAGATCAGGAGCGCGGTGGCGAACGCATTCTCCGGTAATCCCGGTGTATTCGACGATACGGAATTCAACTTGCTGGTGGGCATGCTGGCACCTTATGCAGGACGTGATGAAAGCATCAGCCTCCTGTTGATCAACAGCGTCAAAGGATTGCCCAATACCGCACAACGTAAAAAGGTGCTGGACCTGTTACTGGGAAAGGTGAAGATAGACATGGTGCTGGAACCGGTATTGGAGCTGTTTGCAAAAGAACGCAGCGACGCATTGCGCGAAACACTTTTCAACCAGGTGAAGGCGTTGTCAGTAGCGCGCCATCCCCAACTGGCGGATGTATTCTGTCGGGAGCTGACAGAGCCGGGATCGCCGTTCCGTGTTACCTGCGCCGGTATCCTTGCCAATGCAGCCGAACTGTATCCGCAGATAGTCCCCGCGTTGGAAGACGTGCTGCAATATGATACAGACCGCGATCTTGTGCGTCTGTGCCTCGATGGGTATCTGCGCCCGGGGGTGGAAAAGAAATTTGATGTGCTGCTGACTGTTGTAAAGAATGAACTGGTTGATACACTAACCAGGCAACGTACCCTGGACGCACTCACGAAACTGCCGCTGGATACGGATCAGCAGGCAACGCTTGCGGATGCTTTGTCCGGATTGAAGCCAGGTACCCTGCAAACCCCCTGAATTAACATTTAAGTGATAACTATGAGCCATATACTTGACGATATAAGAGAACGAAGAAAAGCGGGTACAGGTCAGGCATTGACGATAATGGACATGGTGCTGCTCTCCGACACGGAAACAAAGTATTCATTACTATCCACTGCCAGTCATTACCTTAATGACCCGGAAGTAATAAAAAGATGGATTGCCGCCATTGAAGCGGAAACTGATACAAAACTCAGGGCCGATATGCTCTATCGCCTTGCCTGTTGTGGATTACAGGCCATTCCTGATAAAGTACATTTTATAGGTCTGTTGTCTGATATGTTGCAGCAGGATGAAGCCCGCGATATTATACTGCCCCTGCTGGGAAAGTTTTCAGTGATGGAGAAAGCAGCCCGGCAACGGCTGCGGAGCTTCTATCAGGAGCAGGACAATGCAGATACAGCAAGGCTGATACTCTCCTGGCTGCTGATACCATTTGATGCAGATGAAGAAGACCTGGTTTTTTATAACAGCATACTACCCGCCATTGATACCACGGATAAGTACTTTGTACTGAACCGCCTCTTGTTGCAGGACGGGCTGACAGGGGAAAGCATCACACAGCTTTTGTCTGCATCAGAACCTGCGGCGATTAAAGATATGGTACTGCGTTACTGTTCCGATAGATCGCTGGTGCCGGAAGAAGCTCTGTGCGCGCTGGTCCGAACTGATTCATCCCCGGACATCAGAAGGGGTGGTATCCAATTGCTGGCAGTGCATGGCATCCGTAGCGTGCAGGTCACCGATACGATCCTGCATGCGTACAGGCAGGACCCGGATGCTACCGTGAAGACGGCTGCACTGCGGGTATTTGAATACAGCATGTCGCTGACGCCTGATATTATTCATTACCTCTGCGAAGCCCTGCTGGCAGAGAAAGAAGCAGCAGCCGCCACACAGTTGTTGTACCTGCTGGCGCCCTATACAGAAAAGAATGCAACATTAACAGACGCGTTGTGGCAACTGCTGGACACCAATCTTCCTATAGGCGTAGCCGTTAGCATATACCATATACTTGGCAGAATGGTACCTTACCGCCTGCCGCTCTTTGAAAAATTCCAGGCAGCTTATGAACGCGAGCAGCACGATCAGTGCAAAGCGGCGATACTGGGCGCTATTGCGCAGGCGGTAAGCTTCGGTGATGAGTTGAATAATTTCTATCTGAAAGCACTGGATGCGCCTTCGCCACAGATCAGGGAATGGGCTGTGAGAGGGCTGTTGTTACTGCCACTTGCCAGGAGCAATACGCCAGTACTGGCAGCTGCAGCACCCGCATTATTGCATCCCGAACTACCACATCAGCTGCGGTTGTTGCTGGCAAAGAAGATCAGTTGTATCCCGGTGTTGCCATCCGCTGCCGTGCAGGTGTTCAGCAAAATAACAGATCAGGGTGCAGATGATGCGCTTGGGGCGGTATGCAACCGTGTGCAGGAGAAAGCTGTTTCGCAGTCAGGAGGGGAACATATCAATTGGGAGCAGTGGTTGCATAAGGCAGATGTAACGCATGATCTGGAAGGCATCTTCCCGAATATCTGGTTGTTCTTCCAGGATAATCCGCAGATGGCGCACAGGATTCTGTGGGCCTGCATTAATCCCGCCGGTAGTGGCGGCTTGTATCAGCAGAGTCTCAGCGACATAGACATCCTAAGCTTCCTCGCTGTTAATATGGGCGTGGATGATGATATGTGCCGTTACGCGCTGAATCAGCTGCTGCACACAGATCTCGGTAACGAGTCGAAGTTTAAAGCGTATCTCCTGATCATAAAAGGCAATACTTCCTGTGACGAGCTTCGTGAAGGTTTGTGGAGATTGTTGGAAACCCGGGGTCGTTATATCAATATGATACAACTGGATGAAGTGCTGAAGATGATCTGGAAAGATAAGCTGGAAGAGGAGTTCAGACAGCGGATGTTGCAAAGCGGCAACCCGGCGGGTATTATTCCCTATCTGAAATACCTTTCTGTGAACTGTACCTGGCCGCCGGCGCCACAGTTGCTGCAAGTTGTTGTACAGGCGCCTGGGATGCAGGAGGATGCTGATTGCAAACAGCTATTCCGGGAGGCTTGCCGCAACTGTATAGTGGATGCAGAAGAACTGTTACGTACAGCTGCGCCGCAGGCTTCAGCACCCATTGTAGAAGAGGGGCCGGGCTTTGCCGATTGATAAGCATATAAAGATTATTCAACTTTACTTTAGTGAATTATGCCGGAGGAATTAGCCTTATTCGATATATTAATTTCCGCAGAACGTAATACCGAAGAGCGTTTGCAGGCACTTAACGATCTGCGTCCTTTCCTGGAAACAGATGAAGCTGTAACGAGGCTCGCTGCTGCCGTTCGTACAGAAACTACCATTGCCATTAAACAGCGGATGCTGGAACTGCTGGCAGATGTTGATATTGCACGACTTACAGACCGTGCAGCTTATATCAACGCATTTGCGCATGTTGCCTGCCTGGAGCCGGAGCGTGCCCTGAGATGGATGGCAGTTCAGCGTCTTGCAGCCATTGCTGCATATGATGATGAGGTACAGGAGATACTGGCAGAGACGATGCTCCATGATCTTGACACCGACATACAACTGGCCAGTGTTGAAGGCCTCACACGTTGCGTCCGCAAAACGGATGATACTATTACAAAGATCGCAACCTATATACCGCAGGCGGCCTTTCCTGTACGTTATGTGTTGCTGCAGTTGGTCAGGCAGCTGAAACAGCCCCATGCAGCTAAGTTGGCGGTGCTGTTCCTGGGGCCGCTGGAAAGGGAGGGGATCAGACTCGAAGCGGTTAACTTCATCTCCGGATTTGCCGCCTGGGATACTGAGACATTGTTGGCGCTGACAGCGATGTTGCCGCTGGAAACGAGCCTGCCGGTGAGAGATGCGGTCATCCGATTGCTGTCTGGCATCCGGCAGATGGACGCTGATATTTTTGCGGGCATATTTGCCGCCCTGCGCCGCATGCCTGATCAGCCGGAGTTATTGTCGCTGGTAGCTGGCCGGCTTACCGCGTATCCGGAGCTGGAAACAGGCTTCAGCAGTCTGTTCGGACAGACCACATCCGCGGGCCTGAAGATAAAGCTGCTCGCACTTTTGCAGCATAGTGATCTGCCAGCGCTTATCATCACGGCACTGAAAGATACCAATCCATATGTGCGTGAGGCAGTATTACCCTTGCTAACCAACAAATTTCAGCAATACAGGGAACAACTGGAACCTGCGCTGGCAGCAGCTATACAAGCGGAGCCGCTTGCAGCGTTACGCAGCGCCCTGGTGACAGTAATATTGCTGACCGGCCGTAAATCCTCACAGACAGAAGACTTGTTGATAACGCTCGCCTTATCGGAAACCGATCATCGTTTGAAGGTACGGCTGACAGAAGCTGTATTGCAGATAGCTGTAACAGATCATAACCGGAAGGCGCTGCTGAAGGTATGCTGTGAGATACTGGAAGGGGCTTATTTCCCTGAATCCCTGAAACAACAAGTTACAGCCAGATTGCAGACATTTGCCTATACAGACGAACCAGAGTTGAAGAGAAGTATGGGTCTTTTGCTGGAGCAATCTAAAGACATTTATGAGCTGGACAGGATATACCAGGTGCTAAAGACCCTGGAAGCTGATTTTAAACAACTGGCGCCTTCCCTGATTACAGCATTGTATCGTCATATTGCCTGGTACCCGCAGCAGCCGTTGCACGAATGGGTACAGCTGCTGGGGGGGATGGCAGAGCAAGATGCAACAGTACGTGGCGAGCTGCCATATATCATCTCCCTCACCGGTGCTACCTGGTTACTGAAAGGGACTGACAAAGCTGATCAAACCGGCGCTTTCCTGCCCGCCTTCAAACAAACCATCTCCCGCAAGAATGGAATGTCCGCTGTTATGGATGCGCAACGGCTCATGCAAGATGCCTGGAACAACAGAACATTGAAGAAGGCGGAGGTGATAGAGCTGTATAGTATGTTGCTGCGCATGCCGAAATCCGGCGCTTACCTGCAACCGCTCGTACAGATCATGACCACCGGTAAACTCACCACGCCGGAATTGGTGCAACTCAGCCTGGATTACCTGCTGGTGGCGCAGGACAGAGAAAATATCTATACCGTCAGAAAATACCTGGAACAAACCGGACATATTGATTCAGCTTACCGTGAAAAACTGCTGAGCCTTTTTACGCAGGAACATTACAGTACCTACATGCTGCATAATCAGCCCGAAATACACTCCAAAAAGCGTTGGAACACATTGAACGACTGGGAATACCAGGGGTGGGGTTGCCCCTATCATCAATGGCCGGTAGCCGAACTGGTGTTTGCGATGGAGCCGGGCGAGGCGGTTTACGATGTATTCAGTAACCTGCCGGTGGATGCTCCAGATTCTGCTGCTACATTACCTTATCTCATTCTCGAACATTTGTTCAGGAATCCTTCCGGTATGTGGGGTAAGTATCTTAGTAAAGACACGGCCAATACAGAAAGATGGCTGAGAACATTGTATAATGGTTACCGGCAATTGTCTGCTGCCAATCCGCCTGGCGACAGAATGCTGTATGTTTTCTGGAAGCAATGGAATAATTATGTGCAACGGTTGAATGGTAGCCCAGTTTCGCAGGATCTGGCAGATGCTGCGGCTGATATATACCTTGGTGTTTGTGGTATCGTGAAGCAACTGGAACCTGCTTTTCAGGGGAAATCTTTTCCTGCGTTGCTGAAGGGGATGAGCGTTGAGAATGTAAAGCTTAACTGGCCCTGGAGCCAGGAATTGTGGGAGGTCTTTGAGTACAAGTATTTCCCGGAGCGGGAGCCAGACCATAAAGCTGCAGAACAACTATTCCAGGAAGCCGCAAAGACGCTGCGGGCGGGCGATCTGGCTGCCGGTAAACAAATGCTGCTGGATCTTGTAAATAACTACGGTCATACAAGATTAGTAAAGGAACAATTACCCAACATCAACAACGCTTTAGTTCAGCTGGAGAAACCTGAATAATCAGCTATCGTGTATATTTTCCTGCATTGATTTTATCTACCTGGTAAAAATTAATGCAGGAAATTTCTTTTATCCTGGTCTGATAATTACTTTTGAAAGATACAGTTAACCTTTTCTTTCATCAATTTTTATTTTTATACCTATGATAATGAAGAAGATCTTTAGCACTTTGATGTTGCTGACGGGACTGCATTTTGTATCTGTAGCTCAGGACAATGATTACATGAAATTTCGCGGTGGACTGACAGAAACCACAATGGACGATGGTATACAGAATGGTTTCTATACGGTGAATTATCCCGGCAAGCATGTGTTATCTATGTTAACTTTTACAACGTCCAGCTCCGTAGGAACATTCCAGATGGAAACATCGTATTGGGGACAGCTGAGATTTCGTAACAGACGGGACAACATCGCATGGAGTGACTGGAACACGATCTGGCATAGCGGTAATTTGAACCTGGCCAATATTATGCAGTACCGGGGCGGAGTAACTGAAACCACTATTGATGCAGCGATTGATAATGGTTTCTACAGTGTAATGTATCCTGGCAAACATATAGCATCCCTGTTTTGTTTTGCAACTCCAGGTACATCAACAGGCCCTTTTCAGCTGGAGGCTAATTTTATGGGAGAATTAAGGTACCGCAATAAAATAGATAACAGAACCTGGACCAACTGGAATGCCATCGTAACCAAAGATGCAAATGGAAATGTTGGTATCGGAACTGCCCCTAAATCCAATTACAGGCTTGCCGTTGAAGGTGTGCTTGCTGCGCGCAGAATAAAGGTTACACAGGAATCCTGGGCGGACTTTGTATTTAGTCCGCAATACAAATTACCACCGTTACAGGAAGTAGAACAATACATCAGACAACATCAGCATCTCCCGGAAATCCCTTCTGCAAAGGAGGTAGAAGCCAGTGGGATTGATTTGGGTGAAATGAATAAGAAGTTGCTGCAGAAAGTGGAAGAGCTTACGCTTTACATACTGGAGTTGAAAAAAGAAAACATTAAACAGCAGGAGCAGCTGGATGTGCTGAACAAGCGTATACGGTAGTTTTTTTCTCGCAAAGAGAGCAAAGATCTTTGCTCTCTTTGCGAGAAAAAGAACTAGTTCCTGATCTCTCCTGGTATTACACGTATTGTCATCTTGTGCCCTCCTCTCAATATCTCTACTTCTGTTCTTTTGCCGATGAGCTTTTCTGACAACATCAGGTGCAGGTCGTCTACAGATGAAACGGGGTGATTGTCGAATGAAATGATGATGTCGCCGATGTGCAGCTCACTGTTATAGAAGTTGCCATCAGGAACAATTTCGAATACATAGACGCCTGTTTTTACGTCTAGTTTATTGGCTGCGATCATGCGTGGAGTAAGGTTTACCGGCTGTGCGGCAATGCCCAGCTGTGATCTTCTTACTCTGCCATGCAAGATGAGTTGTCCTGCAATTTGAGCAGCGAGGTTGGAGGAAATGGCGAAGCATAACCCTTGAGCGGAGGCTATCATGGCGGTATTTACGCCTATCACCTGCCCGAGGGAGTTGACGAGTGGTCCGCCGCTGTTACCAGGATTCAGGGCCGCATCGGTTTGTATGACATTGTCGATCAACCTGCCATTGCTGGCACGGAGTGTACGCCCCAAAGCGCTGACCACACCGGCGGTAACCGTGTACTGCAGGCCCATTGGGTTGCCGATAGCGATGGCTATCTGTCCTACCTGCAGGGAAGAAGAATCGGCCAGCTGCATGGCTTTAAGGCCGCTTTCATCAATCTTTAGTACGGCAATATCTGTAGAAGTATCAGCTCCCTTTACTTCAGCATTCACTTTCCTTCCGTCTACAAAAGAGACCTTTATGCTTTCCGCATTTTCGACTACGTGATTATTGGTAATGATAAACCCGTCAGAGGAAATGATGAACCCTGATCCTGTGCCGGTTTGCGGTCGCTTGTCGGGGTTCCGGGAGTTATTGTTCTTTTTCTGTACTTCTATATGTACCACCGACTCAGCAACGGACCCTACTACACCTGTTATGGTTTGGGAGTATACATCCAGCAGGGCTGCATCGTTTACTGTACTGTGCGAGAGAAATGTTAATGAAGTATCCATGCGGGGACGGCTTCAAATATTTATCCAGAATGGAAAGATGTCATTCTGGCGGAATTTTTCACGCAAAGCTGCAAAAGGAGCAAAGACCGCAAAGGTTTTGTAAGATTATAAGACTATTTAGCAGTGCTCAATAATATAGCGGGCTGTAAAACAGTTCTCTACCTTCTTAAAATATCCTTTGTGTTCTTTGCTCCCTTAGCGCCTTTGCGAGGATTATTGCAGCTTAGCCAGCCACAGGGATGCGTTCATGAACAGGGCCGGATGGCTGAACAATGACCAGCCTACATAGAGGTTGTTACCAGGTGCGCCGGTACCATCATCAATGGGAGAGCTGTCGGTAACCACATATACGCGTCCGCTGCCGAAGGTAGAGGAAGCGCTCATGATATGCGTGTTCCCCTGGGTGTAGCTGCCCTGCCAGATAAGGCCCTGCACAGTGCCATTGGCAGAGGGGTCAATGGTAACAGTGGCGCCGTTGTGGAAGTCGAGTTGCGTTACATTGCCCTGTGAGCCATGCAGGATAGGATTGGTACTGTTGCCGGTGAGTACGTTGGAACTGGTTTCAGTAATATTTGTAAGATCGATGCTGAAGCCGAAAGGATTGGTTTGTACGGAGTTGTTGGACATCAGATCATTCCAGATATCGGGTGAATCATAACCATCGTTATTGCGGTCGCTGATAGTATGATCGGAGATCATAAACAGGCCGCCGCCATTTTTTACGAAGTTGAGTATCGCTGTTTTTTCTGCGGCGGTAAACAGGATGTTAGGTTCATCTACTACAAATACATCGTAGTTGGAGAGGTCCTGCGGATTGGAAGTGTTGCCGTAGGTGATCGCGGTACCGGAAGGCAGTGTTTCTACGGTATTACCTGCTTTTACCAGTGCGATGCCCCAGCTGGAGATAGCGCCGGTCCAGTAGGTTTCAGCGGTGGAAGAAGTGATGCCGGATTGCGCTGGAGTGGGGAAGCGCTGGGGAACGCTATTATCTTCATCGATCACCCAGTCGGCATTGCCGGCGGTTTCTGCTTTGGTAGCGTCGAAGAGGAAACGTTTCCCTTTAGGTGTTACTATGGTTGTATCGGAAGAACCGTAGTTATTAATGGTGAAATCATCGAAATCGATACGGTTGGAGGAGCCATCCGTTTTACGGATTTCGAAACGGATGTTACCCTGTACATTGAGGGTGAAGGAAGCTGTTTGCAGTGTGCTGCCGCTGGTAGTGACAGTACCACCGGTCTGCGTATAAGTGCTGCCGTTATTGGTACTGTACCAGAGCTGCCAGGCACTGCTGCCATCGGAGCCGAATTTCGCATGGCTGATGGTAACGGTTGATGCGCCATTGGGGTTGTTGAAGTTCATGGTGAGCTTACCGCTGTTGCGTACGCGTGCTGCCTGTGCGCCATTCTTCACGTCGGTGCTCAGGTTACCGAGTAATGCATCGTTGAAGGTCCAGGAGCCGGAGCTAAGGGTTACAGTGCCGGTGGCGTAGGCGCCTTTAGTGCCTGTGTCAAAATTCTCGGCAACGCCGATCGTTTCAGTGACAGCTTTGTTTTGTGTTTGCTGGGGAGCTTCACTGGCTTTTTCTTTAGTGCAGGAAGCAAGTGACAGTGCGATCAGGCCAATCGCGAATGCCCGGTTCAGATTTGGCAAAAATTTCATAGAACTATAAAGTTTAGAGCAAAAAATTAGTAATTTTTTTGCCGATAGAACATTAATTAAAAGTTATCACGTCTGGTATGTATTTTTATGGCTGTTTTATATATTTCAAGCGTTAAACATTCTGATAAAAGATATCAACCATGAGAATAATACTATCCTGCCTGTTGCTGATGCTTTCTCTGCAAATGACTGCACAGCCAAAACAAACATCAGCAGAAAAGACTGGTGGTACACTGTTCCAGGCCGGCGTTGCCAGTGCTTTTATCGGAGGCCTTTATCATGCTGTTTATTCTTATCCGCAACTGAAGCAACACGGTGATTTCGGATTGGGTGCACCGGATAAACTGGATGGAGAGATTGTTATGCTCAATGGGAAAATATACCAGACGCAATATACAGGCCGCACCTTCGAGGTAAAAGATACTGGCAGTACTTCACTTGCTATGGTTACCTTCTTTAAAAACAAACAACGTATCATCGTGCCCTATGCGATGAACAAGAATGAGTTATTCCGTTATCTCGACAGTACCCTGCAACATCCCAATACAATTTATGCTATCCATATCAACGGTGCGTTCGATAGCGTGAAAACGAGAGCATTCCCGCCGCCGCCACAACCCTGGCAGCCATTAGCCAGCATGCTGGGCAGCCAGCATTTCTTTACCTTCCCGCATGTTACCGGCGATCTGGTAGGATACCGGTTGCCATTGTACCTGGAAGCACTGAGTATTCACGGCTATCATTTCCATTTTTTATCTTCAGATAAAAATCATGGCGGTCATATCATCGATGTTATTGTCAGAAAAGGAACAGTCATTGAGATAGACCCGCTGAATGGATTTTCCCTGGCCATTCCCGGCTCAGAAAATTTCGACAGGTATAACTTTGAAACCGACAGGAAAGAAGAACTTAAAAGTGTCGAGAACGGAAAGAAATAAGTACTGCGGTCCCACTTCAATATGATGAGTTAGTTTTATCAGGTATTCATGCACGTAAGTCACACTAGTCGTATGAACCTGTGCCTTTTATGATCATCAAAGTTATCGTATGCGGTTACGTTTCACCGCGGGGATACTATTCCTGCTGTCAGCTTTCGTTACGGCATGTTCCAAAATTGTTGATCCATCATTGAAGAAGAAGACCCTGTTTTTTATAGCTTACAGGAATCTTGATAGCGGTCCCGATGGTATAGCCGTGATGGAACTTGATCCGGAGTCGCCCAATTTCGGGTTTATCACCAGCAAACAGGAGCTTGGCGCTGGCGTATTGCCGCACCACCTGTATTTTAACCGGGATGAAAAAAGATTGTTTACAACTGCACTCGGCGGCAAATATTTATACGAACTGAAAGTGCGCTGGGACCGTAATGGGTATCCGTCTGTCCAGGATGCTATCCCGGTGAATACCGGTCAGAATACGGTTGGTGAAGACATCTTCTTTACAAAGGACGGGGAGTATTGGGTAACATTCATGGGAGGTTTCGGCGGCGTACGGGATGGTAGTGTGGGTGTATTTAATGCGCAAACCAATGCGCTCATGAAAACTATCCGTGCTCCCTATGATTCCAACAACAATAAGTTCATCATGTATCCGCATGGGATATCCATGAATGAGCAGAAGCATCTCGTGATGATTACCTCCACCATCCACCCTGATCTCAGGTCAGGTGTTGGCAATACCACTACGCTGATAGATCTTAATACCTATGATATACTGAAAACATACCGCCTGGGTGATAGCGCGAAAGATCTCTCTTCTCCGGTGGAGGTACTGCTGCTCCGCGATGAATATCCGCCCTATGCGCTGGCTACCACGATGTTGGGGGGCGATATATGGATAGCTGCCTATAATGTTGGCAAAGGCATATATGATGATTTCAAACGGGTAGTGAAGGGAAGTGATAAGGGAGTCGGTTGGGCGCTGGAATTCTATATAGCAGACGATAAATTTTTATATGTGAGCTTTGGACAGCCTGGTAAAGTGCTGGTCTATGATCTGAATTATCTGCCGGAATTGCGACAAGTGAAAACACTGCCGGCAGACAAGGGGGCGCATCATATGGCATTCTTTAAAACCAGCTCCGGACGTGCTGTGGTTGCTATACAGAATAACCTGCTGAATCTTCCCAATCTGAATGCCGGTACTATCAGCGTAGTGGATGTGAAAACAGGGGAGCTATTGGGAACCGTGAATATGCGAAAAGATTACAGGCTGTTGCCTGAATCAATTGAGAGCACATTGGGAAGAGGGTATTATATTCATCACTGACACTTGTATTTTTTACATAAAATTTTCTGGCAGAAGTGGAAAAAAAAGAGGAAGGTTCAACATAACCTGACGGTTACAGGGCCGCTATTGGCTTAATATACGGCGGCCCTTTCTTTAATCTTTTATAAACGGTTCGCCGGTTGCAGAGGATATACGCGGTAAATGAAGCAGCGCAGCGATTTCTGCGGCTTTCAGTACATGAGCAACGAAGTTTCTTCCGGATATAGGCATATCATGTGATCTGCTGCGAAAATACGCAGTTTATAATGTACATTAAATAAGCGGGAATGGTTATACGCAGGTTGTCTTACACTGACCGGTGTTGAAAGCTGATGAATATTTTTTCCGGATGATTATACTGTATACTAAAAATGGCGGCATGTATCAGCAGCGTTTCAAAGGCAGCATTCAACACAATAGTGGTGAGCGGGGCTTCTATGCTTTGGTGCAGGTAAGCGCCGGAGGCGAGGACCTGACAGTGGTTGGTCCGCGTCATATTGAAGGTGTGCGGCTCTGTGAAAACGGCACTGTCTCTATTAACGGCCGCCGCATCGATATGCAGCGGCTGACCTTTCTGAATGGGTGTTCCTGAAATTAAAATATCTTTAACGGCTATACGAAGTATGTCAGGAGATGCCGGCGATAACCGGAGTGCCTCTGCAATAGCCTGGCTGATGTCTGATGGCTGGGCAGCCAGGTGTGCCTGCAGGCCGGGTATCGCTGTAATGATCTGTAATACGTTGATAAAAGAGTTTTTGATATTACCGTAACTTTCAAAGAAGAGGAAGAAGCAAATGGCAATCACATCCTGTGTGCTGAACCGTTCGCCTTCTGCTTCTGCAAACAACAGCCGGGTAATGAAATCTTCCTGTGGATGTTCCCACCTCTCCTGTATCAGTTCTATAAAAAAGAGATGAAGTTGCTGTATAATCTGGGCCGACTGCGCAATACCGCTGCTATAGCCACAAGTCACCGCCTGTACCCATGCGCTTAGCTGTACATTGTTACGGGCCGGGATACCCAGCAGGCGCGAAATAACCTGGAAAGGTAATACTTGTGCAAACTCACTCACGAATTCCATCTCACCATGTCGCATTAATGGCGCCAGCACTGCATGACATTCCCTGCGCACCATCGTTTCCAGGTGGTATATCAGCTGTGTTGAAAATGCTTTCCCTGTAAGAGAACGCAGTAAGGTATGTTGCAACGGATCATTGATGATCAGCTGATCTGTGAAAATATCTCCTTCCTGCAAGAAAGGATATTCGCCGGAAAATGACCGGTGATCTGCCAGTACTGTGGCTGCTTCTTTATGACGGTTTACCTGCCATACGCCATTGGTGTTAACAAGCGGTTGAATGCCAGGGTCATAAACGGGAGCGCCGGTTATTATGCTCCTTCTGGATAGTTCGGTTATTGAGGAGTTCATGTCTTTTATTTTGTAATACTGGCAGGTACAGAAGAGAATGTTTTGTTGTTTAAGGGTTTACTCAGGCTCGGATCCGGAACTAAAGAATTTTCTGTAATGGTTATTGCCAGGTTACCTCTCCTGTATAGTGAAAGTAGGAGTAAGGGCTGCAACAGCATCACAGGACTATGATTTTTTTGATTTGTATGATTATTCTGATGAACGAAGATAATGCAGCAGTACGATTAAATAGATAGATAACCTGTTTAGTATTCATCTTTTCGGTATCATCGTTCTCCGGAATAATCACAACTAAAAAAATCATCGTCTGCTGTGGCATAGCAGTACACGCTGCTAAATTTGTCGTGAGTTTTGTGATCCCCATGTTCCGGCATCTTGTTTATCGTCAGCACTAAATTTGTCTAACCTCGAAAAAATCTGTTTTTTATGAACCCCAAATTCTTACTGGGCGTCTGTGTGGGCGCATTTGTATTCTGTTCTTGTCAGAAAAACCTCACGGAGAAAGCCGATCTCACCACACGCCCTCTCGACAAAAACACCGCAGCCGCCGCTGCATCTTCTGACGCACTGGACGCTATCCTGAAAGACCTGCCGCCGTCTACTTATTTGCTTAAGTTCGACAACACGCTTCCTGTAAACCCTTATATCACCAGGAAGGTATATGGCACGCTTTCTGAAAATACGCTGGTGCCTATTAGTAAATTTGGTATCCGCGGACTGGAAAGTATCGGCTACACACTCTGGCCTCCAAGAAAAATACCTTTCCCAACGGGACCTACTACATGTCCCGACATGCTCCTCAGAGCGGACATTGCACAAAGGGTAGTAGATCTTTTGAAGAATGTCAACAAAAACTGGTACGATATGACTGCCGTGGAAGTAACCCAGGGGCAGTTCGTCATTGGCACTGCCGGCTACTTCAAAGCAGCTTCCCTCACTCAGCCTGATGTAATTGATAAGAATGTCATCGGGCAGACTGCACTGAAAAATTTCCGCCTGATACTGCCGGATGCAACCAAGTATTCTGGTTTTCAACGCCGCGACTATGGCTCCTTTGATATCGCCAGCCGCAGTGCTTCCGGTGATACTTACGAGAACATTATCGGGAGAATTTACCCCAACAGCATTGGTTGTTTTTACCCTCTTGACGTGTCTGTATTGCGTTATAACCTGGAGAAAAATTATCCGGGTCAGTTTAAATTCAATGTTACGCAACTGCCGGGCGGAGGAGAAGCATTCGGAGAATAAATTTATTTCAACATCATGAAACGAAAACAATGGTGCTGGCTGGCGATCGCTCTGCTGCACCTGCTGGTGGCGGCGCTCAGCGCTGCACACCTGCAGGTGATATTTCCGCGCCGTACCCTGCTTGCGCAAGCATGGCAGGGCTACGGCGCTTATACCGGCGCTTCCAATATCTTCAGCTTTTTTGCACCGGAAATAGGGGATGAGATAGCAGTGATCTATACCGTTGTGGATAGGAACGGAAAGCAAATGGCTGTACGACTGGAGAACAACGCCAATCACGAACGCAATACGCGCCTGATCAATATCTACGGCTTTTTCAGTGTTGACGAAGCCAGGGAGCTGATGGCGCAGAGCTGCGCGTCTTATATGTTCAGCCAGATCCCACAGGCTGTGTTGATCCGCGTGGTGGTGGTATACAGGGCAATACCCCCGATGCAGGATTACCGTAACGGCCAGCGTCCGCGCTGGTACTCATCATTTTCAAGAGCATACCGCAGAAATACTGACTCATGAACAGCATTAACACCCGCATCTCAGCGGGACTGCATCATTTTTTCTTTACGCCTTCATCAGGCAGGCCACTGGCTTTTCTCCGCATCGGTGCTGCGTTGCTGGCATTGTTGCAGATCGTTCTGCTGAACAGCAGCCTGCTGATGCTGTATGGCCGGCATGGCCTGGTACAGTGGTTGCTCAGCGAAGGCATTATCAGCGATTATGCGTTAAGGTTAGGATGGATAGCCGGATGGCTTGCCCGATGGAATATCTCTCCCGACCAGGCAGTAATGATCGTGGCCGGAATATATACGGTGGCGCTGATAGCACTGATCTTCGGATTATTTACAAGGGGAGCAGCCCTGTTGTCGTGGCTGATACATTTTATGCTCACCAGTTCGGGCTTCATGAGCTCCTATGGCGTGGAAACCTTCACGCACATCGCGTTGTTTTATTGCGTGGTGATGCCGGTGGGGCATCACTTCTCGCTGGATGCCCGCAGGCATGGCAGACCCTTGTTCAGCGAATGGTATACGTTGTCAGTGAGAGTGCTGCAACTGCATTTGTGCATTGTGTACATGGCCACCGGACTGGAGAAGGCTGCCGGTACCCAGTGGTGGACCGGCGAAGCGATCTGGCGCGCGCTGATGCAAATGCAGTTCGGACAATTTGATATGAGCTGGCTGGCGCATTACACCTGGCTCGCCCGCCTCATTTGCTGGGGAACCATGTTGCTGGAAATCAGCTACCCGCTTTTTATGTTTCATCCGCGGCTACGCCGTTTCGGCTACCCCGCCATTATTATGCTGCACCTGGGGATTGGACTGTTTATGGGGCTGGGGCTGTTTGCTGCCATGATGATCACACTTAATACTGCCGCATTCTGGCCCTTTAAGGAAAGGGAAACAGCTATAGCAAAATCGCACCTCGCTGGAATTCACTAACTTACAGATTGCTAGTGACCTAAAAACAGCGAAGGAGCGCTATTCTTCAAATTTGATTCAAAATTGAGGAATATTTTAGCCGCTGTATGAAGACATTAGCATTAATTGTATGAAGATTTTAGCTGTAGAAGACAATAAAGAACTGGCCAGCAGCATCCACGATTTCCTGGCGCGTGAAGGGTATGTTTGTGAGGTGGCGCCGAGCTTTGATGAAGCGCAGGAGAAACTATTGCTTTACTCCTATGACTGCGTCCTGCTGGATATTATGCTGCCTGACGGTAATGGCCTCGAACTGCTGAAATTCATCAAGGGGAAGAATATCCAGAGTGGTATCCTGATCATCTCCGCCAAAGACGCCCTGGATGATAAGATAAATGGTCTGGAAGGGGGCGCAGACGATTATATCACCAAGCCTTTTCACCTGCCGGAGCTGCATGCCAGGCTGCGCGCCATCTACCGCCGCAAAAAGCTGGAGGGCAGCAATATCATCACCTTTAATGAGATCACACTGAATACAGACACCCTGGAGGCTACTGTCAATAATGCCCTGCTGGATACCACCCGTAAGGAGTTTGATCTGTTATTGTACCTGGTTGTTAATAAGAACAGAGTATTGTCCCGCCAGTCCATCGCTACGCATCTCTGGGGGGATTATACAGATAATTTGGCTAATTTTGATTTTGTATACCAACACATCAAGAACCTGCGCAAAAAGATCAGTGCTGCCAATGGAGCGGATTATATTGAAACAGTGTATGGGTTGGGATATAAATTTAATTCTTCTAATGTATGAGGCTGGTTGATAAGTTTACATTGTGGTTCATGGGCGTATTCCTGCTGGTAACACCGATTACGACCTTTATCTGCTATAATAATATCGAGAAGAAGATCAATGACGCTGAAACAGCGCGCCTGACCGACATGAACGAAAGGGTGGCGACACAGCTGAAAAGCGGCGTGAATGCAGAAAAAGAAATGAAGGGACTGGCAACGGAGATCGTGGCGATCCCGACGCAGTTGCCCGCACAACGTGTACAGGTGGAAAAAGAGGCCGCCGACAACAATTTCCAGAAGTATCATGAAAACCGCCTCGCTGTTACTTCTTACTATACTATCAACAACAAAAACTATAAAATATCTTCCTATAGCTATACTCCTAAAGCAGAGCAGATACTCAGCTCCATCCTGAATACTATCGTATGGAAACTTGTGCTGATGATCTTCTGCCTGGTTATATCTGCCAGGTTGGTATCCCACCGCATCCTGCGTTCGCTTAGAATTACGATGAAGAAGATCGAGAACTTCAACGTGAAGCGTAAACTGACTTTCCCGCATACAGGTACCCGCGAGCTGCGGGAGCTGAACTCTTTTTTGCAGAAGATGACCGATAAAGCCGTGGAAGAATATGCTGCCATTAAGGAATTCAGCGAGAACGCCTCTCACGAGCTGCAAACACCCCTGGCTATCATCCGCAGCAAACTGGAACTGCTTACGGAAACAGATATTCATGAAGACCAGGCCGCATTGATCAGCGATATGCAGAACGCCATTGAAAAACTGGCGAAGATAAACAGGTCGCTCACCCTGTTGGCCAAGCTGGAGAACAAAGAATATGAAGTGTCTGAAAGCATCCGCTTCTGCCGCGTTGCCAAAGATGTGCTGGCTGCTTATGAAGACAGGATAGAGATGAAGAACCTCTCTGTGAAAAACAATATTGATAAGAATATCCAGCTCAAGATACACCCCACACTGGCTGATATGCTGATGAACAACCTGCTTGGCAACGCTATCCGCCACAATGTTCAGAACGGCACGATCAATATCACCCTCACGCAGCGGCAGCTGATTGTGAGCAATACCGGGTTGCCACCGGAGATCCCCACAGATGAACTGTTTCAACGTTTCAAGAAAAGCAACCAGTGCAGTGAAAGCGTTGGCCTGGGGCTGTCTATCGTCAAACAGATCTGCGAAGTGAGCGGCTTCAAAGTTTCCTACAACTACAGCAATCAGCTGCATGTGCTCGAGGTTGAGTTCTATCCGTCTGCAACGAAGGAATATGTAGCGGGAACAACTTCACATCAGAATTTTGAACCTGCGCTGTCGTAGGGTAAAATCATGCTGTAATATTGTGCTGTGGCTGATTGCCGTTCATCACATTTTTTCCTCTCCCGTTCCTTTCTTCAAGATTACTTCAAAATGTTGGATTCATTTTGCATTGGAATTACCAATCGACGTAAACCATGCCGCAAAAATGTTCCTACATGATCGAAAAGAAAACGCTATCGCTATTATTCCTGCTGGTATTTATTGGCGCCAACACATTCCCTGCCGGTGCACAGGTACTTACCTTGAAGGAGGCCATACAGAAGGCAGTGAATAACTACGGTACCATCAAGGCCAAATCGAGCTATGCAGCAGCTTCACAAGCTACTGTGACACAAACAAAACGTGAATATCTTCCTAATCTCAATATATCGGCACAACAGGATTACGGAACCATTAACGGCCAGAATGGGCCGGCATATGGCTTCGGTGGCTTTGGTGTGGCCTCTTCAGGTCAGCCGTTGCCCAGCCAGAACTGGAATGCCGCCTTCGGCGGATTATACCTGGCGAATGTCAACTGGGATTTTTTCGCCTTTGGCCGCACAAAGGAAAAGATTAAAACTGCACAAGCGGTTGCTGCAAGGGACAATAACGACTGGCAACAAGAGATCTTTCAGCACAAGGTAAAAGTAGCAGCCGCTTATCTTAACCTCCTGGCCGCACAGAAGCTTACCATATCCTACCAGAAGAACCTCAATCGCGCGGATACTTTCCGCAATGTGGTGGTTACCCGCGTGAAGAACGGACTGAATGCCGGCGTAGATTCTGCGCAGGCCAATGCGGAAGTATCCAGCGCCAGGATTGCACTCACAAGGGCTGTAGATCAGGAACAGACGCAAGGCAATGTGCTGGCCCAGCTGCTTGGTGTGCCGCCGCAGCACTTTATACTGGATACCTTATTTATATCACATGTGCCGGCTGTGCTGAGTGATACCACTGGTATTGATAACCATCCATTGCTGCAATGGTATAAGAGCCGCATCGCTGTCAGCAATGAACAGGCGAAATACTTCAGAACCTTTAATTATCCCACCTTTTCACTGGTAGGCGTGATACAGACCAGGGGTTCCGGCTTTGAGCCAACCTATGGTGCTGGTCACCTGGACGCTTTCACACATGATTACTGGGGCGGCGTAAAACCTACGCGCACCAATTACCTGATAGGAGTGGGCATCACCTGGAATATCACGCAACCGCTGCGCATATCCCAGCAGGTGAAGTCGCAACAGCTGACCAGCAAAGGGTTACAGAGCGAATACGAATTGGCAGGACAGCAGCTGAAAGCACAACTCGAACTGTCTGATACCAAGATCGTCAATGCACTTGATAATTATCATGAGGTGCCGGTACAGGTGAAAGCCGCTTCAGACGCTTATCTTCAGAAGTCGGTGTTGTACAGGAACGGTCTTACTAATCTTGTGGATGTAACACAGGCGCTGTATGCACTTACCCGTGCAGAAACTGACAGAGATATTGCCTACAGCAATGTATGGCAGGCATTATTGCTGAAAGCCTCTGCCTCCGGCGATTTTACTTTGTTTGAGAAACAACTTTAACAGCGTGGAACAGGAATAGCAGGAATGATCTTCCGGTTATTCAAGATTAACAATCGATAAATAGAGATTATGAACCTTATCCGATTCGCATTACGTAAACCCATCACAATTCTGGTACTTGTTGCCGGCTTGTTCTTCTTTGGTATTAAAGCTGTCACTACTATCAAGATTGACATCTTCCCGAAGCTGGATATGCCGGTTATATATCTTTCCCATCCATTTGGTGGTTATACTGCTACACAGATGGAGTCTTTCTTTGGTAAACAGTATATCAACATCCTGTTGTTTGTGAATGGAGTGAAGAGTGTTGAAACCAAGAATATACAGGGCCTTACGCTTATCAAGATCAACTTTTATCCGGGTACCAACATGGCCCAGGCGGCCGCGGAAGTGAGCGCCTTTTCCAACCGTATACAGGCGATCTTTCCACCTGGTTCCAACCCGCCGTTCATTATCCGTTTCGACGCATCTACGCTGCCTGTCGGACAATTGGTACTGAGCAGCGACAAACGCAGTAATAACGAACTGCTGGATATGGCGAACGTGTACGTGCGTTCATCGTTTACTTCTATCCCCGGTCTGGTGGGCTCTACACCGTTTGGTGGTAACATACGTACAGTGGTGATCAAAGCGGACCCGGAGTTGCTGCGTTCTCATAACATGACGCCGGATCAGCTGGTGGAAGCGTTGCGTATCAACAACCAGACTGCTCCTTCGGGTAATGTGCGCATCGGCGATAAGAATTATATCACTCCGGCTAATACTACCATCAAGGATCTTAAAGATTTTGAAGACATCCCCTTATATAAAAATGGTGTGCAGAACCTCTACCTCCGCGATGTGGCCTCAGTAGAGGATGGCGCTGACGTTAGCACCAGTTATGCGCTGATCAACGGCCGCCGCTCTGTTTACATTGACATTGCAAAAGCAGCAGACGCCTCCACCTGGGAGGTGGTAGAGAACCTGAAGAAAGCGATGCCTAAAATACAGGCGCAGCTGCCGGAAGATGTGAAACTGAGTTATGAGTTCGATCAATCCACTTATGTGATCAACTCTGTGAAGAGCCTGCTGAGCGAAGGGGCTATTGGTGCGGTGCTCACCGGGCTTATGGTGTTGCTGTTTCTCGGTGATGCGCGCGGCGCATTGATCGTAATCCTTACCATTCCCACCTCTATTATTTCAGGTGTGTTGTTCCTGAGCCTGTTCGGACAAACCATCAACATCATGACGCTCAGCGGTCTGGCACTTGCCATCGGTATCCTGGTGGATGAAAGTACGGTAACGATAGAAAACATACACCAGCATCTCGATCTTGGCAAACCTAAGGCTCTGGCCATCTGGGATGCCTGTAAGGAAATTGCGTTCCCGAAACTGCTGATTCTTTTCTGTATCCTCGCAGTGTTTGCGCCTGCGTTCACGATGGGCGGCATCCCTGGTTCATTGTTCCTGCCGCTGGCCCTGGCTATAGGTTTCAGCATGATCGTGTCCTATTTCCTTGCACAGACATTTGTACCGGTAATGGCCAACTGGATCATGAAAGGGAAACACCACAAAGGCAGCGACGGAAAGAATCTCAGCGACAGCGAAGAATATGCTGCAGCAGGTCTGCCGGCAGGAGGAGAGAAGGATACCTGGGAACAGAAGAAAGCACTGGTGGAAAGAGACGACAGCAACCGTGATGGTAAGATCAGCCGCTTTGAAAGATTGCGTCAGCGTTACCTGCGTTTTATCAACAGGATGCTGCCTTACCGCAAACCTATTGTGGCCGCTTACCTGATACTGGTTACAGCCGCCGCGGTGCTCCTGCTCAACAACATCGGCCGCGACGTACTGCCCAAAGTGAACGGCAGCCAGTTCCAGGTACGTATGCGTCAGCCGGATGGCACGCGTATTGAACAGACAGAAAAGAAAACCATACAGGTGATCAATGCAGTGAATGACCTGGTAGGCAAGGAGAATGTATCCATTACCTCCGCTTTCGTCGGGCTTCACCCACAGCTGTTCTCTACAGCGCCGATATTCCTCTGGATGGCGGGTCCGCATGAATCAGTATTGCAGGTGGCCCTGAAAGAAGAGTATAAAGTGAACCTTGATGAATTGAAGGATAAGATCAGGGAGCGCGTAAAACAACTGGACAGCAATATGCAGTTATCGTTTGAGCCGATTGAGCTGACAGACAAGATCCTGAGCCAGGGCTCACCTACGCCGATAGAAGTAAGGTTCTCCGGAAGAAATAAGAAACTGAATGAAGAATATGCGATGAAGATGGTGGATAAACTGAAACAGATCCCTTATCTGAGGGATGTGCAGTTAGGACAGTCCATCAAATATCCTGCGCTGAACATCAAGATCGACAGGATACGCGCCGCCCAGCTGGGCGTGGATGTAGGAGATGTTTCCCGTTCACTGATCGCCACCACTTCTTCTTCTCGTCTGACAGAGAAAAATATCTGGGTAGATGAGAAAGCGGGGCTTAGTTACAACGTACAGGTGCAAGTCCCCGAGAATAAAATGACGAGCCAGAGTGACATCGGAGAGATTCCGTTGCTGAAGAACGCTTCCCGGCCTATTCTCAGTGACGTGGCCACTATTGTACCGGATACCACCTATGGTGAGAACGACAATCTTGGTGCACTGCCCATCCTGACAGTAACGGCTAACCTGAATAACAAAGACCTTGGCGCTGCCTCAGCAGATGTGAAGAAGGCGATTGCCTCCTTGGGGGAACTGCCCCGTGGCCTCAATGTGGATCTGATCGGTCTGAGCAGCACGCTCAAGGATACGCTCGATAGTTTGCAGGGCGGTCTGCTGGTGGCTGTGGTAGTGATCTTCCTGATGCTGGCGGCTAACTTCCAGTCGTTCAAGGTATCAGCCATTGTACTTGCAACAGTGCCTGCGGTACTGCTGGGATCTTTATCTTTGCTGATGCTGACCGGTTCTACGCTTAATCTTCAGTCATATATGGGTATGATCATGTCAGTAGGGGTGTCTATCTCCAATGCGGTACTGCTCATTACCAATGCGGAACAACTCAGGATGCACAACGGAGATGCGTTATTGTCTGCAAAAGAATCAGCAGCGCTGCGTTTGCGTCCTATCGTGATGACTGCCCTGGCGATGGTGGTAGGTATGATACCGATGGCGAGCGGCCTTGGTGAAGCCGGCGATCAATCAGCGCCGCTGGGCCGTGCGGTGATCGGCGGACTGCTGGCTTCCACTGTTGCAGCATTGTTCATCTTACCGCTGGCATTTGCATGGGGACGTGGAAAAGCAACTACGCAAAGCGTTTCGCTCGATCCTGAAGATGAAGAAAGTATTCATTACATCCCTCTAAAAGCGTAATCTATGAAAAGTGTTCAGCATCAAAAATATAGTGAGAGAATAACAGGAAATAAATATCATTTTATGAAACCAGTATCGAAATTTGCGTTTACCATTTTATCATTTGCAACTTCAGCAGTGATCCTTCAGAGTTGCGGCTCCACCTCTGCAAAAGAGGAGAGCGCAAAGAAAGAGCCTGTTGCTGCCCCGGTATTGGAAGCCGTTTCCCTGCAACAGGGACAGTTGTCTTCAAGCATACAGATCCCCGGCGAACTGGTGGCTTTCCAGCGTGTGGACCTGTACGCCAAAGTGAGCAGTTTCGTTAAAAAATTATATGCTGACGTGGGAAGCGAAGTGGCTGCTGGTCAGCTGCTCGTGACCATGGAAGCACCAGAAGTGAACTCCCAGTTGTCCGGCGCCGAATCCAGGCTCAAATCACAGGAAGCGGTATATCTTTCCAGCAAGGCTACCTACGACCGCTTACTGGAAACCAGCAAAACGCCGGGTACCGTATCCCAGAATGATCTGGATCTGGCCTTTGCCAAACAGAAATCAGACCTTGCACAGCTGGATGCCGCCAGGGCCTCCTTCCGTGAAGTAAAGGATACCCGTAACTACCTGGAGATCCGCGCTCCTTTCAGTGGTGTGATCAGCAGAAGGAATGTGAGCGCCGGCGCCTATGTAGGCCCTGCCGGTAAAGGTTCTGATATGCCTATATTCACCCTGCAGGAACAGAAGAAACTCCGTTTAGTCGTGAGCGTGCCTGAGGCCTATACCGGTTACCTCAACAGCAACAGTGAAGTAGACTTTGTAGTGAAATCGTTGCCCAGCCAGCGCTTCAAGGCGAAGGTGGCCAGGCTGGCTGGCGCGCTGGATGAGCGTCTCCGCGCCCAGAGCATTGAAATGGATGTGATCAATACCGACAAAAAACTGTTGCCGGGCATGGTGGCAGAGGTATCCTTCCCGTTGAAAGGCGACAGCACCCGCACATTTGTGGTGCCTTCGAAAGCGGTACTCAATTCCACACTCGGCGTTTACGTCATCAAAGTGATTGATAATAAAACTGTTTGGGTACCTGTGAAAACAGGCCGCAAAGCGGATAATAAGACAGAAGTTTTTGGCGAACTTTCATCAAACGATACCATTATTAAAACTGCAAGCGAAGAAATCAGAGATGGCGCTGAAGCAAAGAACGTAAAACTGGTAACAGCTAAATAGAAAGGCAATCAGTAGTTTTAGTATTGGAGAGGAACGCCTGTTTTAAGCGGGCGTTCCTCTTTTTTATAACATACTAGAATCTTTTCCTTGGTTCGATAGAAACCTTCACTGTACCGGTGTTCACTTCATAGGTGTCTGCAACGTAGGAGTATTGGAGGCCGGGAGTCATTCTTCTGTTGATCACAACAGGATCAGCAAAATTCAGCAGCCCCTCTCCGAGATTATCAGAAGTACCGGTCACTTTGATGTTAAAGGTCTCTGATTTTGCGGTGGTCTTGTTGATACCGAACTTCAATCCAACTTTCACCTTCTCAATTTCAAAGCCAAGGTCAAGCCCGAAATTCCAGCCGAAGGTGGAGGTTACATTACTGGTGTAAGTAGTCTCGGTACCGGGATCATACTCCATCACCAGAACCTTCCAGGTATCACCGTATTTGCGCATGTCCCATGGAGTGATGGGAATTGGGGTGCTCAGCACATAAGTCTCCGTCCAGTATCTCGTTTCCCCCATCACCACTCTTGGTTTAGGGAACAATTTAGCGGGATCACAGGGGAAAGATTTCATCAACGTTCCACCTGCACCTTCTCTTGATAAAAAGAAAACAGTCACCTGGAATTCCAGCATACCATCGGTAAAATCATCTACAATCCTGTCTTTGGAACTATATTCATTCACGGTTATAGCGGTAATGAATTCTCCGTAGTCGTTTCTCAGTTCACCGGTGTCTTTGCCCCTGGTGGGATCTATATCATAATAAATATAATCGCGTTGCGGTGTTATCTTTTTCTCATAGGCCCTTAATGCAAGGGAATCGATATCCATCGAGAGGGGCCTGTTATCTCTTGGATCATGGGGATCACCTTGTACATGATTAGTTCTGCCGGTAGCATTTGTAACCCCGTCATAACTATCATCAATAAACGAAAATGCCTGACCGCCTTTCTGCAGAAAAGCAGATGTCCTGTTTGTACTTCTGGCATTGGTGAATGAACCAGGAGATTGTGTGGTGATTCTTTCATTTTCCTTTACCACTATCACCGGTACATCCGGTTTCACTGCATATTTCAGATGGGTTGTATTACCTTTGTCGTCATATGCCAGCAGTGGTTTGCCGGACTTTTTATCTTCCGGGTTCCGCACCGCTACAATAGGCACCTGTGCAGATGTATTCCATTTGTCTGCATCAAATTGATCCAGCTGTGGTACATAAATAGTGAGCGTAGGTAACTGTCCGGTAATTTGATCGAAGCGTGCTTTGTCTGTTGCATACGCTGAAACCAGCTCGTGTAATGTTTTACCGGAAGGAGCGGTTACATCTTTGGAGAGGGCATACAACACATCATAATCTTTATCAAACATTTTGAGTGCTTCCTGCCGGAGCAGGTCGCGGACTTCCTTGTTGGTGAGTGCACGGGCAAGTGTCTGCGCAAACTCCGTTTTACTACTGTTGCCGATAACATCGGTTGGCGTGCCGGTAATGTTTACTTCATCTTTGACGGACTTCCTGCATGACGCAAAAAGCAGGCCCAATGCTACAACTAATAAACAGGTCTGTTTCATGAGTGCTGGTTTAATGAGGATTAGGTGAACAAATAATTACACATTGACAGTAAGGGATAATACATGTATTAAATAAGGGTCTGAGTTGCTCAGACAGGTTAACCATGTTTTAAAAGTAAACAATTAAATGAATCAGCCTAAAAGTTTTAAAGACTAGAAAAATTTGACAGCACGATATTTTCCTGATATGGGCGAAATAGCCCTTTCACCAGAAGACTAGTCTGTCAGGGCGTTTGTCGGGCGGAAAAATGTATCTTTGCGGACATTTTTTAATCAGCGTAATAATGAAACTGGAAGAACAGTTATTGCAAAGAAGTAAAGGCAAATGCGAATTGTGCGAAGCAACGGAAGCTTTAAAGATCTATGAAGTGCCGCCACCATCACAGAGTACAGCCGAGAACTCCATCCTGATCTGTGATAAATGCCGCGCTCAGATCGACAAGAAGGAAGAACTGGACAGCCAACACTGGAGCTGTTTACCTACAGCTATGTGGAGCGAGGTGCCAGGTATACAGGTAGTAGCCTGGAGGATGCTGAACCGTCTGAGAGGGGAAAGCTGGGCCGTAGAACACCTGGATATGTTGTACCTGAATGACGACATGCTGGAGTGGGCGAAGGCTACCGGGGATCACGAGAATGATGCTACTGTAGAACTCCACCGGGATTGCAATGGTAATATCCTGCAAACCGGCGACGCAGTGACACTCATTAAATCTCTGGATGTAAAAGGCTCTACTATCAATGCCAAGATGGGTACGGTAGTGAAGAACATCCGTCTTGTTGAAGATAATATAGAGCAGATCGAAGGAAAGATAGAAGGGCAAGTGATTGTGATACTGACGAAGTATGTAAGGAAACAGAATTAATATTTCTCGCAAAGCATCAAAGGAGCAAAGGATATTTTAAGTTAAGTAAGACTGTTTAGTAGTCCCTTTAATGTCCGTATACGGACATTGTGGTGTGCCGAAATGATACAGTATTTTTTTTCTGTAGACGCTAATTAGTTGGTTTTCAGCTTCGGGCCCGGTAGGCATCATCTTTGGCCAGTGTTCGTCAAGCTCAACCCAAGTCTATGTTCCGCAACTATTTTAAAACAGCGTGGAGAAATCTCCTGAAGCATAAATTTTACGCCTTCATCAATATCGCCGGCCTCACAACAGGTCTGACAGTTGGTTTATTGATTCTGCTCTGGGTGCGTGATGAAATGAGTTTCGACAGCTTTCACCGGAAGGCAGACAGTATTTACAAACTGCAGTGCTGGGGCGGTACCGGAACCAGCAGGCAGGTATGGACGGACATTATATCGCCAATGGGCATACTGGCCAAGCAGCAGTTGCCGGAGGTGACAGATGTGGTACGCATCACTTACAATGGTTACTATTCACAGTATCAATACAAGAACAAAACCTTCAGCGATGATGTCGCTGTTTTTGTTGATCCGTCTTTCTTTTCGGTATTCGATTTCCCGCTGATAGCAGGCAATAATGCGAAACCTTTTTCAGACGATCATGCTGTAGTGATCACCCGGAAAATAGCGGAGAAATATTTTGGTCAGGAAGACCCGATTGGTAAGGTGATCATCGCTGATGGGAAAGAGTCTTTTACGGTTACAGGGGTGATCAATAACTTTCCGCACAACTCCAGCATGCGATATGATATGATGATGCCTATGAGCCTGAAAGCGCAATGGCTCATAAAAGATCATCGTGACATCAATACTGA
>NZ_DATLKJ010000059.1:0-27742 GCF_035538455.1 Chitinophaga sp.
CCTTTACCATCTTCCCGTAATAATGGTGATGGAATAAGGGGACTTAGAATTGCCCATTGATCATCTGTCAGTTCTTCTTTTCTTTTTGACATGCTATAAAGTTCTATAAAAACTAAATAGCATTTATGAAATAAGTTCTAATATCCTAAAGTAGGATGTCGATCCAACATAAGTGTTAGAACGATTACATTATATTCAACCAAAAGGAGAACTGGTATCGCTATCCAATGAATAGTGGGTGCTGATCTATTCGTACGCCAAACATAAAGCGATAAAAATCAGAAATATTATTACAACTTCCTTCATTTTCGATCACTTCCCTCAAAAGGGTCATGATCCGGCGCTCACTTCCTGGAGGAGCGCAATGTTTAAAATATTATTTGTCATTACTACAATTATTTTTAACTTACAGGCCAGGGCCGCATTGGAGCCAGAGTAGCGTTTTAGCGTGTCTTTAGCACGTCAGGAAGTAGTTCAGTCAAAATTTGCTATTGCCCGCTATGTCTCTTCTTCCGGATACCTGCGGCGCCGGGATATTACAATGCCATTCCTATGCTGCAACAATAAGTAAGTTATAAGCTCACCACGTTATGATGCGCGTTTTCCTTTTCATGGCAATGCTGACTTTACCATTTCAGGTTTTTGCTCAGGCCGCCTCCTACAACTTTTCTAAACTGGATATCTATTCCGGCTTATCGCATAATCAGGTGACAGCTATTCTGAAGGACACAGAAGGTTATCTCTGGTTTAGCACCGTTTCAGGGCTTAACCGCTATGATGGACATACCTGTAAGATACTACGCAACCGGCAAAACGACAGCACCTCACTGGCAGACAATTACGTGCTTTCCCTTTATGAACTTCCGGAAGAAAAAATCTGGGTGGCAACAAAAGGAGGTCCTTGCATCTACGACGCACATACGGAACGCTTCCATCTCGATTGTGGTGGTTACCTGAAATCCATCGGCCTCGAGGATAGCCCCATGTACAATATTACCAAAGGCTATAACGGGAGATACTGGTTCCTGTATGAGAACGGCAGTTTATTCCTGTATACTAACAAACAGGCAAAAAAAATTACAATCAACCTGGCTGACAAGATCATCGCTGTCCGGGAAACAGCTGCCGGCAAGTTATGGTTATTGCATCGGAATGGCGCCTTACAGGAGTACGACATCCTTTCCGGCAAAACCACTTTCACCAGCACAATACTGCAACAACAGGCCAAAGGCCACACCCCCACCAACCTTTTCATCGACAGTGACAGCGATATATGGCTATGGAGCTTTGCCTACGGCGCCTACCTTTTCCATCCGCAGGACAATTCTGTCAGGATATTCAATGAAAACTCCTCCCCTGCGAAGTTGCAATCCAGCCTTGTCAGCCAGGTAGTACAGGACAACAATGGCATGATATGGATAGCAACAGACCACGGCGGCATTACATTGATCGACAAAAAGAAGAATTTTCATACCAGCTACCTGCTCAACGATCCTAAGAATCCCCAGAGCCTTAGCCAGAACAGTATCAACGTGCTGTACAAGGATGATAACGGCATCCTGTGGGCCGGTACTTACAAACAAGGGGTGAACTATCTTAACAGCAATATTCTGCGATTCCCACATTATCATCATCAGGAGTCAGATGCCAGAAGCCTTCCCTATGATGATGTGAACCGTTTTGTGGAAGACAGACTAGGCAACCTCTGGATAGGCACCAATGGCGGTGGACTTATTTATTTCGACAGAAAACATAACACCTTCCGGCAATACCGGCACGACCCGGGCAATCCCAACACCATTAGCAACAACGTCATCGTCAGTCTTTGGATTGATCATCAGAACATCCTTTGGATAGGTACCTACTTCGGCGGTCTTAACAGCTTCGACGGTAAAAAATTCACCCGTTACCAGCACAGTGACCAGGACGCTTCTTCTCTGGCCGATGATAAAGTATGGGAGATTTATGAAGACAAAGACCGGCAGCTGTGGATCGGCACCTGGGGATCCGGCGTGGACCTGTTTGACAGAAAAACCGGCCGCTTTACGCACTTCTACAGGGAAAAGACCGGGAACCAGTCGTCTAATTATATCTCCGCGATGATGGACGACAGTAAAGGTAATTTATGGACCGGTACCACTTATGGCGTGATGGTATTCTCCCGCGATAAGAAGCTTGTCGCCACATACCGGCATACCTCTGGTAAAAAAAGCCTGAGCAGTAATAATGTGATCTGTTTTCTGGAAGACAGCAAAGGGAGAGTATGGGTAGGCACGCATGAAGGACTCAATCTGTTCAACGAGCAAACCGGCGACTTCGAGCTGTTCACCATGGCCGATGGCCTTCCTGATAATATTATCCTCAATATATTGGAAGACAATCGTCAAAGACTGTGGTTGTCCACACCGAGCGGGCTTTGCAGTGTCATGCCACATCTGAAAGGCAACTGCCTTTCACTTTCTGTGGCCGGTTATGACGAGTCCAACAATCTTCAGAACCGCGAATTCAATGAAAATGCTGCACTCAAAACCAGTACCGGCGAACTGGTCTTCGGCGGCCCGTCCGGTTTCAATATCATTAACACCAGCCTGACCCCCAAAACAGTTGATCATTCCAAACTGATCTTCACGGGTCTCCAAATACTGAACACCAATATTAAACCCGGAGAAATCCTTAATGGCCGCATTGTGCTGGGTCAGTCTCTCCGGAAGCTCAAAAGCATTAACCTTAAATACCGGGAGAATGTATTTTCCATTGAATTCGCCTCATTGGATTACGGTCACAAAGCTCATTACAGGTACGCCTATACGCTGGAAGGTTTTAATACAGACTGGCTTCATGCAGACGGCGACCAACGCAAAGCCACTTACACCAACCTGGATCCGAGAAATTATACCTTTAAGGTCAAAGCACTCAACAGCGACGGTTCCTGGGGCGAGCCTATTTCATTAAAGATCCATGTGGAGCCACCTTTCTGGCGGACCTCCCTGGCGTTCGTGATTTATCTCCTGACGGCCACCGGCCTGCTCCTGCTGGCACGGCGC
This sequence comes from Chitinophaga sp., assembly GCF_035538455.1. Lineage (GTDB taxonomy): Bacteria > Bacteroidota > Bacteroidia > Chitinophagales > Chitinophagaceae > Chitinophaga. Next base: position 3,045 of record NZ_DATLKJ010000059.1, read on the forward strand.
ATTACGCTGGACAGGATACATATGCGGTATGAAGTGGAACAGCAGCGTCGCGAAGCAGAAAGAGCCCATGCCATAGAACAGGTCAAGACAAAATTCTTCACCAATGTGAGCCATGAACTGCGCACGCCATTAAGCCTGATTATTTCACCCTTAGATACCATCATCAAAAACACGGATGATGAAGTCCGGCGAAAACAGCTGGGACTGGTGCTTCGTAACGCCAAAAGGCTGCTGAACCTGGTCAATCAGCTGCTCGATTTCAGAAAAATGGAAGTGGAGGCCATCCGGTTACACCTGGCTATGGGCGATATTGTACAGTTCATCCGGGATATCAGCCAATCCTTCACTGACATTGCGGAAAAGAAAAAAATCACGTTTAACTTCACCTCTGCTATTGATAATCTTGAAATATATTTTGATAAAGACAAGATTGAAAAGATCTTATTCAACCTGCTGTCTAACGCTTTCAAATATACGCCGGACAACGGCGTCATAACGCTGCATCTTTCATGTGATCAGCCTTCCGGAAGTGAAGACAATGCAATGCTCGTTATAGAAGTACAGGATACTGGCATCGGCATCCCTGAAAACCAGCAGCAAAAAATCTTTGAACGTTTCTTTCAGACAGATGTGCCGGCAGATATGGCTAATCAGGGCACTGGCATAGGTCTGGCCATCACGAAGGAGTTTGTAAAGCTTCACCACGGAGTGATCACTGTAAAAAGTGCTCCGGGTCATGGCACCCGCTTCACCGTAAGGATTCCGGCAAAAAAGATATGCGACACTGCCATGCGCAGCACGACACCATTGATAACAGAAGAAGATGCCACACAAATGTTGTCAGAAGAAACACGGAAGAATGGCAAAATGAAAACCATCCTCCTGGTGGAAGACAATGAAGACCTACGCTTCTACCTGAAGGATAACCTCAGAAGTAAGTACCATATCGAAGAAGCGACGAATGGCCAGGAAGGCTGGGAAAAAGTGAAACGATGTAATCCTGATCTGATAGTCAGCGACATTATGATGCCGTTGTTGGATGGTATTGATCTTGTTAAAAACATCAGAACAGAAACAGAAACAGCGCATATCCCTGTTATACTCCTCACCGCCGTAGGCGATGAAAGCAGGCAGTTACAGGCTTTCTCGGCCGGAGCAAACGATTATATTATCAAACCGTTTACTTTTGAAATACTGGATTCGAGAATTAAAAACCTGCTGGCCCAGCAGAAATTGTTGCAGAAAAGATTCCAGAAGCAGATTGAAGTGAACCCCGCAGAGATTACGGTTACCTCCGTAGATGAAACGTTCCTGCAACATGCACTGGATGTGATTGAAAAACAAATGGACAATCCCGATTTTTCCGTGGAAGATTTCAGCGCAGCGATGTACATGAACCGGGTAACGCTTTACCGGAAAATTCTGGCGCTTACAGGCAGATCCCCGCTGGAGTTCATCCGTTCCATCCGGCTGAAACGCGCGGCACAGCTGCTGGAGAAAAGCGGTATGACCGTCGCGGAGATTGCCTATAAAGTTGGATTTAACAATCCTAAACAGTTCTCGAAGTGCTTTAAAGAGGAATTTAAAGTGCTCCCGTCGCAATATGCCATACGTAAAAAAGAAACAGACAGTTAAGCGTTACGGCTGCGTTATCCCTTTCCAGTTGTCCGTCCTGAATGGAACTGCGGGAAGGCCTGCTGAGTTGACCAGGTTACAAACCGGATTATCCGCCCAGGCATAACGTACAGCCGTTGGCGTTACCACCTGGTCTGAATAGACGATTACCTCATTTCCTTCAATAACGGCGCTGGCCCAATAAAAACGTTTATCAGCGCCAGCAATAGTAAAGCCCGTTACTCCTTTGCCACCTTTTGTGGAAAGGCCCGTTCCCGTATTCGTAAAACGGATACGGATACGACGAGGCTCAATCTTAAAACCAGCAAAAGATGGCCCTGATACAATACCTTTCTGACGATATACCTGCTTACCTGCTAACAGCGCCAGCCGGCGGCCTACTTCCTGTTTATTGGCCGGGTGGATATTGTCCGCTTCCCCTATATCGATAATGCAAGCCATACCGGTATTGGCAAGTGACAGCGTCATAGTCTGGGATTCTCTCACCTCAGCCCATTCGCTCTCCGAAGGCTCTTGTTTGATTTTTTTATAGTTGGCCAGCTGTACATACAGGAAAGGGAAATCACCTTGTTCCCAGCGTTGACGCCAGTCCTTGATCAGATCGGGAAATAACTGCCGGTAATCGAAACCGGCCTTTTCATTGGCTTCTCCCTGATACCAGATCGCTCCTTTGATCGCATAGGCAACAAGCGGATGGATCATTGCATTGTACAGCATGGCAGGATAACAGTGATAATTCCGTATTGCAGGTAACGGTGATTCAAGGTCTTTTTTATATCGCCACTGCCCTGCCAGCAAAATCCGGGTAGCGCCATCCGTTACATACATACTGTCTGCAGGCGGGTTTAGTCCACCACCGCCCCAGAGCATGGCTATCCGGAGCGTGATGATATTTTCTCCGGCCTTCAGCATTGCTGCAGGAATGGTATAATGGTGGAAACGATTGGCATTCCATACTGTTTTACAGATTTCATGCCCGTTGACATAGAGTGAATAGTTCATTTCCGGATGACCTAACTCCACTGTCAGGGCTTTTCCTGCAAAGGAGGCTGGCAGGTTGATTTTTTTGCGCATCCATACAATCCCTTCGTATGGCCCGCCGAAGTCCCTGACCAGACCAGGCATTTCAACCTGTGGCCATGAAGCGTCGTTAAATGTTTCTGCCGTTATCTCATGGTCTGCGTTGTTTTGCGGATGATACACGATTTCCCAGAAACGCAGGAGATCAACGCTGTCCTGTACAAAATCAGCCGCCGTCAGCGTGTCGTTGGCCAGTATCCGCGACTTTGTAACAGGTGATGCCAGTAGTCCTTCCCTCCCGGTCCAGGCTTCTACGGGTGTCCCACCCCAGGTACTTTGGATAATGCCTATAGGAACACCTTGTTGCTGATGGACCCTTCGCGCGAAATAGTACGCCACCGCGGAGAACCCGCCTGTATTAACCGTATCACAGGCTTGCCACTTCCCGCCTGCAATGTCCCGCTGCGGTGTCAGGCATTTGTTATGCTCTACCACCAGAAAGCGTATCTGTGACCAATCGGATGCGGCTATTTCTTTTGCAGCATCCTTCGCGTCCTTCACCGGCCATTCCATATTGGATTGGCCGGAAGCCAGCCATACATCGCCGATCAGCACATCTTTAAATTCAATACCGGCATCCGCGCCGGATATTTTCAGTGTATAAGGCCCCCCTGCTTTACAGGCCGGGAAACGGAGCGTCCATTTCCCATCTTTGCCAGTCACGGTCTTCGCGTGCGCCGTTCCCAACGTACCCGTTATCTGCGTTCCGGGCGAGGCCCATCCCCACACAGGGATGGGTAGCTCACGCTGTAACACCATTCCGTCGCCAAATACTTTGGGTATCGTTATTTGTGCGAGAAGGCCGGAACAAAAGAGGCAACTTAATGTCACCCCCAACAATAATTTCTTCAGCATAAAAAATAAGGTAGTGACGGTGTTTAATTCACAAATAAAACGCTATTGTTTTGTGAGATGATCACCAGCCTGTATTTTGTTTCAACACACCGTTTGACAAAGTCACCTGCGAATAGGGAATCTGAGACAGTCCTTTTGTTTCAGTGATTTTACCCGCCTGTATGGTCTTTGTTGTGTTCACGTCGCCATTTTTCACAATGGTTGTTTCTGCAATGGCCGCAGCTGCAGCGGCGATACCCTGACGAAGCAGGTCCCAGTACCGGATACCTTCTCCGGCGAATTCCAGCCTTCTTTCATTGATGATATTAGCCTGATTCACAGGTAACTGCGCAAAGTTGTCGCCGAAAGCACGCTTGCGCACATTGTCGAAGTACTGCTGCGCATTGGGAGAACCCAGTTCTGCCGCCATCAGTAATACGTCGGCATAACGGATGGACACATAGTCCTGAAACTGCCCGATCATAAAGTTGGTGCCACCCATTTTTACGGCGAGGCTGTTACCGGCTTCGTCTATCAACGGCGTGTACTTTTTCATATAATAGCCGGTGTATTCTCTTTGGTCTTTACTGTTGGTAAAAGCCAGTCCTTCATCTGCGATAGATATGATGGTAGCTTTTCTTCTCGTATCGTTGACCGCGTAGGCATTCCAAAGCCTGCCGTTAACAGGACTGCCCCCCCATCCGAGACCGTACGGATAGACATTCTGAATACGGATGCCATTCATCACCAGCCAGTAATTACCGTCCGCATTGCCGCTGTAATCACTGGTATAGGTGTATTTAATGGCAAATACTGTTTCCTTGTTATCTTCTCCTGCATAATCACTGAGCGACGCGGCCGGCCAGAGGTTTGCAAATTTTTCCACCAGGCTAAAACCACCGTTGGTGATCACGTCCTCGAGATAAGTCAGCGCCTGTTGTTTGGACACGACACCTACAAGGTCTGTCTTTCCATAATAACCGGTATAATAGAGATACACACGGCCAATCAGGGATTCCACCGCCCATTTAGTCACCCTGCCATGCGTTGCGGCAGGCTGGTTCGGATAACTCACAGCGGGAAGATTACTGGCAGCAAACACCAGATCACCTGCAATGAGCTTATACACATCGTCAGGGCTGGCCTGCGGCACATTGTCGGTGGTAGGTTTGGCGAGCAACGGAATATTCCCCCACAATCTCACCATATCAAAATAAAGGTAAGCTCGTATAAACCTTGCTTCGGATTCATATACCGGGCGCAGGTTTTCGCTGCCTTTCCAGTTTACCTGATCGAGGTGCGTCAACAGCATATTGGCCCGGTAAATGGCTTTGTAGTAGGCGCTCCAGTTGTCGCCGTACAAACTTTGATCGGAAGGGGAACGGGATTTATCAAACTCGTCGATCATCTGAAAACCGAAACCGTCTGAGTTACCCGTACCACCGAAAGCATTGTCGGATAATACTTCCGATGCTATGGGCAGCGCAACGCCGCCGTTCCATACGGTTTGCAGTCCATCGTATACACCTACCAACGCTTTAAAAGCATCGTTGGGCGTTTTATAAAAACTCTGCTCCGTTGCCGTGGTAACGTCTTCTGTATCGAGAAAACTTTTACTGCAGGCTGCCAGTGACAGCAGCGCGGAGAGCAGTGTATATATGCATAGCTTTTTCATCTTCATGTTAATTTTGGTTAGAAGCGGAGATTAGCACCTATCATGACTGTTCTGGGTCTTGGATAATAACCGATATCAACACCGGTGGAGAAACCTTCATTATAGCCGATTTCAGGGTCCATGCCGTTGTATTTCGTAAAGGTGAAGGCGTTCAGCACGGAAGCGTATACACGCAGTTTCCCGAGGTAGCTGCGGGACACCAGTTTGGAGAAATCATATCCCAGCGTGATGGTGTTGATACGCAGAAAGCTGCCGTCATGAATGTAGAGGTCGGAGAACTGTGTCCAGTTGCGGTTGTCTTCCGTTACCCGTGGTATTTTGCTGGAAGTGCCGGAGCCATGCCAACGGTCGAGGATGGCAGTAGAATAGTTACCCATTGCGCTGGACTGGTTTCTCCATGACTGTACGATTTTGTTGCCAGATACACCGGACGCCTGTATCTGAAAGTCAAATCCTCTATAATCCAGCGCTATGTTGAAGCCGAAGGTAAAGTGAGGGTTCGGGTCGCCTATCATGGTTTTGTCGTTGGCATCGATGACGCCGTCGCCGTTGAAATCCACGAAGCGCACATCACCGGGCTTTGCATCTGGCTGAATCGGCGTGCCTGACTTGCCTTTATAGTCGTTTACTTCTGCTTCTGTCTGGAAGATACCGGCAGTTTTCAGTCCCCAGAAATAACCGATGGGCAAGCCATTCGCAGCCCTGTAGAATTCGAGGGAATTTTCGTACAGCGTATTGGTATTTCCGTGAATGATATGATCATTGGTGGGGATGTTACCTATTTTGTTTTTATTGTAAGCGCCGTTGACACTAATGGTATAGTTGAAAGATTTACCGATACTGTTCTGATAGGAAAGTCCCAGCTCCACCCCGGTATTGCTCACGTCGCCGCCATTGATCAGTGGAGCGTCAGCACCGGCGGTAGCCAGTATCGGTGCGCTGATCAGCCAGTCCTTCGTCTTTTTGATATAATAGTCGAATGTCACGCTCAGGTTTTTCATGAGCGAAGCATCAAAACCGATATTGGTCTGTTCTGATGTTTCCCATTTCACGTTGGGGTTGGCCAGCCGGCTGGGATAGGCGCCTTGTGTATTGGCGCCTTCCACCGGTCCGAAGATATAAGCTGCATTATTGAAAGCAATGGGTGACAGGTACTGATAAGCCGCTACGTTCTGGTTGCCCACCTGGCCCCAGCTGGCGCGCAGTTTGAGAAAATCCAGCCAGTGGATATTCTCCATGAACCTTTCTTTGGAAACCACCCATCCGGCTGATACGGAAGGGAAATAACCCCAGCGGTTTTCCGGCGCAAAGCGGGACGAGCCATCTGCGCGGAATGTAAGGTTTAAGAGGTATTTCTCCTTGTAGTTATACTGTAACCTTCCGAAATAAGACGCCAGCGCATTAGTGAACGGGCCACCACTCAGGCTCATGTACGGCGCACCTCTGGTAACATTCTGCGCCACGGAAAGATAGGCATGCCACAAGTCCGCAATACGCAGGTCACGGTTGTTGCCGGTCATGCTTTCGCCGGTGGATTTCAGCGCTGATGTACCTGCCATTACGCTGAAACTGTGGTTATTTCCAAGCGTGAAATCATAGCTCAGGGAGTTGTCGAATTGTATGGTCCGGCCGCTGCCCATAGACTGAGTTACCCTGGAGGTATCGTTGAAGGCATAGATAGAAAGATGATATACCGGCGTGAGGCCATGGCTCTGATTGGCGTAATAGTTCAGGCCCAGGCTCGTGCGAAACTTCAGGCCTTTAATGGGTTCCGCCTGTAGGTACACATCGCCGAAGAGACCCTGGCTGCTGTTGCGGCTCTGGTTGGAATAATACATCACCGCGTAGGGATTAGACTCGCCGTTATTCCAGGCGCGGTCGGGTTTCCCCGGATACCAGCCGGTTTTATCCGCAGCGAAGAAATTACCGTCGCTATCATACATAGGCAGGAAAGGACTGGTGGTGAATGCCGCACGCAGAGAGTTGTTATACTGGTTTCCTACGCCAATGCCATAGGTGTTCTGGTAGTTGAACGTCAGGTGTTCACCGGCTTTAATGATGTCTTTATACAGTTTATGTTCAGAATTGATACGGAAAGTGTAACGTTCCAGGTTAGAGATATTGGCCCCCCCTACGATGCCACCCTGGCTGGTATACCCTAACGACACTGAATATACGGAGCCCGCGCTGCCGCCCTGTATGCCGAGGACATAGTTCTGGGTGGGCACGTTCTTTTTGAACATCTCATCCATCCAGTTGGTATTTACCGGCAGGTTGTTGATGACATCGTCGGTGAAATACGCCGCTTTACCGGAATTAACGGCGGCTTCATTCATGATGCCTGCATATTCCTTTGCATTGAGCAATTTCGCTTTGCGGGCGACGTTCTGCACGCCATAGAAAACATCCAGTGTCACCTGTGCTTTCTGGTTTGCTTTTCCGGTGCGTGTAGTGACGAGGATAACGCCGTTGGCGGCCTGTGAACCATAGATTGCAGCTGAAGCGGCATCTTTCAGCACATCAATGGAGGCGATGTCAGCCGGATTGAGGTAAGTAATGTCGCTGGTCTGTACACCATCGACAATATATAATGGCGCAAAATTACCTACGGTACCTTTGCCCCTGATGACTACGTTCATAGCCGAACCAGGCTGGCCGGAGTAACTGGTCAGTTGTACCCCCGGCGCCTGTCCCTGTAAAGCCTGTAGAGCATTGGTAGTGCTTTGTTTCTGCAGGTCGTCGCCCTTTACCTGTAAGTTGGCGCCGGTAACGAGTTTCTTCTTTTGAACGCCATAGCCGATGACTACAAAGTCTTCAATCTGGGTCACTGATTCCTGCAGTTGCAGGTTTATCACCGTGCCGGTCACTTTTGCCTCCTGCGGCATGTAACCAACAAAAGTAACCACCAGTATAGCGCCGGGTGCAGCTTCAATTTTAAAAAATCCGGCATTATCGGCAACAGCGCCTTTGGTAGTCCCTTTCACTATAACGGATGCTCCCGCCACCGGTTCGGCTGTTTTCCCGGAAGTGATCCGGCCCGTTACAAAGTGCGTTTGCGCGATAACGGACTGGCTTATCAATAGTATGACAGTCAGCCATGCGTACAATAGCAACTGTCCTGTATTTTTCTTTGTTTTTTTCATAAACGTGGGCATTTGGATTTGGGTAGTTGATAAAACCGGTGCTTATATTTTGATAGTCAATTTTTTCCCTTCATAACGTATCTCCTGATCAGCCTTTCCATCGGGGTCCAGTGGTTTGGGTGTGGCAGCGCTTACCCTGACAACCCGGAACGTCCGCTGCTGCAGCATACCGTTGTATGCACCCCTGCGGTCGCCTATTGTCAGCATCTTTGTGTTTTCATCGTAATCGATCGGGATAATGGTGAACTGTCCTTTCTCATAGCTATAAGTAGTGCCGTCATCTTCATACAGCCGGAAAGCGCCATTCTTACCGGAGTAGACGTACAGCGTAATAGTATCGGCAGGTTTTGCGGAGGTGTATTGCAGTGCCGGGCCTACAGGAATGATGGACCCTTCTTTCACATACAGTGGCATACGGCCATAGGGCGCATCGGCGGTAACCCTTTTGCCGCCTGCATTCCGGGCGCCGGTATACAGGTCATACCAACCCTGTCCGGCAGGCAGGTATACTTCCCTGCTGCGTTGTTTATATTGATATACCGGATTTACCAGCAGGGCAGGACCGAACATAAATTGGTCTCCTATGCTCAGTGCGGCAGTATCCTTTGCGAAGTCCATGACGAGTCCGCGCATGATGGTATAATTCTCATGATACGCTGCGCCCGCGAGTGAATAGGTATAAGGCAACAGCCGGTACCGGAGCTTATCATAATACAAAAAGCTTTCGTAAGCCGGGTGGTTCTCCGGAGCCGTGTTAAAGATTTCGCGGTAAGGGAACTGTCCATGTGAGCGGAAGAGCGGCACAAATGCACCAAACTGAGTCCAGCGGGTACTCAGCTCCTGCCACTCTTCCAGATTCTCTGCGTCTGGCCTTTCAAATTTCGCCGGTACTACAAATCCGCCGATGTCCATGGTCCAGTAAGGAAGACCGGACAGGGAGAAGTTGATACCGGCAGCAATCTGTATTTTCATATCCCGCCAGGTAGCACCGATGTCGCCGCTCCAGATAGCAGCTGCATATCGTTGTGAGCCGCCGAAGCCGGAGCGGGTGAGCAGGAACACCCGTTTATCAGGGTCAGTATGCCGTTGTCCTTCATAAATCCCCTTAGCATTTTGCAGCGGATAGGCGTTCAGGTATTCGGCCGCAGTACCCAACGCTGTTGGGGTCATTTGCAACTTCCGCTTTTCCGGGCTTACGTTGGAAAGTATGTCCGGTTCGCTGGCATCCATCCACCAGGCATCAATTCCTTTGGTATACAGTTTTTGGTTGATCAGATCCCAGAAGCCTTTGCGGGCATCTTCATTGAAAGCATCGTAAAATGTAGAGACATAGCCTTTACCGATCCAGTCCCGCTGTTCATCTGCAATATTTCTTTTATAAAGCCATCCTTTTTTGTCAAATTCATGATAGACGGGAATATCTTTATAGAACTTCGGCCACACAGATATCATGATCTGCGTGTGGTATTTTTTATGCAACACATCGATCATGCTGTCGGGTGACGGAAACCTGGCGGCGTCAAATTCCTGGCTTCCCCAGGCGGTTTCTTTCCAGTAGCTCCAGTCCAATACGATATTGTCGAGTGGTATGTTCTTTTTGCGGAACTGATCAACAATGGAAAGGATCTCCTCCTGCGTTTTGTACCGCTCGCGGCTTTGCCAGAATCCCATTGCCCATTTGGGAACAATCGGCGCTTTGCCTGTCAGCTCGCGGTAACCAGCTATGACCTCGTCCATATTGCTGCCGTGTACGAAATAATAATCTGCCTGACGGCCTGCTTCCGAAGAAAAACCAAAACAACGCTGCTGTTCTTTGTTCAATGGCTCCTGCCATTTAAGCGACAGATAGGACTCGGGGCTCTCGGGCGCCCATTCAATTCTGACAGGTACCTTCACACCCTTTTCAAAATTGACCGGCACCAATGCCGGCGCCGGGTTCCATGCCTTACGCCAGTGGTCCAGTACCAGTTTCCCGTTGAGCCAAACTTTCAACGTACCACCGAAGGTAAACCGCAGTTGATGCAGCCCCGAAACATGGCTGGCCAGACTTCCCTCCCACGATGCTATACCGGTGGCTGCAGTGAATCCTTGCGGAAGTACAACTTTTGAATCTCCCAGAAACTCCATATTAATGGCAGATTCAGCCCGGGTCGCAATAATTTCCTGCGGTTTACGGGAATCGTTGGCATAGCTAGCCGTCAGCCATCCTTCTTCGCCGTTTTTGGAAAAAAGCCGTAAAGCGGACAATGGATGTAGCGGCCGTATATCTCCGGCTGTGGTCAGAGAGTAATTATCCCAGAGGATACCATAGTTTTTACTGGATACCAGAAAAGGGATTGCCACTTCGGTATTGTTCTGAAAAAAAGTGACCTGTTGCCCTTTGTAATTATATACCCCATCCTGGTGCTGTCCGAGGCCATACCAGCCTTCATCACCAGCCCCTTCGAACTGTTGCGTAAGATGATAATACGGCTGGCCATCAAATACGGCAGATTCAAAAGTCCGTCCACCGGCTGATTTCTCCGTCAATATTTTTCTGCCTTCGGCATCCAGAAAAGAAACAACGCCTGTTTTTAAGCGGACCACCACCGTTAACCTTTTTGTCTTCAGCGTAACGGCTTCATTGGAAGCAACCAGCTTCCATTCAGGTACAGGCCTGTTACGTTCAATCGTCATCAGGCTTTGTACAGGCGCCAGCTCTTTTCCGGGCGCGGCCACCACCCTGATAATATCATCGGTGATCACATACAACCGGATGGTGTTGGAGGTGCCGGTAAAAGAGGAATCAGTATGAACGATGACCCCATCTTTAGTTTGTGAATAAAACGGCGGGCTTGCCATAGAAACATGGTAAACAAGCATGAGCAAAAGCCAGGCGACAGTTATCGTCCTTTTCATAACGCGGTAAAAAAACTTACGTGGATAATTCCGTAAAGTTGATTAATGTCGGGGAATGTGAGGGATGGCGGATGTTACATTCTGGGGTATCAAATGTTGCAACCCACTGGGACTGAGGGTTAAAGCCTCAAGCTATTATAATGTTGAATGCAGAGATCATGCAGATTTTAAAAAAGCGGCCTGGATATGGTATTGGATGCAAATTGAAAAGGCTGACCTTTCCGGCCAGCCTCGTGATGTTTCCAAGGTTGCCAGGTCAGGCAACTGTATGGCGGGAAACGATTTTTTACATCCTAATTAGTGACCTTGACCACCTTACATTTTTTTGTCCAGCCTCTCCCCTTTGCCTCCACTACATAGGTACCTGTTTTTAGTGTTGCACCCAGAGATAAAAGGTCCGATGCAGACGGATGTACTTTTATCTCCACAGGTTTTCCGGAAGCATCGATAATTGCAATACGTTCTATTTTTTCCAGTTTATCCATCTTTACAGCGAAAGCAGTAGTAAACGGGTTCGGATATACGTTCAGATCAGTCGCGGCCGAATTGGCAATAGTGGCGGTTGTAACGGCCGGTGTTGCCGCAGACAATGCGATGGCGGTCATCGTCCATTGCTGATTATAGCTACTGCTGCCTGACCACTGCGCCAGGTCAGTGCCATTAGCTGTTTGTCCTAATCCATCGAGGTACAGTCCTGTGGCACGGTTCTTTAGTTTGATATAATTGTCCGCCACTTCCTGTTTCCACTGCTGGTTGTAGCTGGTACTGAAACTCCATTGACCGGCAACAGATCCGTCAGGTGTTCTTCCCATTCCGTCGAGATACAGCCCAGTAGCACGGTTCTTCAGTCTGATATAACCGTCAGCTGCTTCCACGGACCATTGTTGTGCATCGCTGCCGCTGTTGCTCCACTGCCCAGCATTGGCTCCATTGGTAGTTTTGTAGATACCATCAGCCAACAGACCGGTAGCGCGGTTCACCAGCCTCACATATCCGGGGGTGTTGCCGGCCGCCTTCATGATAGCGGAAATTGTTTCCTGGTCCAGTACAGTGCCGGTACTCCGGTCATACATTTCTTTATTTAGATCCCAGCAGATAGGAATAAGTCCCCTTGCTCTTGCAGCACTCACAAAGTAATTGTAATAATGCAATCTGGATGCATTGTGAAGAGCCTGATCCGAAGGAGGGCTCAGCGTTCTTCTGATGGCTGCATATTCCCCGATGATAACTGGTATGCCTTTATCAATGAACTTCGTTTTCATAAGGTTCAATTCAGCATCCATATAACTTTCCTCACCCCAGGTGGCATTGCGGGAAACGTCTGTGGAGGAATGGTAGTTACTACCCCAATAATAGAACATATTGCCCCATGATTCATCCTTTGTCATCAGTGCGAACTGGTAAGGGCCATAATAATGCACCTCCATTATCAGACGGTTGGCAATTGGGTCTGTGGGCAAGGTGTTCATCAGTGTATTCGTCTTTTCGAGATCCGTACTTGGCCCTTGGATAATAAGTGTACGGGAGCTGTTGTTGCCGCCGGTTGCCCGCACTGCATTGATAAATGTCTGATGGTAGGACAACAGGACGGACATGCCGGTAGCATTATCCACATTGGGCTCATTGGCACTGGCAAACAGGAGGTGTTCATTATAGTTTTTAAAGTAATTGGCAATTTGTGTCCAGTAGTGCTGTTGTTTAGCATTTACCTGTGCCTGTGCAGCCGGTGTGACGTTATTTTCCAGCCAGCCGTTATCCCAGTGTATGTTAAGAATGACGTAGAGGTTGTCGCGCATGCAGTAGTCTACTATTTCTTTTACGCGGGCTATCCAGGCAGGGTCTATTACGCCGTTGTTGCTGTGGCAATCCCATGCGCAGGGCAGTCTGACGGTATTAAAACCAGAAGCCTTCACAGCATCGATGGTGGCTTGCGTGGTGACGGCGCCGCCCCACACGGTTTCTCCGCAAATGGCTTCCAGTGTGTTACCGAGGTTCCAGCCCACCTTCATTTGACTAGCGATGGATTGGGCTGTGGGCAACTGGGCTGATAATGACAGCCCTGTAAAAAACAGGATCAGTAGTTGCACCGCTATGCGCATGCAACGGGGAACGTGGTTCTTAACATTTGTACGTGGCATAATAAAACGATTTTGGTTTAACAGTTTATTCTTTCCATACAAGTACACCACCTGGTTCTATAGTTTTTTCTCCGATCAGTATTTTAGCAGATCCGTTGATATTCATGGTATAGTCATCAGAAGCGTAGTTGACAGCCACATACAAACCATCGCGCCAGTAAACGAATACACCAGGCGGATAATTTTCCGTAGTGGCCCCCGCTGTTGTATAGATCTCCCGTAATACGTCTTTTTCCAGTTTTGCATCATCAGTGTCTACACCGATGTAAGTCACGGAACCTTTGCCGAACCTGCGTTTTACCACAGCGGCAGCGCCTTTGTAAAACTGGTCATTGTAAACAGCCACTGCTTCTGTGTTTTTATCCGGCTGTAGCAGGTCACCCCAGTTATTCCAGTTGTAATGCCCCGATTTCGTTTGTACGTCTCCGTAGTATTGGTCCGGTAGCATATCAAAAGAATTAATGCGGGCGCCTATCAACGTCGATAAGGGTGCAGCCCAACCGGCCTCCCACAGGTACCCTGCACGGTTTTTAGCTGCCGTGCGGCAGGTAATAATCAGATGCCCTCCATTGGAAGCATATGCCTGCCATTTTTTTATCAGGTTGCTGTCCACCAGTTCATAGGCAGGCACGATCACAAATTTGTATTTCGATAAATCGGCTGTTTCTGCGACCACGTCTGCCTGGGCGCCAAAAGATTTAGCTATCTGGAGGAATTTGACAGGATAATTCCAGGTATCCCATTGTCTGGTTTGTCGCTGCTGATCGAAAGACCAGTAATTCTCCAGGTTCCATAAAATGGCAGTGGAACGCTTTGCCAGTTTCTCAGGCAATGGCGCGCGGGTATCGGCATACTTTCGCAGTGCGTTCATTTCTTTCATGAACTGCATATAATCATAGCCGCCCGGCGACGGCGTTACTCCATCCGTTAACATAATACCGGAATGATACTGCTCCGCGCTGTAGTTGATCTGGCGGAAGCGATAAGAACAGGCCAGCTTTCCGCCTGCCGCAAAGATGTGGTACAGCCACATACGAACGGCGCCCGGCAACGGTAACGGTGTAAAATTGCCCCAGTTCACCGTTCCCGGCTGTATTTCCATGGCGCCGCTGACACCCCCCACCGATTTATAATATTCGGCAGCAAAGAGGATCACATTGCTATTGCCCAACCGGAATCCTTGTTTGCCGATGTTATTAGTTCCTCCGTTCGGATAGGCTGTGTAGGTAGCGAAGTCCAGCATCTTTGTACGCCGTGGGTCAGCGCCGGGAGATACCGCCGTGTAATTGGTAGTAATAAACTGATGCTGTGAAATGTTCTTCCGTAAGGTACTGGCCTGAAAATCGAGGAACTCCGCCTGCGCATCTGCCAGATAGCGTTTGAAATCGAGCACGGCATGCGGGTTACTCCCCCACCAGCCAACAAGGTTCACATTCGGGGGAATAATCTGATCAAAGTTATTGTACCACTGGCTCCAGAAGGCGGTACCCCACACGGTATTCAACGTATCGATAGAATGATATTTATTCTTCAGCCATTGCCGGAATGCTTCCTGCGAAGATGGGCTGAAGTCAGGCTTTGCGTCGGGTTCATTATCCAGCTGCCATCCGATGATGTTTTCACTTTTCCCATAACGCTGCGCCATTTTAGTCACAATAGTTTCTACGAAACGGCGGTATACAGGATTCACAATTGACCCCAGACCACGGGTACCGTGTTCGCCGCGGATATACTGGCTGTACATCAGGAAAGTTTCCGGGTACCGGCTACGCATCCACGCCGGCGTGGTGGCCGACGGTGTGCACATCACCACTTTCAGGTGATACTTTGCACAGAGGTCCATTACTTTGTCCAGCCAGGTGAAATCAAACTTACCTTCTTCCGGTTCCATCTTAAACCAGGCAAATTCCGCGAGGTGCACAAATTCGAAGCCCATCTCCGAAATCCTTTTGATATCGCGCTCCCAGAAATTGGGGTCCCAGTGTTCCGGATAATAATAAATACCTGTTGTAATCAGGCGCTTAGCAGGAAAAAAAGGGTTGTCCTGTTGAGAAAATGCCTGTGATACTGTGAGTATCACCAATAGCCATAACAGCAAAATACGTTTCTTCATTTATCAGATTTTATAACTAAACTGTCATTTGATTTTGACGGCCCTGATATTGTCAATACTGCGTTCTCACATCACCACCGTTGTAACTGTCAGCGAATGATGCACATGGACGCATTTCTGAAAAGCGCCTTCTTCCGGTACTCACATACAGGTACCCTAAAGCAATCGGATGGAAATCCGATTGCGTGAGTGGTCTATTAAATCAGGGGGTTACTGTTTGCGCGTCGCGAGAGTGTTGTCAAAATGAGTATCGTCGGCGGTGTGCCGGATGCTCCCGGTAAACCGCATCTTTACCGGGAACAAAACACCAGCCGGCGATAACTCCGGAAGATGAGGACAGGATAAATAGTACATCAGGTACAGGCGTATCAGCTAATGCCTTCAATAAAGCAATAAACGGCCCTGGGCCCTTCTGGCCCCGCAACAGTTCAAATTTCATATACGTGGATTAGATATTGTAAAAATAGGGCTGAGTATTCGTATTAATGGTCCTCTAATGTTTCAATCAAAGGGTCGATTTGTTACAAAAACCTGATTTCCGTTACCAGTTCCTGCCAAACTCTTTCTTATTGTTATTAATTTAATCCGGCGCCTTGTTTATTAAAAGTGGTGAGCGCATGGAAGCCGTTTTAATCGGGATGGATCATTGCCTTTACAATATTTGCATCAGCAATTAAAATAGGGCTGCACGCCAGGCAAATACATTCATGAGAAGAAGATAGAAAAGGCCCAGCGAATGCTGATAATCCAGGACATAAGCATTAAAGATCTGGCTTACAGTCTTGGATTTGGGAACAATGCTTATTTCACCCGTTCCTTCAAAAAACAAACAGGGGAAAATCCCGGGAATTATAAAAGGAGGATCCGGCTCCTTGCAGGTAGCGATAGCCAAAAATGACATCACTGCTAATGTTCAGAGAGATACTTATCTTTCCCTATGGTGCGGCTACCGTGCCTTATACAAAGGCAAAGCACAGCAGTTCCCTGCTGTGCTTTGTTAACTTAACTGCAGATGTTGTATTGGCGCTGGTTTGAACATAATTTATTTCACGGTTTGCATGTTCCTTGCACCAGCATTCACTAAAAGATAGAACTATTGATAAGGTTCTCCAGCCACTCCTGCTTTCCACTGATCTGTACAGGTGCTCCTCCTGCGAAAGCCAGGTGGCGGAGGTCTTCGAGTGAAAGTTTCCCTTCCTCAAATTCTCGGCCTTTGCCTGTATCAAATGAGGCATAGCGGCCATGGCGAAATTTTTTATACTGCGTTTGCGTCAATATTTTTTCTGCAATCACGGCAGCCCTCGCAAAGTTATCTATGCCTCCGATATGCGCATGAAACAGATCTTCCGGATCTGTGGAGTTACGCCTGGTTTTGGCGTCAAAATTCACGCCGCCGCCGGAAAACCCTCCGGCTTCCAGGATGATGAGCATACTTTCGATGAGCTCATTCAGGTTTGTCGGAAACTGGTCCGTATCCCAGCCATTCTGCGCATCTCCACGATTGGCATCGATGCTGCCCAACATACCGGCATCAGTGGCCACCTGCAGTTCATGCTGGAACGTATGCCCTGCCAGTGTAGCGTGGTTTACCTCAATATTCAGTTTAAAGTCCTTTTCCAACCCGTACCGGTGCAGAAAACCGATTACGGTAGCGCTGTCAAAATCATATTGGTGCTTGGTAGGCTCGCAGGGCTTGGGTTCGATAAAGAATGTTCCTTTGAAACCCTGCTTCCGCGCGTAATCACGGGCCATAGACAGGAAACGCGCCAGATGTTCCTGTTCCCGTTTCATGTCTGTATTCAGCAGTGTCATGTATCCTTCGCGGCCTCCCCAGAAAACATAATTCTCACCATCCAATGCCAGCGTAGCATCCAATGCATTTTTCACCTGTGTGCCTGCGTAAGTCACTACAGTAAAATCAGGATTGGTGGCGGCGCCGTTCATATACCTCGGATGGCTGAATACGTTGGCAGTACCCCAGAGCAACTTTACACCACTGGCTGACTGCTTCTGGCGGGCATAGTCCACTATCAGCTGCATACGTTTTTCATACGTGGCAAGGTCAGCTCCTTCATCAATCAGATCCACATCGTGGAAGCAGTAGTAGGGTAACCCCAATTTAGTGATGAACTCAAACGCTGCATCCATCTTGTTTTTAGCGCTTTGTTCAGCATCTGTGGATTCGAGCCAGGGAAAGTTTTTGGTGCCAGGTCCGAAGGGATCGCCGCCAGTGCCGCAGAAGCTGTGCCAGTAACTGACTGCAAAACGGAAAAGTTCCTTCATCGATTTTCCCGCGATGATCCGGTTTTCATCATACCACTTATAAGCGAGGGGATTATCAGACTGTGGTCCTTCATAGCTGATCTTTCCTATACCTTTAAAATATTCGTGATTTCCAAGTGTAATGCTCATAAAAATTGGAATTTTAAAATGATATATTGTTTATGCGATGTATTATAGTTTCGAACGTAACTCAGTAAGCCATTTGCCGTAGATATCACGGTACTGCATCTGCAGGGCCGCTTCCGGTTCAACAACCATTATACGTTCCATTCCCAGAAATGCTTCTTCCATATTCACATAGCCAGCCCCTATAGCTGCTCCACGCGCTGCGCCCTGCGCACCATCTGTATTATACAGTTCAATAACGGTGTTGGCTGTATTGGCAAGTACTTCACGGAATAGCGGACTGAGAAACATATTGGCATTACCTGCTCTCACCCGGTGAATTTTAAGGTCCATGGCAGACATGATGTCTAAACCATAGTTAAGACCAAAAACGATTCCTTCCTGCACTGCCCGCAACAATTGTGGCCGGCCATGCCGGTTGAAATCCAGGTTTCTGACAGAAGCGCCAATATGCCTGCTACCCAGTATCCTTTCCGCACCATTACCAAAAGGATATACCAATAACCCATCTGCACCGGGGGCGCAGGTTGCAGCTTCGCCGTTCATAGCAGTGTAATCAATATTACCCAGCATATTTTTCAACCAGCTGTTAGCTATCCCCGTACCGTTGAGGCACATCAATACACCATTACGGAGATGTTGTTCATCGTTGCTGACATGTACAAAGGTGTTAACCCGGCTTTGGGGGTCAGACACATGCTTGTCATGCACAGCATACACTACGCCCGAAGTACCTGCAGTAGTTGCGGCCTCCCCTGGTTTCAGCACATTGAGCGACAAAGCATTATTGGGTTGATCGCCTGCGCGGTATGTAAC
This sequence comes from Chitinophaga sp., assembly GCF_035538455.1. Lineage (GTDB taxonomy): Bacteria > Bacteroidota > Bacteroidia > Chitinophagales > Chitinophagaceae > Chitinophaga. Next base: position 21,786 of record NZ_DATLKJ010000059.1, read on the forward strand.
CGGTATGCCTGCTGGCAGTTGTAGTGCTTCAGCAGCGGCCGCAGTAAGCGTTCCCTGTACACCGAAAGTAGATGTTACCGCTGGTACCAGGCACTCATCTATATTATAATAGTCCAATAGTTTCCTGCTGATCGTATTAGTTTTGAAGTCCCATAAGACTCCTTCTGAAAGACCGGAAACAGTCGTACATACTTCGCCCGTAAGTTTCATCGCAATGAAATCTCCGGGTAGCATGATCTGATCAATGCGCTCATAGATATGTGGTTCATTTTCGTATATCCATCGCAATTTAGAAGCTGTAAAATTGCCGGGAGAGTTCAGCAGATGATCGAGACAATATTGCTTTCCCAATGCGTTGAAAGCCTTACTACCGATATTTACGGCACGGCTGTCGCACCAGATAATAGCCGGGCGCAGCACTTGCTGTTGTTTATCTACACATACCAGCCCATGCATCTGGTAGGCAATGCCAATACCACCAATAGCGGAAGAATCAATCCTGATTTGTTGCCTTAGTAAACCTGTAGCGGTGATTACCTCCTGCCACCAGCTTTCCGGCTCCTGCTCTGCCCATCCTTTATATGGTACCTGTATAGGCATCTCCCGGGAAGGACTTATGGCAGAAGCGATACATCTTCCACTTTCTGCATCAAGTAATGCAACTTTTATGGAAGAGGAACCAATATCATAACCAATAAAATACATATCTGTTAATTTGAATTTAATTAAGATAAAGTGCTATACAGCCTGCTATCAGTGATCAGTCGCTGTTAATCAACATCAATAAAGACCTGCGCTTATCCGATAAAAATCATGACTCAATAAAGATACATGGCGGCATTCCTCAGGGCTACTCCTATTATCTAAGAAACATAAACTATTATACACCCCGACAATAAAATCCAGTCAACCGTACGGCTGTGCCGGATCTTTTTCTGCTTTCCGGCAAACATACCTTACTAAGAATTTATATCTTAGCAATTACAGATTTTAAGTAATGCCGGGTCAGGAACCATATGAATCATTTTTTTCTAAATCGTCAGCACCGGCAGTAATACATTATAATATTTGTACTCATGAATATCGTGAAACCGCTAATAGAGAAACTTCCGTTGTCAGAGAATTCTTCATTCGTAGCCAGAACCTATCGTACACCCAACTTTGAGGTCCCCTGGCATCAGCACAATGAATATGAACTGATTTTGATTCTGGAAGGACGAGGGACTGCTTTTGTCGGGGATTATATCGGAGATTTCGTACCGGGAGATATCTTCTTTCTTGGACCCAATTTGCCCCATACCTTTCAGAAGTCAGGAGATATAGTTACGAGTGCAGTAGTTATCCAATTCCTCGACGGCTTTTGGGGAAGTGATCTGATTAATTTACCGGAAGGGGTATATATGAAGAAGCTCTTACAGGCTGCAACACAGGGCTTAAAGATACCCGACAGCTATAGGGAAGAAATGGTCAGTATCATCCGGGAGTTGGAAAATCAACAGCGCTTTACACGTATTATCAGCCTCTTTCAATGTCTGAATATGATGGCTGAATCAGGAGATCATATCACATTATCATCCCAGGCGCCAGACATTAACTACTGTATGAAGCAGGAAGCAATCGATGTGATACTTCAATATACCAACAGGAATTTCCAAAATAAAATCAGTCTGCGGGAAGTATCAATGGTGGTCAACATGAGCATAGCTGCATTCTGTAAATATTTTCGCAGAAGTACAAAAAAAACCTACATCGATTATCTGAACGAAATCAGAATAGGTTATGCCTGCAAGCTTCTGAAAGACACCAACAAAAACGTGATTGAAATATGTTTCGAAAGCGGCTTCAACACACTCGCAAATTTTAATAAGCAATTCCTGAAATATAAGTCTATCACCCCCTCCACATTCAGAAAAATGGTAACCCATCAATCAATTCAGTGTGTAGTGGATTATGATTATAGAATATTATCTGACAGATAGAGACTATTTCAGAATTATGTATTTTCTCCAAAAATCAGCATATCGGTCTACTTAATAAATAACCTGCATTCCATTGTTGGTTTGCAGATTATTTATTATTAAACGTAGATGTGCTTATTTCAGTGAGAAGGTTAATGTGCCGTAACCAAGTTGATCATAACCACCGCTGTTGGGCCCGTAATTTCCACCGCCACCCTCTGGCCGCACTTTTTGAGCGAACCGCATACAATTTGGGGCAGCCATTCCTTTGCGGTTTACATAATGATTATAGACAAGTTCCCAAACTGGGCGGGTATTTCCCCTGCTGCTGCTGCTGATAACATTCTGCACAACGCCAACACAATTGCTATAGGGCTTAAAGGAAACGGAGTCGCCCAGGTTATACGCAGCCACATATTCCGCTCCTTTCAAAAACCGGTTATTATCATAACCATACATATCATCGCCCTGATTCCAGGCCATTTCACAAAATGTACCCATCAGGCCAATGCCCAGCGTAGTATGTCCTTGATCCCGGCCGCTCTCCTGCCATTGTCCCAGACCATCTGGGTGTATAAAATAAACAGCATTGGCAATTGCGCCATTCCCTGCTCCAAATTTAAAATAGTTGATAGCCTCATTATAGATATCCCGGTCGTCGCACAATACCCCTATAGCCAGGATGGAATTCATAACGCAAAGATCCCAGTTTGCATAGAAATGACTCATGCACCTTTCCTTTCTTGACAGAAAAGCATGATTCATAGGGTAAAAAACCTTCATCATCATTTCCTTAAATCTGGCTAAATCGGCTGGCGCCCAACCAGTGTAAGTTCTCATTATCTCCGCTGCGTTGGCAAACTGATAGCCATAGATCCCCGCTGCCAGGTTAGCATCGTTGTTTCCTCCGATTGCTTTTAATCTGGCAGACCATGCATTCATAATTTGTATGGACTTTTCGGCATAATCTTTTTCCCCGGAAATCTTCCATCTTAATGCCGTAGCATAAGCCGCAGCGATATCGTTATACAACTGGCCATAATTCTCTTGATGGGCGCCATCTCTGCCCCGGTAAACGGTATCCGCCGGATGCGGCTGCCAGGTTAATGCACTGTGCGAATTACCTGTCAGCTGTTTCCAGCCAGATAGCCAGGGTTCCGCTCCAGCCCCCACTTTGCTTTTCATGCGGTCGAAATCCGACTGTTTATGCAACAATCCAGGATGTGTGAAAGCGGTACCGTGATTGTTTAACACCTGTTTTGCCGTGGCAGCACTGACCATTTCTTTTCTACATGACGCCACCACGAAAATAAAAACTACCCCTCCGATAGTGCATACATTCCTTAACTTCATAGGATTGCTTTAATAATTGTTAATATGACAATAATAATATACGGCAAAGTATTAACGCAAGTTGCCTGCCAAAATTTTACGCCATAAACATTTAACATTGAGCGGGTACCATCATAACGAATAGGTGGTATTACCTGGAGCGGAAAATGATAAGATAAAAACGGGAGACGGGAATCTCCACTTCATACTACAAATTATTAATACGCAACTTCAATTGTTTTTCCTACCGTTGATGCCTCATTAATATTATTAATTATATAATGTGCAACATCAGCTCTTGATATTTTTAGCCCGTTGTCCAGGCATCCATTGATAGCGACCCGATACTTTCCGGTTCCAGCTCCGTCAAGGAGCCTGGGAGGTCTGATAATTGTCCAGTTAATAGAACTTCCCTTCAGGATTTTTTCCATCCTCCAAAGATCAGCATACATATTTCTCAGGATAACCTGCAATAAATATTTCGTAGCTAATCTCACAACAAATGAATGGGTAGGATTCACTTCAAGTCCTGAAGCAGAAATGAAAAAGGCGCGGTTTACACCTACCTTTCTCATAGATTCAATCAGGTTTTTATTGCCCTGAGAATATAGTGAGGTTGCCTTTAACGAATTGCTCCCAATAGCAGAAATAACAACATCCGTATTTCGCAATGCTTCATCAAGAGTCCCAGGCAACATCACATCACCTTTCATTATGGTAAGGCTCGGGTGGTTTAATTGCAACTTCTCAGGAGATCTGAGTATCGCCGTCACCTTATACCCGGCATTTAGTGCCTGCAATACTGCCTGATTACCGATTCCGCCATTAGCGCCTAACACTACTATTTTGCAATTCTGCCGATTGTTTTCAGTTAGCATATAAAAAAATTTATTAGTCCCGGTATTTAATTCTGACAATTACTTCGAAAACGTAAATTATAAATCAAATATACAACGTTTTCGAAGTAAAAACGTCGATTACGGACTTTATTTACAACCTTTACTACAAAACCGTATTAAACGACATTATTCACCCGGGAAAAATGGCAACAAAAAGTATTATCGATAACATCAATGCTACATTAATTGAGTGCTGCCAAAAAAAGCCGACCTTTACAAGAGGTTGTTGGCCTAAAGTCTAAAACCCATCCAGCGTTTATTCAAACTTATTATATGAGCATTGAAAAGATAAATATAGTCCGGTTCGCTCCGAAAGGAAATAGCAGCTTCATCGATACATTAACTGATAGGGTGCGGGATTATTTTCAGACTTCAGGTATTTCCCCTTATGCTAATGGTGGTATGTGGCGAAAGACAATAGTAATGATACTCTGTTACTGCATTCCTTATGCATTAATAATCGGGAGTGCCGGATCGGGTAATATTTGGCTCTTTTGGTTATTCTGGTTCCTGATGGGATGCGGTACTGTGGGAATCGGTACTTCCATTATGCATGATGCTAATCATGGAACATATTCTCCCAATAAAAAAGTTAATGCCTTTTTAGGGCATATTCTCGAAGTAATCGGTGGTTACTCTGTTAACTGGAAGATTCAGCATAATTTGTTACATCATACTTACACAAATATAGACGGCCTTGATGAAGACATTAATACTATTGCACTACTACGTCTCTCCCCCAGGCAGCAATGGTATTGGTTTCATCGTTACCAGCACCTGTATGCATGGTTTTTTTATATGTGCATGACCTTGTTTTGGATGACTGCAAAAGATTATCTGCAAGTGGTTCGTTATAAACAACTCAATCTGCTGATTAAACAAAAAGTAACCCTGAGGAAAGCTATTTTTGATATTACATGGTATAAACTGTTTTATTATGCTTACGTACTGGTTTTACCATTGATGCTATCTGGCCAGCCATGGTATTTTGTATTGACAGGGTTTGTAATTATGCATCTTACAGCTGGTTTTATCCTTGCATGCATTTTTCAGCCAGCTCATATTATACCAGATGCTACATTTCCGGAACCGACTGTTAAAGATGGTAAACGCCACATCAAAGATAGCTGGGCTGTTCATGAGCTGGTCAATACCGCAAATTTTGCACCCAATAGCCGGCTGTTATCATGGTTGATTGGAGGTCTTAACTTTCAGATTGAACATCATCTGTTCACAAACATATGCCATATTCATTACAGGAGAATAGCGCCCATTGTAAAGGAAATAGCAGAGGCTTTTGGACTGCCCTATCACGTAAAACCCACTTTCTGGAAGGCATTGACGGACCACGCAAAGATGTTGAAAATACTGGGGAAAAATCAGTTGCACTATCAAAGTTAATTTTTGTATAGTACAATCTGCTACGGCAGTATCGGGCTTATACAACCTCACATCACCGAGCCACTACTAAGCAGGAACATTACCGTCATCGGAGCGGCGACCACCTCCGCCAAACCCACGTTAGGCGGACCTTTACCCACCGGTATCACTTCCTACGCCGGCAAGCACAGTGATAATCCACCTAAAACACTTTCAAGCTGGCTCTTCGTACCGCTCGTTGTTGCGGGATAACTCATAGATAGTAGGTATTAAAATTGTTAACGAATGTCGTAAATGTAATGAGAAAGTAGAAATACTCCCCCCTATAAATAAGCACCCTGAATGCAGCCATTCGTCAGTTGGATTTTTCCTCCGGTGTGTCCATTAT
>NZ_DATLKJ010000060.1:0-3949 GCF_035538455.1 Chitinophaga sp.
GCAGCCTATGTGCTGGATGTGCAGTTGCGTCTGGCGCCAGTAGGCGTGCCGGGGGAGATTTACCTTGGCGGTGCGGGCCTGTCGCTCGGTTACCTGAACAGGCCGGAGCTGACGGCAGAGCGGTTTATACCGCATCCTTTCCTTGCCAGCGAAAAGATATACAAGACAGGAGATCTTGGCCGCTGGTTACCGGACGGCAATATTGAATACCTTGGCCGTGCAGACGACCAGGTGAAGATACGCGGTTACCGCATAGAGCTGGGCGAGATAGAAAATGTATTACAACAGAGCAATCTCGTGGCCCAGGCAGTGGTATTGGCTAAAACAGATGAGCAGGGTAGCAAACGCCTCGCAGGCTATGTAGTACCGGAGGGAGGATTTGACAAGGATGGTATCCTGTCATTTCTGAAAAAACGCCTGCCGGAATACATGATACCACAGATCTGGGTACCGCTGAGCAGGCTGCCATTGAACAAAAACGGCAAGGTTGATAAAAAGGCATTGCCGGATGCGGATGCGGGCGTGTTGCTTACGGATAACTATATAGCGCCGCGGAATGCTATGGAACAGGTCCTTGCCGGCATCTGGAAGGAGCTATTGCGTGTGCAACAGGTAGGGATATACGATAATTTTTTTGAGCTGGGTGGAGACTCCATTATTACCATACAGGTAGTGAGTCGTGCGAAACGCGCAGGATACAACCTGCAGCCCAGGGATCTGTTCACGTGTCAGAATATCGCCGGGCTGGCCGCCGCAATGAGGAAGAACAAAAGCGTGGAAACCAGCGCAGAACAGGGACTGCTGACCGGTGTTAGTGGGCTGCTGCCTGTTCAGCAGTGGTTCTTTGATATTGCGGATGCTTCCCTGTCGCATTTCAATCAACATGTACTATTAACAATCGATAAAAACATCTCTCCCGAAAAATTATCTGTTGCTGTACATAAACTCCTCAGATACCATGATGCCCTGCGCTTTTCTTATCGCCTGCCTGATCCTGTACAGGAATACGGAACTTATGAAGGTTTGCCGGAAATCATTGATCTCCGGAACATAGCGCCGGACAGGCTGTCTGAGGCGGTTAGCTTAAAATCGGAAGAGCGGCAGCGCAGCCTTGATATTGAGCAGGGCATACTGGTACGTACTGTTCTGATGCTTACACCCGACAGCGAAGTTGCTAACAGGCTGCTGATCATTGTGCATCACCTGGCAGTGGATGGCGTATCATGGCGTATATTGATAGAAGACCTGCAACTGTTGCTGCACAGCGATGACAGCCGGGCTGCAGAAGAAACGCTAGGACCGAAAAGCAGCTCACTACGTCAGTGGTATAATGCACTGGCGGCATACCCGGAAGATAGCCGGCTGTTGTCCCAACTGGATTATTGGGAGCGAGCTGTAAGCGAAACTGGTTTGCTGAAGACGGATAACATATACGACTATACGATTAACTACGGAGACACCCGTAGTCATACGGTAAAGCTCAACAGTCTGCAAACCCGGCAACTGTTGCAGGAGGTACCGAAAGCTTATCATACTGAAATCAACGATATATTATTATCGGCCTTAGCGCTGACGCTTGCTGAATGGAATCAACATAATACGGTGACCATCGGGTTGGAAGGTCATGGACGTGAGGACATTGTTCCCGGTATAGATCTCAGCCGCACCGTGGGTTGGTTCACCAGCATGTTCCCCGTATCTCTGCAGGTGGAATCCGGTTGTGGTGTGGGAGATATTGTAAAAAGTGTGAAAGAGCAGCTGCGTCTTATTCCCGGCAAGGGCATTGGTTACGGCGTGCTCCGTTATATTGGCAAAGCAGCCTCCCTGCAAGAACAGTCGTGGGATGTGGTGTTCAATTACCTGGGACAAATGACCAATATACTGACCGGAAACGACGTACTGGGAACAGCAAATGAAGATGGTGGAACACCGGTGGGAGAAAAATTTGCGGTACCGAATAAATTATACATCAACAGTATCATAAAAGGTGATGAACTGGAATTTGACTGGAGATACAGCTGCTGCCATTTTTCTGCAGATAGTATTGACTATCTGTCGGCACAATATCTCATCCACCTGCAAGCCATTATTGACCATTGTGCTTCACAGACAGTTACTGTCTGCACACCGGCAGACTTTAACCTGAGTGGTATAGTTCACTATCGAGAGCTGGACGCTTTCCTGGGCGTGGCTGATGGTAATACAACGCGCGGCGTGCAGGTGGAGCGCATTTATCCGCTCAGTGGCCTGCAGGCGGGTATGCTTTTCCATGGGCTGTATGATGCAACAGCCGGTGCTTATGTGGAACAGATGACAGCCACTGTTGGCACACTGGATGAGCAACTGTTTGTTCAGAGCTGGCAACACCTCATAAAGCAGCATACAGTTTTGCGCAGTGCCTTCTATTATGATGTGTTCAATATCCCTGTTCAATGTGTGTTCAGGGAAGTGATATTGCCGGTGCAGGTGCTTGATTACAGGGCATTTGATTCAGCGGCGCAGGAAGCTGCCATAGCGGATTATATGGTTGCTGACCGTATAGCAGGGTTCAATTTTGCTGTACCGCCATTGATGCGCATTTCCCTGTTTCGTCTTGCAGATGACGAGTATAGGCTGCTGTGGAGCTTTCATCATATATTGCTGGATGGTTGGTCGCTGCCTGTTTTACTGGAAGAGCTGCTGCAAACATACGAACTGCTGGTGACGGGAGAGCAGCTGCCTGTTACGGCAGAAGACCGTTTTGAGGATTATATCCGTTATATCAATCAGCGTGACAGTGCACAGGAAGCTGCCTACTGGCAGCAATACCTGGCGCCGCTTGAAACAGGTAGCCTGTTGCCGTTTATCCGTCAGGGTAGTATTCATGCAAAGGAAGCTGGTAACTTCAAGACTACATCCATCCGGCTGGATACCGCTGTTACGGCGGATATTATCACTTTTGCACAACAACAGCGCATTACGCTGAATACATTGATGCAGGGCGTGTGGGCATACCTGTTATACCGCTATACATGCCGCCGTGACGTGGTATTTGGTGTAACGGTTTCGGGCCGGCCGGAAGGCATGGCGAGCATGGAACGCGCCGTGGGTATGTACATCAACACTATTCCGCTGTATACAAGAATTGGGGAGCAACAGGAAGTAACGGCATGGCTGCGGCAGTTACAGGCCGGTCAGCTGGATAACCGCGAATATCAGTATTCCGCGCTGAATGATGTACAACACTGGAGCCCAGTAAACGGTGATCTTTTCGACAGTATACTGGTGTTTGAAAATTATCCGATGGATGAAGTACTGTTGTCTCAGCCGTGGAAGCTGCAACTCAGGGCTCCCGATGTGAAAGAACAGACTAACTATCCGCTCAGCATCACCGTAGTGGCGGGTAAGACTATTGATATACGTTTTGAGTACAATGAAACCATACTATCCGCTGAAGATATGGCTGGCATTGCAAGCCATTTTGAAACAGCCCTGCTGAATATCTACCGGCAGGCAACGCTAACAGACGATATAGAGATTTTTACAGAAGACGAAAAACATTGGCTCCTGTCAGGTATAAACGAAAATTCCTTCGTTTATCCAGCAGATAAAACATTAACAGATCTGTTTGAGGACCAGGTCCGTCAGACGCCTTCATTGACGGCCATTCTTCATAACAACAATTGTCTCACTTACCAGGAGGTGGAAGAGCGCTCCAACCGGTTGGCACAATATCTTGTGAGCAAAGGTGTTGAGCGTGATATGCTGATTCCGTTGTTTATAGAGCGTAGCCCTGAAATGATCATTGCGATGCTGGGAGTGCTGAAAGCCGGGGCAGCGTATGTGCCTGTACATCCTGACTATCCGTCAGACCGGATTGCCTATATCCTATCAGATATATCCGCAACATTAGTGCTGAGCAGTGTTGCCAGCGCCGGACTGTTGCAAACAGATCTTCCGGTAATACAAC
>NZ_DATLKJ010000061.1:0-22559 GCF_035538455.1 Chitinophaga sp.
GATCTCCGAAGGAGCCGGCACGTGGCGGGAAGCCCGGCCCTGGATCGGCGCCTATGACAACGTGGCCGGGGCCGCCGTAAACGCGAGTCAGGCCGAAACGATCCATTGGAGTGAATGGCAAGATCTTCCGGGACAGTGTGAGCCTGGTAGTGCTGGATAGCCTGAATAAAGGGCGGGTGCGGGATAGTGAGTTGCAGATAGTCACTAATAATAAAACCGTTCGAGACAGCCTATTTGTTGGTCTGAAGAATAAGTCAGATTCCGTAGGCCAGCGAGACTTCATCCAGTTGTATGATAAATCCGGTAACCCATTGGCTGCCGGTGCAGATAGCGCTGTGTTCAAACGCTTCAACATCGGTGTGAATGGAAAGATCTTCCGTGACAGTGTGAGCCTGGTAGTGCTGGATAGCCTCAACAAAGGGCGAGTGCGGGATAGTGTGTTGCAGATAGTCACTAATAATAAAACCGTTCGTGATAGTTTATTTATAGGCCTGAAGAATAAAGCCGATTCCGTAGGCCAGCGAGACTTCATCCAGTTGTATGATAAGTCCGGTAAGGCATTAGCTGCTGGTGCAGATAGTGCTGTGTTCAAACGTTTCAATATTGGTGTGAACGGCAAGATCTTCCGTGACAGTGTGAGTCTGGTGGTATTGGATAGCCTCAATAAAGGGCGAGTGCGTGACAGTGTGCTTAGCATGGTAACGAAGAACCAGGTTATCCGTGATAGCTTGTTCATAGGATTGAAGAATAAAGCAGATTCCGTAGGTCAGCGGGACTTCATTCAATTGTATGATAAGTCCGGCAAGGCATTAGCTGCTGGTGCAGATAGTGCTGTGTTCAAACGTTTCAATATTGGTGTGAACGGCAAGATCTTCCGTGACAGTGTGAGTCTGGTGGTATTGGATAGCCTCAATAAAGGGCGTGTTAGAGATAGTGTGCTTAGCATGGTAACGAAGAACCAGGTTATCCGTGATAGCTTGTTCATAGGATTGAAGAATAAAGCAGATTCCGTAGGTCAAAGAGGCTTCATCCAGTTATATGATAAAGCAGGCAACCCGTTAAGTAAAGGTGCTGACAGTGCAGTGTTCAAACGCTTTAACATCGGTGTTAACAGCAGGGCTTTCCGCGACAGCACCAAACAGGTATTTATTGACAGCCTCTCCAGTCAGGCCGTAAGAGACACGCTGGCAAAAACGCTGGTAACGAAGCCGGTGAAAGATACTATCCTTTCCATCATACAAAGTAATCCTGTTGTCACCAATGTAAAAGTGATCACAGACCAGAATTACACAGTGGCTGCCAATGATTATATCATCATTGAAAGAGGTATGACTGCAACACGTACGATCACACTACCAGCTGCGTCCGCAAGTAAGAACAGGATGCTGATTATTAACCAGCTGACGCCTAGCCAGACGTTATCCTTTAATACGTCGGTGATCTATTCGGATACGGTCACGTCTAGCTCCTTGCTGTCATCATTCGGAGGAGGGGCTACCGGTGGGGCATTGAAAGTCACGCTGGTGTCGGATGGAACCAGCTGGTACGTGATCAGCTATAGTTTCTGATGAATGAAATTATGAACATTAGCAACCAATAAAATGATTAACAGATTATACCTGAACATATCAACAGCAGTTTGTTTCCTGGGAGGGGTGCTAAGCACCTCTGCCCAGACTGCTGTAAATAAAGGTGAACTGCACATCAGCGGGAATACGGTTGTTTATTTCGGTGATCATTTCACCAATGACGGCAATTACCATAACAGCGGGCAGGTCACTTTCAAAAAGAATATGACCAACAACGGTACTATGGCCGCTAACGATACCGGTACTACGTTTTTCAACGGCGCAGTACTGCAACAGATAGCCGGAACCCAGCCGGGAAGTTTCTTTCATGTAGTGATGAATAGCGTGGTTAATGGCATTGCATACAACCTGAGCAATGAAATGAATGTCCGGAAGGATATGGATTTCACCAATGGCGTTATGAAAACTACACTGCAAGGGTGGGTGACTTTCCTGAATGGTGCACGGGCCATAAATCCTTCCGATAAAAGCCATGTTTCCGGGAAAGTGAAGAAAACAGGGAATGAAAGTTTTGTATATCCTATCGGTAACGATAGCTACTACAGACCTGCAGGGATCAGTGCGCCCACAGATAATAACGAAACGATTGCTGCAGAATATTTCTTCAGAAATGGCAGTACTTCTCCCTTTGATCCGCAGTTAACAGATGGGAGGATTAGCGGTGTGAATAAAAATGAATATTGGGTGTTGGACCGCGAATCAGGCCGTACACCCGTTACCGTTACACTTACCTGGAATGCTGGCAAAACAGCCACCATGGTAGCTTCTCTACCCGGAGTGCTGGTTGCCCGCTGGAATGGGAGCAAGTGGGAAAGCGGCGGCGCCAGTAATCCTACGGGCAATAACAATGAAGGCGCCGTAAGCAGCGGCAATGCTTTAACTGCACTGGGGCCTTTCACCTTCTCTGAAGCATTACGCAAAGCGCTTATCGGTCTGGCACAACTGGCTTCCGAACCGAAACTGGAAGCGGATCAGACCTACACGGTTACAATCACGCTTATACTACGTAATATGGGAGATGTGCCGCTCGACAGTGTTATGCTCTCCCATAATCTCAGCAATACGTTCCCTTACCCGATGAAGTTCAGAAGGGTAGGACCGGTAAAACAGTCTGACGGATTGGTGCTGAATGATGGCTTTGATGGTAATGCAGACATTCAGCTGCTGAAAGAACTGAGTCAGCTGGCGCCGCAACAGCAGGATACGGTGAGCTTTACACTGAATATTACGCCTGACGGCCGCTATGGTACCTTCTATAGTTCGGCGCAGGTGGCAGGAAAGAATGGTGATGTAGTGGTGAAAGACATTTCCAACGACAAAGAGATCATGCCACCCAACAACAACGGTGATCCTACTAACTATAATGATCCTACACCGATCACGCTCAAAGAGGTGAAGCTGAAAATACCGGAAGGTATCTCTCCGAATGGCGACGGCAGGAACGACCGCTTTGTCATAGAAGGGCTGGACCCGACCGCGCAGGTGGATATGAAGATCGTTAACCGCTGGGGCGATGTTGTGTACGAAAATGCCGATTATAAAAACAACTGGGAGGGCCGTAGCAACCGTGGCTTGCGCGTAGGCGACATACTGCCCGATGGTACCTATTACTATGTTATTACAATCAAGGATAAAGTGCAGACTAATAAGGTACAGCGTTTCGTTGGGTTCCTGACACTGATGCGCTGATGAAATCTTAAAACCGGAAACATGAAGAAGATAGTGTTCATATTGATATTACTGCCGATGTTGGCCCGCACACAGTCGCCGGTACCGCCGGACGTAAAGGTGGCTACCGGGAAGAGCACAGCCCGTGGCGGCATGGATATCAACGGCGGACTATATATCTCCGGGAAATTATTTGTGGAGAATATGGGTACTGCTGATAAACAGACGCCACTCATAGGTATCGACAGTAAAAACCAGATCGTGAAAGTGGCGCCGCAGACGGGTGGTAACAATATAGTGCCAGTGAATGTGATCTCTTACGAACTGAAGAATGTAGACCTCGACTGGGTGAACGATTTTGATACAAAGATTTCCGGTACCGATTACGTGGTAACAATTGCTGCCTATGATCTGGTGGATCCTATCAGAACGAACGGCAATAATATAGCACCGTTGCGTATTGAAACATGGGTAGACAACAATACAAAAACCTGGCACCTTGCCGCTGACTACGTAGGCACGGCGCCTACAGTGAACAGCACCTGGAACTTGTTCCTGCTGGTGATGAACAAAAGTCTGGCGAAAGTATTGTCGCCCATCACGGAGGATTTCGGGGGGAGTTCGTCCAAAACGGCTGCGCAAGCGCCAACGGGTCTTTAATCATCCAAAATACTCATTATGCTGAAGTATATATTACCGGTATTATGTCTGCTCACGTGCTACATGGCTACAAGCGCACAGAGCACTGCGCCTGTGGGCGTAGGTATACTGACACCACGGCAGAAACTGGACATTAACGGCGACGCTTACGTGAAAGATACGCTGGTGGTGGATGGTATGACTGTTTCTAACAGTAAGATACCATTGATTGGCATCGGCTCGTCCAATGAAATAGTAAAGATCCTGACAAGGAGCGGTAATGTCACTTCGTTCAATTTCCTGACTTATGCGCTGACGAATATAGGAGGAGATGGAAACAATGTAACGGATTTTGATACAGGCATCCCTATTTCAGACTTTGTGTTGTCGATAGCAGGGTACACTTTCGACAAAAAAGTGGGGCTTACTACGGATGGTAAAGTACCACCGGTGAAGATCCGCCTCTTTCAGCAGAATAACACCTGGCACATCAACCTGGATTATGTGGGAGGTAAATCGGCGGAGGGTAATGGTACCTGGCGTGTAAGTATTCTGGCAGTGAACAAAATTATTTCAAATATGCTCAGTCCCGTTTCGGTAGATCTGAAAGGAAACAACAACGGCAGCGCACCTGCTTCCCCAACGGGTATCTGAACCTAATAGTGTTTTTATGAAGAAGATAGTGTTCATAACGATAATGTGCTGTATCAGCATGTATACATGGGCACAAGCCCCCAAAGTCGGGCTGGGCACCAATACTCCCCGTGGTACCTGGGATGTAAATGGTAATGTATACACGAAGAATAAACTGTATATAGACAATATGCCGGTAGCCAGCGGAAGTGTCGCATCGCTGGGAGTGTTGCCGGGCGGAGAAGTGGTGAAGATTGCCACGGTGAATAATGCCTCTACCATCAGCCTCATTACCTACAACCTGAACAATGTTTCCAAAACACAAATCACTGACTATGATACAAAGATTGATACATCGAAGTACATCGTAGCACTCGTAGGGTTGGTGTTCAGCAAGATGGTGCAGATGCCGGTGGTAAATTCGAAGAATGTTGTGCCGCCCATTACCGCCAATGTATTTGCCACAGCTACTAATACGTGGCATCTGGCGTTGGATTACAGCGGTGCTACTACCGGTGATGGTACCAATGGGAACTGGAAAGTACAATTGCTGGTGATCAGCAAAAGTATTGCGGATGTGTATCCGGTGACGACAATAGATTTTAATGGAGGAACAACGGGTAAAACCACTCCTCCGGTTAATATGTAAGGATCCCTTCCTATAAGAGTTTTGGAGTAAGTTCGCATGGACACTATAGGAATAAAAATGTACCTTACCATTCCTGGTAAGGTCCCCTTTTTCTCTAGTAAGCACCCGCTTCGGATACCGTCAGAGAAGCGAAATTTAGCAATTATATAGTCACCCCTTTCTGTCACAGGGCTGACTTAATAGATATAAGAGTCATCAATTTATCGATTATTAATCTCATGTCATGAGCAGTTTAACAGTGCCTCAACGAATTGTAGTCAGATATGTTTCCTGTACCTTATTATTGTTAGAGCTCTTCTGCGGAAAGGCGATATCGCAGATTAAGATGGGCGACAACTTAAATGTTATAGAACAACGTGCCTTGCTGGAACTGGAAAGTAAGAACAAAGGCTTTCTTTTGCCCCGGCTTACTACTCTGCAGATGGAGGGCATTTCCAACTTCGGAACTACTCCCACCAGCAGGCGTTCTATCTACGGCATGATGATCTTTAATACCGACAGCAGTTGTATGGCGCAGTATATTGATACGGCATTTACGGATAGACGTGGCTGGCGATATCTTCCCGGCGGCAGCAGCCGCATTCCTATAAGAGACGCCAGGAACGGCCTGCGGCCTGATAGTATGACAATAGTACTGGGCGGACAGCTGGACCGCAAAACCATTGATACACTCAATAATTTCAATATGGAGTGGGAAACCAATGGCAGCGGCAATTTCATGATCAGGAAAAGGACGACTAATAAAGGGGATACTACCTTGTTTGTAGCCAATGGCGGCAGCATAGGCATTGGCACCAGTACGCCTGCGCAGCGGCTTGATGTAGTGGGTAACGTACAGTTCTCACAGGCATTGATGCCGGCGGGTAATGCCGGAAACAGTGGACAGGTATTGATTTCAAGAGGTGCTAATAATCCGCCGGTATGGAAAGACTCTACGCAGTTTCTTGCAGATGTTATTAATAAGAGACCTGCACTCGATTCGCTGGCCATCGCGCTGGGGCAGTCTCCTGCCAAAGACTCCCTCAGTTCCCTGCTTAACCAGGGCGATGGCTTTTATTTCACCGCCAGTGGATTAACGCAGGATATAACCAACAACATGAATGCCAGCCGTACGGTGGCGGATGTTTATAACCGGGCATGTCTTTGGGGTAACAGCCCTAATATTGTTCTGAATACATTATCCGCTACTTTATCCAATTCAGATGGGACTATTACGATAGGGGATGCCGGATTATTTGAATTATATGCACTTGTTAATCTGACGGTGACCTTCACTGCGACAACGGCAGCCACAGAAACAGCGGGGCTTGGTGTTAATACGGTGATCGTGAAATGTGCGGCCGGCGCAGATGTGAACACTGCCTCGAACTGGACCATTATAGCCGGTAACCGTATGCCTTATGTATTGTCTAATACCGTATCATCCAGTATGTTTTGTAGCAGTCTTGCTCAATTGAATATTGGAGACAGGTTGCGGATTTTGTGTTATCAGGGAACTAGAAGTGCGACAGCTCCTGCGGTGTCGGCCGCTTCCCTGGCTGATCCCGGCGATATCCCCATCAGCATGATGTTTAAGCTAACCAAAGTTGTAGGTATCCGTTAAACTGGCATCCGTATGAAAAGAATATTACAATTATTCGTATACATTTTGCCGTTAGTATCGGCGGGGCAGATAAAAATGGGCGACAATAATATGGTTATTACACCTCAAAGTGTGTTGGAGCTGTCTTCCGGCGCGAAAGGATTCTTGTTGCCGCGTGTTACTACTGCACAGATGGAAGCCATGTTATCCGGCATCACCGTGAAGCGTTCTGTGTATGGGCTTACTGTATTCAACACAGATAGTGCCTGTATTGCGCAATATCTGGACACTACACGCACCGACCGTTATGGATGGAGGTATCTTTGTGGCAGTCGCAACAGGCAGGTGGTGTCTGGTGTTCGTAACGGTCTTACCATCCAGGACTCTGTAGCCATATTAGGCGGTCAGCTTGATCGCAAAACGATCGATACGCTGAATAGCTTCAACATGGAATGGGAAACCAATGGCGCCGGCAGTTTCATGGTAAGGAAGCGCAGCGGCGATACTGCTCTGCTCACGGGTAATGGCAGGGTAGGAGCAGGTGTGGGCAGTCCTTTACAACCGTTACATGTGAACGGCAACATACGGTATTCTCAGGCAATAATGCCTGGAGCCACTGCTGGCAGCAGCGGACAGATATTGTCTTCAAAGAGTGGCAATACGGCACCGATATGGAAAGATTCCATAAGTTTTTCCGCTGCGGTGATCAAAGTAATTAAGGATTCACTAGCCACTACGTTTCGGAGAACACCTGTGAGAGATAGTCTGCGTGCGCTCATCACCAGAGGGGATGGATTGGCCTTTGCTTCAACCGTACCTACGGGTAGTATGGTTGTAGATCTGACCACAAATTTTACTTCCAACCAGGCGCTTAGGAATGTGTTCACCAACCCATGTAAATGGGGCAGCAATCCGCCTGATGTCTCTTTTAACTCCATAAATGCTACGCTCGACAGTATCACCGGAACCATTACAATAGGTCAGAGTGGTCTTTTCAATGTATATTGTTTCTTCGCGATAGGCGTTGTGTTTACCGCCAATACGGATAAGGATCACACAGGGGGAGTAGGGATATTATCTGCAGTGATACGTTGCCCGGCAGGAGCCAATGTCAACTCCGCCAACAACTGGGAGGTGGTAGCCACTAATGCCTATCAGTACTATCTTACCACAAATAACCCATCTGGTATGGGAAACGGTATTTCCTTGAACGGGGTCGTGAAAGCTAATAGAGGAGATCGTTTCAGAGTTGTGAGTTACAGAATTGCAGTTTCTTCCGATAATCCCACTATTACAAGAGGAGTAGTAGTAGTACCAGGAGGCCTGCCCTTCGGGTTCTTTTTTAAACTGACAAGATTGGTAGGAGCGTGAGGGGATTTTTTTATTTTGGTATGTAGTTATTTATAAATGCAGCGGAGATCGACTATTATTGTTAATCAAATACCAATAATCGATCTCCGCTGCATTTATAAATAACTACATACCAAAATAAAAAAATCCTAAATGCTCTCCTCATACACATTACCAAACCTGTCAGTCGCCTTTACGATGATCTTTACAGCACTGGCAGATGGTTTAGCGAAGAACATATGATCATTTAAGATAGGTTCTACCCATTTGTGTTTTTTGGGAAGTGCTGGTCCTGCGTATAGTTCCACGGCCCAGGGATCATTGGCAACACGTTGCTCCATGTTACCTTTCAGCACGCCGTCTTCGTACCATTCCACTTTCCATTTGTTGTCCCAGTTCCAGACATTCACTGCTATTTCGTCGGGAGATTCTTTTACTTTTCCTTTCGGATAGACGCGAAGCTGTTTTTCTTTTGCGAGACCGGTGGATTTGTAATACCATTTGATGTCGCTGCCATCTACTTCATACACGCCGTAGCCGCTGGGCGTACCATCGCCGCAGATGGGGCCGGTCCACCATGCGCCACAGACGGTACCATGGTTGTGTTCCATGATGTTGTTGTCCTCCCAGTTATCGTTGAAGTGGGTGTGGCCGCTCATGATATGTGCTTTGAAAGGAGCCAGCAGTTTGTAGAGTTGTTTCCTGTTGGATACTACACCGCCCAGTTCTTCTTCTTTCTGCTCCCTTCTGGCTGCACCGGTATTGGTAGGGATGTGCAGGCTCACTACCACCGTGCTGCCTGGTTTCACAAGTGCAAGGTCCTGCTCCAGCCACTGAAGCTGGTTTTCGGTGAGGTAGCCGATATATTTTTTTGCATTGCCGATGAAGAAAACATCATCAAGCACTACATAGTGAATATCGCCTCTGTTGAAAGAGTAATAGGTAGGGCCGAACTGCTGTTTGAAGGTGGCTGCAGATTTATCATCCGTACGTGCGTCGATGTCCATATCATGATTCCCGATCACGTTGTAGAAAGGAATGCCGCACATGTGTATGGCTTCTTTATAGTCTTCAAATAGTTCGAAGTGATCCCATACCAGGTCACCGCAACCTATGCCGTGAAACAGCGTGTCTTTCGGATATGACTGAATGAGCGCCTGTAAGTCGGGCACAGACTGGCTTTTCAGTAATGCAGCATCTGCCTTTGATATGATCTGTGTATCAGCCCATACGACGAAGTTATGTTTGCGATCATCAGTCGTGAGTTTAGTCAGTTCGAAATCGGTGGTCTGTATTTTCCCTTTGTGCTGAAGCGGTTTATAGAAAGCAGCGATGCCTTTGTCTTCCGGAAAGACATATCCTGCCGGAATACTGATATACACGAATTCAGCGGTAGCATTGCTTGCAAGTTCGTATTGCCCGTTTCTGTCTGTTTGTGTGATGTTGATCCCATCTGTTACAGCTACCCCGGCGATGCCTTTGCCACGGCTGTGCACTTTCCCTTTTAATACGATTTCTGAAAGATCAATGCTGCCGGTGGTTTTCACTGCGGGCTTTGCCTGTGCGAAGGCAGCAGGTAATGCCAGTAATGATCCCGTGGCGCCGAGGTTCTTCAGGAAGTTTCTTCTGTTGAGCATAATCCGTTGTATTTTATTTGAGTTTGGTAGATCCTTCTCCTTCGATTTCTTTGATGGTAGACTCTTTCGATAGCAGCACGTTCACTTGTGATCTGGCTTTTTTCCATTTGCCCAGCGCAAGGTTGTATTCGCCTCCCAGCAAGTTGAAGTAGCCCAGGTCTGCTGTGTTGTAGTTCATACTGAGTGTATTGGAGCCGGCGCGGTAGAACGGCTGATCTGCGAGTGTAATAGGATTTTTGACGTCGTAGAGATCAGTGTTGGTAATACGGTAACCCATAGCCGGAGGGCCAGCTGTGAAGAGGCTACCACCTGTTCCGATGAAGATAACGTCCACCGGTTTGGAATCAACGGTGACGTTGGTGCCTGCAAATACGGCCATACCAGAGGCGTTGCCGCTGTTGGCCAGGAGACCGCCCGTTTTAGTGCCGAAGCCGTCGCCATTGGTGCTGGTGTAGTTGAAGGCTCTGATCCAGTTGGAGGTGCTGATGCTGGTGGACTTTTCCCCGTTGATAGTTTTAGCGGTACCGCCTACATAGAAGAAGGTCCCTTTTGCTGCAAAGCCGGAAGTAAGATTGAATTTAAATGTGCGCATGTCGCCGGTAGCCCATCCTTTAGCGGGATAGCCTGATGGCGTAGAGGCGTTGGCGTTATTTGTCACTACTACAGCATAAGGAGTGGCTGCAAAGTCGATGTCACGGGTGGTCATGAGCTGTATGTATTCATAGTTACCATCGGGGCCTTTAACATCGCTCATGAAGCCGGTGATGAGGATAGGCGCAATCTCTACGGTAGAACTGAGCACGCCCATGTCTTCATTCTTACGCATACGGAACTGAATGCCGGGTTTACCTTGTGCATTATTGGCGCCGAATACAATGCCGTAGAAGTTTCCACTTACAGGCGCCTGTGTTTTGGCGAAAGTGGCATTGGCTTCTGTGTGGAGCTGGATATCACCGAACCCGTCATTCAGTGTTTTATCGCCGGCCAGCACGTCGGTGGGTGCTGGCAGCGGATCAAAGCCCCCTTTTACAATTACGCCCATGGTACTTTCGTAGGCATCAGGATTGGCAAGTATTTGTCCGATTGTGATGCGGTTGAGCGGAATAGGATTTTTGGAAGATACCCAGGTGACATCTTTTCCGGATACGCCGGTGATCTGAAGGTGACCATCCACTCTTTTGAGCTGTGCTCCTTCCACGCGGATGATCACGGAGTCGCCGGGTACATAGGTGGCAGCATCTGCGCCAATAGCAACAGAGATACCTCTCAGCTGAGAAAGGCGGCGGCTTTCCTGCAATACCAGCAGGCCGGCGGGAAGGTTGCTGCCGGAGTGATCGGATACCACTACGCCAGTGATCCTGTCGGAGCCAAGCAGGCTTTCTTTGGTAAGTGTTAGGTCATTTCCCTTGTACAGGCTTCTGACATCAAAGATGGAGATATAGGGGCTGATCTGTCCACCGGGATAGGCATCTTTTTTACATCCCCCGGAAAATATTATCAGTAAAAGGAAACAGTAAATCGATATATTTTTCATCATACTTTTTTTCATCATTAGAGAAATATTCTTACGGTTTCTGCCACCATACCTGTGTAGATATAACATCAGGTCCCTGCCCAGCGACAGCAGATCTGTAACCGGAAGGGTTGGTAGACTGCACATAAACCGGATAAGTCATCCTGGCGGGCATCACACCGTTGTTACGAAGACCTTCACCTTTGGGTAGTGCAGGGTGGCCGGTACGGCGGTATTCGAACCATTGCTGCATGTCGGTGAGGAACAGTGCATAATATTTCTGCAGGTGTATCCTTTCCATTTTTTCATCCAGTGTGGCGTTGTTGTTCCATTGGATATCAGCGGCAGCGAGGAAGTCGGTGATGGCGATGGGCCATGCTGGCAGCCACTGTTTGATGCTGGCCAGCGCGCCGTCATTGTAAAAGGTTTCGGCTGAACCGCTGATCCAGCCTTTGGCAGCAGCTTCTGCAAGAATAAATTTCAGCTCTGCATAATTCATGATCATACCGGTGAGCTGCTCGGTTTGCAACGAAGTAGAAGAGGTATAGGAATAAAAGTATGATTTGCGGATCAGGCCACCACCCGGTGCATAGCCGCTTGGTACACCAAGGAATGCGCCCTGGTAAGGGGCGATGCCCCAGCGGTTGATGTTATTCACACCATATGTAGGAATATCGATGCGGGGATCATTCCACGCCACCAGGTGATCAATGAAAAAGCTGCCTACGCCTGGCGTTCTGAAGTCTTGCTCACGGACAGACATATACGGAGATACATAAGGTCCGGCGCCTGTCCATCTAAGGATAGCGGATTCGTCGGTGCTGGCCATGATCGGATATTGCGCAGTATTTGTTTCTGCTATCTCCTTTATCTTATCGATACAGCTCTGTGCTACTTCCGCTTTACCTGAAACCCTCAGCAGTAAACGAAGATAGAGGGAGTTGCCGAACTTGCGCCACTTCGCAATGTTACCGCCGTATACGGGATCGGAGTTGGATTGTATCTGTATATTCAGTTTCAGCAGGTTGTTGGCTTCTTCCAGTTTTTTGAACAGATCGAGATAAATATCTTTCTGTCTGTCGAATGGAGGTTCATATACCGCACTGTCTTTGGCCTGATTGGATTTGAAATAGGGCACATCGCCGTAGGTGTCTGTCAGCATAGAATAGATCCAGGCCTGGCAGATGAGGGAGATGCCCATGTATGATTCGTTGTAGGTGAGTTGTTCTTTTGCAAGGTTGTAAATATCCTTGAAGTTGGTCATTTCCAGGTACCAGGTATTATACAGGTAATCAGACCAGGTGGAGCGGTAATCGTAGCGGAATACCTTTCCTTCAGATTCACTCATATCCACGCTTACCTGCATCAGTTCATTGTTGAAGCTGCGGTTGCGTGACATGTTGGCGGAAAGCACGCCTACAAGTGCAGGCGCGAGCAGTTGCTGCGGCAACGCTTTCGGCGTACCGTTAGGATCTGTGTTGATGGTAGTGAAATCCTTTGTGCAGGAGGAAAACAGTAGGCTGCATGATAGCGCAGCGCCTGTAATTTTATATATGATCTTCTTCATTTTTTTTAGCATTAAAGTCCGATAACGATGTTGCATCCGAAAGTTCTGGTAGAGGGGAACTGTCCTATTTCAAAGCCCTGTACGATGTCGGTGCCGCTGAGTGTACCAAATTCAGGATCGAAGATGGGCCACTTGGTCCAGATCCACAGGTCGCGGCCGTAGATGCCCACGGAAGCGCGCTGCAGATGTAGCTTTTTGAGGAGCTTCGGGCTGAGTGAGTAGTCGAGTCTCGCTTCTCTGAACTTGATGAAGTCGGTGCTGAAGGTGCTGCCTTCTGCGTTGTCTACACCGTAATGAGAGCGGTAGTATTCATCGATGTCTGTTGCGATCACATCATTCTTGCGGTATTTGCCGTCAGCATCCTGCACCACACCGTTACCGATGATGCCGTTGTAGCGGCCAGGAAGCGTGTTGGTGGTTTTACCCTGTTCTGCCAGTTTATAGTGTGTCAGGGAGTGGCCTACTGCGCCATACTGTGCGTCAAAGAGCAGGTTGAGATGGAATTGTTTGTAATAGAAGTCGTTCGAGAAGCCCACTTTCCATTTAGGCATTGTGTTGCCGAGATAGATGACGTCTTCTGTGATCTTTGCGAAACCTGTTTTGGAATCGTACACCACCTGGCCATCAGGCGCGCGGAGGTAACCCTTGCCGTACATATCGCCCATGCTGCCGCCTGGCTTCACAACGATCTGGCCGCCGCCAACAGGACCGGTGCGCAATACGAGCGTACTATCTGTAAGCGACATCACCCTGTTCTGGTTGTAAGAGAAAACAACGTTTGTGTTCCAGGAGAAGCCTTTCCTGGTTTTAACAGGCGTACCGTTTAATGCTACTTCAATACCTCTGTTGTTTACCTTACCGGCGTTGATGATAGCCGATTTATAACCGCTGGATTGATCCAGTTTACGTTCCAGGATCTGGTTGATGGTATTGGAAGAGTAGAGGGCTACATCAAATCCAAAGCGGCTGTTGAACATTTTAGCAGCAGCACCTACTTCCAGTGATTTTGTTCTCAGCGGTTTGAGATAACGGTTAGTCAGTACCACCGGGTTTTCCAGGCCGCCGTTGTAAGCGTTTCCGGCAGGGGAGTAGTAGTTATAGGAAGTACGGTAAGGATCTGTACCACTACCTACTGCTGCGTAGGAAAGTCTGAGTTTCGCGTAGCTGAACGACTTCGGCAATTTCACCATCTCTGATACAACCGCACTGACGCTCACGGATGGATAGAAGAAAGCAGCGTTATCAACGGCATAAGGTGTGGCGAGGGTACTGTTCCAGTCCTGGCGTGCGGTGACGTCCATGAACAGGTAGTCTCTGAAACCTGCTGTAATCAAGCCATATAAGCTGTTGATCCTGTATTTGGATTTCAGCGGATAAGTAGCCAGCGGACCGGCAGCATTGGCCATTGTATAAACGCCGGGATATGTTAAGGAGTCTGCGCGCAGCTCGTCCCTGTTATAGTTGTTGTTAAGCGTACTTCCGCCGGCATTCACTGTAAGTTCAAAATCATGGCTGATCTTCTTTGCATATTTCAACAGGAAGTCGGTGTTGGCTTCCATAGAGAATATATTCTGTGTGCGGTAACTTCCGCGGGGGAATTTAGCGCCTGCATCAAAAGGACGTTCCTGGGCACGTTGCTCGTACGTAAAGTCGATGGCGGTTCTTACCTGAAGGCTCAACTCATCGGTGAAGGTATACAACGCCTGTACGTTGCCGGTGATGCCGTGACGGTTACTTCTGTTGATGAACTCATAGGCAATGGCGTAGGGGTTTTCAGGATAAGAGCTGAAAGGATATTTGATAATACGTCCTTCCTGACCTTTGGCCCAGTAATCGCGTAACCAATCCGGATCTGCGTTGGGTTGCCAGAAGATATACCAGTACATGATAGACTGGTTGCCATATCCCGCGCCTGGCAGGTTATCGCTCTTTTTGTTGGTATAGTTTACTTTGGAAGAGATCTGCAGTTTGTCGTTTACTTTTGAGTTGACGGACATAGACACCGTATTACGTTGGAACCCGGTATTAGGAATGATCCAGTCGTTGAGGAAGTTGGTGAAGGAGAAGCGTGCAGTGGTTCTGTCGGTACCGCCATCTACGCTGACAGCGTTGGCATAGGTATGACCGGTGTTAAAAAACTTACGGACCTTATTAGTATAGGGTACCCACGGTGTGCGCTCTGTGCCTACTTTCTGCGTTACAGGATCATATTGGTAGAACTTTTGCCCGTCGAAGCGAGGGCCATATGCAGAGCTGGTACCGGAAGTGCTGCCACCGTCCGGGGTTGCGCCGTAGGAGTAATAGTTGGCGCCGTCGAGGCCCTGACCATATTCGTATTGCAGGTTGGGCCAGCGGTTTACTTGTTCCAGGGATGTATTGGAGTTGAAAGTCAGGCCAAGACCTTTTCTTTTTTTGCTGCCGGATTTAGTGGTGATGATGACGGCGCCACCTGCACCGCGTTGTCCGTATAGTGCAGCTGCACCGGGGCCTTTCAGTACGGTGATGGTTTCAATGTCTTCCGGGTTGATGTCATTCAATCCGCTGCCGTAGTCTGCGGGCATGTTGTCGCTGCCGGTTCCATAGGCGCTTTCACCTGCAATGGCGGTGCGTCGTCCGCTACCGGAGCTGATCACCACGCCGTCTACTACGATGAGTGCGTCGTTGTCGCCGGTGAGGTTTTTTTCACCACGCAGTACGATCCTGTTGGAGCCGGAAGGGCCGCTGTTGGATCTTACGAGCGTGAGGCCGGCTACCTTACCGGATAGGGCTTCTGTCCAGTTGTTGGGGGTGGCGTTGGTGAGTTGTTCACCACTGAGTACGCTGGTGGCGTAGCCCAGTTGTTTCTCTTCACGTTTGATGCCCAACGCTGTGGTGATGGTTACTTCGTTGAGTGTTTTTGGGTCCGGCTTCATCTGGATGTTCAGTAGCTGTGTTTCTTTCACGGCTACTTCACGTGATACGTATCCAATAAAAGAGAAGACCAGTGAAGATCCTGTGGAGGGAAGCGTCAGTATGTATTCTCCTTTTGCGTTGGTAACGGCGCCTTTGCCGCCGTGTTTGGGTTTGATACTTACGCCGGGTAGCGGTTCACCTTTTTCATCTGTGACGCGGCCGCGTACAACAACATCTTCTGTGATGCGGATATTTCCTGACGGGGGAATATCCTTGTGTGCTGGTACAGTACTACTATAAGCAATGTCAGGTGCAAACATTTGCATACAGGTTAGAAACAGTAAAAAATTCTTCATCAGTGTTGATTATGTAATTATGATAGCTCCTCGTTTAAAGTGTGACCGTGTGTTCGCATCCGGGTACGGTCATGATAGGTTATTGACGATAAAGATCGGGTTGCATTCGGGGGCCGAAATTATAAGTACAATGTGAAGGTTTTGTTAAGGTGGGATTAAGTTTGTGATAACTTAATGTGAAGCAGTGGGTGTAAACCAGGCGTTTAATAATAGACTGGAGGACATTGTACTGATATAATAGCTATTGTCTGTATTTAACCATTGTGCGCTTTTAACAGGGGGTTGGGTGGGGGCTGCCTGGGGGATGACTGGGGGATGCCCGGGAGTTGACTATACTGTTCGTGCGCCTTTAATACCTATGAGAACCGAATGACAAGCGAATAAAAGCATAGCGTAATAATGCTTGGTGTATTGAGACAAAATCGGTAAATTTAGATAAATCATTGTTGTTTAAACCCTTATCCCATGGCAAAGATAGATTTACCGGCAGGCGTTAAACCGCCCTTTATGGGTACTATTCAGAATCTTTGCATCTACGAGATGTATGGGAGATACTATATACGCCTTAAAAGCTCTCTTACCGGTAAGAGAGTAAAGAAAGCCCCCGCTTTCCGCAGAACAATGGAGAATGCCCATTTACTGGCTACCGCATCAAAGATGGCATCTGGTGTATACCGGCAGTTACCTAAACAACAAAAGATACATACCCTATACCGGCAGCTTACCGGCAAGGCATTGCTTTTATTACGGGAAGGCAAGGATGCTGACATGATTATCACTGCACTGATGGAGATGTGCCAGCCGGTTGCGGCGGCAAAGCCTGTGCGTAAACGGGTTATGCGTCGTAATAAATTACCTGCAATATGGAAGTGTGGTAGCAAAGACACCTCTTCCTGTAGCAGAGTAGGACATGTGAAGAACGTTGTTATAACTAAATATGACAACAGTTCTTTAAAGTGCCTGACATCATCAGCGATTAATGAATTTGCGATAACTTATCATGAACGACGAAGTGTGAGTGTAATGCAGAGAGAGTGATTAGATTTACCATAGAAAGATGACAACAGCCCCGGATTTGTTTTGTAAATAATTGGCACGTTTGTACCCAACCTGTATCTATCCGCAGGCATACTCCCTTAATCGAATACCTTTCTTCTCTTCAGGACGATGTAAAATATTTACCCTCACACTTCAAAAAAAAATGTTATGAAAAGTGCAAAAATCGGGTTAGTTACCCTGGTAGTATTAGCAGCCGTAGCAAGTGCTCTTGCTTTGAAGGCAAATAGGCAGACGAATGTTTTTTATAGACTTAATACGAAGAATTACCATTGTAGTATTCCCACCATTTTGCTTTGTACTACATCCCAAACAGGATCAACCTACTGCAGAACAACACGCTTAGGCATCTATCCAGTAACCAGGATTGGGTTATGCCCGATAATATCAGTATGCCCTGTCTTATAAAAAACTGATTCTATAATTTATTTAACCGTAATAGCTTTTTCCCTCGCGAAGAGGCCGTCCAGTTTCAAAAATGCCGTGACCACGCTACCGTTGCTGAACACATAATACCATATCATTGGTGTAAAGCAGAACAGGAAACGCTTTGCAGAGTAGGCCAGTACATTGTTGATACTATCCCAGGTATAGGTTACCTGGTAGAGCAGGAACATATAGAGAAAGGAAGATAACAGGATAACTGCCAGCAGTTGTATGTTGTCTTTCTCTTTTATTAATGATTTGATGTTGAGGAGTATGGCTACAGGCAGCCCGATGAAGGTGAGGCCATAGTAAATGGTGTTGCTGTAATGATTTGTCATGGCATCCCAGATTGTCTTTAGTTTTGCACCGTCTACGATCAGGTGCGTGGAGATGATTCCTTCGGCATAGAGGCCGTTTACCTTCATGAAAAGGGTCCATAGCAGGGCGGGAGCTGCAGCTATCAGTGTGCACTCAATAAGCGCTTTGTATTGCTTGCGTATGATGGCATCTATCAGCATAATGAAAAGGCAAGCTCCTATGAATACGATCCCTTCCGAACGACACCATGCATTGATTCCAAGCAATAAGGCGCCCATGCTCAACATTGACTGTTCCCGCTTGCGGAACCATAGCGTAAAATAAATGACACCCAGCGATGCATAGATGGCATGTATCACATTAGTGCCGGATAAGGAAGACCAGGAGAGCATCTGTGGTGTCATCATGGCGAAGAAGGTGGCAACCGCTGCGCCGGAAGTGCCGATTGCCCTCAGTGCTGCGCCGTAAAAGGCAAGCAGGAAGAAACCAAACATCAGCGCAGGTATCAGTTTAGATGTTTCTGCCCCAAACATATATACGTATGCGTAGCTGAGTTGTACCATTGGCGCATAGGTGATATAGCTGCCAGGTCCGTGTATGGAGGGCATATAATCGCCCTGGAATATGCTGAGATGCCTGATGGTATGTTCCCGCGATATGATATACCCGATGGTGTCAAACCCTGCGAGGCTGTCTCTGTCGTAGGTTGGGAAGTACAGGCATTTGGTAAAGTTCATGTACTCTATGTACACGATAAATCCAATGAACACGATCCATAGCCCATTGATACCTTTTACTTTTACTGGCGTGATAATATGCTGGCGTTTTCTGTAAAGAAAAGGAAGCATCGCTGCAACGGCCACTGAGGTGGCGGCGGTGATGCTGACAGGCGTGACGGCGATATTCAACTGGTCAAGCAGGACCATTAGTATAGTCTGGAAAGCCATGCCGACAAGGAAAGATAAGCCCAGTTTTTCCTGCATAGAGAAGCGGACAGCTATCATATTGACAATAGCAAATCCTGATAATATAGTGACTAGTATAGCTGCTGGTAACATATTTTTTTTATTTGACAGACCGGTTCATTTGTATAATAGTATCGGTATAAGGAAAGTCCAGTTGCACCGGTAGCAATTCCGGCGCCTGACCATTCACGAGCGCGATATGCGTGATCTTGTGCAGATAGCTGGTGCGGCCCTTTTCATAGGGAACAACCAGTTTGCGTGGATAGAGAAAACGTAACGCCCACAGCTTGTTGTAGGGTTCACTGATAAAACCACTTTTTTTACCGGCCGGAAAGAATGCCTCTGCACTTGGAAGCAGGATTACTGCGGTATCAGGCGTGTGATCTCTT
Source organism: Chitinophaga sp. (assembly GCF_035538455.1). Classification (GTDB taxonomy): domain Bacteria; phylum Bacteroidota; class Bacteroidia; order Chitinophagales; family Chitinophagaceae; genus Chitinophaga. The sequence goes on from NZ_DATLKJ010000061.1 coordinate 19,230, forward strand.
ACATAGCTCAGGTAGTTGTACGATTTTCCCAGTTTCAGCGCTGTTTTCTGACCTGTAGTCAGATCGGGCGGATAGGAGAGGATTTCCTTGTCTTCTGTGAACATCTCCTTACAGACCCATTTATATCCCGGATGTTTATTGATGAGGAAGTATATCGTGATTCCTGCCGCTGCGGCGAGCAGGAGGTTTTTTCCTATCCAGCTTTTGCTGATTGGTATTGTGTAACTTTTATCTTTTGTTGGTTCCATCAATTTCAGTTTGAAAAGCGGTACTTTACCAGTGTCCATATTGCTTCGATACCATCCTGCCACTTTATCTTTTTCCCTTCACTGAATGACCTTGGATAATAATATATCGGCTTTTCCACGATCCTATGTCCCAGCTTGGCTACTTTAGCTGTTACTTCCGGGCAAAACTCAAACCGGGTGCATTCCAGGTTGATAGACCGCAGCAGTGCTGCATCGAACATCTTGTAACAGGTGGGCACATCTGTGAGCTGCAGCCTGTAAAGCAGGTTGGTCACGAAGGTAACCAGGCGGCCGCCCCAGTAGAAGCTGTGATAGGAGTGTTTATTGACTTTATTCAGGAACCGGGAGCCGTATACTACTTTGCTTTCTCCTGATAAGAGATCCTGCAACAGTAACGGATAATCGCCGGGTTCATATTCCATATCTGCATCCTGTATGAGGATGTAATCGCCGGTGGCTTTGGGTATACCTGTACGTATGGCTGCACCCTTGCCTTTATTTTCAGCATGTTTAAGATAGACGATAGTGCCTTCTTTGCAAGTACCCAGGTATTCCAGGATCCTGGACTCACTGTTGTCTGTAGAGCAGTCGTTAACAAGAATAAGCTCCCTGCTTACATCCCCGGGTAACTCAACCTGCATAATCTTTTCAAGGATGGCCGTGATGGTACTTTCTTCATTATACACTGGTATGATAACTGAAAGCTTCTTCCCTTTTTTATTCATATAGTATGGTTTCATTATCAGCGTACAGTCGTTTCTGTTATAGCTGGCATCCGTTTAAATAAGGCGCCGCAAATATAAGCATCGGTTAAATACGGAAAAGTTAACAGTCAAATTACTTTATAACAGGCGTTACCGGTAACACAATATCTGTGAGAGGTATGCCTGGTGGCGTTTCCAGTTTTTCTGCGCCAAGTCCGTTTACGACAGCGATGTGGGTGACCTTCCTGTAGTAGCTTGTTTTGCCCATTTCGGAGGGGATGACCAGTTTGCGCGGATACAGAAAGCGCAGCGCCCATAGTTTGTTGTAGGGTTCTCCGGTATAGTCGCTTTTCTGTCCTGGCGGAGAAAAGGCTTCTGCGCCGGGAAACAGTATCACCGCATTTTCCGGTGTTTGTTCCTTCACGTAACGCAGATACCCGTAGGACTTGCCCAGTTTTATCTCCAGTTTCTGATCGGTGGTCAGGTCCGGATAAAGGGATATAGTTTCCATGTTGCTTTTCAGCATATCATTACAAACCCAGTCGTAACCCGGCAGTGATTTAATAATAAAATAAATGATCATACCTGCAATAGCTGCCAGTACTGTGTTTTTACCCAGCCAGATGATATAGCTAGCGATGGCTGAAATACGTTGTTGCATAATAGAAATATTGGTAAGTGTACAAAACGGTTTTAACCGGGTGGATTCGGGGAAATAATCATGTCCGCTCCATTATAGCAGGTATAATGACAGACAATTTCACCCCCTATGTTGTGCTATAGAATTTGACAATCCCCTGTATATGAAACACCCGTGCTGATGACTACCCTTATTAGATGAAAAAATTGTTAAGGAAAGGAGATGTGATCTTCACCGGAAGAATATTTCCTGTGGGGATTTATATTTTTCAGATATGAAATGGATGTTCAAGAGACTGATTTAACCCGTGAAACCTGTATTTTTTTGAAGCCATTGCTGTATAACCATTCCGCGGCAATACCACTGAAATAAAGGAATGGACTCACCTTAATTCTATTGTTGTATGAAAAGGAAAAAAATGACCCTTCAGAGAAAATTATCTCTGACAAAAGCGAACATCGCTACATTGAATGCCGAAAATGCAAATGTTATTCTTGGGGGCGCTACATTCACCTCGCCTGAATGCGTACCTACTGCCCGTGTAAGTTGTCTGGGTTGCCCGCCGCCAACAGCGCGTGAAACCTGTCTGGGGACCTGTTATACGCGTTGCTGGATGTGTTAAGAAACAGAAGAGGCTGTCTCTGGCTTTTATGTAAAATGGGGCGGCCTCTTCTTATTACTTTCCCTGTATTGAGTTTTTTTTATACTGCTATCTGTTTAGAACGAAGGGTAATTATCTTTACATTATACCAATAGGTTACGCCATCACCATTGTCTTAGCGATATTATCCTAACCATTTGCCAACCGCAAGTTCAATAGCCCCGGTAATAGTTGTTAATCATGCCGTATGCGGTTTTTATTTGATACTCCATAAACCCAAAAATTAATGAAACCTCAATTTTACATGCTGAGAAAGGCGGCCGTATGTCTATTCATGTTGCTATGTCTCCTGGTAAGGCAGGCGAATGCCCAGGTATACGCCAACACAGAAAATAATGGCGTTTCCGGTACCGGTATATGTATCGGATGCGGTGTGCTTAACTCCGGGAATGCGGTCAACCCCAATCTTACCGACTATTCCACCTTTTCTATTACAGCCGGACTATTAGATGTTGCCGTTTACCAGACCCTTATCTTCCCGGCAGCCAGCACAACAGGATGCGATTCCCTGATTATCCGTATTGGCAGTAGTAATGCTGTTCTTTCCGCTGCTATCCTTGGAGGAGTTACTGTTCAGACATTTAATGGAAGTACTCCTAATAATGATGCACAGGCTGTATCTACCAGTATTCTGCGGATACTCCAGGGTAACCAGGACGGAGAAATATTACTGAAGCCTGCACAAACATTTGACCGCGTGAAGGTGACATTGACCAGCAGTCTTGTAGGTCTGTTATCTTCTTTCCGGATTTATTTTGCTTTACGTAAACCATCAGTAGCGACTCCCAATGGTACCGACAGCATCACGATCTGTGGCGGGCAGTCAACAATTGTTACCGCTACGGCGGCTCCCGGCAGTACTATTCGCTGGTATAATGCCAGCACCGGCGGCACCCTTCTTGCTACGGGTGGTAGTTATACGGTCACACCTACTGTCACTACCACTTACTATGCAGAGGCTGCAGCTGGTACCTGCAAAAGCGTGCGCAAGCCGGTGAAGGTGATTGTTAATCCCAAGCCAGTGAACCCTGCATACAGTGTGCCACAAGGGTTGACCTGCGGAAGTTTTGGTATTCC
>NZ_DATLKJ010000062.1:0-10080 GCF_035538455.1 Chitinophaga sp.
TCTCTTTTACTTTCTCCAGCACTTTGACAAAATAATCAACGGGGGCACTTTCAGGTACCGACAACACTTCCTGCGCCAGCTTTTCTTTCAGCTTATCAGCAAGATCGGCAGAGCCTCCCGCCAGCAATAGGAGTTGGGTCGATGTTGTACTTTTTTGGGTCACTGCCGGTGATAACTCCCAGGTAATACCATGCAAAAAAGTAGCTGCTTTTACTGCAGGCTGCCTGACTCTTTCCTCCCAACCAACGGGAAGTAACACCAGCTCTCTTAAACTTAGTAATACCTCTCCGTTTTCTCCCAGAAGATCAATATCATAGCTGGTAATGTTATTGCCCTTATACTCCCTTGCATAACACCAGACAACGGCCGGCAGCTCATGATAAATATTTACTTCCCTCACACTGAAGGGCAATGACAGTGTTTGTTCTTCTTTTGCAAAACTTATTCCTGCACAGGTTTGCAGTGCACTGTCTAACATACCAGGCTGAAGAATATAATCCTCCTGCCTGGGCAAAGCGATTCTTGACAATGCCTTATTGGTACTGTAATATAACTTCTCAATGCCCCGGAAACTGGCGCCATAATTTAATCCCTTCGCCTTGAATAACTGATAACATTCATCCTGCTCTTTAACATAAGGAAGTTCTTTCCGGATGGTATCCAGGTCAATATTTGAGGGTGTCCGCATTTGTACAGCACTTAACCGCCCTTCACTATGCACTTTTATCGCGGCTGCGTTTTGAGTATATATTTCATAAATAACTTCATCATCTGCAGGATAAAGATTGATATATACTTTCTGAGGTATCCCGTTTACCTTTATAGGGCTTAGCCAATTTATATCTTTTAGCTGCGTAATCTTTTCTTTTGCTGACTGATTGCCGGCTTCTCTTGCCAACTCCAGCAAAGCGGTTGCAGGCAATACCATTTCCTCTCTGACTTTATGATCTGCTAAAAACGATTCTTTACCGGTGTAAATACTTGTAAACTGCTGTTTCTCCAGGCTGGAACTGTTACTATGCAGCAACGGATGCAGTCTGTTGCCACCGCTTATGCTCGTTTGTACTTCACTAAGCGATATCCAATATCTTTCTTTTGCAAACGGATAGGTGGGTAAACTGATCTTTGCAGGTTTATGCTCTTTGTGGAATATACTCCAATCAATATTTACCCCCCGCACCCATAACTGTGCAATAGATGCTATTTCCCTATTAGTTATGGCAAAATTAATATAGGCATTACCAGCGCCTCCGTCGAGCAAAAAACCTACTTTATCCTTTCTTATATTACCTGTAAATGAGTCAACTTTTTTCCCGGTTAAATAATCAGTCAGCTTGACTGAAAGAGCTGTAATACTGTCTGCAATGAAGGCCAGCCTCTCATCCATTGGTTCCCGTCCTGTTTGCAGCGTGTACGCGATTTCGTCAAGGTTAGTATCCGGATGCGTTGCGATGTAACGTTGCAAATTGGCGGCATGTTCTTTCAGTCGGATTTCATCTCTGGCCGACAGCACCACTATAACAGGTGCAGTTCCCATGTACGCTTTCTTAGCGGTTGCCTGATACTCTTCCACAATGATATGAGCATTACTACCGCCAGCCCCGAAGCTACTGATGCCAGCTAACCGCGGACGGTTATCGGCAGCTGTCCATTCTTCCAGCTCTCGTTGTACCCTAAATGGGGTTTCAGCAAAATTGATGTACGGATTTAACACAGAGGAATGCAATGAGGGTACCAATTGTTGGTACTTTAGTTGCAACAATACTTTCGTGAGCCCTGATATACCTGCCGCCGATTCGCAATGACCTATGTTTGATTTTACGGACCCTATGGCACAATATTGTTTATTCTCAGATTCAAACGCACTGGTCAGACCTGCAATTTCTATTGGGTCGCCTAAACTGGTACCGGTGCCATGTGCTTCTATATAACTGAAATCTGCAGTGTTTACTCCCGCTTTCCTCACCGCCTCCTTTATAAGTGCCGACTGCATTCTGGGATTGGGCACCGTATACCCGCTAACCTTTCCGCCATGATTAACGGCAGATCCCTTGATAACACCATAAATGTGGTCACCGTCTGCCACGGCTTTACTTAATGGTTTCAACAATACCGCACCTACCCCTTCACCCGGTACATAACCATCTCCGCCTTCGCCAAAACTTTCGCATCTCCCCTTGCCGGATACAAAACCACCATGACTGAGCATCAGATACTTACTGGGGTGTACACTCACATTCACGCCACCGGCTATTGCAAGATCGGTCTCTCCAGTCAGGATATCCCTGCACGCCAGGTGTATAGCAGTTAACGAAGAAGAACACATTGTATCCACCGCTAAACTGGGGCCATGAAAATTAAAAAAATAAGATACGCGGTTGGCTATGTTGGCAATGTTTCCCCACAGCCCCATAGGATTTCCCTTCAAGGTTTCCTCCGCACCAAATAACTGATACTCTTCATACATCACACCTGCATACACACCTATCCTGTTCCCTAATCCATCTTTATTTACCGTTCCCTGTAATAACTCTCTGGTATAGCCTGCATCCTCTATAGTTTCCCAAACCGTCTGTAAAAACAAACGCTCCTGTGGGTCCATCCGCTCAGCATCTTTGGGAGAAATATTAAAAAACAATGGATCAAATTGATCTATATCATCGATGAACCCACCCCATTTACTATAAATACTACCTTCCTTCCCCTTTTCATCACTGTAATAACGGCTGGCATCCCATCTGTCTTTAGGTATGGCTGTAATACTATCCCTCCCTGCTTTTAAGTTCTCCCAGAACTCATCAATATTTTTTGCTCCAGGGTATCTTCCACTTAACCCTATTATAGCAATATCCTCCTTTTCCATTACCGGCATTGCTGCTTGTAACTTGCTATCAGTAAAACGCCGCCTGTACTTATTATCCGCAGGTACAGTATCTTCATGAGCAGGCACAGCAACTACAGGTATATGGGGCGCACTTAACTGATGGCCGACCAACTTGCGGAGAACATCACTATGTTCCCTGGTAAAGTATTCGATTAATTCATGAAAATTCTGGTATTCAAAGAACAGTGTCATGGGCAGCCGGTCAAACACTTCTTCCAAACAGTTGGTCAGCCGCGTTATCAATATTGAATCAATCCCATACTCTGCAAAAGGAGCATCCAGATCAAATTTATCTTCTGGTAATTTTAACTCCTTTGCGAGTATTCCACGCAAATACTGAATCGACGCAGTTTGCAATTTATTGTCATCACTAGGTGCAAATGACGGTCGATCAACTTCTGCCGCTACCATACCAGTGAAATCCTTTGAACCGCTATCTGTTTTCCTGTAGGCTACCATCGCCTGCCCTGATATACTATTAAGCAATGTCTCAAAAACATGTATCCCTTCGGCTGTTGGTAATGATACCATTCCCCATTGCTTCGCTAGATATTTCTCACTTTCAGCGGTTATTTGCATTCCGCCTTCTTTCCATAAAGGCCAGTTAATACTTAATGTTTTACCATATCTTTTTCCTGTAGCTCGCAGTAGGTTACGATAATGGGCGTAATTATCCAGCCAGGCGTTAGCAGATGCATAATCAGCCTGTCCTATATTTCCCAATATGCTTGATACAGAAGAGAAGAATACCATAAAATCAAGCGTCTCCTCTTTTGTAGCTTCATCAATATTTTTTGCACCAGCTATTTTGGGCAATAGCACCGATACCGCTTCCTCTCCGGTTTTGTTGACAAGAAAACTGTCATGGATAACCCCGGCACTGTGGATGACGCCATCTAATTTCCCGTAACGCGCTTTGATACGCTCTATTAAGCCATTTACCGCTGTTCTGTTGGTGATATCACACGGGTAATAGGCAACATTGGGTCCAACTGATAAAGCCGATATTTGCTCTGCAGAGAGTTCCCTTCTTCCGGTAAGTATCACCTGTGTGTCCGGAGTATGGCTAATATGCAAGGCAAAAATCCGCCCAAGTCCACCGGCGCCGCCAGTAATCAGATATACTCCACCTTCTTTGATACAAGCCCCTTCACTAGTGCCTGCAGCAGCTTCTATGACCTGCTGCATTTTTACACTTCTTTTCCCTTCATGATAGCAAACTTCAACATCAGCAGTCTGTTGTTCCGCTTCCAGTATAGTTATCAGGGTTTCCAGCTCTATGATATTCAACCGTTCTACACCGATTATCTTTCCGGTCACTCTGGGGTTTTCCTGTGACGCTGTTTTTAATAGCCCGGATATGAACCCATACTCTACGTAGTCTGTATTGCAGCAAACAATCATGATATGTGTAGCTTCTTTTGCTGTCAGTATCGGTTTCACCATTTCCAGTACACTGAGAAAATAAGCCTCCGTTGTCTCTCCAGATAAAGGAATTACTTCCAGTTCCAATACCTCTTTCAGTTTATCCGCCAGATCAACTGAACCGCCTGCCAATAATACCAGGGGAGTTGATGTAATGGTTTGTTTAGGAATACTTGCGGGTAATGAAGTTTGCCACCTGATGTCATATAAATATGTATTGGCCTTCTCTACCGGCTGTTGGTGCTTGGGGAATCCGTCGACTGGAAGCATTACCGTTGAAATAAAACTAAGTAATACCTGGCCGGAATCTCCTAAAATATCTATATCATAACTGGTAATTATGTTACTGGGTCTATAGTGTTGATGCTGCCTGGCATAACACCAGACAGTAGCGGGCAGTTCATGATAAATATTTACTTCTTCTACACTGAAAGGCAATACCAAAGATTCTCCTTCCTTTGCAAAATGTAACCCTATACAAGTTTGCAGTGCACAGTCCAGTACACCCAGGCTCAGCACATAATTTTTTTCTTTGGGTAAAGTTACTTTAGACAATGAGGACGTTTCGCTATAATAAAGCACGTCAATGCCTTGAAAACTATTACCATACTTTAACCCCTTCGTTTTAAATAAGCGATAACAGGCATCCTTATCTCTTGTATGCGGCAATTTTTGCCTGATCGCGCCCAGATCGAAATTTTCGGGCGCAGGTTTTCCTTCTGTACTTAATTTTCCCTGACTGTTTACTTTGCGTACCTCCTGATCATAGGTATAAACTTCATAAATAGTATCACCACCTTCCTGAAAAAGACCGATTAGTACCTGTACAGGCTGTTCTCCGACCTGTATTGGACTTAACCAGCGAACATCTTTTAACTGGGTTATTTTCTCCCTTAACGATTGTTCTCCCGCTTCCCTTGCCAGTTCTAAATACGCTACTCCCGGAAAAACTTTTTCATCCCGTACTTTATGATCAGCCAGAAAAAGCTCCTTACCGGTATAATAGCTTGTAAATTGTTGTTCTCTCAGCGTGGAACTATTACTGTGTAATAATGGATGTAATTTCCTACCACTATTCGATGTGGTAGCAACGTTGCTATCTTCAGGTAACCAATACCTATCCTTTGCAAAAGGATAGGTTGGCAGCCGTATTTTACTGGGTTTTTGTTTTTCGTAAAAAAATGCCCAGTCAATTGATTTTCCGGCACACCAGTATCTTGCAATATCGCGCAGTGTCTCAGTTGCTATTGGTTTTCTCCCTGCCATAGATGCGATGTCAGGAGTTTCAGTTGTCTTTACAACAGTTTTAATATTTCCTGTATAGCATTCTTGAGAAGGTACTCCACTAATATAATCGCGTAATACTCCCGTCAATTTCTCAACATCCTGGCATACTATTGCCAGCCGCACCTCCATCTCTTCCCTTGCCGTTTGCAGGGTATAACATAGTTCGGATAAAGCGGTTTCGTTTTCATCCAGATAATGCAATATGTTTTCAGCGTAGCGCTTCAATCCGTCAATGCTTTTAGCAGACAATACAAGAAGATTAGCGCCAGCTTTTCCCGGAACTATTTGTTGCACCTGCGGATATGATTCCAGGACTATATGACCGTTGGCCCCCCCAATTCCAAAACTGCTCACACCTGCCCTCAACGGTGCGTTAGCGAACACAGGCTGCCATGATTGCATTTTCTTTTGAATATAAAATGGGCTACCTGTTAATATTACCTGGGGGTTTAATTTATGGTAATTGCAGGTTGGAGGTAACAAGCCATGCTCCATTGAAAGCAATACTTTCAATATACCTGCCATGCCTGAAGCTGCCTCTAAATGTCCTATGTTCGTCTTAACAGAACCTATTCCACACCAGGGAGACAGCTGTTCTCCTGGTGAATGCCCAAGTGAATTAAATGCAGCTGTTAATCCTGCTATTTCTATCGGGTCCCCCAGACTTGTGCCCGTACCATGTGCCTCCAGGTAGTTAACTGTCCTGATATCTATTTTTGCATTGATATAAGCATCCTCCAGTAATCTTCGCTGCTTCTCCGGGTTGGGTACTGTTAACCCACCGGATTGTCCGCCATGATTAATGGCCCCCCCTTTAATAACGCCATGTATATCATCTTCGTCGGCTAGTGCCTGGGTTAGTGGTTTTAAAAAAAACATAATGCCGCCCTCTGCTCTTACATAACCATTTGCAGCTGCGTCAAAAGTATGACACCGGCCATCTTCACTCAACATATGGGACTTGTGATACGCCAGGCTTCTCGAAGGATGACACATCAAATGAACAGCGCCAACAATAGCCTGGGAACATTTACCTGTATTAATAGCTGTAATGGCTTCATTGATGGCTACTAATGAAGAGGAGCATGCGGTATCTATCTGCATGCTGGGGCCTTCAAAATCATAAAAATAGGATAATCTGTTGGCCAGTATAGCCAATGAAGCACCTGTACCTGTCAGGGTTTCATCTCCTTTTTGTGCCCCTAGTAAAAGCTCATAGTCACTGCCACTGGCGCCGATGTAAACACCTGTTTTACTTCCTTTCTGCGTAGAGGCTTTATATCCGGCTTCTTCCAGCAACTCCCATGTAAGCTCTAACAAAAGCCGTTGCTGCGGGTCCATCAGCTCCGCTTCACGCGGAGATATTCTAAAAAAAGAAGCATCAAATTTATCAATATCAGATAAATACCCCCCCCTGTCAATGCCTTTGTGAGTGGTAGCCAGGTCTACCCATTCTGGCCAGGTCCATCTGCCCTCAGGGAGTGTTGTTATGACAGAACGGCCCTCAATCAGTATACTCCAGAGAGCTTCTTTAGTACTAGCGCCGGGAACACGAAATGCTGTGCCGATTATGGCAACGTCACCGGGAGCCGATGTACCCTCAGCAAATTCCCTTTTCAGTTCGTTATGATAATGAACATTGCCCCCATCAGCCGGGGTGGTATATGTAGTTGCCAGCATCGCCGTTACTTTTTCGGCTACCCCGTTTATTGTATTATATTCAAAGAAAAAAGAACCAGGTACTGCTATATTATAATTGCTGTCTAAAAACAACCCCAGCCCCATTAAATCACCGGAATCCAATCCCATTTCCATCAATGGCTGTTCCATATCTATAGGTGCTCCCACCGGCAATATCCCCGTTATATACCTTACAATTGCTGTACTAATCTGTTGAAGGCCCAATCCTGATTTTTCCTCCGTTTGTCGCCCATTACCGGTAAACCGTTTCCGTTCACGAACATCATAATGCACAAGTACTCCATTGCCCAGGTTCACTTTGTCCATAACACGATATCCGCTTACAATACCCCCCAACCGTGCACCATGTACCTGATGAAATCTGATAATCGGATCTACATAATAGCCATGTTCATCCGTTTGCTTTATATAGGCTGCATAATCACTTTGTGTATTTCCCTTAAAATCCCGGCTTCTTGTAATAGCACATACTTTGGTTACATCATTCATCAATGCAACATGCTGATGAATAAACTCCAGCAGTTCGTCCCCTAGCCCCCGGCTCTGGCATTCCGGAAAAATATTGATAGACAACAATTGCACAACTCCACCATCAGGACAGTGTAATGCCCCTACATTATCAACATTGGTATTATATAGCGCTGCTTCGTCTGCAATTCGTTGTGTATAAATAACACCCAACACACAACCGTTTTCCTCAACCACAAATTGTCCTTCGGGGTATACCTCTAGCCTTTTTATTACTTCATTTTCACACAAACGTATATCAGTTGCCCAGCATACAGTTTCTAGATGCATCAAAACAGGCAGATCGTTGCGACTGGCATACCGAATCTGGTAAACCCTTTGCTGATAGTGCGCAAAAGTCAGGCGTGCAAATGGTAATTCGTCAGGGCACTTTAGCAGTGGCCGGTTGGAAAAGAAACCCGCATTAGCTGCCTCTAGTATACTCGAGGCAGCTGATGGTCTGTTTTGTACGCCCAAAACATCCAGTACATCAAAACACTCATGATCTGAGCAGTGCCCGGTCACTAGCATTAATCCGTGTCTCCCCGTCAATTCGGTCCAGTTGTTCCAGTAACAAGCTACGGGTGCAACAGGTGTAAATAATATTTCTGAAGTTATGCGATCCTCTGATCCGGATAAATATTCATCCCCATTGATATCAGTAAAAGGATAACCGGTAAAATCGGGTAACAGTCCAGTATATAATATTTCATCTGCTGCTATTCCTTTCTCCATCAGTATATCCGCGATCTTTCCAGGTTCTGATATGCCACCTTGTATGAGCAATAGCGGATAAGTAACAAGGGCTTCCCCGGCTGCTCTCAATGCCAATTGATTTTGGTCAATTCCAATCAGAGTAAGCGGATGACTTTCCAGGTGTTCCCCTCTTCGCGTTTTGGAAACTATTTTCTCGTAAATACGCTTCAAGTTATTTGCTTTTCCGCAGCCCATTTCAGCAATATATCTGGGTTGCCGCTCTATAGGTATGTCATTAAAAAGCTGTACAATTTTATCCTCAGCTTCTTCCTGTATATGATAAGCGGCTGCAAGCAAATAATCCGGGAAAAGGACCGTTTCAAAATGAATCGATTTAGCAACCAATGCTGCGCCCGCATCGGTAAAAACCATTTCATCTTCAACTTCAACTAACCATTCACGTTGTAGAAAAATATTTATTATCGATGCCTGTATACGTTGATGAAACAACCCTTTATCAAAACACCTGTCATTCCCTTTCATGTACTTATTTAACCGCAAGAGCACAGGTATAATAAGGATGCCCTCCAACATTACTTCAAAAGAAAATTCATTTGTATCCTGACCGGACGAAACCTCCTCCAGCATCCCAACTAATAAATCAACCTGCTTTTCATCCGCCCCGGAGCTGACAGAGTCAGCTTCCATAACCGCCATAGCATTGGATACAAGCTGCCTCGCACGAGGCAGAACATTTATTTGATCGCTCCCGTCATACTGCTTTTTCAACCATCCAATAGATGATAAAAAACGAATAGACGCTTCCCGACAGGCGGCATTCACTCTCTCATTTTCCAACATCCCACTCCTTGAAAACACGCCGTCAACAAATAAATAATGACTCCTAACTAATTCGATGAAATGAAGCATAGGCACAGCAATACAGCCATGACACCATGCATTTAAAGGCACAGTCAAAATAGTATAGTTTTAGTTATTTCACATTTATCGATCTTGCATTTTTACAATACAAAATCCTCAACACCAATATTAGATGGTATTGCATCAGGTAGCAGTTCCCGCTGTCAGTCAGCTTATGCTGAGAGATACGTTCGGGTAACAATTACCCCGTATGGCTTTAACTGGGTATACTATACACTTGGTTAGTATAGCAATAAAGTGCATTGGGTATATACATTGAGATTGTAGGGTTTAAAGAAAAAAAATCTACTCAGGGTAATTCATAGACTATTTCTTCTAATGGTTATTCTAATAATGGTTATTCTAAATTACAGGATTAATCAAATAGTGTTAATACGTTTTGTCAAAGATAACAAACTACTTGCTTATTAACTGCTTCTTCCCGCAGGTTGAAATTTATTTTACATTACAACGCTATGCAATCTAACAATTAGAGTTTAAATAAAAAAAATATTTTCAAACAGTATTGTCCGACTAAAATAAGTGAATAAAGCATAAAAAAAGGGGGCAAGCCCCCCAATAGTTTCTATGTTTGGGTTACCACACCTTAAACGTAAAAACTTGGATAAAGATAAAAAATTTACCGGACAGCCGATTTT
>NZ_DATLKJ010000063.1:0-30232 GCF_035538455.1 Chitinophaga sp.
ACAAACCACAAAATCATCTTTATATAATAAAATGTGTAATGTCTGAATATACTTACTGCGCTATTTTCTCTTCTGAGATCACAGTTTTACCATTCTTATTTTCTGCATACTGCTTGGCCGCCTTAATAAAGGATACAAACAGCGGAGCCGGACTTTCCACCGTGCTTTTCAGCTCAGGATGGAACTGTGAGCCCACAAAGAAAGGATGGTTAGGCAACTCTATCATTTCCACGAGACCGCTTTCCGGATTCTTACCGGAAGGAATCATACCAGCCTGTTCAAACTGCTCCAGGTATTCGTTATTGAACTCATAGCGGTGACGGTGTCTTTCGCTGATAGAAGTGCTGCCATATATTTCAGCAGCCCTGGAACCTGGCTGCAGCTCACAGGAATAAGCACCCAGACGCATAGTACCGCCCTTGGCCGTGATCTTCTTCTGCTCTTCCATCAGGTTGATTACCGGATGAGAAGTGTCAGGGTTCATTTCTACAGAGTGCGCGTCTTTCCAGCCCAGTACGTTGCGGGCGTATTCAACCACGCTCATCTGCATCCCCAGACAGATACCAAAGAAAGGCAGATTGTTTTCACGTGCATACTGAATAGCTGTGATCTTACCCTCGATACCACGGTGACCGAAGCCCGGTGCTACCAGCAAGCCATCGAGGTTCTTCAGTTTTTCACATACGTTCTCCGGTGTGATGTGCTCAGAGTGAATGTTCTGTACAATCACCTTGCACTCGTTCAGGGAACCTGCATGTATAAACGATTCCAGGATCGACTTATAGGCATCCTGTAACTCTACGTATTTACCAATCAGTCCTATCGTCACCTTGGATTTAGGATACTTGAGCTTATCCAGGAACTCGCGCCATTTGGTAAGTTCCGGCTCTTTTTCCACCGGGAGATTCAGGCGTTTAAGTACAGAAACATCCAGTTTCTCGCGCATCATTTCAAGCGGCACTTCGTATATAGTAGGTACGTCGTTGGCTTCAATGACAGCATCTACCTGCACATTACAGAAAAGCGCGATCTTCTTTTTCAGGTCGCGGTACATAGGCTCTTCTGTACGGCATACGATGATGTCCGGATGCACGCCATACTCGCTCAGTAGGCGCACGGAGTGCTGTGTAGGCTTTGTTTTCAGCTCTTTTGCAGCACGCAGGTAAGGAATCAGTGTAAGATGCACTACCAGGCAGTCCTCTTCGCCCAGCTCCCATTGTAACTGGCGAACCGCTTCAATGTAAGGCAGCGATTCAATGTCTCCCACAGTTCCGCCCAACTCCGTGATAACGATGTCATACTTACCGTCTTTACCCAACAGCAGGATACGGCGTTTGATCTCATCAGTAATGTGAGGGATCACCTGCACGGTTTTACCCAGATAGGCGCCTTCCCTTTCCTTGTTGATAACAGTCTGATAAATACGGCCTGTAGTAACGTTGTTGGCCTGAGAAGTAGGCGTATTGAGGAAACGCTCGTAGTGCCCCAGGTCCAGATCTGTTTCTGCGCCATCTTCTGTTACGTAACATTCCCCGTGCTCATAAGGGTTTAACGTTCCCGGATCCACATTGATGTATGGATCGAACTTCTGAATAGTCACTCTAAAGCCACGTGCCTGCAATAATTTAGCCAGCGAGGCGGCTATAATTCCTTTACCCAAAGAGGAAGTAACACCTCCCGTAACGAAGATATATTTTGCCATAAAACTAAAATTCAGCTAAAATACTTGACCTATAAAAGTGGGAAGTGCCAGATTGCGTTTGGTGTAATACCTGTCAAGTAAACTACTTCCGGAGGTCATGCAAAGTTACACAAAAATGTTTCGCACCCAAGTTTTTAAACCCGCACTTTTATTTGTTTGTTAATTTTTGAGGGATTCTGTTCAGCTCTGATCATAGATCAGTAGAGCGTTTTAAAGAATTTTCAAGTGCGGGAAATTATTTGTTAAAAACCTTCATCCAATGGATGACCCGTCAGCAGTATCTTTGGATCGATACCTATATATACAGTAAATTTGCGTCCGAAATACATAAAAGATGACTTTAACGCCTAAGAGAGCACAGGACTCGCTTATACAGATGACGGAACTGGTGCTGCCCAATGATACCAATACTTTCGGCAACCTCATGGGAGGCCGTCTGATGTACTGGATGGACATCGCTGCCGCCCTCGCCTGTATGAAACATTGCAGCGCACCGGTAGTAACGGCGTCTGTGGACAATATATCTTTCGAAAATCCCATCAAACTGGGTAACGTGGTGCATATCGAAGCAAAAGTGAGCCGCGCATTCAATACTTCCATGGAAGTACACATGAGAGTATGGGGGGAAGACCCGGTTCAGCAATACCGCTATAAGTCCAATGAAGCATTCATGACCTTTGTAGCGCTGGACCCCAATGGCAACTCCCGTCCGGTTCCAGGCATTATCACCAATACAGAGGAGGAAAAAAAATTATATGACGGTGCTCTCCGCCGCCGCCAGCTGCGCCTTATCCTTGGTGGTAAGATGAAGCCTGAAGATGCGGATGAACTGAAAGCATTGTTCTTCGAGAAAATCTGACAATGATTTTTTTGATTTTCCTGATTTCCCTGATATAAACATGTCATCATCTTCTTTCATCAGGGAAATCAGGAAAATCAAAAAAAATCATTGTCCCCATTCTTTATAGAACCTTTCCAGGAACTGTTCCATAAATACATGTCTTTCTGCTGCCAGCTCACGGCCAGTGGGGGTGTTCATTTTATCTTTCAGCAGGAGCAGCTTTTCGTAGAAGTGTGTAATGGTAGGGGCAGTACTTTTCTTATACTCTTCGCGGGTCATATTCATATTCGGCTTCACGGCAGGGTCATACAGAGCCCTGTTTTTAAATCCGCCGTAGTTAAACGCACGCGCTATACCGATTGCGCCCATAGCGTCCAGCCGGTCAGCATCCTGCACCACTCCCAGCTCCGGTGAATAAAACACCCTTTCATTATTGCCTCCCTTGAAGGAAATGTGCCGGATAATGTTTTCCACATGATCAATTGTAGCTGCGGGCAGCTGTAATGATTCCATAAATGCCCGGGCCTTTGCCGGACCAATATTTTCATCCCCGTCATGGAACTTGGAATCGGCAATGTCATGTAACAACGCGCCCAGCTCCACCACCAGCATATCCACCGCCTCCGCCGCCGCAATTTGTTTCGACTGCTGCCAGACCCTGTATATATGCCACCAGTCGTGGCCGCCTTCCGCTCCCGCCAGCTCCCGCTTTACATAAGCCACAGTGGCGTCTATAATCTCCTGATGTTGATTTCCGCTCATCTTTTTCTCGCAAAGAACGCATAAGTAAAGCAAAGAGCGCAAAGGATTTTTTAAGTTGATAAAGACCGTTTTGAGTACCATAATAAAATTAGATCTCTAACATAATCTTACTTAAAATCCTTTGCGCTCTTTGCTTTACTTATGCGTTCTCCGCGAGAACCTACGCGCTTTCGCTCTCTGCTCTCACCAGTACGTCGGTGAGGCTGTTCAGCTTTTTCACCTTACTGGTGAAGTCGCCCTTCAGTTTATCACGTATGATATAGAGTTTGTTCAATACCTCATCCAGCGTATCCGGGATGGCCTCCTGTAACACCTGTTTCAGACGTTTGGCTACGGTAGGTGATTTGCCATTGGTGGAGATCGCAATCTTGAGATTACCTTTCTGTACGACGGAACCGAGATAAAAATCACAGAGGTCAGGTGTGTCCGCCACATTAATCAGCACTTTGCTGCCTTTGGCCTTTTCCCACACGCAATAATTCACCTCTTTATTGTTGGTAGCAGCTATTACCAGATCTTTCCCAAGCAGGTCCCCGCAGGAAAATGCTTTACGGATCAGCGTTACGTTGGGGTACTGCTTCGCCAGCGCTTCAAGCTCAGGCAAAAAATGTATAGCCACCACCGTTATGTTGCCTTCCGGGCAGTTCTGCAACATGGCAGTAACCTTCTCGAGTCCGATATTTCCACCACCCACCACCAGCACGCTGAGGCGGTGTAGCTTGAAAAACACCGGGAATAACTGATTTTCCATTATACAGCAATTTTAAGTTCTTCTGCAACTTTTGTCTGTAAGGCTTCAAATGCTTCATGAAAGCGCACCACTTCTCCAATCACAATGATAGCCGGGTTATGCAGCTGATGTGCTGCCGCTATCTGCGCAAGATCTGCCGCATGCCCCATCCCCATTTTCTGCGTCGGCAGCGTGCCATTCTGTATGATGGCAGCAGGCGTTTGCCCCCTGCCCTGCGCTTCATAGATGGCTGCTATCTCCCCCAGCTTACTCATCCCCATCAATATCACCACCGTTGTGTTCGCGTGGATGGCATGCTCGAGATCGCGCGACAAATTACCATTCTGCGTGTTACCGGTGATCACCCAAAAGCCTTCACTGACATTGCGCGCAGTCACCGGAATCTTGTTCACACCAGGCACAGAGATAGCGCTGGAAATACCAGGTACCACTTCCGCTGCAATACCAAACTGCTGCGCGAAAGCTATTTCTTCCTGGCCACGGCCAAATACAAAGGAGTCGCCTCCTTTCAGCCGTACCACGCTGCCGTAGGTCAATGCGTACTTGACAATCATCCTGTTGATCTCTTCCTGTGAATACACATGCATACCCGCACGCTTACCAACAAAACGACGCAGACAGTTGGCCGGTGCATATTCCAGTAATTCGTTGTTGGAAAGTGCATCGTAGAGTATTACCCTTGCCTGCTGAATAGCCTTCAGTCCTTTAACGGTGATCAGTTCAGGATCTCCGGGACCTGCGCCTACCAGTGTGAGTTTCGGTTGTATATGCTGCATTTGATATGATGTTTAGATAGATAATGAAAAAAGAATTACGCCTGTACCGGTTCAGCTGTACGCTGGCGGTATACCTGTGCTTCTTCATAGAAGCGCTGCGCCTGACGGAAATATTCGCGGGCGAAAGCCTCTGTCGGCTCGCTGCTGTTAATCAGGAATACCAATGTTTTGAAATCAGTTTCGAAGCTGAACTTACCCGTAGCTACAAAGTGTTTGTCGAAATCATTGATAATGCCGTTCTGTGTGTTACAGTTTACACTCTCGCCGAGCAGCAGTGCTTTTGCACCCTGTACAAAAGAAGAATAGGCATGATAGATCCCGTCTCCGTATGCACCGTTCAGGATAGCTTCCGCCCCCAGCTGCAGTTTTTCGTCTGCTTCCAGCAACAAGGTAGCTACCAGGTCAATCACCACACCGGCGCATTCGCCCACGCCGATGGCTGTAGCATACTGTTCCGCCTGACCCCAGTCTACAAAATCTTCGTCTTTCAGACTTGTGATATCCGCCAGGGGTTTCAGCAGTTCATAGAAATATTTTTCACTCCGGCGGTCATAATAGCTATTGAAAAGTTCCTGCGGTAAAGCATTGATTTCATAATCATGCAGCAGGGTACGCAATACGTCCGGACCACGGCGGCTGGGTACTTTGATTACTTTGTCTGCCACACGGCCTTCGCCGTTGCCGAGGATACCACCTCCCAGCAAAACCTGCAGGGCTGGCAGTACTTTACCACCGCTTTTCAATGAGCTGCCATGGAAGCCGATGTTGGCAATACCGTGCTGTCCGCACGAGTTCATACATCCGCTGATCTTTATCTTAATGTCCTTGTTGTGCACCAGGTCAGGAAATTCAGCGGCAATCACATCTTCCAGTGCTGTTGAAATACCGGTGCTGCTGGAGATAGCAAGGTTACAAGTATCGGTACCTGGACATGCAGTGATGTCTGCAATACTGTCGAAGCCGGGAGCGGCAAAGCCTGCGTCTTCCAATACGCTGAATACATAAGGCAGATGCTCAGGCAGTATATATTTCAGCAGCAGATCCTGGTTGGCCGTTACACGTACGTCGTCTGCGATCACAGGCCGCAATGCCTCTATAAGCTGGCGGCTGATCACTGAGCTGATATTACCCAGCGGCACCCTGATGTAAGCGCCGAGGTATCCTTTTTGTTTCTGCTCAAAGGTGTTGGTAGCTTTCCAAGCTATGAACTTTTGCTGGTCTTTGATGCTGTAAGCCGGCACAGTACCAATTTGTGGCGGTATAGTCTCTTTCCAGGCATCCACATCCACTTTCAGTTCTTTCACTTTTACAGCAGGGTACTCTTCCTTCACCAGGCGCTCAAATTCTTCCATTCCTATCTTCTGGATCAGGAATTTCATACGTGCTTTGTGCCTGCTGGCTCTTTCTCCATAGCGGTCAAATACGCGCAGTACGTTCTCAATATACGGAATCAGTTTTTCTTCTTCCAGGAATTCGAAAGCTGTCTTTGCAAGGAAAGGCTGTGCGCCCAAACCTCCGCCCACCATTACTTTGAAGCCCCGGATCGTTTCTCCGTTTACTTCTTTCAGTTTGGGTATCAGACCAAAATCATGCATGAAAGCCCAGGCGGTGTCTTTGTCGCTGGAAGAGAAAGCTATTTTTATTTTGCGGCCCATGTCCTGGCACACCGGGTTGCGCAGGAAATAACGGAAAGCTGCGTCTGCATATGGCGTTACGTCAAATGGTTCTTCCGGATCAATACCGGCGCGGTCTGATGCAGTGATATTACGTACCGTGTTGCCACAGGCCTCACGGATAGTGATGTCGTCCAGTTCCAGTTTGGACCACAGTTCCGGCGTTCTGTCCAGGCTTACAAAGTGAATCTGTATATCCTGGCGGGTTGTGAGGTGAAGATTCCCGGTAGAATATTCGTCGGAAATATCAGCAATACGTTTCCACTGCTGCAGGGTCATTTTACCGTAAGGCAGTTTTATGCGGACCATCTGCACACCTTGCTGGCGCTGGCCGTACACGCCGCGTGCAAGACGAAGGCTGCGGAATTTCTCATCCGGAATACTGCCTTCGCGAAACAGGCGGATCTTCTTCTCCAGTTCTATAATATCCCGTTCTACAATCGGATTTTCGAGTTCTGTTCTGAAGCTTTGCATAAAAAGTATTTTCTGGTGGTAAAAATTTTGATTGGTGGATGGGGCCGGCACAAAAATCAAAAAGCCCCCGTACTGTTGCGGAGGCTTCGTATTATTTGAATGATTAAAGTCAGATAATCACTTGTTTTTCATACAACACGCGCTCCGCCGCTGTTTTTACAACAGCAACTACTATGATGGCAACTATTTCTTCTACCATTATCCATATTCCCTATAATTTTAGTAGAGTAATACAAAGATAGAAATGCGCCTCATCTTTCCAAAACTTTTTTTGTTAAATACAACAACAACATATTATAAAAATAAACTTTACATAAATCACTATTCTGAAAAGGGGCGGCAACTCGCTTTATAAACGCCCATACAGCAAAGGATTACAGACAACGCTATTTTAAAATAGCGCAGCCGGGTAATAACCACTGTTTATGAGGTATAACTTTTTGTTATGGGTATGATGATTAATGATGTGCGGATAATGTCTGAACGCTGTTTTTTTGATTAGCATAATGAAGATGACAGGCGAAGATTGACTGCGATTTTTTTACCTTTGCTCCTATTTTTGATCCTCGTAATGAAGACGTTGAACTATCCTCTCATCATCTTCATCATGCTAATCAAAAAAATCACAGTTCAGACAAATATCCGCTAAGATCTCCGCTCACTGCGGAACTCATAAAAATCATAGTCAGGCAATGATCAACACAGTAATATTCGATATGGATGGCCTCCTCGTAGACTCAGAACCACTCTGGGGCATCGCCATCCGGGAAGTATTTGCAACGGTAGGAGTAACTTTATCTAAAGAAATGTCGCACCAGACAACCGGTCTGCGCACTAAGGAAGTGGTAAGCTACTGGCATAATTACTTCAAATGGGAAGGTAAAAGTGCAGAACAGGTAACCGAAGAGATAATAGATAGTGTAATACAGAAGATCATTGCCGAAGGGAAACCGATGGAAGGCGTGGAATACATTCTGCAGTATTTCAGAGAGAAAGGATTTAAGATGGGCCTCGCTTCTTCTTCGCCGCTGCGACTGATAGAAGCTGTGCTGAATCACCTGAACATCAAATCCGCGTTCCAGGCAGTATACTCTGCAGAGTTCGAAGACTATGGCAAACCGCATCCTGCCGTATATCTCGCCTGTGCCAAAGCGCTGGAAAGCGACCCATTGCAATGTATCGCCTTTGAAGATTCTGTTACCGGTATGATTGCGGCCAAAGCTGCACGTATGACAACCGTAGTAGTGCCGGAAGCGCACAACCAGCAGGATATCCGCTACGCCGTAGCCAACCTCCGGCTCAATTCCTTGCTGGATTTCAATGACACCACGCTCAGCTCACTGATGAGATAATTTCCGCCGCAATATTTTGAATGCTGGTAACAGTTAACCATCTTTATGGATCTAAATCATTACTGTTACCAGCCCATGAAGATCATCGACCTCTCCAAAACCATCGAGTACAACAAACAGGACCCCTGGTTTATGCGTATTAAAATCAAACACAAGTCGCATAAACAAAGCAGAATGCTCATCCGCTTCTTCCTGGGCCTGCCGGCCAGGCTTTTCCCCAAAGGCTTCCAGGGATGGGCCGACGACAAAATCACCGGTATGGGTGTGCATGCAGCCACCCACATAGATGCTCCCTGGCATTACAGCCCGGTGGTAAATGGACAGCCTGCCAAAACCATCGATGAAGTACCACTGGAATGGTGCTATGGTCCCGGCGTAGTACTGAACATGACTCACAAAGCCGACCTGGAGGAAATAACCGTAACGGATATACAGAAGGATCTGGAAAAAAGCGGAGCCGTCATCACTCCAGGCACAATTGTGCTGATCTACACTGGCCGTGACCAATACATCGGCACCAGCGAATACCCGATGCGCGGCACCGGCATGAGCGCAGAAGCCACTCACTGGCTGATAGACCAGGGCGTAAAAGTGATGGGCATTGATCAATGGGGCTTCGATCTTCCATTAAAATATATGGCACAAGCTGCCCGTAAAAACAACAAGGCCGATTATTTCTGGCAGGCCCACCTGGTAGGTCAGGAGAAAGAATACTGCCATATGGAGCAGCTGGTAAACCTGGGGGCACTCCCCTCTTCCGGCTTCAAGGTAGCCGTGTTCCCCCTGAAGATAAAAGGCGGTAGCGCAGCACCAGCACGGGTAGTGGCCATTTTTGAATAAGACATCACCAAAATAAAAATCCCGCCCTGATATTACTCAGAGCGGGATTTATTATTTAATGAAACGGATCTTACTGTGCGCTTTTTTCTTCGCCGCCTTCAGACTGTTTCAGTTTTTCTCTCAGTTCAGCCAGAGCGCCCAGATCACCTAAAGTAGCTTTTTCTACTTTACCCTGGATGTTCTTAACTGCTTTACGGGTTTTGTCAGCTTCAGCTTTTCTTTCTTTCGCTACTGCTTCTTTCTCTTCAGCCTGTGCTTTTTCCCATACTCTGGTGTGAGAAACCAGGATACGTTTTTCGCTGCGATCGAATTCGATAATCATGAATTCTTTCACATCTTCAACGTTGATTGGTTTTTCGTCTTCTGTTCTCAGGTGACGTGCCGGAGCGTATGCTTCCAGACCGTACTGCAGTTGAACAGTAGCACCTTTCTCATCTTTCTTCACAACGGTACCTTCGTGTACGGAGTTGATCGGGAAGATAGTTTCGAAAGTATTCCATGGATCTTCTTCGATCTGTTTGTGACCGAGGCTGAGTTTACGGTTTTCTTTGTCAATACCCAGGATCACAACATCTATTTCGTTACCTACTTTAGTGTATTCAGATGGGTGGTTGAAACGTTTGATCCAGCTCAGGTCAGAGATGTGGATCATACCACCAATACCTGTTTCCAGTTCAACGAACACGCCATAAGGAGTGATGTTTTTCACGATACCTTTGTGACGGCTGTCTACAGGGAATTTAGTTTCGATAGTAGACCATGGATCTTCTGTCAGCTGTTTGATGGACAGGCTCATCTTACGCTCATCTTTGCTCAGGGTAACTACCACTGCTTCGTATTCTTCGCCTAATTTGAAGAATTCTTTAGCGTTGATAGGAGTTGAAGCCCAGGAGATTTCAGAAACGTGAACCAGACCTTCTACGCCCGGCATGATTTCCAGGAATGCACCGTAATCTTCGATGTTAACCACTTTACCTTTAACTTTTGCACCTTCAGTGATGGTAGCAGGTAAAGTATCCCATGGATGAGGAGTCAGCTGTTTGTAGCCCAGGCTTATGCGACGTTTTTCGTCGTCGAAGTCCAGTACCACCACGTTGATTTTCTGATCCATCTGCAGTACTTCGCTCGGATGGGAGATACGGCCCCAGCTGATATCGGTGATATACAGCAGACCGTCCAGACCACCCAGGTCGATGAACGCACCGAAGTCGGTGATATTCTTGATAGTACCTTCCAATACCTGGCCTTTTTCCAGTTTGGAGATAATATCCACCCTTTGTTGTTCGATATCGCTTTCGATCAGCGCCTTGTGAGAAACTACGGCGTTGCGGATGGTTTCGTTTACTTTCACCACCTTGAACTCCATGGTTTTGCCTACAAACTGATCGTAATCGGTAACAGGTTTCACGTCGATCTGAGAACCAGGCAGGAATGTTTCCATACCATAAACGTCTACGATCAAGCCGCCTTTGGTTTTGCTGGTAACAATACCGGTAACCACTTCGCCTGTTTTGTAAACTTCCACGATTTTTTCCCATGCACGTTTCTGGCGAGCCTGTTTACGGCTCAGGTGCAGGTTACCATCGCGGTCTTCTTTCTCTACTACCAGTACTTCCACTTCATCACCGATCTTCAGACCAGGTAAATCACGGAATTCGTTCAGAGAAATCAAACCATCGGATTTGAAACCGATGTTGATCACTACATCTGTGTTGGTCAGACCAACTACAGTACCAGTCAGCAGGCTGTTTTCTTCAAATACTTTGAAGGTGCCTTCGTAAGTCTGGTCATACTTTTCTTTTTCTTCTTTGCTGTAAGAAGAAACGTTACGTTTGTCTACGCTCCAGTCGAAATCGTCGTGAGCAGTAGCCACTACAGGAGCCTTTTTTGTCGCTGTTTCCGTCGCAGCTGCCTGCGGAGCCTGTTGTTCAGCGTTTTGTTCGTTAATAATGTTGTTTTCGCTCATAAAAATGTTTATTCATTCCGGAATACCCGGACGCCCTTTTTTATTGGGACTGCAAAAATACGATATTTCAGCGGCTTTACCGCATTTTTAAGGAAAGAAAATGCAGCTGGATCTCCATCCGGGCACATGTTTTGGCATATTTTAATTTCATATTTATAAAATAAACACTGCAACGCGGATGGCCCCAACACAAAAATCACGGTTGTCACAACCCGGAACATCCTCCATATGTTGCTATAACAAGATGTTTTTACCTGTTTTCATCAACCGCGCCAAAGGGGATTTCCCCTCCCTCAAAATCCTCATCGCTGAACAAAAAATCCGGGAATTTTATTTTAATTTGTGTATATGAACGGCACTTCTTTTCAATCGGATATTCGCTACTGGCTCAGGCAGGGCAACACAGTCAATTACCTGTTGTTCTGGAACATCATCATTTTTCTGGGGATCAACGCATTGCGTGTAGTCGCCTATTTTTCACCGGGCGCCGACGTCTTTCCATGGACCTTTAACCAACTCGCCCTCCACTCCCGGCCGGACGTTTTTATAACCAAGCCCTGGGGCATCATCAGCTACATGTTCGTGCATGTAGAAATATTCCATATACTTTTCAATATGCTGAACCTTTACTGGTTCGGAAACCTCTTCCGCAGCTTTCTCGGCAACCAGCGCATACTACCGCTGTATCTGCTCGGCGGTATTGCCGGTGGAGCGCTCTATATGCTCACCTACAACCTGATCAGAAGCGACCTTGACGCCACCATGATCGGCGCTTCCGCATCCGTAATGTGTATCCTGGTGGCCTGTGCCACCCTCATGCCCAATTACGAAATAGGACTGCTCTTCTTTGGCAGCGTAAGACTCAAATGGCTCGCCATCGCCCTGATTCTGCTGGGCCTCATCTCCATTCCGCAAGGCAACCTGGGCGGCATCGTAGCCCACATGGGCGGCGCCCTGCTGGGCTTCTGCTATATCAAGTTCCTCCAGAGCGGCACCGACCTCTGCAAACCACTTATCTGGCTGTTTGACGCCAACACCCGCAAAGAAGCCAGACAGAAAAAACAATCACAGTTCAAGGCAAAGAAATCGCCCCTCAAAGTGGTAAAGAAAACAGACGACACCAATCAGTCACGCCTCGATCAACTGCTGGACAAAATCAACGAAAAAGGCTACAACAGCCTTAGCGCAGAAGAAAAAGCCTGGCTGGACAAAGTAAGCAAAGAGAACTGATCGCATCAACCGTTTTCCTGAATCTCAGCAAGAACGCCCGAAAGCTGATCCCTATTTTTTAACTTTGTCCTTCAATCTTTCGTTTTTACACATGAAAACATTCAATGTTCCGGTTATATATCGCAGTCCGCTGATCAGCGCTATCAAGAATAAGCGCAAACAGGAGGACCGCATGAAAAAGGACTTTACCCCTACCACACTAGATTTCGGACCAATCCGGATACTACTGGCCAGACATTTTGGTTTCTGCTATGGCGTGGAAAATGCCATAGAAATCGCCTTCAGAACAGTGGAAGAAAATCCTGGCAAACGCATATTCCTCCTGAGTGAGATGATACATAACCCTCATGTGAACAACGACCTGATAGAACGCGGCGTTCAGTTCATCATGGATACGGCGGGCAATCAGCTCGTGCCCTGGGAGTCACTCCAGTCCGACGATATTGTGATCATCCCGGCTTTCGGTACTACCCTGGAAATTGAAAAGCACCTCGCGTCACTGGGCATAGAACCACTGAAATACAACACAACCTGTCCTTTTGTAGAAAGAGTATGGAATAAGGCTGAACAGATCGGGAAGAAGAACTACACAGTAATCGTACACGGCAAACCCAAACATGAGGAAACCCGCGCCACCTTCTCCCACAGCCAGTTTAATACACCTACAATAGTAGTAAAAGATATACAGGAAGCAGAAATGCTTGCTGATTTCATCACCGGTAAAAGATCTGCCGAAGAATTCTACTCCCTGTTCAAAGGTCAGTATTCATCGGGATTTGACATTACGAAAGACCTTCAGCGGGTAGGCGTGGTAAACCAGACCACCATGCTTGCTACCGAAACACAGGCTATTGCAGATTATATCCGCCAGGTAATCGCGAACCATTACCAACTCACCGAAACCAATATCGGAGAACGCTTCGCAGATACCCGCGATACACTCTGTTACGCCACCAACGACAACCAGAGCGCTGTAACCGGTATGCTCCAGGAAGCAGCCGATCTGGCCATCGTAGTAGGCGGCTATAATAGCTCCAACACATCACACCTGGTGGAACTGTGTGAAGAAAAACTACCCACCTACTTCATATCAGCAGCAGAAAATATGCACTCCGCCACCACGATAGATCACTGGGATTTCCATCATAAAACCGGTATGCACAGTGATACTTTTTTACCAGAAAAAGAACAGGTTACAGTGTTGCTGACCAGCGGCGCATCCTGTCCGGATGCCCTCGTGGAAGGAGTCATTCGTCGGCTCCTGTCCTTCTATGGACTCGAGCATAAAGCCGATGAACTCGCAATAGCTGATTAATTTATTCCATCCGTATAAGATTTAACACAAGTATATTCAATACAAAAAAGACACCTTCCGGTGTCTTTTTTCTTTGGGGCTAATCACGCTAGTAATGCAGAGAATAAAATCTTTATATGTGGTTAATTTTAAAATCGTAATTCAAATGTAGTTCATCTCCCCTCCTGCCGCAACAGCCATTTATTATCCGGTAGTATATTGATAATAACTGGTATAAAAACGAATAAAATCGGAGACTGCAACTTCACCTGCATTGCAGCCGGCAATTCAGAACTGCATGGCCCTCTTCAGAAAATCAGCTTTGCGTCTTCTCGACACTTCCACCTGCGCACCATCGCTCATCAACGCAAAGCCACCCTCTCCCTGTATATATGACTGCATCTGCTGAAGATTGATCAAATGAGAATTATGTACCCGGAAAAAATCAGCATCTGTGAGCAGTTCTTCAAATTCTTTCAACGGCCTTGACACCATCAGGTTTTTCTTGTCGGTGAAAAAAATGCGGGTATAGTTACCGGTCGACTCACAACGCACAATATTCTGTATAGGCATGAACACAAGCCCGTTGATCGTAGGCAGCGCTATTTTCCGGTGCGTCTGCTGAAGGGTTCTCATATTCTGCAGGAATACATCCATAGGAGAAACACTCATATCGTGTTTGCGCAACTGGTGCCTTTCCCGGCATTTTTCCAGGGCATCCTGCAATTCCTTTACACTAAAGGGCTTCAGCAAATAATCAAGCGCATTGAACTTAATGGCTTTTAGTGCATACTGTTCATAAGCAGTCGTGAAGATCACTTCAAAGAATACACGGTCATACTGCTTCAGCAGCTCAAATCCATTCTGGTGCGGCATTTCTACATCCAGGAATACAAGATCAGGGTGAAGCTCATCCACCTTATCTTTAGCTTCCCTGACGCTCTGGGCTGTTCCCACCACTTCCACTCCCGGACATTTCTTCTGTAACATTGTCTGCAGCGCATCAATGCAATGTTGCTCATCATCCACGATGATAGCTCGGATATCGCTCATGCTTTGTAGGTTTTTTATAGTCGCTGTTAGTAGGTTGCATAGCAGTATCAAAAAATAAATTCTGCCGGTAAAATTATGGTTACTTTGGTCCCCGCCGGCTCTCCGGCATCGTATTCAAGGTCTGTAACAGTTACCTTTGCTTCTTTGTTGTTGATCTTGCGTATAAGGTCTATTCTTCCCTCCGTTACTTTCATGCCCACGGAGTTATGTCCCTTCCCTTTCTTCTCTTTTATTTCCATCGCCCTGCGCCGGCCTATTCCATTGTCGGTAATAGTACATACGAGGCTCCTTCCATTCAGATTAATAGCAATATCCAGCTTGCCTTTCTCATTATGCTTATGCACAAGGCCATGCCAGATAGCATTCTCCACATAGGGCTGCAGAATCATGGGAGGAATAAGTACTTCCTCTTCATTAATATCATCCCCGATTTCAATAGTGTAATCAAATACGCCGTTGCAACGCAGGGATTCAAGATCCAGGTACAACCGGAGTGATTCCAGCTCCTTGTTCAATGTAACAAAAGTATGCTGGGTATTATCCAGGATGAGGCGCATCAGCCGGGAGAATTTTGTGAGATAATCTGAAGCCTCTTCCTGGTTGTTGCTCCAGATATAACGGTGAATAGAACTAAGCGAATTGAAGATGAAATGCGGATTCATCTGCGAACGCAGTGAGCGCAGCTCCAGCTGCAACGTCTGCTTGTTGGCTTCCAGGTTACGGTGACGGATGTAGAAGAATCCACCCACTATCGCCATCAGCAGAAACCCCGCCAGCGCAAAAGTGAAAATCACATTCCGCTTGGTGCGTAGCTCTCCTACCATTTTGTCGTGCTCAAGGGTCTTAATCTGATTATCCTTCCGGTCCACCTCGTAAATGGTCTGCATCTGGGTAAGCGCCATCGATGATTTTTCACTCAGAATACTGTCTTTATACAGCAACGATTTATCCGTAGCATCCATAGACCGCCGGAAATCACCACTTTCCTTATAGTCTGCCGCCAGCGCCTTATAGGCGTCCATCAGCATGGACTTGAAGTTCCAATAAGTGCTGAGATCTACCGACTGCTGAATGAATTTCCGGGCTTCATCATGTTTGCCCTGCGCACCCAGCAGCTTGCCAATGTTCAGGTAGCTTTCTGCGATATGCACTTTATCATCCACCTTATCATTTACAGCCAGCGCCTTTTTCAGATAGTCCATCGCCGCTGCATAGTCTTTCTTCTCCTTACAGGCTGCCCCTAATGCATTATAACAGATAGACATTCCCGTTGGATTATCCATCTTCTGATTCACTGCCAGTGAGCGTTTGTAATACTGGATAGCCTGTTCCAGCTTACCCTGACCCTGATAGGCATATCCCAGGTTACCAAGGTTAATGGCTACACCCAGGTCATTATTACTTTGCTCTTCCAGTTTCAACGCCCGTTCAAAGTGGCGGATAGCGTCGTCATAATTTTCAGCTGTCAGCTGGATATTACCGATGCTGTTGGTAGCTACACAGATATTGCGGATATCATGCACCTTCTCTGCCAGCTGCAAAGCATGCAGGTGGTAATCAAAGGCCTGCTGCAGCTTGTCCTGCCGCCGGCAGTCCACCCCGGCATTGTTATAGGAGAAACAGATCAGCAACGTATCATTGGCTTCCTCCGCGTATTTGATGGCTTTTTCGTGGTAGTCTTCCGCCACGATGTACTGCGACTTATTCCGTTTGGAGGTACCAAGCTCGTTGTAGACAAGTGTAAGCCCGCGGGTAAACTTCAGCCGCTGCGCAAGTTGCAAGGCCTCCTGCCAGAAGAAATTATCTGTTTTATGAACATCGAAGTAACGGGAAAATGATCTGCCCTTTTTTATGAGCAGCGACACCTTTGCCGTATCATTAGGCATAAGACGGACAGAGTCCAGGGACCGGTAAATCAATAGCGAATCCTGTGCAATAGCGCCCAGACAGGCGCCCACAAGGAGCACGCAGAGACAACATACACCTTTTATAGACATTTGGCTGGAAGTGTGACTACACAAGTTAAATTAAAATAGCGAAAGGGCGAAAGAATTCGCCCCTTCTTCCTATTAACCGAATACACCTACTGAAAACATGGAACGGCGCTGGCATGCCATGCCATCCCACATTTAACTTTATGCCGCACAATTACTGTTACAGCGCAGTTATTTTTATATAAATAATATTTCTATAATCGGTTAATAGCAAAGGGTCTTTGGGATATAGCCATGTTAAGACCTTCATAAGACAGTGCAAAATTTATGCATCAGTGTTTATGTATACTCAATACGTCTTAATCAGATGTTATGCGGAATCAGCACATACCAATGCATAACAACTGCCATACAAATACCATTGCAGTGCTTTTCAGGGAGGATCAGGTCAGGGACGAGCATGAGGTCTAAGATAGACTCACTTAACTTGTCAGTAATTATTACGCAGGAAATTCTTAAGGATGTGGAAAATTATCGGGATAAAGTTCCTGCATACAGGAACAACGCAAATGTATAAAAGACTTTCAATAAAAGAAAATTTTATTTCATCAGGTATGCGCCATAATCGCATCCTCTACCCACTGCATCACAAGCTCCAGTTGCTCTTCCATGTTCAACTGGCTGTTATCCAGAATGATAGCATCTTCGGCTTTACGGAGCGGGCTTATTTCACGGTTGGCATCAATATAATCCCTGAGCTCCAGGTTTTCTTTTACCTCTTCTATGGTAATACTTTTATTCTTTTCAAACAACTCTTTGAAACGCCTTTCTACTCTTACTGTAATGTCGGCAGTCATGAAGATCTTCAGTTCTGCATGTGGAAACACCACCGTTCCTATATCACGGCCATCCATTACTATTCCTTTACGGGTGCCCATTTTCTTTTGCTGCGCCACAGCAAACTCACGCACTTCTTTCACCGCTGCCACTTCACTTACTTTCTCAGCGATCACCATCTCACGGATAAAATGCTCCACATTCTCCCCATTCAGAAACATCTCGCTGGCATTGCTCACCGGGTTGTACATAAACTCAAGATGTACATCTTTCAACGCATTGACCACTTCTTCCGTAACGTTCCAGTCAACACGGTTCTGTATAAAATATAAGGTAATTGCACGATACATGGCGCCGCTGTCGATATACACATAATCGAGCTTCGTAGCAAGCTGTTTCGCCAGCGTACTTTTGCCACATGAAGAGTAGCCATCTATCGTGATGATTATTTTTTTCAACCTTGATATTTTAGGATTGGATGTAGAAATGCCCCTACAAAATTGAGTCAATTATGTGACAAAAGCAAAATGATTTTGGAATTTGGGAATTACTTGATTTTGGAATTCATAAATGCAAAGGAGATCATCTCCACATTTATAAATTCCAAAATCAAGTAATTCCTAAATTCCAAAATCATTATTGGGTGACGATCACCTTACAGGTGTACGCCACTTTCTGGGTATCCTTGTGATATATAACGATGAAATAAGCGCCCGACGGCAGATCCGAGATATTGATATCAGTATCTGCAGTAATATCATAATGACGCATAACCTGGCTCCATGTATCGCGCAGTTGCATGGAAAGATTTCCGCGGATACCACGGATACGCACTTTGAACTTACCGTTGTTCGGGTTCGGGAACACGTCTATCTGTACAAACGGAGGCACCTTTTTAATCTCAGTATACACAACTTTACCATTACGGCCTACCGCCTTTATGCGATAATAGGTCCAGTCGCCATAATCATTGAGGTCCTGCCAGCCATACGCCAATGGCGTATTACTGTTGCCGTTAAAGGCTTTGGTCGGTACGGTCCCAATCCTCGTAAACCCGCTTTCATGTTCGTACCGGCGCTCCACTTCAAACTGCAAATTGTTGATCTCACGACTGGTGGTCCAATCGAGCTGCACCATCACCGGTGCCGTTCTGTATGCTTCGAAGCCCATAAACACGGCCGGCAGAGCATTGTAGAAAAGGGCTGTTTTTGTAAAATATTCGCTGGCGCCCAGTCCGCTGAAACTCCTGATATGCATAACAGAAGCACCCACCAGCGGACCGGTGGTCAAGTTACCCGTTGCCGGCAATACAGGCAGATAAGGTACACTGTCCCATAGCATACCTTTAAAGCGGGTAATGAAACTGCTGTCGCGATAAGTTGCATAAGCGGGCAGTTCGTCGGCATTGTCGTGTTGCAGGATCACAGAAGTCTCACCGCCGGTAACGTCCTGGCGGCCTATGTGCCATGTCTTATTCACAAAGCTGTCAGGATATGCAGCGCCACTGGCGGCCATTGTATAGACGCTATCATATACACGCATGCTGAAATTATCTGCAATCCCAGTATGTTGTACTGCAGCCGGGGAATAGCTGCCTACAATGGTTCCCACAGGAAACACCACTTTCCCGGACACTTCGTTTATGCCTGACCGGTAAAGTGCGCCACCCGCTACACCTGGTCCGGTAACCACAAAACGCTGATCGCTGTAGCCGGTAATCGATCCCGGTGAACGCTCTCCCACCTGGAGATTCCAGCCGTTGAGGAAAATATGGCCGTTCGTGAAATGCAGATTGTTCCTGATCTTGAGATCACTGAAATCATCGAGCAGCAGCCCCGCACTGTTGTCCAGCTCTAAGTTGGGAAAACTGGCGCCGGTACGTGAAGCAATACTATAGCTGCCGAAAACCACCTGCTGCCCTACATTCCCGCTGAGCGGATTAAGAGGTGAAAAAAGAAATTTACCACCGGTGCCGGAAAGACCGTCAGCACTTTCATCAGGAAGCGTTGATCCGTTACCGTTAGTCCATTTCTTACTGAGAAAGTACAAAACAGCAGAAGGGTTGGTACCAAGTATACCATTGTTGGTCATATCAGAAAACACACCCACACCCGTATTCCCGGAGATCCATACCGTGCCGCCCGCCGGAATGCAGACGCCCTCCTGAGCCGAACAGCTCAGGGTGATACAAAGGAATAATATGGAGATCAGAAATGCTTTCATAATTATAATGTAGCCAGTGTAGCCCATTCCCCATCGCTGATGCACTGAATCATGATTGATTGAGGAACACCGGTACCACTCATTGGTATATTGGTTGCATTTCCATTAATCACATCTCCAGACGCAGATCTGACAGTTACAGTACCAGTGGATCCTCCTGTATACAGTCTTCTTATTATATAGATTCTGCCAATGTTATTGGTAGTTGCGGGCAGGTTTACAGTAGCTGCCCTGTTAGTAAGCCCATCATCCCTCTTAACAATGATTGTATACATAGTAGCATCAGCATTCAGGGTAGTATTATTTGCCGCATTCAGCAACACTCTGGGCTTAAAAGAAATGGAACCTTCCACATGCACTGTAGAGTTTGGAGCATTTGTTCCAATACCAAGTTCTTTGGATGTATTATCCCAGAATAGCTTGCTGGCATCCTGCCTCACTTCCGTGGTGGCATCGTTTGTTTTACCGGCGAAGATCAATCCTCCATCTGTAAATTGATTAGCTCCATGTGTGGTCACCACCTTATACCATGGATTACCACCATCTGTCAGAGGCACAGTGGAACTACCTTTCCACTCCCTGATGCCAAGGGTGTTCTTGTCGAAATATAATTGTGTGGTATATTCTGTTGGAGGTGTCCCTGGAACTGTATTCTGGAAAGCCAGTACACTCCATGCCCAGGCGCCACCAGGTCCGGTTTCAGGACCATTGACCACTTTTGCAAAATACCCTTTCCAGATCTTCATCCTGTATTTCGGATCTGGGGCATTGGCGTTTGAAATATCTGCATCAGCCAGATCGCCGTAAGATGCACCGCCGGTAATATCCGGTGACGGTACAAATAAATTTCTTGTTTTATTCCATTTCAGTACATCGCCGTCTCCGGGCATACTGTCAATGACGGGGTTCTTCTGGATCTTGTTAGCATTCCAGATATTTTTTGAGCTATCTACATTAATGATCCAGTTACGGTCAGCGCTGAGATCCTGTGTTATAGCGGGCGTCACAGATAATACGCCCGAACCGGGGGTGACAGACAGTTTACGGGAAGGATCAAATGTAGAGACAGGTTTAGCCTCCCATTTTTTGGTAGTACCGTTAAAGGTAAGTACGTTGTTGGCTGCCGGAGCAGTAGTAAAATCAAGCTGATAGCTCAGTAATTGGCTGGCATTCCAGATACCATTGGTATTATCCGCAGTGATAGTCCATGTTCTGTCTGCCGAAAGATCCTGCGTCACGGATGGCGTTACACTTTTAATACCCGTGCCGGTATTGATAGTAATATTCCGGCCAATGGGAGTATAGAACGAAGCATAATCAGTAGCCACAGGAGTAATCGCTCCCGTACGCCCCGCAAAGCTGAGCACACCGGTATTGGCAATCGAGCCACCGGTGATGGAGATGCCCGTCCCTGCGCTGAAAGCAGCTCTCGCTCTCGCTGTTGTAAAATATAAGTTGGTGGTTCCTTCTGCAACATTATCTGTAGTAATGCTTCCGAAATCGGCCACTTTCTGCCAGGTGAGGTCTTTCCTGATATACAGGCATTTGTCCTCCTTCACATATACCAGCATTCCCTCCGGTGCGCTGAGCATACTTCCTCCTGCCTGAATGCGGGACAACGGCACCCTGCTGAGCAGCAGCCCTTGTCTGTCACTATTCAGTTCCAGCAATGCCAGTTTATTGATAGCAGTAGGATTGACGCCCAGTTTCAACTGTTGCGCAGCAGCCGGCCGGCCTGTAATACAGAGAGAGAATGCGCCAGCACACAACACTTTAGTAAGCCCTTGCAGCTTCATACAACAACTTTTAATAAGACCCAATGGAATAGAACGGCTGTGTAGATCACAGCCGTTCCTGAATACTTTTCACGCTTATTTCTTGATGATATACCAGGTGTTGTTACCATCAGACTGTACAGTGATGAAAGTCCAGTCGTTGTTGATGGTAGTGCTGGTGCCATCTTCGATGAAGTTGGTGGCAGGAGCTGCAATGGTAACGGTATTGTCGATGTTGGCATCGGCACCGCTGCCTGGAGCACCACTTACTGCAGGCGCTTTCTTGATGGTATACATGCGGCCTTTGATATCTTTTGCAGAAGGCAGCGTAACAGTTACCGGTGCAGCACTTTTAACGATGATAGTATAATCGTTTGGAGTAATAGTGTAGTCGGCATTTACGACGTTGAGCGGCATAGATACAGAACCCGCAACCTGTAAGGTGGAGTTGGCAATTGTTGCCACATCACCAACTTTCAGGGATTTACCGGTATACACGCTATCTCCGAAAACTTTTGCGCCACCGAAAGCCTGACGGTCGTTGGTTATCAGACCGCTTGTTGCTGCAGCAGAAGCGTTCGGGATATTTAATTTCAGCTCATTCGGGATAGTAGGATCGTTGTAGAATTTCACATCGTTGCCACCGGCATTTGTATACGAGAGTGTAATAGCCGGGCCTTTCAGACCATTAATAGCGTTGATGGCTGATGAGAAGGCAGATGGATTGATTTGTCTTTTATATACCAGTTTGGACTGCTCATCACGCACCAATACCCAGTCAAAGTCTGTAGAGTTAGGAGGTATTACTGCATTGGGAGTAGTTTCAAGTTTCAGAGATGGATCTTTCAAGGTGGTTGCACCGCTTACATTCAGCGTTCCGCCCAGATCAGTGTTACCACCTGTGATCACCTGGAAATTACCGGTTACATTCAGGTTCTTCAGTACATCCAGGTTTTGACCTGCAGTGATGTTGTCATTAACAATCACTTTGTTGTTGAAGGTTTTATCACCAGCGAATGTCTGCGCATCAGTAGACACAATACCCGCGTGGGTGGCGTCAGCTTTGATCATGCTCAGTTCGTAAGCGCCATTCACATATTTAATCTGGGCGCCTTTGTCCAGGTCCGCACCTGCCGCTGCGCTAATCAGGGAAGTAACGGTGATACCGTTAGCGCTGCTCAGTTTGTTCAGTTTATTCCAGTCGCTGAGGCTCATGAAACCATATAACTGCGCAGGATCGCCTTTCATGATAGGAGCATTGATCTGCAGCGTACTGCCGGTTACCGCCAAATCCAGTTTGTTATAGGTATCCTGTGCATCCACTTTCAGGGTAACAGCACCATCAATACCATTGATAGACTGTACCGCATTCGTGAACACATCTTTCGTCATCGTTCTTTTTACGATTGTACCATCAGCTTTCAGCACCAGCACATCCAGCTCGTTGGTACCAGCAGTTACCGTACCGGCAGCCGCCTGCAGGTTACCGCCTTCTGTAATGCGCAATCTCTCTGTGTTATTTGTTTTGAAGGTCAGCGGAAAGTTGCCGGTAGTACCAAGGAAAGAGGTAGCATCGCCGGTGTTTCCCTTCAGGCTCCAGTTGCTGGAAGCATCCGAGGCACTGGCTATCAGTACCCAGGCGTTATCCTTACGTAAATAAAGACCCTTTTCATTGGTGCCGTCTTTCTGCCTGAGAAACACGATCATACCATCCGGTACGGTTGTGCCGATGTCAGTCAGGTTATCCAGACGGGTAAGCAGGAGACCCTGTTTTTTACTTTCCAACTCCAGGATGGCCGTTTTCTCGATCTTGGTCGGATTCGTACCTACCTTGAGCTGAGCTTCAGCCTGAACAGCCACTAAAGTAATCCCGCCCATAAGCATAGTGCGGATAATGACGCGTAAAGATTGCTTCATAAGATATAAGGATAAATCGTTAGGTATAAATGGGATTGTTTTCCCCCTTTTTTATAATATATGTACCACCGGTACTTCAGTAATCACTTTGTTGCACAGCTATCCAAAACAAGTCAGTACGAGGTTAAAATTTTCTATTACAAAAATAACATATTATTTATTTATCAAAAATGACATTATTATGCTATATAGAATATGTATACAAGGGTTTTGCTCATTTAAACCGTAGCCATGCTATCGGTTACAATCTGGTCAAAGCACTATCAAAGTCAATAACAGTAAGGATTTCAATAAAGCTATCATGTCTCCCCCATCACACACCCCTTTCGTGTTACCTACAATATTCGAAAAATTCTTTTATTAAGGGAATTTCGGCTTTTACTAAAAAAACAGACTGATTAAGCTAACACATTCATGTCATTTACCTGGGTTACCCTGAAATAAAAAGAGCCTCCTCCGCTGAACGGAGGAGGCTCTTAAAGCTTATTCGTTATTTACGCCTCTGACGACTTCTCAGATTTACTCTTGGAAGAGTTGTTTTTCAGCGTAAACACCAGTTTCTGATTTTCTTTGTCCAGATCAGCCACCAGGATATCTCCATCATGAATGTTCATGTTGAGGATCTCCTCAGCCAGGGGATCTTCCAGGTATTTCTGGATAGCCCTGTGCAGCGGACGGGCGCCAAACTGCTGGTCGTAGCCCTTATCAGCGAGGAAACTCTTTGCTTCGTCAGTGAGCTCAAGGCTGAAGCCCAGCGTGTTCAGACGTTTCAACACGCTCTTCATGGTGATATCGATGATAGTGTAGATGTGTTCTTTGCCCAGAGAGTTGAAGATGATCACATCGTCTATCCTGTTCAGGAACTCCGGAGAGAAGGTACGTTTCAGTGCCTTTTCGATCACTGATTTGGTATTCTCTTCCTCATTGGTAGCCCTCGTAGAAGTAGTGAACCCTACGCCTGCACCGAAATCCTTCAGCTGGCGGGCCCCGATGTTGGAGGTCATGATGATGAGCGTATTCTTAAAGTCCACCTTACGGCCCAGGCCATCGGTGAGGATACCATCATCCAGTACCTGCAGCAGGAGGTTATAGATATCCGGATGTGCTTTTTCAATTTCATCCAGGAGGATTACGGAGTAAGGCTTACGGCGTACCTTTTCAGTCAGCTGACCACCTTCTTCATAACCAACATATCCCGGAGGCGCACCAATAAGACGGCTTACAGAGAATTTCTCCATGTATTCGCTCATATCGATACGGATCAGCGCATCGTCAGAATCAAACATATAGCGGGCCAGTGATTTGGCAAGCTCTGTTTTACCTACCCCTGTAGGACCGAGGAAGATAAAGGTACCAATCGGCTTCTTAGGATCTTTCAGACCTACGCGGTTACGCTGGATGGCTTTGGTGACTTTGCTGATAGCTTCGTCCTGGCCCACCACGGCGCCTTTGAGGTCTTCTCCCATGCGGCGCAGTTTTTCGCTTTCTGCCTGTACCATCCTTTTTACAGGGATACCGGTCATCATGCTCACTACTTCCGCGATGGCTTCCTCGTCAATCGGATAGCGTTTATGCTTCACCTCTTCTTCCCACATGGCCTTTGCACGTTCCAGGTCTTCACCCAGTTTCTTTTCAGTATCGCGCAGGGCTGCGGCTTCTTCGAAGCGCTGGCTCTTTACTACTTTATTTTTTTCCTGCTTAATGTCTTCGATCTGTTTTTCCAGGTCGAGGATATTCTGCGGCACGTTGATGTTCTTCAGGTGCACGCGGGCGCCTACTTCGTCCAGCACGTCAATGGCCTTGTCGGGCAGCAGACGGTCTGTCATATAGCGGTCGCTCAGTTTCACGCAGGCATCAATTGCTTCGTCAGTGTAGCTTACGTTATGGTATTCTTCATAACGGGGCTTGATGTTGTTGAGAATCTGAATGGTTTCTTCCACACTAGGCGGTTCTACCATTACCTTCTGGAAGCGGCGGTCAAGAGCGCCGTCTTTCTCGATGTACATACGGTATTCATCGAGGGTGGATGCGCCAATGCATTGGAGCTCTCCCCTTGCCAGGGCAGGTTTAAAGATATTGGAAGCGTCCAGGGAGCCAGAAGCGCCACCAGCACCAACAATTGTATGAATTTCATCGATGAAGAGGATCACATCACGGTTCTTTTCGAGCTCGTTCATGATGGCTTTCATCCTCTCTTCAAACTGGCCGCGGTATTTGGTCCCAGCTACCAGGGCAGCAAGGTCAAGGCTTACCACGCGCTTGTCAAACAGCACGCGGGATACTTTGCGCTGCACAATACGGAGGGCCAAACCTTCCACGATAGCGGTTTTACCTACACCAGGCTCACCGATGAGAATAGGATTGTTCTTTTTACGGCGGGAGAGGATCTGGGAAACACGTTCTATTTCCTGCTCTCGGCCAACAATCGGGTCCAGGCTGCCACTCTCGGCCAGCTTAGTAATATCTCTACCAAAGTTATCCAGTACGGGCGTCTTGGATTTGGTATTTGTCTGTTTGGCTTTGGATTGGTAACTCTTTCTTTCGTCCTCAAACTCTTCTTCGCCCGGATCGTCAAATTCTGATTTAGGATCAGCAGACTTTACAAAGCCCAGTTCGTTTTTAAAAGTGTCGTAGTCCACGTCGAATTGTTGTAAGATTTGTGTACAAACGTTTTCCTTATTCTTGAGTATTGAAAGCATGAGGTGTTCGGTTTCCACCGTAGCACTCTTCAGTGCCTTGGCTTCGAGGACCGTAACACGTATCACTTTCTCTGCCTGTCTGGTAAGCGGGAGGCTATTAATATTAGCGATATTCTTTCCTGTCTTATCTTTTACAGCCAGCTCAACCTCTTTGCGCAGTTCATAGAGGTCAACATTCAGCGCCTGCAGAATCTTTACGGCAGTACCTTCGCCTTCGCGGATAATACCTAACAGCAGGTGTTCTGTACCGATGAAGTCATTTCCCAGTCGTAAAGCTTCCTCTCTGCTGAACGAAATGATCTCCTTAACTTGCGGTGAAAAATTCTGGTCCATTGTGAGATTATTATAATGATCAAAAACCCTTACGGGGGCTTGCCTATACAATAATAACGAATAATTCTGACTTACATTATCACGCTATTAATGAATTGAAGTTATTCCTTTTTTGCACTCCAACAACCTACACTTTAATAGTATAACGTTATTTTTGCGAATTATGTAGGGACAATCATTTTCAAAAATATCTACGAAGAGACGGTCGTTTTTGTTCAGATCTCCGGCGGGTATTTTTCC
Organism: Chitinophaga sp.; assembly: GCF_035538455.1. Taxonomy (GTDB): domain Bacteria; phylum Bacteroidota; class Bacteroidia; order Chitinophagales; family Chitinophagaceae; genus Chitinophaga. Next base: position 26,673 of record NZ_DATLKJ010000063.1, read on the forward strand.
TGAAGTTGATTCCCCACAATTCAGAAGAACTTTTTTCTAAATGTATAAAACAACGTCCAACGCATGAAATTCAAAATTGATACCAAAGAAAAAATTGTTGTTTTTTGTCCGGAAGAAGATGCCTTGGATGCTAATTTGTCAGCACAATTTATTACAACCATTACCAATCTCCCCGAGCTGAATGGGCGCAATCTCATACTGGACCTGAATCTGGTGCAAACGGCCGATCCCTCCGGATTGCAAGCCATTTTTACAGTATATCAGCATATGTATGACAACCAGCTCTCCTGTGCGATAACCGGCCTTAACAACGCATTAACACAACACCTGAAGGCTGAAGCCCCGGAAATACTGAATATCACTCCTACCATGGCCGAAGCAATTGACCTGGTAATGATGGAAGAACTGGAACGTGAGCTGCTGGACGGACTGGAGTAGAGCAGCTGGTAAGCTAAACGCTATTTTTCAATGTAATTTTTATGTTTGCAGTAACAATACTAGGTAATAATTCAGCCATACCCACACTGGACAGACATCCCACAGCGCAGATAGTTACCTGTAACGACCAGTTGCTGTTAGTAGACTGCGGCGAAGGCACACAGTTACAGATCACACTGTACAAGATCAAACGCAGCAGGATCAGGTATATACTCATCAGTCATCTCCACGGCGATCATTATTTCGGACTGATCGGCCTGCTCAATACATTCAACCTGATGAGCAGAACAGAGCCACTAAGCGTATACGGCCCGCCGGAACTGGAGCAGATCATCCGCCTGCAGCTCGATTGCTCCGGCACCGTGCTGAAATTTGAATTGTCGTTTATAGTCCTGACACCAGGTTACAGCGGGCTGATATTGGAAGACAAAGACCTGCGGGTAAGCTGTTTTCCCACACAGCACCGTATTACCTGCTTCGGTTTTTCTTTTGAAATGCAGAAACGTAAACGCAAGCTGATACCGGAACAGGCCAGAGCCTACGAGATTCCCGCCTCCTATTACAGTAAATTACAGGAAGGTGCCGATTATGAGAAGAAAGACGGCACCATTGTGAAGAACGACTGGGTAACACTACCTCCCGGCAAAGGGAAACGTTACGTGTACTGCGCAGACACCATCTATGATGTAAACCTGCTACTCTGGCTGAAAGGCGCCGATGCCATCTATCATGAAACCACTTACCTCCATGATCTTGCCGACCGTGCGGCTGAACGTTATCACACCACTACCGTACAAGCCGCTACCCTGGCAGCAGATGCCGGAGTAAAACGGCTGCTGATCGGTCACTTTTCATCCAAATACACAGACCTCCAACCCTTCCTGGATGAGACCAGGCCCGTATTTGCCAATACAGATATTGCCGAGGAAGGTGTTAGCTATCTTATCTAAACTGTGATTAATGTGATTTGATTGATAGTCCTGATATATTTGATAAAAACGAATAACCCGCCGAAAAATACCGGCGGGTTATTCGTTTTTATCAAATATGCTGATCTTTGTTCATCATCCGAATCACAAAAATCATATAAATCATAGTCCTATTTCTTCAGGTACTCCCCGATCTTCGCATACAACTCGTCAGAAGCAGGCAATACCGGGAGACGGAACACGTTTTCCATAATGCCGTCGTGATGCAGGAATGCTTTAATACCAGCAGGATTGTTTTCAGCAAACATCAGATCAAAAGCCTCCTGTAACCTGTTATTCAACTCACGTGCTGCCGGGTAATCATTGATCAGCGCTGCATGTACCATAGATGAGAAATCAGTAGCAAAATAGTTCGCAGCCACAGAGATCACACCATCCATACCGCAGGCCAGCTGCGCAAGCGCCAGCGCATCATCGCCGCTCACCACCATAAAGTCCTTTGGCTTATCGCGTAAAATCTGCATACACTGTATCATATCACCGGAAGCTTCTTTCATCGCTACAATGTTCTCTACCTCGCGGGCCAGGCGCAGCGTGGTTTCTGCCGTCATATTGCGGCCTGTACGTGCAGGCACATTGTACAGGATGATCGGCTTGGGTGATGCCGCTGCAATGGCTTTATAGTGCTGATAGATACCTTCCTGAGTAGGTTTGCTGTAGTAAGGTGCAACGCTGAGCACAGCCGCCGCTTCATCCAGCGGGCACTTTTCCAGCCGCTTTACTACTTCCCTTGTATTATATCCGCCGATGCCCACTACAACGGGCACCCGCTTCGACACCTTTTCAAAAGTGAACTTTATCAAATCCAGCTTCTCTTCTGCAGACAGGGTGGGCGTTTCACCGGTTGTGCCGAGAGACACAACATAATTAACGCCACCATCGATCACGTAGTTGATCAGCTTCTCCAAAGCATTCCAGTCTATGCTTTCATCCGCTTTAAAGGGTGTTACCAAAGCCACCCCGGTGCCTCTTAGTTGTTGCATAATGTGTGATAGGAAAAATAAAAAAATTCGAATTCCGAAGGCCGAAATTCGAATTTTTTATTGTGATCTCTAAATTTTTTTTAGTGTTCTTCAAAGAAACCCATGCGGGAGAACTTATCGATACGCTGTTCTATACGGGCATCAGGATCGATTTTCTTTAATTCCGCCAGTGTCTCTTTGATCCTCGTTTTAAGTATGGCGGCCATTTCATCAGGATTTACATGAGCGCCACCGAGTGGTTCACGCACAAGGCCGTCTACCAGACCAAATTGACTCATGTAGTCAGAAGTGAGCTTCAGCTCTTCTGCCGCTTTTTCCTTGAAGTTCCAGCTGCGCCAGAGGATAGTGGAACAGTTTTCCGGGGAGATAACAGTATACCAGCTGTTTTCCAGCATCAGTACACGGTCGCCGATACCAATGCCCAACGCGCCGCCGGAAGCACCTTCACCGATGATGATACAGATAACAGGTACACGCAGCTTCACCATTTCGAAGAGATTGCGTGCAATAGCTTCCGCCTGTCCTCTTTCTTCGGCTTCCAGACCGGGATAGGCACCGGGAGTATCTATGAGCGTAACAATAGGCTTATTGAATCTTTCTGCCAGTTTCATAAGGCGCAATGCCTTACGGTAACCTTCCGGGTTAGCCATACCAAAGTTCCTGAGCTGACGCATCTTGGTGTTCACACCCTTCTGCTGCCCGATGAACATGATGGTTTCTCCATCCAGATCAGCGAAACCGCCTACCATTGCTTTGTCGTCTTTTACATTACGGTCGCCATGCAGTTCCACAAAATTGGTGCACATCTTCTCGATATACGCCAAAGTATAGGGCCTGTCCGGATGGCGGCTCAGCTGTACCCGCTGCCAGGCAGTAAGGTGCTCGTAGATGCCCTGACGTGTATTGGCAATTTTCAGCTCATATTCATTCACTGTAGCAGAAACATCTACGCCAGATTTTTCGCCGTTTTCCTTCAGCTTAGCCAGCTGGTCATATAAATCCGCGATAGGTTTCTCGAAATCCAGGAATTGCATAATTTGATTAAATTGGTTAAAGATCGGCCGTAAAGATAGTGCTGAAAATTTTTTTTAAAAAAGATTTGCTTAATTGGAAACTTTGTTGCTATCTTTGCAATCCCAAAACGGAACAA
>NZ_DATLKJ010000064.1:0-3890 GCF_035538455.1 Chitinophaga sp.
TCTTCCAACATAAACCGGATACGGTCTTCCGGATAAGCCGGATCAATGGGCACATAAGCGCCGCCTGCTTTCATGATACCAAGTATCGCCACCGCCATTTCATGCGAACGCTCCAGGCATACCGGCACCGGCAAATCGACCGCAACGCCTCTGCCGCGCAGATAGTGAGCCAGTTGGTTGGCTCGTTCATCCAGCTGTTGATAAGTATAAACATGTTCTTCAAAAACGATAGCCGGAACAGCAGGTGTGCGTTGCACCTGAACTTCAAACAGACTCACAAACGTTTCTTTATCCGGATATGATTTGATATTGCTGTTGAATGTCTTCAGCAACAATGTTTGTTCTTTACTGTCCAACAGTTCCACCTCTGCCAGCATGCCATTTTCATGCTCCAGGAATTGTTGCAACACCTGTTCAAAATGAGCGGCAATGGCAGTAACATATATGTCTTCCAGCAGGCTACTGTTATAGCTGAAATTAATACCCATCACTTCTCCCGCGTCAATGATAAGGCTAAGGGGGTAGTTGGTCTGTTCACGCAAGCCTGCATTTCGCAGTTGTAGCTGATCTGAGTCTCCTGACAACACTTTGCTGGAAGGGTAATTTTCAAATACGAGCAGGCTGTCGAACAGGTCGCCATCTACCGGCGCCCAGCGACGGGCCGCATTCAAAGGTGTATGCTGGTATTCCCTGCTTTGCAATTGGTTCATCTGTAACTCCTGCAGCCATTGAACAATGCCTGCTGAAGTATCAATAGAAGTATATAAGGGTAGGGTATTGATATACATGCCTACGGCCCGTTCCACACCTGGCAGATATTCCGGACGACCGGACACCGTTACGCCATAAACAATATCAGTACGACCGGTATAGCGATATAACAGGTACGCCCACACGCCCTGCATCAACGTGTTCACCGTAATGCGGTGCCGTTGGGTGAAACGAAACAGCTGTCCTGCTTCTGCCTGCCCAAATCTCAGCTGACATACACGATATTCACCGAAACCTTTGGTACGGTCTGCCGTCGGGCTGATGAACGGCAGCAGGCAACCTTCGCTCAGTCCTTTCAGATAACCGCGCCAGTACAGTTCTTCTTCCTCCTTCTCGCGGCGTTCTGTATAACGGATGTAATCTTCAAACTTATCTTCCGGTATCTCCGGTAATGGATTGCCGGCAATCAATGCCTCGTATGTCAATAATAATTTTTCAAGCAATATGGGAATGGACCATCCATCCAGCAGCATATGATGGAAGCTCCAGAGCAGCCGGTAGCGGTTATCCGCCAGGCGCGTCAGTGTGATATTCATTAACGGAGCCGTTGTGAAATCAAAGCCTTTCTGTCTTTCACCGGCTTCATACGCTTCAATGGCTTCCCGTTGAGCAGCCTCATTCATCCCGCGATAATCGAACATAATAATGGGGAGGGCTACATGATTATATACGCACTGTACCGGGACAGAGAACACATCATAATAGAATCCGCTCCTCAGGATACTATGCCGCTGCACCATGTATTCCCAGCTTTGCAGAAAAGCCGTTACGTTCAGGTTTGTCAGTTCTCCCGAAAACTGTTCTATATAAGCGCTGGCCTCTCCATCGTATATGCTGTGAAACAGCATACCCTCCTGAAGGCCGCTTAGTCCGTAAATACTTTCCACAGAGGCGCGGCGTGGCACACCGTTAAAGTCTTCATCCAGGAAACGATCCAGCTCGCGCACGGATACAATGCCACCAAGATTGTAATCGGAAGGCGTATGCACAGCATACTGCCGGCCGGCGCAGTGATTAACTAACGTTTCCAGGCGCGACAAATATAAAGCGGCTAGCTCTGCTATTCCTGTATGCGTGAAATGTTTGCTGCTGTATGTCCAGGTCATTACCAGGGAACCACCCCGTACAATACAGGTAACAGACAGCTTCTCCCTCAACGGAAATGCTTCGTGAATAGCAGCACCGGTATCTCCAATCCTGCCATCCTGTGCTGCATCTGCGCCGGTTGTGTTATCTGTCTGACCAAGATAGTTAAAGACAATATCCCAGGGATGAGCCGTTTGCAAAGAAGGAGCTTTGCCAATATATTTCAGTACGCCATAACCAATACCTTTATCAGGAACCTGACGCAGCTGTTCTTTGACAGATTTTAACTGAAAACCTGTATCCTCCTGACGATCTACCTGCAGCAATACAGGGAATATACTCGTGAACCAGCCAACCGTACGGCTTACATCAATATCTTTCTGAATATCCTCACGGCCATGTCCTTCGAGACCAATCAATACTTTTCCGCTATCATCCCCATTCCAGGATGATAATGCTAGTGCGAGCGCACACAACAGCAGATCATTGATCTCTGTCTGATAAGCGCGGGGGGCTTCCTGCAACAGGCGCCGGGTGGTAGCACGATCAAGGCTTACAACGTGATCTAAAGTGTCTGCTACGGTAATAATGCCTTCTTCATTCGTTTCAGTTCTGACTGGAACCTGTTGCGCAATTATTTTCTCCCAGTACCCCAGCTGGTCAAGTAGACGGCGACGCTGGCTATAATTGTCCAAAGCAACGGCCCACTGCCGGTAAGAGCTGGTTTTTGTGCCCAGCACTATAGTCGCCGGCTGATGGGGATTCTGTAACAGCAGTTGTAGGTCTTCCAGCAGAATACGCCAGGATACACCATCTACGACCAGATGGTGACATACGAAAAACAAGCGATGATCCGCAACATTTTCCGGCGTTAAAAATAATATGGCGTGGAACAGCTTACCCTGTGTGATGTCCAGGCTACGTTGTGCCTCGTCACAGGCGGCTTCTATGATGACTGCCAGCTCGCTGCTGGCAATATGCCGCAGATCTGTTATTTGCAGTTCGACAGCAGCAGCGCCGTAAGTTTGTTCCCAACCGCGGGCGCCCGGTGTATATACGAAACGGAGCGCATCATGATACTGTACCAGCTGTGATATCGCTGATGCTAATGCAGCCGTATCGGTATGCCTTTCAATATTCAATATCACCTGCTGATTGAAGTGGGAAGGCTGTGGTCCCGGCGCTTCAAAAAACCATTGCTGTACTGGCAGCAACGCTGCAGCTCCTGTGAGCAGCCCCTGTTCTGCTGAAATGGCATCGCTTTTCCGGGCCATGAGCAATGCAGCCAGTTTGTCTATTGTCTGGTATATAAACAGGTCTTTAGGCTGAAGCTCATAGCCAGCGCGTTTTGCGCGGCTTACAACCTGTATGGTGATAATAGAATCTCCACCCAGTTCAAAGAAATTATCGTATATCCCTACCCGTGTTATTCCCAGCAGATCTTGCCAGATGGTTGCCAGCGCCTGTTCTGCAGGGTTGCGCGGCGCCACATAATCAGCAGTGGCAGCCATGCTGATGTCAGGCTCCGGCAGCGCCTTCCGGTTTGCTTTTCCATTGGCGGTAAGCGGGAGTTCTGTCAACGGCACCCAAACTGTCGGCACCATGTATTCCGGCAATCTCGTTTTGAGAAATGATACAATGCCTTCCCTGTCAAAATCTCCGGCTGGCACTACATAGCCTATCAACCGCCTGTTCCCCTGAACATCCGGCTTAACCAGTACCACGGCCTGTTTCACAAGATCGCTCTGTTGTAATACATTTTCTATCTCGCCCAGCTCTATGCGGTAACCGCGTATCTTTACCTGGTCGTCTGCACGGCCAAGGTATTCAATATTACCGTCCGGTAACCAGCGGCCAAGATCTCCTGTCTTGTATATCTTTTCGCCTGCAATGAAAGGATGCGGTATAAACCGCTCTGCCGTCAGCTCCGGCCTGTTCAGGTAACCGAGCGACAGGCCCGCACCGCCAAGGTAAATCTCCCCCGGCACGCCTACTGGCGCCAGACGCAACTGCACATCCAGCACATAGGCTGC
>NZ_DATLKJ010000065.1:0-26343 GCF_035538455.1 Chitinophaga sp.
GAAGCGGAAAGGATACACCTGTAATGTCGCCTCGCTGTCTGTCAGCATAAATGTAACCTGGTCTTCACCTTTTGACGCCACTGTAAACACCTGATCCCTTGCAAAACCATGACGCCCCAGCGTATAGTTGTGTACGTTATATTGATAGGTATTATCTTTCAGTCCGCCTACTACCGGGAACAGCACCGGGCTTTTCTTTCCCCAGAAGGCGGGATCGCCACTCCAGAGATATTCCAGGTCGTTATCCCTGCGGCTGATGGATTGCAGCTCCGCTCCTTTCTCTGCTATAGCGACAGTGAGTTTTTCATTATTGATAATGATCATTGCGATTATTTTGATTTTAATTGTGTGGGAAGATAATATGATTTTGGATTCTTTGAAGTTGATTTTGTCTGATCACATATTATGTTTTTATATTTCAGGAAGAAGATCAGGGGAGATATATCAGGAGTGTAGTACTTTTGGGGCTGATAAAACTGACAGATATGGAATCATTGAAAGGGAAAAAGGTACTTGTTACCGGTGGTGGTAAAGGTATCGGGCGGGCAGTAGCGTTGGCGCTGGAAGGAGCCGACATTGCACTGATAGGTCGCAGTGAAGAATCATTGAAGGCAGTGGCCGGAGAAGTGAACAAAACGGGTGTAAAGGCAGCCTATGCCGTTGCTGATGTAGCCTCCATGAAGGAAGTGGACACTGCTGTAGCACAACTCACCAAAGAACTCGGCGCTATCGATATACTCATCAACAACGCAGGCATTGCTGCTTTCGGCGGCTTTCTGGAACTCACGCCCGCACAATGGGAACAGATCATTCAGGTAAACCTGCTGGGCGTATATTACGTTACCCGCGCGGTAATACCCGGCATGATAGAAAGGAAATCAGGTGACATCGTCAATATCTCCTCTACAGCAGGACAACGCGGTGCACCGCTCACTTCCGCATACAGCGCTTCCAAATTCGGTTTGCTTGGCCTTACAGAATCATTGATGCTGGAAATGCGTAAACACAATATCCGTGTAAGTGCGCTAACACCCAGTACCATTGCGACTGATATGGCCAGAGATCTGAATCTTACAGACGGTAATCCTGAAAAAGTATTACAGCCTGAAGATCTCGCAGAATTTATAGTCGCTCAATTAAAATTGAATAAGCGTGTAACGCTGAAGTCCGCTGGACTGTGGTCAACCAACCCTTGACCATGATTATTTTTTGATGTTGTTATGTAGATATTTTGTTCCAAAAAAAATATCTACATAACAACATCAAAAAATAATCACAGTGTCACTCGTTCTTTACTCAGTGCGAATTTCACCCCAAAGATGGCCATGATGTTATCTTTCTTATCAAAGTTCTTCCCGAATGCAGCCACCGCATAGAAGCTTTCACTGATCATGAAGTTCGCAACAAAGGCCAGACGGTCATAGTTAACAGCCTTTTGCAGCTGGTGACGATTTACGTATTCTGCAGAAAGATCAAAACGTCCTTTCTGGTAGTTGACTGATACCCCAAAATCAAGCAGTGTGCTATCTTTCGGCTTGCTGTTACTCCAGGTGTAACGGCCCAGTGCAATGAAGTCGAGCGGAAATTTATCGGGCGCCCAGCGGATATTAGTCCAGATACCTGAGCGGGATGCATACATATTTCTGTAGGTATTGTTAGGCGCGTTGCCGGCGATGGCGCCTGCCAGCTCTACGATGACAAGTCCTCTGTTACGCTGTATATCAAACATAGCACGCAGCTCCGCATTCTTTTGTGCGATGGCGGCAGTGTCCAGTTTATCCGGATCTTCTACGGCCAGGAGGTCGGCGATTTCCTGTTTCTTCTTTAACATCGCTTCCCGGTTCCTGCGGTAATAGAGCTTAAATACCTGTGTTCTGAAACCTGCAGAAAGACTGGTGCTGGTATCTGTTCTGAAGGTGGCAGCTGAGATGTTAAATGTCTGTAAAACCGGGAACCTGTTGTTGATATATTTCTCAAAAGTAAGCCGGGGTTTATTGGTAAGCCAGTAGGGCGTTACGTCCACAGCGCCACCCTGCCACAGATTAATCAGACTGATACCAAATGCTTTCGGGTTGACAGGCTTATCGATAGCTGCAGGTGCTTTATCAGCAAGAATAAAGCCGGGTGCAGTGGGCAGTGTCATATCGCTGATTTTCAGTGAATCCTTTTTGGGTAAGGCTTTCTGTGCAAAGATATGTCCGGATGCCGCGAGAAGCAGCATCAGCAGGATCGCTGGTTTTTTCATGGTTTATCTGAAATTAAAATCCAGTATGAAAGAAATAATATCGCCGTCTGTTTTCACTTCGTCTTTAAATGTGACAACAGCGGGGATGCAGGAACCGAAGCCATAGGTAGCCACGATACCATTTGTGAGACTGTTGGCATCCAGAATGTTGGTAGTGACCTTCAGTGTTTTGCCTGCCAGCTCTTCCGCTTTGCCGAGATGCAGATTGCTGATATCTCCTTTTGCAAGCACGGTTTCATCTTTATCAAAACGTACGATGCTGGCGCCGATCTGAGCATTGCCGATAGTAATGGTTAAAATCACGTCTGAACCTGGATTAACGGTAAGATCAGTGGTTTCCTTTCTTTTTCTGATTGCCATAGGTTTTGTATGCTAAAATAAATATGGGCTGTGCGATACATCTATCACTTCACATTATCCAGCCACGCGGCTATAAAAGCCAGCACTTCTTCTTTGTTGGTTTCGTTGTGCATCTCATGATAACTACCCTCCCATTCCCTGTAGGTGAGAAATTGGGCGGGCGCCCTTTCAGCAAACAAACGGGAGCCTTCCACAGCCGTAAATTCATCTGCATTACCATGTATCAGCAGCGAAGGTATCTTCAGTTGGTCTGCATGTTCCAGGCACCAGCGTCCGTTCCGGATCATGTCGTTGGCCAGGCGCAGACTGAGTTTATCATGCCGCAGCGGGTTACGGCGGAATGCTTCTACAGCATCCTTATCATGGGAGATCTTATTGATATCGAGCCCCTGGTTGATACGCAGGTTGGGCATTATAGCAGTCAATATGTTCAGCACACCACGGAGAAAAGCACCAGGGCGTTTGGCTACTATGAGCGCCGGCGCGGAGATCACCGCAGCCAGTATGACGGGTGTTCTTTGCAACAGGAAGCCTGTCAGCACGCCGCCTCCCATACTGTGACCATACATGACCACCGGCTTTCCGTACAAATCCTTTACATGTTGCAGAAAGGCCTGCAGGTAATCAAACACATATCCGAAGCCGCGGGAAGCACCTCTTTTACCATCGCTCCTGCCATGCCCGTAATGATCAATACCGGTTACGGCAAAGCCCCTGTCAGTGAAGAATTTCGCTACATGATCATAGCGGCTTACATCTTCTCCGATTCCATGAACGATCACCATTACCCGGCCGAAATTGTCCGGGATCCAGTTAATACCATGAAAGCGGGTGTCCTGCCAGGTCCAGTAAAAATCATTCATGGCAACGAAATTAAACATTATTCTATATCTAAATTCATCCGCAGTATTATCGTTGATTTTATAATTTTGTGACCTTATCAATCAAAATTATTTGCAGCATGAGCAAAAACGACCAATCATCACCAGTTTACAGCATTCCGCTGGCTTACCGGAAAATGGAGAACCTTCATATCGTTTTCTGGTTGCTGAAAGATATCAGCTGGTGTATGATATGGAAGCCGCTGGGAGTGGCTATGATCTTTCCTACATTGATCATTTCAATAGTGATCGCCTGGCGCACGAGGAAGTTCATGTCGGAGCTGTGCCATAATCTGGCCATTACCGTATGGATCTCCGCTAACTCGTACTGGATGATCAGCGAATTTTTTCATTTTGATATGAAAGTGATAGCAGGCGATATCACTTTCAAGCATCTTGCATTGATACCATTCGTCACCGGGTTACTGGCGCTGGCTTACTATTATCTCTACTACAGGGTAAGATATAAGTCGGAGGAAGAGGAGGCGGAGGTGATGTAGTTATTTTTTTATGTTGTTATTTAGCTATTTAGTTATTTAAATGCTGGGGAGATCGATATTTGTTATTTCTATAATACCATCTTCGCAGCATTTAAATACCTAAATAACAACATAAAAAAACAACTACATCAAATCGCGTCTGAGAGCGATGTGAAAGTAAAGTCACGGATCTTCATGGGCGGGATCAATGCATTCACATTGGATTCGCCGCTGACAGTGCGTTCGGGTATCCCTAACGCTTCCACGTTATTCAGCATGATGACCGGGCTTTCATTAAAGCGGAAGTTTTTCACCGGGAACTTGATGACTCCATTCTCAATATAGAAAGTTCCGTCGCGGGTAAGCCCCGTAAAGAGCAGCGTCTGAGGATCCACTTCACGGATGTACCAGAGCCTCGTTACCAGGATACCTTTCTCTGTCCCTTTGATCATATCTTCAAGAGAGGTGGTGCCACCTTCCATGATAAATGCATCAGGAGAGGGAACCGCTTTCACTTTATCTTTCTGTGCCCAGTAGCGGGAATAATACATGTTTTTAACAACCCCTTTCTCTACCCAGTTGATCTTCTCCTGCGGCCTTCCGTCACCGTTATAAAAGCTGGTAGGCAGTTCAGGATGCCAGGGATCTGAATAGATCGTCACCCTGTCGTCCATCAGCTTCTGCCCCACTTTGGTTTTACCATCGGGTGCGCTGAGGAAGCTGCGGCCTTCTTCTGCACTACGGGCATCAAGACCATTGATGATATTTTCTATCAGCACGATAGATGCCGCAGGTTCGAGGATAACGGTGTATTTGCCGGGTTCGATAGCACGGGCTCCTTTAGAACCACTGGCTTTCTGCGCAGCCTTTTGTGTGGCGCGGCCAATATCAAACTTTGACACATCGTTGTATCCGCTGGAAGCATATCCGGATCCGGTGCCGTCTTCGGTGCGGAGTGTAACGCTGAAGCGGACATCGGAAGAAGTACTGTAGGCAAAGAGGCCATGACTGTTCATCATTGCAGAGAAAGCGGCCCTGTTTTCCAGGAAGCCGGCTGCTATCAGTTTATTCTCTTTGGTGATGGAAAGGCTTCTGGCCACCTGGTCTGTACGGAATTTAGGATCGATAGCGGCAGTACTCTCTACATAACTACCGGAAGGCTGACCGTATTGCTGAGGGCCTAGGAAAGGCACGTATTCAGGGTTTTCGGGCGCCAGCTTCGCGAGTTCTTCGGAGCGTCTTACCACTTTCTCCAGTGAAACGTCGTCATATTCGTTGATAGTGGCTGTACCAAGTTTTTTACCATAGGCGGAGGAAACCACGAGGGTACTGTTGTTGTTAGCGCCGCTGGTAGAAACGGCATTACGGGCATAGCGTATATTGCCACTACGCTGACCAAAAATGACCACTTCGCACTCATCTGCTTTTGAATAGGCAAGCACCTTTTTCAATAATGCCTGCGCTTCATCTTTGTTAAGTATCGGCATATATCAAATTTTTCTGGCTGTATTAATAACATTTACTCCATTGAAACGGGCGGTAGCCGAACCGTGTGATACGGCGCTAACCTGCTCCGGCTGTCCTTTTCCATCGAAGAAGGAACCACCAAGGCGGTAATCGCTCTTATCTGCAATAGCCTTGCAGGAATTCCAGAACTCCTGTGTATTGCTCTGGTAAGCTACATCTTTGAGCATCCCTGTTATCTGTCCGTTCTTTATTTCATAGAAAAGTTGCCCTCCAAACTGGAAGTTATAACGCTGCTGATCTATAGAGAAAGAACCGTCGCCGACGATATAGATACCTCTCTCTACATTTTTGATCAGGTCATGCGGAGATAATGTACCGGCTCCTGGTTGCAGCGATACATTGGGCATACGCTGAAACTGAACATCCGCCCAGCTCTGGGAATAACAGCATCCCTGTGATTGGTTGAGGCCAATGATATGCGCCTGGTCGCGGATAGCCTGGTAGTTGACAAGCACGCCGTCTTTGATCAGGTCCCAGCGCTGTGTGGCTACGCCTTCATCATCATAGCCTACAGCGCCCAGCGAACCTGGTTGCGTCTTATCGGCCACGATGTTCACAAGGGGACTGCCAAACTTGAAGTTTTTCGATTGCCATTTATCGAGGGTCAGGAAACTGGTTCCCGCGAAGTTGGCTTCATAACCCAGCACGCGGTCCAGTTCCGTCGGGTGACCTACGGATTCATGAATGGTCAGCCACAAGTGCGATGGATCGAGTACCAGGTCATATTTACCCGGCTCCACGGATTTTGCTTTCATCTTCTCAGCCACCTGTGACGCACCCTGACGGGCGTCTTCGATCATGTCATAACGGTCACGATATAACGTAGTTATGCCTTTGATCTTATCGGAGTCACGGGGTTGCAGGTATTCATATCCAAGGCCGCGGGGCGCACTGAGCGCATTACGTGTTTCAAACTTACCGGTTGCCTTGTCAATTTTTGTAATATTGAAAGTAGGCCAGATACGGTGTATATCCTGATCAATATACGATCCGTCGGAGCTGGCAAAATACTTCTGTTCATTGACGAGGAACATATAAGAACCTACATAATCAGCGCCGCCTTTCAGGGCGGCATCATTTACAGCGAGCAGCAGGTCTGCCTTTTCTTTTACCGGCACTTCAAAAGCATTTTTGGTAATGGGCGCTTTCCAGCTCACTTCACCGTAGCCTTTCTGTGGGGCGAGTTCCACCGGGGTGGTCAGCAGGCGTGAATTCTCCTTGGCAATGATAACAGCCAGTTCAGCAGTTTTGGCAATACTGTCTTTGTCCATCTGGTCTGTGGCTGCAAAGCCCCAGCTGCCGTTGGCAATTACACGGATACCGATCCCATATGACTCTGTGTTGATCAGGTTTTCAACTTTGTCTTCGCGGGTGATGACATACTGATTGAGATAACGGCCAATTCGTACATCCGTGTACGTTGCACCTTTAGATTTTGCTGCATTCAGGGCTACGTCCGCCAGTTCCTTCTTCCTGGCAACATCGATCGTATACCAGGGTGTTTCAATAGGGATCGCCTTCCCTATCAGGGGTAACTGTGCCAGCAGGCCGGCGCCAACGCCCAATCCTGTGTACCGCAGGAATTGTCTTCTTTTCATGGGAGCAAACATTTAGAATAATGAGGAGGAAGATGGGATATTTTTTTATGTGGCTATTTTTTTATTTGATTTTGGAATTTGGGGATTATGTGAATTTTGGAATTTTTAAATGCAGCAAAGATTGTGTTTTGCTATATTTTAATCAACAAGTATAAATATTCGCTGCATTTAAAAATTCCAAAATCAAATAAAAAAATCCCCAAATAATAAAATAATAAATAATTAAACCGCATCAGACAATGATGTGAACGTAAAGTCCCTGATCTTCATCGGCGGGATCAGGTAGCTGCGATAGGATTCAACGCTGACACTTCTTTCAGGTTTACCCAGCGCTTCCACGTTATTCAGCATAATTACAGGGCTTTCATTGAAACGGAAATTTTTCACGGGGTATTTGATCTCTCCGTTTTCAATATAAAAAGTTCCATCCCTGGTAAGTCCTGTCAACAGTAACGTCTGGGCGTCCACCAGCCTGATATACCACAGGCGGGAAATCAGGATGCCTTTCTCCGTGCTTTTGATCAGTTCATCCAGTGTGGCGGTGCCGCCTTCCATGATCATATTAGAGGGCATAGGTACAGGCTGTACACCTTTGCTCTTGGCCCAGTACTGTGAGTAGGAAAGATTTTTAATGACACCTTTATCCACCCAGGTAGTCTTTTCCAGCGGAAACCCTTCCCTGCTCCAGGTGCCAGCAGGCAGATCAGGATGGAAAGGATCTGAATAGATGGTTACTTTGGAATCCATGAGTTGTTCGCCAAGACGGTTGCCCCCACCCGGTTTGCTCATAAAGCTACGCCCCTCGTCGGCATTCCTGGCGTCAAAGCCGCGGAACATGTTTTCCAGCATGTACGTAGCGGCCACCGGCTCCAGAATCACCGTATACTTACCTGGTTCTATTGCCCGTGCACTTGCGGAGTTATTGGCTTTGGAGGCGGCAATCTTTGTGGCCTCGAAGGTATCCAGTTTGCTCACGTCATTGAAACCACGTGCAGCAAAGCCGGAGCCGGTACCTTCGCTGTTGCGCGTTGTGATGGTGAATATCACATCAGTATCTGTATCGTAAGCATACAGTCCTTTCGAGTTCATCATCGCATTGAAGCTGGTGGTGTTCTCAATAAATCCTGCTGCTTCCAGTTTAGCATCCTTAGCCACCTGTATACTCTTTGCCACAGCATCAGCACGCTGTTCAGGCGTGATGGCTGCCGTTGCAGGTACATAAGTGATGCCATCCCTGAATTCAGCGGGGCCACGGAGCGGCATATATTCAGGGTTCTCCGGAGCCAGCCTCGCCAGCTCCTCCGCGCGCTGCACTACTCTTTGCAGGGCTTTGTCGTTCAACTCATTGATGGAAGCTGTACCGGATCTCTTACCAAAGGAAGAGGTAACAGTAAGCGTGATATTGCTGATATCGCCGGCAGTAGAGATCGCATTACGTGCATAGCGGATATTCCCGCCTTCTGTGCCTCTCAGCAGCACCTCGCACTCATCTGCTTTTGACCAGGAAAGCACTTTCTGTAATAATGCTTTCGCTTCTTCTTTTTTTAGTATAGCCATGTTAGTAAGATCAGATTTTTCTTGCTGTGTTAATTACGTTTACACCATTGAAGCGGGTGGTGGAACTGCCATGCGATACGGCGTTCGACTGGCCCGGCTGTCCCTTGCCATCATTGAAGGCGCCGCCGAGGCGGTAATCGCTCCTATCTGCAATGGCGGCACAGCTGTTCCAGAACTCCTGCGTATTAGCCTGGTAAGCCACATCTTTGAGCATACCTGTTATCTTACCGTTCTTTATTTCATAGAAGGTCTGACCGCCGAACTGGAAGTTGTAACGCTGCTGATCAATAGAGAAAGATCCGTCACCAATGATATAGATCCCTTTCTCCACGTTCTTAATCATATCATCCACGCTTAACTTTTCTTTCCCGGGTTGCAGCGATACGTTGGGCATACGTTGGAACTGTACATCCGCCCAGCTTTGTGCATAGCAGCATCCCTGTGAGTGATCCAGCCCGATGATATGCGCCTGGTCGCGTATGGCCTGGTAATTAACAAGCACGCCGTCTTTGATCAGATCCCACTGGCCACATTTCACGCCTTCATCATCGTATCCTACAGCGCCCAGCGAACCTGGCTGCAGCTTATCTGCCACCACATTCACCAGCTTGCTGCCAAACTGGAATTTCTTCGATTTCCATTTATCCAATGTAAGGAAACTGGTACCGGCATAGTTGGCTTCGTAACCCAGCACACGGTCCAGTTCTGTAGGATGCGCCACCGACTCGTGAATGGTGAGCCAGAGATGCGACGGGTCCAGAATCAGATCATACTTACCCGGCTCTACTGACCTGGCCTTCAGTTTCTGGTCCACATCTGCGGTAGCATTCTTTATGTCTTCCAGCATGTCATAACGGTCTTTATACCGCGTAACAATACCAGGCACCTTATGTTCCGCCGAAGGCGTAAGATATTCATATCCCATACCTACCGGAGAGCTGAGCGATTTACGCGTTTCAAACTTGCCGGTTGTACGGTCTGTTTTAGTGACGTTGAACATGGGATAAAGCCGGTGAATATCCTGATCGATATAAGAACCATCTGTTGAAGCAAAATACTTTTGTTCATTGATAGCCATCAGAATGGAATTCACGAAATTGGCGCCGCCTTTGAGCGCTACATCATTTACCGACAACAACAGATCTACCTTGTCTTTTACGGGAATAGCAAAAGTATTCTGTTGTACAGGCGTTTTCCAGGACACCTCACCGTAACCCTGTTGCGGAGCAAGCCGTACCGGTTCAGCAATGACCCTGGAATTGGCCTTCGCCACAGCCACTGCTCTTTCTGCAGCTTTGGCAACATCTTCCCTGGTAACCCCGTTGGTAGCTGCAAATCCCCAGCAGCCATTAGCGATCACACGGATACCCACTCCGAATGATTCCGTGTTGGCAATGTTCTGCACGCGGTTCTCGCGGGTAACAATAAACTGGTTGAGATACCTCCCGATACGCACATCCGCATACGTAGCCCCTTTGGACTTCGCTACATTCAATGCCACATCGGCAAGTTGTTTCTTCAGTTTTACATCGATACCATCATTCAGAAAACGCGATGGATCAACAGTATTAGCGAACGCAGAGAGGTTCGGCATGACGAGCGCACCCAGTCCCATTGCGGAAAGCTGGATAAAATCTTTACGTTTCAATTGAAGTTCCTCCGGTTTAGATTGGTTGTTAAAAAGTGGTTCAGCGATTAAGTCAACTACTGGTTGCTAACTTCCCGCAACTGACATCTCGCCTAAACTAAATTTTTTTTCTTACTTTTTTATGCCGCTTGTCATATTTTCTGTTCCCACCATAAAAAGGCAAGGGATAACAATAATGGTACGATGTACCACCAGGGCGATAAAGGTGCATTGGCAGTACCTGTCAATTCTCCCGCCGGCACAGCAAAGGCTTTATCCGGCAATGACGATAAATTTTTCCAGTCATCTTTTCCAAATACATAGATCCAGCGGCTTACCCGGGAAGCTAATAGCTGCTGCCATCCCGCGCGTTGCGGCCAGTATCTCCCCATCCATACGGATGGCAGGAAAGGATGTTGCTGCATATACAACACCGAACTACCTGCCCGTACCTCCGGCTGACCTGACGTTTCAAGCAACACCTCCGTCTCTTCATCTATCCTGGGTAGTATTGAAAGTGTAAATCCATCTGCTTTTTTCCTCCCGGCGGCCATCTCCAGCATAGTGGACCAATAACGTTGATAAGCCTCCTGCCGGCCTTCCAGTTGCCAGCTGTAGGTATTAGATACTTTTGTGTGCACGATCTTCCCCTGCCCTGATAAGGTCACTGTGCTGTAAATGCGGCCAAGGCTGTCCTTCAGCAGCGGCAGCGCATCAGCAGCAACCGGCAACGGCGCAGCCGGATCAGTCTGCAACTGCGGCAAGCGGTAACCATGGAGGAATAAAGTCTGAGGCTGTATATGCGCGCTGACAGTGTCATTCTTTATAATTAATCCCAACCCTGCTTCTGCTGCATAACGGCGTACCTCTGCCGGCACCGCGGAAGCGTTGGCGATAACCACATCAAATTTTTCAAGCACGGCGGGTGTCAGCTTCTCCAGTGGCTGCTGCTCCATACCAGAGAACCGTGTGGCATACTTATCCCTCGACACAAGCGTGCGCATAGCCACTGCATCCCCCTGCTGCACCAGCCAGTCGGCAAGGAAACGATTGTCAAAGTCCGGTGAAGATGATAAAAAGAGTATAGCCATTGGCGTTAGCGGCTGTACTTCAACAGGTAACGGCTGTTGCTCCAGCGTATCAGTACCACGCAGGGCAACGATACGGTACAATGCCCTCCCCTGATGCACTGGAACGGTTTTCAGGGTAAACGGCAATTGTTGGCCACCAGGCACCACAACCGAGTCCATATCTGTATCGAAACCACTGATACGCAACGTTACGGGTTGCTGCAGGTCATTATGATAAGTGCCCTGTATACGCCACTCTCTGCCTGCGGGTAGCTGCAATGGCCAGTTACAGGCAATGATCCCTTTCCTGACAAATGGTTTGACAGTCGTAAGCGATGATATAGCGGAAGATTTTTTTTGCGGAAGAAATACCGGCGAAATGAGCATCGCCAGACAAACCAGTGTCACCGTAGTGGCCAGCAGACGAGCCGCCAGCCAGCGCTTACGGGTACGACGAGCCTCCGCTACCAGTAATACGATGAGCAGCAACAGGCAAACCAGCCATATAATAGAAGTCCAGATTGTCATGGCGTATGGCCTGTTTTAAGGTTGCGGAAATAACGCCGTTGCAGATCCGAACCTGGTATATCAGCAGATCGTTGCGGGTTTTGTGACGGGGCAGATAATATCCTGCGCAGTCCCTTCTGTGCCAACGTAATATCCTTTATCGTAAAATGCCTCTGCCGGATACGGCGCAACGCCTCCAACGCCGGCAAATAGGCGGCAGGTGCAGTAGCAGCCTGCTGCGACAATACCTGCATGGCTGCTGCCAGCGTGTCCGCGCCATTGCTTTGATGATTATCTTTCCATGACTCCAATACGGACAAGGCTATACGAACAATAGCGGTTTCGTCCTTCACTGTTACCTGTTCTTTCTTCATTGCGGGAGAGATCTTGTCCAGCTCTCCGGTAAGGCGCTTCTCCGGCTTCAGCGGTGTTGTTTTCGCCCCTGTCTTAGCCACGTATGAACGGGATTGCTGTTGCAGATCTTTCAATAGCCGCAGCGCCTTGTATGCAAATGGCAAGGCTTCCTGCGGCTTGTAAAGACGCAGCTGCAACTCCGACTTCCACATTTCAGTAAGGGTGGCCTTCAGCTGCTGCTTGATGGCAGGATCAAAGAAGGTAGCATCCTCCGCATTGTCATGCTTGTGCGTGAATCCATCCAGAATTTTCTCTGCGTTACCAAAGTCTTTCGGGTCATTCTCCGTATGCTCTTTACCGTGGTGATCATGGTGGTCATGATCATGGTCATCGTGATCACCGGCTGCACGCGGGTCTCCGATATTCGTTTCAGATTCTTCCCCCAGGAATTTGCCATAGCGAAGCCGCAGCAACTTCTGATCAGTACCCAGGTCGTTACTTCTGGTATTGAATTTTTCTTTTGAAAGACTGTCTTTCTCTTTCAATAGTTGCTCTGCATCGATGATGATCTGGCGTTGACTGCGGAAGTATTCCGGCTTGAAGTTCACGCCATTGACCATCCCATCCAGGCTGAAAAGCTGAGCAGTATCCGGCAACGTAATAATGTATACATCTGAGCGGGTCTGCTGATGACGGGTATCGGTAACGGCTATATGAAAATACAATTCATCACCCGGTTTCATGCCCATCTCAGTCAGGTTGATTTGCCTGCTCAGCTGATAAGCCGGCAGATGGCCCTGGAAACTGCTTCCAAAGCGGAGCTGCTGTTCTTTAAAACGTACTGCCTCCCCACTGCCGCTGGCAATGGTAGCGGTAATAAAGGCATCGCTAATGCCATAGTCGTCAGTAGCAGAAGCCTGTATATTTATCCTGGCAGATTGACCAAATTCTATCACCGTATATGGTTTGGGTGCGCTGATATGTACCACCGGCGGCTGATCGGGGAGCAACTGCAACTGATAGAGGTCCGACAGTTCACCATTCAGCATAACCTGGTAGAATCCGGACTTTTGCACAAGGCGCCCGGCGGTCCAAACAGTGCTGTCTTTTTCAGGCTTCAGAGGCAGTTGTGTGCTGTCGTTGAATATCAATGAAAGAGAGCTTACAGCAGTATTGGTATGCAGTTCCCAATGCAGGCGGGAGCTGTCTTCGGCAGTGATATTAAAGGAAGATTGTGAGCGCCGGGATTTCCCTGTATATGCAGGAGGTTGTATGAAGATATTCACCTGCCGGATGCCGGGAAGTATTTTTTCTTTTTTGATGGCAGAAGATGTGAACGCGATATGATCCGGAAGATAATGACGCTTTACCAGGAAGTGCCCTGCAATACCCGCCAGCAGCGATACGCTGGCGATGAGCAAGGCGCGGCGCAACGGCCGGTAAAAGCGTGGTGGCAACACCACTGTCTCCAGGGCGGCAGCTACTTTCTGCACCTGCATTCTTTCCAGCTGCGGGGCACTCTCCGGGTTACGCAATAACAGGGAAGTACTGTCTTCCAGCTCAGGGAAAGTCTGATCAAGATACCTGGCTATTTCTCCGTTCTCCAACTTCCACGGATATACGAAGATCAGCAGCAACGGCAATGCCACTACAAAACCTGCAAGCGCCCCCCATATACCAAATATTGATCCGGTGAAGGCTGCGGCGGCAGACAGTAACAGGCAGCTATACAACTGGCGGCGCATCCACTGTCTGCGGATGCCGTCAATTTTCGTATAGTAGTTGCTGTTACTCATAAATAGTCGCCTGGGTTTGTTTAAATGAAAAGAAACGCTCCAGACAAAATACCAGCAACAGCAATACCCAGCATATCTGTTGCAGGGGATGTGTTTCCTGCACTACGCGAACACTGGCGCCCGCTGCTAACCGGGGTTGCAGCTGTTGCGGATCTGCCATTCGTCTGTCTTCCCGGTATGTTTTTGCCGCGGGAAACAGCAACTCCAGCAATAATTGCGGGAAGCGCCCGTCCCATACAAGCGCCGTCCAGGCAGGGTGCAGATGCGTATAGAGCGTATCAGAGAGCAATGTATTACCAAAGGCGTCTTTCCATATTGCGCCGGAGGTATCGGCCGCCGGAATCCGCCTGTATATTACGATGTCTGTTCCACTGATCACCGTGTTCCCTTCCACCGGTTTACCGGATGCATATATAACTTTACGTGCAGCGCTCACATGTGATGGCAATGGTTGTTCGGAGAGCCACCAGAGCCAGTCTTGTTGCGCGGGCAATTGCCCGGTACCGCGGACATATGTCAGTACCATCTTCCGGCCGGTGTATTGCTGTACCGCCTGTAAGGCCGCCCGCAGGTAGTATGCGTCTTCCGGATATTTATCCGTGTAAATAGTGCAATGTAATACAGCTGTATCTGCCAGCATCATGGTGTCGTGGTAGTGGAAAGATGTCCCCTCCGGTGTACTGTGACCACCGATAATGCGGAAGCTGTCATTGGTTGTCCTATACGTACAGGCATTCCAGTTACTAACTGAATCTGTCGTCACAGCTGCATACCAGTGGAGATCCAGCGAAAGAGACGGCCTGAAGTACTGTAAACGTTGCAGGCGATTGGATGTAAAAAGATACACCGGCACTCCGGCGGGCACCCGCTGCGGGAGATTACGCAACAGCATCCAGTACGGCAGTGAGCCCGCAGCAGGCAAGGTTCCAAGGTCTGCCTTCCGGAACGTAGTATCAAAAGCATGCAGCTCATATCCTGCCTGTAGCAGGGAATCCACCTGCACCCGGAAAGCAGGATACACATCAGGTTCCAGCAGTACCCATCCTCTGGTATTACGGGCATTGAGTGTTTTCTTCCATACCGGCTCCGACAACAACAGTGCTAAGAGCAATACCAGCAGGCATCGCAGCAACAACAGCCACCAGTCAGAGATCCGGCGGCTCCGTGCATGACGCAGCGAGTCAGCTGTGATCAGTTGCACGCTGCCTATCTTCAGGATCTTCCCTGGCCTGCGTTGCCACAAATGTATAAACACCGGGATCACGATCCCGGCTGTCATGAACAGCCATATGGGTTGCAGTAGTTGCAGCAAAGTATTATCGCTTCATTTTGTTACGTTGGTTCAGCAGATCCCGCAGAGCGGCATCCATAGGCTCCTGCAATATCAGGCGGCGATAGTACATCCCTTTCTGTAATAGCCTGATACGTATCTGCTCCATATATTGTTCCAGTCTTTTCGTATACTCCTCAGGGTTAGTATGCCTGCTCAGTTCCACCTGCCTGCCGGTTTCCAGGTCTTCCACTGCATCGTAGCCGCTGTAGTCGCCATTCAGTTCCCGGCGGCCCAGTAAATGTAACACCATCACCTCATGGCCCAGTGCTACCAGCGTTTCCAGCAGTGTCGTGATCTCTCCCTCCTGCTCATAATAATCTGTCACGAACACAATCAGCTTTCTTTTATGCGGACCGGAGAACAGATCCCGGTAATGCATGGGTGCGGTGAACACACCTCCCGGCTGTATCTTTTCCAGCTGATAATAAAAGCGTGCCATGTGTTGCGCTTCCCGGCGCGCAGCCATTGCAAACAGCGCTCCCTGATGCAGTACAGCCAGCCCGGTAGCATCGCCCTGCAGATGGGAAAGATAACCCAGCGAAGCAATGAGGTAACGCGCGTAATCCATCTTCATGATACCGTTCTCCGTATGCCGCATGGAATTGCTGGCATCGAGAAGAAAGCTGATCTCTATGCTGGTCTCCATCTCCGATTCACGGATGTAATACCGGTCGGAGCGTGCATACATTTTCCAGTCGAGCCAGCGGAGATCATCACCAGGCTGATAGCTGCGGTATTGGCTGAATTCCAGCCCCGCCCCCTTCACCTTTGCGGCATGCATGCCAGCCATAAAGCCATCCACCGCCGTTTTAGCAGCCAGCGGCAAGTCTTTTACAGCAAGTAATATTTCGGGCTTCAGCAGGTTGCTCATAAAATCAGGATAAGCGGGTGGCAGTACGTTCTATTGTCTGCAGTAAAGTGGCGGTAACTTTATCCGGCAGCACCCCTTCCGCTTCTGCCCTGAAGTTCATGAGAATGCGATGGCGGAGTACGGGATAAGCCATGGCGGCTATATCTGGCATAGTAACGGCGTAGCGGCCCTGCAACAAAGCATGGGCTTTCGCAGTGAGAATAAGCGCCTGTCCCGCTCTCGGGCCGGCTCCCCATCTCACCCACTCTTTTACATAATCGCTGGTGGTAGTATCAGGACGCGTAGCCCGCACCAGACGGCTCACGTAATTCACCAGCTCATCACTGATACTCACCTCCCGAACGAGTCGCTGCAGTTCTTGTATATCGTTTGCATCCAGCACTGGTTGCACATGCGCCTTACCGGTGCCTGTGGTGCCTGCCAGGATAGCAGTTTCCTCCTGTTCCGACGGATACCCGATTTTCACATAGAGCAGAAAGCGGTCCAGCTGTGCTTCCGGCAAAGGATAGGTACCGGATTGCTCAATCGGGTTTTGCGTGGCAAGAATGAAAAAAGGCCGGTCCAACGGATACGTTTGCCCGGCATAGGTCACTTCAAATTCCTGCATAGCCTCCAGCAACGCGGATTGCGTCTTGGGTGGCGTGCGGTTGATCTCATCAGCCAGGATAATATTGGCGAACAACGGGCCTTTATTGAATTTGAAAAAACGTTTGCCGGTAGCATGATCTTCCTCCAGCACTTCTGTACCTATAATATCAGTAGGCATCAGATCGGGGGTGAACTGTATACGGCGGAACGACAAATGCAGCGCCTGCGCAAGCGTACGTACCATCAGCGTTTTGGCAAGCCCCGGTACGCCTTCGAGCAGACAGTGACCGCCCGCCAGCATGGCTACCAGTACTTCATCCAGCACCGCTTCCTGTCCTACAATAACTTTTCTTATTTCCTGCTTCAGGCGTGGCAGCTTCTCAATCATGAGACAATAATTTGTGTGATTTTGTTGATTCTTCTGATAAACAAAGATGATATCGACGGATGGTAATTTTATTTATGCTGCGATCTCTGGCTATGACAGATGATTATGTTATCATGTAAGATGATTATATTGGGTAATATAGTTGAAATAATTGCGTGATAAGATAGATATTTATTTCATCAACAGCAAACCACCCAACACCATAAATTACGCGATCATCAAACTTTATTCATCAGCAATCAATCAAATCAAAAGCTATCTTCGTATATCAGGACAATCAAAAAAAACACACGAATCATAGTCATGTTTACATTTGTAAGGTTAAGGTACAGGTCGGGCGACTGGGATACGGATCAGCGGATGCCTTCCAATATCCTCAACTCTCTGATTGAATATACAACAATAGCGGTAGCACCGCAGGAGAAAGTGATAGATCTGAGCAGCACAGAAATATTCCAGTACCCGTTCTGCTATCTGAGCGGTCATAAGCTGGTACAGTTCGATGCACAGGAAGCGGCCAACTTCAAACAATACGTACTGCGCGGAGGATTCGTTTTTGTAGATGATTGCAATCATGATATAGACGGGCTCTTCGCACGGTCCTTTGAAACGCAGATGACACAACTGTTCGGAGCGGGCGCACTGAAAAAGATACCCTCCACCCATGCCATCTATCATTCTTTCTTCAACTTTGAAAAAGGCCCTCCTAATACATCGTTCGAACTGAACGGATGGGGCGATGACCTGGTCCATGACTACCTCAAAGCAATTGAAATCAATAACCGCATAGGAGTGTTGTACAGCAACAAAGACTACGGCTGCGAATGGGATTATGATTTCAGGAACAAACGGTTTCTTGCGGAAGACAATACGAAATTCGGGGTGAATATTGTAGTATATGCGATGCAGTAGGAGGAAAATTTACAAGTTTGAGCACCGGCCTCTATTGCTAATATGACATATTATGTCATGTATCTGGCAAATATTTTGTAATTTGTAGATTATATCAATCATTGGAAATGAATAACAAATCAAAACCCTGGCGAAAAAAAGGGAAACATCTCAGGGCGTTAAAAGCTTTTCATGGAGAACAAGCAAAATATACATTACAAGACTTATTAATCCCTGAAGAACAAACAGATAGGTCTCTTCTCAAGGAAGCTGGCAGGCGGGCTGCATTCAATGCTATTAATGAGAACAAGGCAATGGGTATCCCCATCACTTTTCTTCGGGACGGCTGGGTCGTTCGCAAAATGCCTGATGATACTATTGTCAAAGTCAAACAAATACTAACGAGTGACATAAAAACAAGAGACTTCAAGAAAGGTACTGTATTACATGTTAAAAAAACCAATCGTTAAACGAATGCGCGTTTTTGCCGGGCCAAATGGTTCTGGCAAAAGTACCATCATTAAGGAAATCGAAAAGATAGTTTCTACACGACCATATATTAATGCCGACGATATTGAAAGAACCTGTAGAGAGAAAAAATTTATAAATCTCAGTGATTACTATATTGAAACGGATAATAAGACGTTTTCCGATTTTATCAATAGCTCTACCCTCTACAAAAAAGCCTTGCAAGACGGTTATAATATAGACCTCACATTCTCCGATAATATAATTAAAACCAGCGACACGACTCACTCTTATGAAGCAGCAATTATTTCAGCGTTTATTCGCAATCTTTTAATAGATAATGGTATTTCTTTTTCCTTCGAGACAGTAATGTCCCACCCTTCCAAATTGGACTTATTTAGAAAGGCAAAAGAAAAGGGATTTGTCAACTACTTATATTTTATAGCGACAGAAGATGTAGAAATAAACATAGCACGAGTTGCTGGCAGGGTTATTTTAGGTGGGCATCCGGTACATCCGGATAAGATTAAAGAGAGATATGAGCGTACCCTTGCATTGCTTCCTCAAATGATCCAATATTGTCATCGTTGTTTTATTTTCGATAATTCTTTTGAAGAATACAGACTAATAGCTGAAATTGTTGACGGTAAAGAAATCATTGGTCATTACGATGACATTCCGGCATGGGTAAATAAATATGTTATTCACAAATTAACAGATGACCTATCCCAATAAAAAGAATACATTCATAACAAGTTTAGTAGGTTCCACCACATGAAAGTTTTGCAGTTCACAATTCCCGTAGCGCATGATAAAACTGTTATCACGCAGAAAGATGTTATGCCTTTCTTTTACCCTCACTTGCACCGGCACGAAGAAATACAGCTCACCTGGGTTCAACAGGGTCATGGCACCCTGATCGCAGACAACAATATGCACACATTCAGGCCAAATGATATTTTCTGGATTGGCAGCAACCAACCGCATGTATTCAAAAGTGAAATGGGGAGCGGTAAAAAAGGCGTAGAGGCATTGACGTTATTTTTCAACCCGGATGGCAAGCTGGCTCCTTTGCTGGAGCTGCCTGAGTTTAAGAAGATAAAGTCTTTTATAACACAATACAGCGGCGGGTTTAAAGTGCCCGAAACAGCAGCAGCTGAAGTAGCCTCGCAGATGCAGGAGGTTCACGAGCTGCAGGGCATTTCCAGGTTCCAGTCGTTCACCGGATTGCTGCAGCTATTCAGCACCATCCGTGAGCCGCAGCCCCTGATCTCTGGCTCCAGACTGTCTGTCGCCAATGAGCAGGAAGGTATACGCATCGCGTATATCTACAACTATATTATGCAGCATTTCGATAAAGACATAAGCCTGGAAGATATCGCCAGGGAAGCGCACATGACCCCGCAGGCGTTCTGCAGGTACTTCAAGAAACATACGCGGCTTACCTTTGTGTCGTTTCTGAATGAAGTGCGCATCAACGAAGCCTGCAAACAGCTCGCCGACGGGTCTTTCGACAGCATCGCCACTATCGCCTACAACTGCGGATTCAACAGCATCGCCAACTTTAACCGCGTATTCAAAGGTATCACCGGCAAGTCACCCCGGAGCTACCTCATGCAGTTCGATCAGCTGGAACAACATAACTAAAAACGCACAGATTCTAATAGTTAATGTATTATTAATACGTTCATGATTTTTATACAGTACCATATCTCTACATTTACAGACGTCACTATGCCCTGCTTCATCCACATTTGACAACCACGTGATCTGGCGCCGGATAGGAAACCTTTAGCTTCACACAAAATCGATTCAGCAATCATCGCATTTATCAATCTATCGTCATAAACACTCATTCACACTCTTATGAAACATTTCTTCCTGAGAAAACTATGTTTTCTGTTAACATGTCTGTGCATGGCAGGTGCAGCCACAGCGCAGCGAAGCATCAGTGGTAAAGTGACCGGTGCGGAAGATGGCGCTCCCCTTCCCGGCGTGAACATCACTGTACCCGGCACAGGCAGCGGCGCTACCACCGACGCAAAAGGCAGCTACACCCTGCAACTGCCCGCTACCGCCCGCACACTCACCTTTTCCTTCATCGGCTACCAGTCGCAGTCCATCAGCATCAGTACGCAGGCCGTTATCAACGTAGCCTTGCAATCCGCTACCAAAGGACTGGGGGAAGTAGTCGTAATAGGCTATGGTACCCAGAGCCGCCGCGATGTAACCGGCACCATCTCCACCCTGAAAGGAGCCGATATTAAGAACCTGCCCGTAAGCGATGCCGCACAAGCCATGCAAGGCCGCGTCAGCGGGGTAGACATCGTTCGTTCCGATGGTAGTCCCGGTAAAGAACCCAGTATCCGTATACGTGGTACCGGCACCATCAACGACGCCTCCCCGCTTATCATCATCGACGGCGTGCCTGCCGGTAATCTCAGTGATGTTAATCCAAACGACATCGCCTCAATGGAAGTACTGAAAGACGCCTCCTCCTCCGCCATCTACGGAACCCGCGCAGCCAACGGCGTTATTATCATCACCACCCGCAAAGGCAACTACGGCGAAAAACTGAAAGCCTCCGTCAATGTCTATAAAGGCGTTTCCAACACCATCCGCTACATTCCACTCCTCACCGCTCCGGACCTCGCCAAACTGAAACAGGAACGCTACACTAGCGACGGTGTACCTGTGGAACCTATATGGCTTGATCCTTACTACTCCCAACAACGTACCGACTGGCAGCGGGCATTGCTCCGCAGCGGCCAGGTAACCAATGCTGACGCAAGCCTCCGCGGTGGCAACAACACATCCAACTACATGATCAGCACCGGCTACTACGATGAAAAAGGCATCATCGAAAACACCTACTTCAAACGTTACACAGCCCGCATCAATTCTGAGCATAAACTAGGCAAACGTTTGAAAATCGGTGAAAATCTCCAGCTCACCTACCGGCAGCAGGAAGGCTTCGATACCTACTCTTCGCAAACCGGTCTTATCTTCAGCGCCCTCCGCTTTAATCCTGCCATACCGGTATTCAATCCCGACGGCAGCTACGGCTCCTCCAAAGCAAGTAATGAACTGGGCGATATCAACAACCCCGTATTCATTGCACAAACAACAGACGGCTGGATCAAAAACTACCGCCTGCTCGCCAACGTTTACGGCGAACTGGAAATCACCAACGGACTCACACTCCGCGCCACCTACGGCTATGACGGCAACATCATCAATCAATACAACTGGGCGCCCAAAGTGCTGGACCAGACCCGCACACGCGATCACGCCGAACTATGGAACCGCAGCGAAACCAATGGCTCACAACTCTCTGAAATATTTCTGACCTACAACAAAGTATTTGCACAGGTACATCGCTTCACCATCACCGGCGGTTATTCGCAGCAGGAATGGAAAGGCTACTTCTTCAGAGCCGACCGCTGGGGCTTCAATGACGAATCACCCGATCAACGCGTACCCGACAATGGTAACACCATTCACGATGCAACCGGTAACTTCAAGCCGCAAAGCGCCATTGCATCCGGCTTCGTAAGAGGCTTCTATGGATTTAAAGATAAATACCTCCTGACAGTTACCTTCCGCGCAGATGGTTCTTCCAGGTTCGCACCCGGCAAACGCTGGGGGTATTTCCCTGCATTCTCGCTCGGATGGAGAGTCTCAGACGAACGCTTCTTTAAAGACAATGTGAAATTCGTGAGCAACCTGAAACTCACCGGCGGCTGGGGCCAGCTCGGTAATCAAAACGTAACCGACTTCCAGTACCTCGCACTCGTAAGCAAAGACCGCCGCTATAACTTCGGTGAAAGCCCCTATACCGGTATCTGGAATTCCAGACTCTCCAACCCTGCCATCACCTGGGAAAAGGCGGAAATGACCAACCTCAGCATGGAAGCAGGCTTCTTCGATAATAAACTGAATGCCACCATCACCTGGTTCAATAAAAATACACGGGACATGCTGGTACCAGCCCCGGAAATGGACCTTCATGGCACATCCGCCATTCCCGACCGGAATATTGGTCAGCTCAACAACAAAGGATGGGAAATAGAACTGAACTACCAGGGCGGCAATGAACGCTTCCGCTATAACATCGGCGCCAACGCTTCCTTCATCAAAAACACCGTCACCAAGCTGTATGAAGCCGACAGCTACATCTCCGCGTCTCTCTATGGAAGACAGCAGCAGGAAATATCCCGTACCTACGAAGGACAACCGCTCGCATCCTTCTACGGATGGAAAACAAACGGCATCTATCAGACGCAGGAAGAGATCAACAATGATCCCAACATTAAAAATGATCCGCTCAAAACCAAGATACAGCCAGGTGATGTGCGCTTCGTTGATACCAACGGCGACGGCATCGTCAATGATCTCGACCGCGTAAACCTCGGAAATCCCAATCCGAAAATGGTATACGGCATACAGGCAGGCGCAGCTTACAAAGGCTTTGACCTCAATCTTTCCTTTGCAGGCGTAGCCGGTGTGAAGCTGTATAACGCAGACAGAATGCAGGGTATGGACGGTAATGCGCCCTTCAATATGTATGCAGAGGCGCTGAACCGCTGGCACGGCCAGGGTACCAGTAACAACGTACCACGCATGACGCTCGCAAATGCCAATCAGAACAACCGCACCTCCGACCGTTTCGTAGAAAGCGGCGACTACTTCTCGCTCCGCAATATCTCGCTCGGGTATACCATCCCTGCAAAGGTCTGGGGCCGCAGTGGCATCTCCGATGTCCGCGTATATGCTGCCGCACAAAATCTCTTCATGCTCACCCGCTACACCGGCCTCACTCCGCAACTGGGATACAATGATGTAGATGGCAACAAACAACGTGGTGTGGATGTAGCCGCTTATCCGCAGGCCAGGAGCTTCACTTTCGGCGCAACACTCAATTTTTAATCCTGACGGAAACTAAATAATTGTATCATGCAGACATTCAGACATATCATCATATCCGCCCTGTGCGCAGCCTTATTCTCTATTTCCTGCAAAAACGTACTGGACGTGAAGCCGCAGGGTAACTACACCACCGGCAACTACTGGCGCAACCAGAACGATGCACTTGACGGCATCACCGGTATCTATAATGTATTGCTGGAAGAAGATTACACCGGGTTCAACGAATTTGTGTTCGACAACTGCTCTGATGATCAGGTGCGCGGCGGCGACCACGACTACGACGATGCAATAGAAGCATTCACCTACGATGCATCTTCCTACTCCGTGCGCGTTGGCTGGAGGTGGAAATATGAAACCATCAATCGCGCCAATACAGCCCTGATCTATATCCCAAAGATCACAGACATCGACCCCGCCATTAAAAACCGTTGCCTGGGAGAAGCCCGTTTCTTCCGCGCATTCGCCTACTGGCGCCTGCTGCTGATCTATGGAGATGTACCGCTGATCACAGAGGACGATGTACAGAAATCCATCTACAACAAGCCGAAAGTAGGTGCAGACCAGGTACGGCAGCAGATAGAATCAGACCTGATCGCCGCTGCAGATCTGCTGCCTGAATCATATAGCAACGCCGACAAAGGCCGTGTAAGTAAAGGTACCGCCTGGGGCCTGCTCTGCAAACTCTATATGGAATGGAAGAAACTGGACAAAGCAATTGAATACGGCAACAAGGTAATAAGCAACCCTAACTATGCATTAGCACCAAACTACCAGGATAACTTCAGCGTAGCTACCGGTAACAACAGCGAAATGCTCCTCGCCGTACAAACTGTAGACGGCAACGGCTATTCAGATTTCATCACCTACCATGCTCCCCGCAAATGGAACGGCTGGAGCTTCTTCTACCCTACTAAAAGCCTGGTGGATGAGTTTGAGTCCGGCGACCCGCGCAAAGACATCTGCATCATGAAGCCAGGTGATAAGATCGATATAGGCACTGAAATCGCCACCTACACAGCAGATCTCTCCTGGACGGGCTTTCATTACAGAAAGTTCTGCAGCTGGAAACCCGGCGGCGGATTGAACTATTCCCTGAAAACACCGCTTATGCGTTCTGCAGATATTTACCTGCTGGTAGCGGAAGCCAAAATCCGCCTCAATGGTGCAGGAGCCGGTGATGCAGAAATACAGGCCATCCGCAAACGCGCATCCGCAACACTTCCCCCGGTAAACGGGGCCGGCATGAAAGTGCTGATGCATGAAAGAAGAGTGGAACTATGCGGAGAAAATGAAAGACAACAGGATCTGCTCCGCTGGGACAAAGCCGGCCTCATAGATATTACAGCCATTAACAAACAACCCAAACTCACCTATGACGGACAAATAATAACCAAAGGCGGCGCAGCAAGAACTTTTATCAAACCTAAACACTACTACTTCCCGCTACCACAACAGGAAATAGACAAAAGTAAAGGCGTATTGAAACAAAATCCTGATTATTGAGCGGATAATGTCTGAACTATGATTTATGTGATTATATTGATGCTGATGATGAACGAAGATCATGGAAAAGACAATAGTGAAAAATAAAAATGCTTAAAAGCGAACGGCCCATTTAGAATTAATCTAAATGGGCCGTTCGCTCATATCTTCGTTCATCATCGGCATCAATATAATCACATAAATCACAGTCTCACTTTGTAGAGAACTTATACACCGTTGTCTGCGTATACGTCTCCCCTGGCTTGAGTACTACGTTAGGAAATGACGGTTCATTGGGAGAGTCTGGAAAATGCTGTGTTTCCAGGCAAAGGCCGGCATGCTGCACGTATTTCTGACCATTGCGTGTATTTGTTAACGTACCATCCAGGAAGTTGCCTGAATAGAACTGTATGCCCGGCTCTGTTGTAAACACCTCCATGAAACGGCCACTGGCAGGATCATATAAGGTAGCTACCTGCTCCGATGCATTTCCTTCTTTGTCGGGCACCCAGTTATGATCAAAGCCACCTTTCACTTTGTCGATATCAACGCCTATTTTCTTAGGTGAAGTAAAGTCCATAGGGGTACCTTTTACCGGCTGCAGGCTACCGTCAGGAATAAGTTTATCATTGACAGGCGTGAAGCGGCTGGCTTTCAGCGACAGCTCGTGCTGGAGAACATCCTTTTCTTTGCCTGCCGATAAGTTGAAATAAGAATGGTTAGTAAGATTCACCGGTGTTGGTTTATCGGTGGTAGCTTTGTAGTCAATTCTGAGCGCATTATCCGGCGTGAGCGTATATATCACGGTAACCTTCAGGTTGCCCGGATAACCTTCTTCTCCGTCTTTACTGGTGTATGATAATTGCAGGATACTGTCTCCTTCCTGCGTGGCCGACCATACTACTTTATCGAAACCTTTGATACCCCCATGCAGTGCATTGCCGTTGTTATTGGCCGCCAGTGAGTAATCCTTACCATCCACCTTGAACTTTGCATTGGCGATACGGTTAGCGTAACGTCCGATCAGTGCGCCAAAATAAGGCTGTCCTTTCTGCTGGTAGCCGGCCAGCGATTCATAGGAGAGTACCACATTGCCTTTCTGTCCTTGCTTGTCAGGAGTGATGATATCGGTAATAATACCGCCATAGTTGAGGATCTTCACCTCCATACCAGCAGCGTTTTTCAGGGTGTACTGCAATACTTCCTGACCATCAGCCTGACCATAGTTGCGGGCCACTGTAGATGCGACAACAGCAGAATCATGCAGGCTTTCATTCGCTTCCTGTCTGGGGGTTGCATTGTTGTTACAGGAAGCCAGAAAAGTACTGCCAGAAAGCATAAGGGCGGAGAAAGCCCTGAGATTGATTTCCATAACGTATTTAGAATTGTAAG
>NZ_DATLKJ010000066.1:0-11577 GCF_035538455.1 Chitinophaga sp.
GCTATCTCCTTGTAGGTATTTCCTTCTATGATAGCCTTTGTAACATCCGTCTCACGTGGGGTCAGCTGATAGAATCTGATGTTCTTCTGTATCACATCAGAAAGGCCTTCCTGCTCACTCCGCACTGCATTACCATTCATCTTTAGCATGTTATCCACGATCCTGCGCTGAAGATTGATATTCTTTTCCATCAGGGCATCAATCTTCAACAATAGTACATTCACATTAAACGGCTTAGTGATGTAATCGATAGCCCCCGCTTCAAGTCCTCTCTGGGCATCTGTTTCAGAAGATTTCGCCGACAGGAACAATATCGGGATATGTGAATATTCCGGATGCTTTTTTAAGGCTTCGGCCAATTTCAATCCATCCATTTTATCCATCATCACATCTGATATAATGAGGTTGGGCATGCCCGGATACTCCCGCAGCTGGTCTATAGCGATACGGCCATTACCCGCCCAGAAAACGTTATACTTGGGGTGGAGCTTGCGTACCAGGAAGGCTGCCATGTTGCGGTTATCTTCCACGATGAGTACGGTGGCTTTCTGATGATCATACGGTTTATTGGGAATCTCTACTATTGTATCCGTTGCTATAAGCTGTGCGGCTTCGTATTCCACCACCGTTTCTCCGGCTGACAAATAATACCGTGGCAGATCCACGGTCATACTAGTGCCTGTATTATTGGCGGCCGGGCTTACAGCCCGTACAGATCCATTCAGCGCATCTGTGATAAGTTTCACCATTGGCAGTCCAAGACCGATACCATTGTTGTTAAGCCTACGTCCAACCTGGTAGTATGGCTCAAAGATGCTGGACAACTCATTTGCCGGAATACCGTCACCGGAGTCTGTTACATCAAACGTCACCTTATCCTCATTCGCTGATAACGTGATTAAGATATCACCATCATCTGTAAACTTCATTGCATTCTCCACCAGGTTGTTTACGATGATCTGCAATGCTATGGGATCACCTTTTACATACAGATCTTCCTGCAACTGTTCACTGATCATTACTCCATCTTTCACCGCCATCTTCCGGAATGCGTCCAGCTGATCTTTTACGAGGTTGGTGAAGTTTGTTGTCTGCTGATGATCATATGAATTCATGCCTTTGTTGAGTCTTTCGAGATCAAAAAGATTATTCACATCCCTTATCAGTTTGGCGATATTTGATTTCACCACTTCCATATCTTCCTGTTGTCCTGCAGGATGAAAATCTTCCAGGTAGTTGTTGATGAGCGTCAGCGGGGTTTTGGTGGAATGCACCAGGTTCACAAATGTATTATGCCGTTGTTCATGGGCGTGCTCCAGTTGTTGTGTGCGTTCTTTCACCTTTACGGTGAGTTCATCGTTGATATTCTCCAGCCGGTCTTTTGCCTGCCGGAGTTCTTCGTACTCTTTATGTGAATTACGGATGGCAGTCCTGATGTAACTGCCCGCTAACAGGAAGAAACCAATATTGGTAAGACCATGCTCCAGTAATTGGGTTCCTTCTATGTAGGTCACCACTGGTAAGCTAAGCCACGACAGGAAGGTAGTGGACACCACGACGATCTGCTCTTTTACTTCTGCGCGGTTTTGTGTTGCGTCACGGTATTTAATACGCAATGCTTTATATAGATTGGCACCTACCACAAAGGCATATATGGATGGAATGACTACCACCAGCTTATTGTACAGGAAGAAGTTGCCTGTGATAGAATACGGAACAGCAAACAATACCACATATGGCAGCGCCACATAGATAAACATCCCGTATAGCGCGATCTGTCGCATGCCCTTCAGATCAAACGCTTTATAGAAATAGTAAATGATGTACATGCTCATACTTACTCCAGTAAAGTAAGTATACACGTACTGGTATATGATCGGGATACCCAGCCGCTTATCAGGCAGCAAGCTCCCCGCCAGGTTATATTGTATCAGAAACACCAGCAATATTAAAAACAGCAGTCTGCTTTTATCGTTGGGGCGCTCAAAATAATAGATCACCTGGAAAAACAGCATGAGGCTTTCCACAGCCGCAATAATAATTACCCCGATCTCAGCATTCGTTCCCGGCAGTAACATAATCAGGCGTTTTTCAAGCAGTAAAGATCCCCGTGGGAAAAGTCGAGTGTCTGATATACATTAAATCCATGCTTTTCGTACCAGGGCAGATTCTCTACCATGGAAGTTTCCAGGTATACTGGCCGCCCTAACCCGGTACTGTGTTTCACCACATCATCCAGCAATGTCCCACCTATCCCCTTGCCTTGATACGCCGGGTCCACACCAATAAACCAGAGGTACACAATAGGCTCAGACGGATAACCTTTCTTAATCCGGGCATCACGGTCCATTGCCTTCTTTGCACTGGAAACACCGATCACAGACAACACCAGGTTAATATCCATCAGGGTAGTTTTGAAAGTCGATTTTTTTCTGTCAGGGAGAAGGGTTAATACGCATGCTTTGCGATCCTCTGACAAAAAAACGTCACCGAAAGCGTAACACAGGTCAAATGAATACGCCATCAGTTTCCTGATGCGTTCCACTCTTTTACTGTCCTGCTTTACGATGTAGTTGACACTTTTATTGGTATCAAAGGATTTAACAAGTGTAGAGATAACAGCAGCTTTGTCGTTTAATGTAGCTTTAATCATATCGGGCATATTGATTTATCCGGGTATTTTAATGATCGGGTTCTATTACAGTCGTTCGAAAGTGTGCGCAGTTACGGGTATATGGTTTTCATTATTCAACCGTCAAAATAGTAAAAAAAATCAGATTCTCATAAAAACGAAATACCCGCTAAGAATAGTACTTAGCGGGTATTAGATTTTATTTCCGGAAATGATTCTACTTTGTATCCCACTTAAACCATTTGATCCCTATGACCGCAAACACGATCGTATAGCCGATTGCGGCCAGCAATGCCATGGTAGTTTGTGTGCTCCAGGTCGCAGGATTCAGGCTGGCAGCGAGAATCTTGTTCACGACACCATATGGCGACCATTTCACCATGTGCCCTATCTGCTCACCCAGCGCGCCGAACTCTGCGAACATGCCGATCATAATGAAAAAGAAATACACCATGCGTGTAGTGGAGTTCACAGTTTCGGGGTTTTTGATC
Organism: Chitinophaga sp.; assembly: GCF_035538455.1. GTDB lineage: Bacteria > Bacteroidota > Bacteroidia > Chitinophagales > Chitinophagaceae > Chitinophaga. Next base: position 3,124 of record NZ_DATLKJ010000066.1, read on the forward strand.
CATCCTACGATCATTTGTCCAAGGCTGAGATACAGGGCGCCGCCAATTACAGATATAAAGAACCCGTATACATACCCCAGTGGCGTGAGCGTGATTTTATCCACTAAGTTACCAGCTGCAAATACCGACAATGTCATCATCAGCACCATGGCTATCTGTACGATAATACGGCTCATCATGATGGTCCAGGAAGAAACGGGGCCTACACGTAGCCGCTGAAAAATGCCTTTGTCGCGGTCACGGGCTATGGAATTGGAATAGCCCAGCAGCCCGATGCTGATCAGGCCAATGGTGATCCCTGTGGCCAGCACGGCAGGGCCGCCGAGCTTGTCCACCAGTCCTTTCCAGGAAATAACGATAACTATTGGTACCAGCAACACCAGCCTGAAAGAACGGCGGTTACGCCAGAGTGTTGTGAAATCCGCGCGGAGTAAGGCGCGCATCACATCAGAAGTTTTAGGTATGTTCGTTTGCATGGGATAATTTTCAGGAGCGGACAGCGCGCCCGGTGAGGCCAATAAATACATCTTCAAGCGTGATCTTGCCCTTGCGTGAAACGCTGATTACATCAGGATCGTTGCGATGCTGCGCGATCAGGGCTTCCGGGGTGTCTATAGCAATAATGCGGCCGTGATCTACAATTGCAATACGGTCGCACACGGCTTCTGCTTCCTCCATAGAGTGCGTGGTAAGCAGTACGCCGTCCCCTTGCGCACGGATGGCTTCAATGCGTTCCCACAGCTGGCGGCGCGACTGCGGATCAAGACCGGTAGTAGGCTCGTCGAGCAGCACCAGCCTGGGGTTATGGATAGTGGCGATCATGAGTGATACGCGTTGTTGCTGGCCACCGGACAACTGACCGAAGCGCTTTTCAGCGCTGTCTGCCAGACTGATCTCCGTGAGTTTTGCAGCTACCTCTTCTTTGCTAAGATTAAGACCGTAGATACCGGCAAACAACCGGATGATCTCAGATACGGTCAGCTCTGCCTGAAAACTGGTGGATTGTAATTGCACCCCCATGTTGGCGCGGGCATGCAGGGGCTTCTCGTGCAGGTTGAATCCGGCCACGGAGATACGGCCGGACTGGGGTTTCAGCAGACCTTCCACAGCGCTGAGCGTACTCGTTTTACCGGCTCCGTTAGGGCCAAGAAAACCAAATATCTCTCCTGCCTGTACATGGAACGACACGTCCTTTACCGCCTGAAAGGCGCCGTAGGACACGCTCAGCCGGTCTACTTCCAGGATAATCAGTTGTTGCTCATTCATTCTCATGAATTTTGATTGATAAATTTATGAAGCAATGATACAACAACTAAAATTTCCTCTTCCACCGAAAAAGGCAGATGCCATTTACCAGTCGGTAAAACACATAGATTGCCCGGTAAAAAATGTCGGGTTATTCCGCGCGTAAGCTCACTACAGGATTCATCAACGCTGCGCGCATTGCCTGATAGCTTACGGTGAGCAATGCGATCAGCAGCGCAGTAATACCTGCGGCGCCAAATACCCACCAGCTGATATTTACATGATACTGGTACTGTTGCAGCCAATGATCCATCAGCCACCATGCTGCCGGAAATGCTATCAGGCAGGAAATAGCTACCAGCTTTACAAATTCAGAAGATAATAATTTCACCAGGCCCGCCACGGATGCGCCCATTACTTTGCGGATACCGATCTCTTTTGTTCTGCGTTCTGCGGTATAGGCAGCCAGTCCGAAAAGCCCCAGACAGGAAATGAAGATAGCCAGACAGGAGAAAATCGTTGCCAGCCCGCCGGTGAGCATCTCAGCCCGGAACTCTTTATTAAACGCTTCATCCACGAAATTGAATTCAAAAGGATAACCAGGATTCACCGCCGTAATCACCTGTTGTGCCGCAGCAACGGCTTTCATGCGGTCTGCACCTTGTTTGAAACGAATATTGAGCCAGCGGGCACGGTTATTATCAGAGAGGAACAGAAAGGGCGCCCCGGGAGCATACATATCGTTATATAGGAAATCTTCTACTATACCCACGATCTCAAACTGCCGGTCATTTGTAATAATTCCGCCCAAGCGGCCCTCTGCTCCCATCTGCGTGGCCATTGCCCGGTTGATGATCACACTGTTGCTGTCGGCCCCGCCAGATGTACGGAAGTTGCGGCCCTCTTTTATTTGTATGTTCATCGTGGATAAAAACTGCGGGCTTACGCCTTCAAAGGTAACCAGCAGATCCTGGTCTTCCCGCTTACCCTTCCAGGAGTAACTGCCGGAATTATTCCACATCTGGAGCATGGGCAGTTCACTTAGTGCCGCATCGGCTACCAGACCGGTTTCCAACAGATCCTTGTGTACCACATCAAAATGCTGTTTCAGGCTACCTTGTAACTCCAGTGATATGACATTGTCTTTGTCGAAACCCAGGTTGCGCGACTTCACATGACTGATCTGCTGGTAAACGATGATCGTGGCAATGATCAGGATGATGGAGATGGAAAACTGAACGGTCACCAGTCCGCGTCTTACTAGTCCCGCCATGCTACCGGTTTTCAGCCGGAGGTTTTTCAACACGCTTATCGGGTTGAAGGAAGACAGATATAATGCGGGGTAACTACCGGCGAGTAACCCTGTCAGCAATCCGATGGCGATCAGCGCGCCGGCATGTAAAGGCTGAAATAGCTGAAGGGATAATTGTTTATCGATAACGAGATTAAACAATGGCAATACCAGGTATAATATACCGACAGATAATAGTACCGCTATAAATGAGAGTACCAGTGATTCTGCCAGGAACTGCATCGCCAGCCGGCTGCGGCTTGCTCCCATTACTTTACGGACACCAACTTCCCTTGCCCGTTTCTCTGCACGCGCAGTGGAGAGATTCATAAAGTTAATGCAGGCTATCACTACAATAATGATAGCGATCACTGAAAACAGTTTTACATATTTGATCCTGCCACCGCTGATTCTTCCATCCGTGAATTCATTGTGCAGGTTCCAGTCGTTCATCGCCCAGAGAAAGCACCTGGTGTCCGTCTTTACTTTGGTACCAAGGTAGTCATACAGTTGCCGGTTCACTGCCTCCACAGCAGCACCGGGCAAAAGCTCGACGTAGGTGCGGATGCTATTCGCTCCCCAGGATGTTTTCAAGAAGCTGCGCCGTTCCAGTTCTACACTGATAGGTCCTATCCATTCAAAACGGAAAGTGGTATTACCGGAGATGTTGCGGAATACGCCTGTTATCATATAGTCGTTACCGTGATTCATGCGGATTGTGCGTCCCACTACGTTGGTGCTGCCAAAGAGGTTGCGGGCCATTCTCTCTCCGATCACAATGGTGCTGCTGCTATTGAAATCAGCGGCATAACTGCCGGTAATGAAAGAGATGTTCAGCATATCGAACATGTTGACATCTGCATATACTCCTTTTATGTTGAGATCTTTTGCTCCGGTGGAGAACACCTCTTTTCTTTCGCTGGAAATGCGCGCAGCATGGGCAATCCCGGGGATATCTTGTACAATGGCTTCCGCCATAGGCCCGGGGGTGGCCATAAAAGTAGATACTTTACCATTATAGGTTTGGTTTTCTACGATATGATAGAGCCGATCGTGTTTTTTAAATTCATAATTGTATGTCAGCTCCGCTTCCACCCACAGGCAGATTAAGGCAGCACATACAATGCCGGCTGCCAGGCCGGTGATATTGAGCAGGCTGTATCCTTTATATCTGAGCAGGCTGCGCACAGCTGTTTTGAAATAGCTTCTGAACATAGTGGTCAATTGTTCGCTGTGAACAGCCAATGCAATGCCATTTCCCGGTGGCATTGATTGTCAGCGGTTTAACGGCCAGGCAGCGTAGTATATTGTCCGTATATGAATAGGAATGTCCGCAAGCGGACAGGGAAAGATTACGCAGGTCAGAGTGTAACCAGCTGACGACGGAGTGCTTCCAGCACCATGCCTGTGCGGCTCTGCACATTCAGTTTCTGGAAGAGGATCTCGCGGTATCCGTCCACTGTTCTTTCGGAGACATTCATTTTCTGTGCGATGGCTTTATAGGTGAGATCGCTGCACGCGAGGCTAAGGAACTCCTTTTCTCTTTCTGTGATGGTATCCTTCTGTTCTGCCTGCATGAGGAGCCTGCGGAAATTAACATTGGAAGCATCGTTGTAATAGGTGCCGTGGGTATGTATTTCAAGCAGGGCTCTTTCCAGCTCTGTCGGATGTATGTCTTTCAACAGGTAGGCACAGCAGCCAGCTTTCAGCATGGTAACGATGGTTGCGTCGTTATCTTTCATGGAAAGCGCTACCAGGCGTATACCGGGATAGCGACGTTGCAGGGCCGCGGTGGCTTTGGCGCCATCCATAACGGGCATGTTTACATCGAGCAATACAATATCTGGGGGGGTCGGTAACAGCAGGACCTTGTCCAGCAACTCTTTTCCATTGACAGCTTCTGCTACAATGCGAAAGCCACTGAATCCGCTGATAAGGAGGCTGAGCGATTTGAGGAATAACTGGTGATCGTCCGCAATGGCAATATTAATGTTCATAATAGTTTTATTCAACGGGTAATTTTATGAGTACGGCTGTTCCTCCTGCACTGGTTACTTCCCAGTGGATGGTGCCTCCAAGCAGGTTGGTGCGGTGCTGCATGTTGCGGATGCCCATGCCGTTGGATGACATTTCGGCTTTTGCAAATCCGGCACCATCGTCTGCAATGATGAGCAGCAGTACATTTCCGGCCATTCTCATGCTGATGTCAATAGCCTGGGGTCTTGCATGACGCAGGCAGTTCTGGATCGCTTCCTGTATAATGCGGAATAGCATGATCTGCGGCTCCGATTGCAGGGGTAATGCTTCCAGATCATGGGTAAAGGATACCTGTATCTCGCGACTGGCATTGATACGTTCTACTTCTCCTCTCAGGTTTTCCACCAGGCTGAACTGGTCCAGCCACTGACGGCTGGAAGACCTGGAGAGTGCCCGCAGGTGCTGAATGGCGGTACTAAGGGTTTCTTCGGCAATTTTAAGGGTATCCGGCACTTCCGGTAAGTTCCGTTGTGTAACGTTCACCAATAATTTAGTACTGCTTAACAGCTGGCCAACATCGTCATGAAGCTCCTGCCCAAGATGTGCAAGTGTATCTTCCTGCATTTCTATTCTGGACCACATGAGCTGTTTCTCATACTCTTCTCTCATCATTTTAATTTCGTGCAGGTAAGCCTGTTGTTTCTTTCTGTATGTTATCACCGCCATTACCACCACAAGTCCCATGATAGTAAAAAGCAGGGTGATCAAAATTACAGCTACGTATAGATCTTGTGTCCCCGGAAGCATAGAATGCCTTTTATCAGCATAATATACAACAGGTAATTGGATATTGAGTTCAAAATTGCAAAAAGATGCTGTGCTGACTTGGTATCACCGGCCAGCAACAGGTTATAGAACCCGTTCACACACATAGAACCTGCGAAATAAAAGAAGAAGGCCAGTGTGATCCAGAAATCAGGGTGCTGGAATATCGAAGCTTCGCTGTGAGGGCTTATCGTAAAAAAGGATAGCAGACACCAGCAGATGACGAGAAAACTTTCGATGGTAATATTAATACCCGGAAAATAATGCCATCCGCCGTATAAGAAACTATACCCGAGCGAGACCATCCCGAAAACGACCATAGACACATCCATACAGGATTTCCAGCCCTTGCCGGGAATCCCCAGACGGAATATAAGCGTGATCAGACAATATTCCAGCACCACAAAGAAATGGTAAACAACAAAGAAATGGAGATCTTCTTTTCCCATCAGCTCCACAATCAGCTCCGTAATAATGGATATACCAGTTAACACGGCCAGTAGCCTTACTTTTGCATATGCCAGGTTAAACAAACTGATGATGAAACAAGCCACCAGCAACACATAATATCCGTATATCCATATTTGCATTATATAGCAGGGGGTTCTGTTAATGTGTCAAGAAACGCAGATAATTCTGGTGTAATAAGCGGAGAGTTCGCAGCTTCCAATGCCTTGAACAGGTCTCTGAGCGGATTGGAATAGCCGCCGCCATTACCTCTTTCTTCAAATCCCGGATCACCCGGATCAGTGGTCAGATCACCACTGGTCGCTTTCGCGAGCAGGTGACTGTAATTGATGTGGTTATCATTGGCATCCCGCCCTTCTGCCATCAGGCTGATCTTCTGGTTTGATTCAGGTATTACAAAGTAGAACCTTACAAACTCACAACCTGGCTGACTGAGCACACGCAACAATGACGCCTTACTGAAATCTACCCAATATACGCCATTAAAAAAATTCCTCACATCCGGGTCACCCTGCACCTTCACGAAAAAGTTTGCAAGCAACTGGAGGAAAGCCCCCCATGTAATAGGCATACCATAGGTAGAGGTACCACCCGTAAAGGGCATGTTGTAATCAATCTGTTGGGGGTTATTGTCCAGATAACCCGAGGCAGCTCCATAACCGGAGTACATCATTTGATCGCTCATAGTAGATAGTTTAGCATTTAGTTAGTTGCGCAAATATTCAACTTTTACTATATGCTTTATACCGGGATTTTTCCCGTATCTGGAATTTTATGATTTTGTGACTACCTGAATCAGGTATTTTATAAATGCAGCGGAAGTAGTCTGAGCTGTGATTATAATTCCTACATTCACATAATTCCAAAATCCCCCAATAATTATTGTCATGAGCAATTATGATCCACGTATTGATGCCTATATAGAGAAATCTGCTGACTTTGCCGTGCCTATCCTCCTCCATATGCGCGAGCTCGTACATAAAGCCTGCCCTGACATTACTGAAACGATCAAATGGGGCATGCCTTACTTCGATTACAACGGCAGCATACTATGCGGAATGGCCGCATTCAAGCAACATTGTGTGTTCCTGTTCTGGAAAGCGGCATTGATGCCTGACCCCGCTGAGATACTTATCAGGGAAAAAGACCAGGCCATGGGACAACTGGGAAGAATAGAAAAACTGAAGGACCTCCCCGCTGATAAGATCATGCTGCAATACATCAGGGAAGCAGCCAGTCTCAATGAAGCCGGTTTAGTAGTGCCCAGAAAGAAACCCGCCACCAAACAGGAGCTGGACATCCCCGACTACTTTACGAGTGCGCTCAAAAAAAATAAGAAAGCATTGGCCACCTTTGATGCCTTCAGCTATTCCAATAAAAAGGAATACGTGACCTGGGTTACAGAAGCTAAAACAGAAAAGACCCGCGAAGAGCGGCTGGCTACCTCAATCGAATGGATGGCCGAAGGAAAGATCAGGAACTGGAAGTATCTGCCTAAAAAATAACACCCCACTCTCTTATTCCCAGAACAAAATGCAGCGGGCATGCATGCTACCAGACCTTATACACATGTTTCCCGGAACCGTCTATTTCAAAAGGACCAGGTGAAGGATTCCCGGTGTTCCTTTTCTTTCCGGTGTAATCTATATCCATACGGATATCTGAACCGTCAGGATTCTCAAATGGAAGTCCGGGAATTACTGTCTTTCCCAGTGTTTTTGTGGTAGCCAGCTGGCGTTTGGTTTTCAGCCATTCCCGTTTCATTCCTACTTCAAGGAAAAAACTATTGCCCTTCTTTATGAGATTGAGATTTGTATCAAAAGTGGTATCTGTAACTGCATTTTGTTCTACAGCATCAGTTTCACTGTATTTCTCCATTTGTTTCTTTGCGAGGGTATTCATTTCTCCATATCGCTTCTCTGTTTTCATCTTCGTTGCCATTACAGTGCCATTTGTATATACGTTGCCGTTAAAGGCCACAGGAAGCAGTGACCGGCTATACTGACCGGCTTTCCCTCCACGCACAAACAGGTTATTGACAAACCGGATATCACCGCCAGGATTATCATGCAAAGCCGTTATAGATGTGGAGTGTGGTTTGTGGTAAGGCGTAAGCCGCGAATCATAGTTGATTACATCTATTTTGCCTGCAAAGATATTATGCACGAAAGCCACTCCGCTGGAATTCATCGACAGGCTTGTTTTTGAGAGGGAAAGATTATTGCCCACCAGTATGGGGCCGTGATTCACCTCCAGGAAAATATCCAGTGTATTATCGCGCAGCAGGTTATTCATTACCTGCACCCCCTGTGCCATCCAATCGAGCCAGATACCCATATTGGTGTTATAGATATGATTATCCAGGATCCTGACATCCACTGCACCATGAAACTTTATCCCTGCCATCTCCGCACCGTTAAACAACCTGCGGATATGAATATCGTGTATCGTATTATGCTGAATAGTGCTGAATGAGCATCCCATGCTCCCTACAATACCTGCCTGTTCACAATAGGCGATGGTATTATTCCTGATAATATGTCCGCCGATGGTTCCTTTATTCCAGCCGAAGGCAAGGGCGCGTTTTATGGTACCTACATAACCTTCCGCTGACTCTGTATCTTTATTATCGAAGTCGTCACCATATT
>NZ_DATLKJ010000067.1:0-70452 GCF_035538455.1 Chitinophaga sp.
CTGAACAACTTTATCCGATACCTGATCCGCTCGTTTTTCATAGTGATCATCGGCTTTACCGACGGTGAGTTTGCGTTGTACAAAGAAGGGAGAATCGGCTGTTTCCGTTTCACCAAAAAAAGAGCTGCTGCTTTCTTTGCCGAAGAAAGCATTTCCTGGCTGCTTTTGATGCTGGGCAGCCCTGCTGGTACTTTTGGTGTCGGTCACTTTTGTCATATTCAGATCCAGACTGTTTTAATAAGCCAGGGCATCCACGACAGCGATATTACGCTGAGGCCCCAGGGTAAGCGGTTCAATAAAATATCATATGCCTGCTGCGATACATACAATTGCCATTCTTCGTTCTTCCATTCCAGCCGGCCTTCACGCAGGAGGAAGTTGGCACGCAGTCCATCCGGAGTCGTATTACCGAGTACACCCCAGTTACGGATAACTGCCAACAGTAGCTCATCAGCTTCGGTTTTATCTTCTGCTGTGAGTGTTATGAAGCGTTTGACCGGCTGCGCCGGCATGATGCCGCAAAGTAGTTTTGGTAATACCAGGTCATATTCGGGGATGTCCTGGTCACCATTTGCCAGATAGCCCAGCAACTGCACTGCTTTGGCTTGGGCGTCTTCATCGCAGAACTGCCCTTCCCTGCGAAGCCGGAGCGCATCGAACAGCATCCCCAGATAAGGATGTAACAATATCAGCCCGGCATTGCCGACATATAGCTGCTCTCCTTCTTCGGGATTGACGGTCTGTGTATCTTCTGCTGATACCTGTTTTACGGGGATTTCTTCTGTTGATGTTTTTCCGGTTGATGCTGCTGTTGATAATTTTTCTGCTGATGTCTGATTCCTGTTATCCTGTGGCCGGGACACTTCTCCGGAAGAGTTTTCCAACGAAACATTTTTACCAAGGATGCTTTCAGCGTTACCTTCTTTCTCTGCTTTCCTGCCATCTGTGTTACCAGTCTGTTCCGGCTGTTCTGCAGCCTTTTCATCCTTACCGGTATATGCTTCATCAGATTTTTTTATTTCCTGCGAAGCTGATTCACATATATTCGTTTCCGTTACCGATTTTTGTTCTGATATGTCACTTATAGCGGCTATGTCATTCTCATGTCTGGGAGCGCCGCTATGTGTTGGCCAGGCGATATTATACTTTGACGACAGCAACCCGGTGGCAAGCTGTTGCAATGACGGCATGGCACTTATTTCGTCAACTGGCAGCTGTGGTAGTAAACCTAGCCAGCGTACTATATATTGCTGAGGTATAGTATAACGGATTAGTTCATCCAGCACAACAGGCGTCAGACTATTGCGACCAGGCAGGATCATTTCTTTGATCAGCCATTCAGTTGCTATGAGACGGAAGCTGCTTCTGTCTGGCAATACAGTCTGTATCAATGCCGACATTCCAATGCTGGCGGCATAAGCGGGTAATGTTTCATAGCAACATGTCTCCCATTCTTCTGTGAGCTGTAAAGCCTGATGATACCCACTGCCACTATAAGCCAGTATCCAGCTGTGTACGAAGTGGTGTGAAAACTGATATACCAGTCGCTTTACTGCGAGTGGTCTACTTCTGAGCAACTCGCTGCACCGGGTCCATGCAGCTGCTTCGGCAGCCAATGTTTCCAGAACAGCGGTTTCCCATTCCTCCTGTTCATGTCGTGTAGCGGTGAAAGGCAATACGCCATGTTCCAGGAAATATAACCAGCCGTTAAAGTGGGCATGCCTCAGTGGTATTTGCCGCATGCCTGTTTCCGGTACAGCATCCGGGCGAATACCCTGGTAACGCTGACGCAGGTACGAAATTACCAGCTGCGGCAACTCCCGCTGCAACGTATCCAGATCACAAACGCCCAGGTCTATTTCCAATTTCGGTATCTGTAGCAGGGTATCAGGAGAGGTCCAGGTATCAAACAGTGCCGCCAACTGATTTGACAGCGTGGTAGTACAGCTGTTACTTAGTATTCCCTGAAGGGCAAACGTATCTTTACCCGGCGGGGACTGCACTTCCAGCAATAGCTTTCCTATGGTATGTTGCTGTGTGGTCATGCGTTGAACATGTCTTCATATTTTTTAACAATTACTTCGGTGCTGCTCCTTCTGATCTCATCCGGGTTCCAGATCTTGTTCCAGTCGTCTTTGCCGGTGGGAAGGATTACTTTGACAGCGTCATTCACCAGATCGTTGCTACCAGCCGGGACCTGATCCTGGGGAGTTGCAACGAGTCTGTCAATAAAATAGGCAGTTGCATAAATCGTCAGGCTCATTACCAAAGGTTTTTGTGTATCATCAGGAGGGATTGGCAATGAACCCAGCAGCTTCTTGTAGGCCGGGAGTAATGCGGCAACATCACCCTGTATTTTCATCAGGTCATTGGCGTTCTTCACTGCTTCTTTCAGTTTGTCATCGTTATCCGGCGCTTTGATTTTGCCTATCTGTGTTGCGTATGCAGCAGCCCTTCTACCGAAGACTTTTTCCAATGAATCGAGTATGGCAATCTTCAGGGTTGCTTCCGCATTGGTGCAGCCTTCCACTTTGCCAGCAAACGTATAAGTGAGCAGATAGTTGCCGGTAACGGGTTTCACCAGGGTCAGGAGTGCACTACTTCTGTCTTCCGTCCAGGACACTTTGAAAGCCGGCGCCTGTTTTTTACTACCGTCTACGGTGAGATCGAAATCGCCTCCATATGGAGAAGGTTCCAGCATTATTGGTTTTGAGGCGTCCGGCAATGCTATTTCGATGGCCTGTTGTCCGTTGCTGGTGAGCGATACATTGTTCTGGGGGCATACGAGCAGGTCCTGTTCGTATTTGCTGCTTAATCCTTCATTGGAGGCAGTCAGCACTACCGTGTATTCGACACCGTTACTCAGCTTTAGCTCAAAATCAACCGGTACATTGAGATCATTGGTATCCTTGTCTGCCAGCTGGTTTCTTTTGCCGTCCAGCAGTTGCCAGTGGTATGTTGAAGCGCGTAATGATTCGTTTTTAAGCGTGAGCTTGTAGCTGGCTGTTTCGCTGTTGAACACCAGGCCTGCCACACTGAACAGGGCCGCGGGCGGAAGTTTCTGGAACTCTACTTTTACAGATGGTGTTTTTGAGCAGCAAACATAGGGCAGGCAGAAATCGGCGACCACGCTGTACTGTGACAACTCCGTTGCAAGATCTTCTGTTAAAGCCAGTCCAACACTATCTTTGCGGAGCATGATTTTCATCATTCCTGCAATTGTATCGGTTGGCAGATCAGTTACATCCTTACGGGCGCATACTAACACGAGGGTACCGCCGCGGGGCACGCCAGCGTTATGTTCCAGACCGGGGTGATTTTCAGCAAAACGATGAAACAACAACTCCTGTTCGAGGCTATCTTTACGGTCTTTATAGGATTTACAAACGGCATACAGAGACGTCAAGGCGCTGATACAACAGGTACGGTCATCGCTATTGCAGATCGACGGCAGGGCTTTATCGCTTTCATTGGATGGCGGTGCACACTTGTCTTTTACAAATTCGTCCAGGGTTTCATCAGTCGTATTCCCGAAGAAGGTGACGAGTGCTTCGAACATTTTACCAATGCTTCTGCGATCAAACTTTTCATTGAAAATACTTATCTCAAACTCTTCTCCGCAGGTTCCTGCGCAACGGATATCGTTCACTATTTTTTCCAGCACAATGCCGAGGTCTCCGAAACCTGCAGAGCATTCTTTGAAGAGGTTCGTCAGTGCATTATCTCCATCGAGATAAACAATTTTCACATCGAAAGGCAGGTGCATCTTTTTCCGTAATTCCTTCACTTTGTCCTGTACCTCTTTAACAGCGCCGTTGATATGGCCGGTGACCATAAAAAATGTATAGCCGTTGATGTCTGTGAGCATGAAGCGCGTGTCATTTACGGCATTCGCGCCGGGGATGCTGGTTGTACGGTGTGTACGTAACAATGCCGGGTTCCATAGTGCTGCAAGTGCCTGGGGATCTTTGTAATAAAAGGGGACTGCCCTTTTACTTAATGGCTGATGAATACCAGCGTCGGGAATAAAGCGTATGGCTATATTATTCCCTGTAGGTGGGGCGTCCAGGAAAATGGTATTATTAACCTGCGCCAGGTATTTCATTCTTTGCAGCAATAGACTGGCCGTCTCGAGTGCATTACCACCACGGTCAGCAAAGGGCGGGCGATAAAGTCCCATGCGGTAGTTTTTCCCCGATGTAATATTGATACCACCGAGTGCAATATATCCCCGGAAAAAATCTTTATCGGGCCAATAAGAATGAAAATTAAAGTCCGACATCTCTGCCAGTTCGCGGTAAGCAGCAATGAGGTCGCGGTAATAATCATACAACCACGAAAGTCTTCTGTTACCCGTACCCGGAGTATCTATCTGTACCCGAAGCTGCCTGAGCGCTACAGCGAGTCCATCAAACGGTGTAGTGCTATCATCGTTGGGATCAAGGTAAAACTTCACACTTTTGTATAAGGCAATGTAGGCGTCCCCTATTTTCTGTTCGGCTCTTTCGCAAACATTGCCGAAGCCTTTCCGCATTTCCTCCCAGCTGGTAAACCGTGTAAATGAGATCTCAGCGGTAGCATCCGCTCCGGTATATCCAAAACGTTCTACTTCCGGGTCATTACCAGGCGATGTGGCATTTACGGTATCGGCCCAACCGCGATGACCTTCGAAGATCTGCGGATCAACCAGCGCCAGTACAACATTTTCAGTGATTTTAATACCATTGCTCTGGTAGCCGTACAAGCAGGAAGCATCTTCTGATTCTTCGTTGTGTACTACCAGTACTACGACATATGGCGTATTCCCTTTCAGGAGAGCAGTCAGCGCATCCTTGTTCTCTTCTTTACTGTTCAGTACAGGTGTAGTGATGTCTTTTCCGAACAGTTCTATGGTGAGATCACCGCCACTTTTGTTCTTGCTGACACCATTGAAGACAATATCTTTCTCCGTGGAAAAGAGTATCCCATCTGACGTTACAGCTGTGCCCCTGCTTAAGGTCAGCGTACCATTCTGCTCATCTGTCTTCACAGTAAAGTTCAGTCCATAGAATATACCTGCGCCCTCCAGGAATACACGGGTATCCTGCTCCTCATTCCTGGCGAAATCAACTATCCCGTTCAGTCCAGTGCTTTTAAGCTGCTGTCCCTGTTTAAAATAAGGGTAAAGGATGGGGTTATTAACTATCATTTCTGAAGAATTTATTTTTTAATTACAAACCCAGTATTGCTTCATCCAGCAGGACCAGCGGCTTATTGTCTCCGCCCTGATCATCATACAGGAACGCTGCAGGGTATACATTTCTCAGTTTCATTAAAATGTCGTTCAGTTTCCGGAGGCTGTCATTATAATCACAGCTATCTTCCCTTGAAAGGGCTGTTATCCACTGCTTCCAGGCTTTCTCAAATTGCAGCATCTGCTGTGGTCCAACCCATACAATGTTGAGCCGTATATGAGACGGGGCTTCACGGCGCAGCGTATCTTCAAAGAACTGCCGGAAACGAGCCAGACGGAAGCGTTGTGGCCAGGCGGGCAAAACAACCGTAGCCCAGAATGAATATGGATCAGCCAGGAAAGTACAGTCGCACGGATCATTCTCCAGGTCTGTTGCCTGCGGATGGTTATCACAGAGGCATACATCGTCGCAAACAGGCAGCACATCGTTCCCCGCATCACAATTAACAGGCAGCGTTACGGTAACAATTGCTGCGGCCACCGTATTGGCCAGTGTAGACTGCATGCCAGCCCTGAATGTATCCAGATCTGCCAGCGCATCGCTAGCAGCAGGCGTCTTCGCCAATGCAGCCGATGCTACTCTTTCATCGTTCCTCCACCAGGATATGATGAACTGTTCAGGCTTCTCTTCGATATAAATACCTTTTCGCGCTGCCGCCTCCTGCAATGCTTTCAGGAATGCAGCTTCACCGGTGTTCTTTACATCTCCGAAGGCCGACTCACTCCGAATCTTCAGCTCCAGCGCATCTCCGTCTTTTCCCGCGGGCGTCCATCTTACTTCTAACTGCAGAGTTTCGTGTAACTGTTGCTGTGTGCGGGGACGCAACAACAGATGCTCCAGTAAATGGAAGCCTTCAGAACTGATCGCTTCCTGTACCTGCCTGATAGCAATCTCCCTGGCTGTTACGCTGATGTAGGTGAGCGGATGTCCGGCCAGTATGTGCGAGGGATTTACCAGCACAATACCAAACGGGCCACAACTGTTCTCATCGTCCCGCTGGTAATTGTCGATATTGCCCAACAGTCCTACGGCTTCTTTAAGTGCTGCCATTGCATCTTCCGGTGTATCATACACCGTGGAGGATTCCCATACCGTATTATATTGATAGATGGTCTCTCCTTCTTCTTCCACCTGTGCTATGTTGTTGATCTCAAATGTATATCCGTCAGTGTTTTCGACTACAGGAAAGGCCATGGCGTTGAAAATACGGGTAGCACGGTCACGCTCAATATCGGGTGCACATATGATGTCCGGGGCTACTGCAATAGTTCTGCCATCCATATCTCTCAGTGACAACCTGAAGGCCTTATCGCAATCCGCCAGCGGCTCATAGTAGTAAGACGCTGCGGTACGCGCCATTTCCATCAGGAACACAAAGAAGAACCTTTCTTTATCGTTCTGCGCCAGTTCCTTTGATGTATAGCGGGTTACAGCATTCCAGACCACTTCACCGTTCACGCCTGTCATCTGATAGTGATACAACGTGACATTTCCAGCCAGGGTTTCTTCCACGATCTTCCACAACACGATGTCTGCTTTCTCATCCTTGCTGTTCTTCCTGAACATGTCCTGAATATCATTGTAGCTCAGCCACAAGTCTTGTGCATTCAGCTTTTCGGGGTGTTTGAAGTAACAGCCAAGAATATACGCCTTATCTGTTTCGTCGTTGTTCTTAGCCGGATCTTCCGGCGCAGTAATGTTGTTATCACGGGGGTTCACAAAGTGTCCGTACAGCTCCCTGCGGCAATTAATATCAGCCACCAGCGATGTTCTTCTTTTCTCTCTTTTCTCCATGTCCTGAAACCAGCCGGTATCCTGCTCTCCTTTCTTCCGATGCTCAGCGTCAGGGAACCATCCGGTATGTTGTGCTACGCGGTAGGCATCATCGACCATTCGGAACGCATAACGGCAGCCAGCAGTATAATCGGTATACCTGAAAAAACTGCCGGTACTTTCGCTGCGATTATCAAGGAAGCTCTGAAGCCGGTTCCAGGCCCCGGATTCATCCACCTTAGGGTCTTCATCACCACACCGTTTCGTCACCTCTTTAATATCCAGCAGTACCTTACCTATATTGATGGAATAGTAACAACCGACCGTTTCGTTATCGGGGCAATAGTTTCCGCGATAGCGCAGTAACTGCAGGAACTCCGACAATGCAGCGAATGCCTGATCCGGGTCGGGGTATGTGGGAATGCTTTCCCATTCGTATGTGTCGGTTTTTATATCGTATATGTGAAATCCGTATGTTCCTCCGGACTGGCGATAAACGCCATGCTGCAGAGCAAACAGGCGGCGGGTACGGATAGCCGCATCGAATGCCTCTTCATCACTGAAAGCTTCTTTATAAATGGCCAGCGGTTGGCCTTTAGTATCATACAAGAACAGTTCCTTATTGTTCCCTGTCCATTTGCTATAGTTGTCTGTCTTCGCAGCCAGCTGGAGAATATACCAGCTTATCCCGCTGAAAGCAGCTGCAGCGGAGGCGGTATCGGGATAAGCATTTACACTTTGCCAGAGCAACAGGTTGTTCCGGCGCAGCTGGAAGTAGAATAATCCGTTTTCTGATACCACTACCGTATCACCTTTCTCCAATACAGTATAAACAGGTAGCTTCCGTTGGTACCGGTTCCGGAGCTGTTGCATCACCTCGTTTCTTTTGACCGGGGTGTCGAAATGGCTCACGTAACGGGCTATACGATATTCCCGGTCCCACAACCGGTAGCCTATCAACGCACGAACATTGTCCTTCTGCTGGTACAATACGGTATTCACTGTTTCAGGGGTGAAAGACAGTTCAGTACTGGCATTAAGGATCCACCGGTATATTCTGTCGCGGGTTTCTTTGGCGCGCAGCCCGCAACCAAACCAGTGTGGGTGTACAGCTAACCGGAGGTCTCCATTCACCACAAAGACGCGGTATCCGTTATCATCCTGCAATACCGTCAGGTTTTTTTCATCGTTCCTTATCAGGTCCAATATTGCTTTCAGTGCATCTTTTGCTTCTTCCTCGCTCATTTTCTCATCCAGACCAAGCAATGCCGTTTCAGGACGGCGACCGCAACACGACAGCCATTCCAGGCTGTATGACCAGGAGCCGGCCAGATTGATAGCCGTTACCGGCTGCCCGTATTCCAGCAGGAAGCGGATTGTACGCTCTATAGCGGCATCCCGCGCTGCTGTAGTGGTATATTCAACAGGATGTACAGCGATTACCTGCTGTTCATCATCCAATAATGTAAAGCTGTAGGTACAGTTGTCGTACGTAACAGGCATGTAGTATTTACGCTTCCGACCCAGCCTTACTGTTTCATAGAAGGCGATGCGTGCGTCTTCATCGGTAGTATAGAAATCAGTTCCTTCCAGTAATACCATGCCACCTGGCTCCTGAATCTTAAAGTAGTAGTGATACAGAGACAATTGCACCCAGTCTGTATTGCCAGCCATTCGGTCAAGTTGCTGCTGCAATACATTCAGAGCGGCATCTCTTTTCTCCGCTGAAGGATACCATTGTGCCTGTCTGGCAAATGGTGATTTATCAACGGCGAAAACCATATATCCGAAACCGTTACCTGGTTGCTGTTCCGGTTGAATATCCCTTGGCGCAGCCTGCATGATCCAAGCCAGAAGGGCTGTAAACACTTCCTCCCGCGTATCCCATACAGGAATACTTTGTAACAATGGATCACCTGCGTCTTTCAGCAGGAAACCGTATGCTTTCAGGATCTTTCCCCGCTCGCACCAGAGTGAGTTTTCGCCCGCCAGTAGTAATATTCTCTCTTTTATTTTCTCCGCCGCGGCCTGGTCATCCGCTTCCGGGCTTACCGCCAGCAGATGCCCACAGGCGTCATGTAACTGTACCCAATAGCGGCAGCCTGTTGCGGGTGATATTGTCAGCAATGCGGGATCTGCCGCGCTGCGTATTACATTCCGTGTATAATGTGCTGCCGTTGGGCCTTCCGGAACAGGTCTTACGGCATACAGGAGTGTCAGCGGCATACCTTCGGGTGCTTCCAGGTCCTGGAAGTGATAGATGGCAGCATCCATTTCCGTTACCATGTTGCTAACATCCCCCCATATACGATTAAAGAGCGAAACGTAGCGGTCTCTTGCCTGCTCAGCCTCTTCGCGGGTGCGGAATGCCGACAGGTAATGAGCTATTACAGTGACCACAGGTGTGGTATCTTCATTAACTGTTTCGGTACGTGTTACCTGCAATATATATCCACCTGTTTCCTGGACAATGAGATAATTCACTGTCTGAGCTGCCAGTACTACAAACTGTTCGAATGCAACAGGCAGCTGACTGTCGCTTCTGAATGCAGCAGCACCCTGCCATGCCGGTTTATGATGGTGATTCAGCTGCCAGTTGTACAGTTCATCCGTATCTCTGTGATACACCAGGTTATGGCGGCGGAAATACCGTTGCAGCTCCGTCATCTTCTGCGTAGCGGCACTGTTGCTGCCAAACACCTGCGGATGCCTTGCCAGCAGTATATTATCTTCTTTAATGAGGATTATATAATTGCCGCTTATCTGTTCCTGCACCACCTGCCAGACACTATCTTCCTGCAATACTTCAAGGCAGTTGTAACCGGCTATCAGCGCTTCATCCGGGGATGTATGGGCTTCAGTTCCTTTCAGCAGGATAATCTCATTCTCGTCCTGCAATAAAAAGTAATACCCTTCTTTTGTACGTGTATAGCGTTGGTATAAACCTCCATGTTGCGCAAAGTATCCGGCCAGCCAATCGGCCAGATTATCTCTTTCAGCAGCAGTAGTACATTCAACCGTACATCTCGCAATCATCTGTTGGCTGTCGGTTACGGGCGACTGAACGGTGAAGCCATATACGCCTTCCCCGGGACACCCATAAGGTTTGTAGTTACTTCTTTTTGCGGCCAGCGGTATAAAATTGGTATTCAGATTGGTTTCATCTTCTTTTTGATGAAGACTTTCGCTGATAAACAGCGGCTGTTCGCCCAATGCTGTTTTATAGGTAAAACGTTCTAACGTCTCGGCAACAACGAGATCGAAATTACTCAGGGATACGCCGGGAGACTTCCGTATACCCATCAGTCCATCTACCCTCCGTTGCAATCCGCTCACGGGGAATCCGGCAGGGGGTTGTATATAGTTAAAAGCGAGGGCACGATTGGCGCTGGTTTCAGGATATGCAGCCAGAAAAGCTGTTTTATCGGCGATGTTGCGGTCAGGATCATTCTTTTTACCGCTGAGGTTATACATCATGAGCGCATAATCTGTAAAATCCTCAGAAAACCTTGCCAGCAGGTGATTCAGGAATCGCTCTTTCCTTTCCTGATACTGTGTACCGGTTTCATATATTGCAGTCAGCATTTCCGTATATCCGGCATCGTTATATACTACATCGAAACTATACTGATCATCTTTGCGGTTGTTGATTCTATTATAGCTGCCTGGAAGTCCGGCCAGGAAACCGACGTCGCGCGCAGCCTGTTCCGCGTCTTCTTTCTTACTGAAGCGTCCGGTGCTGATCAGCAGGAGGTTATCGGCCAGATCTGTGATTACAAAGTACCAGTCACCATTTTCGCTTTGCCTGGGCGGAGCTTTAAAATCATTACCAGCGCAGGCGTTGATAATGCGTCTGATAGATTCATCACGCAGGAACATGGAATCGTACTGTCTGTGTGCCAAGCCATTCTGTGCCGGTTCAAAGGCCAGCGATGTGCCTTTTGGTGTATTGTTCTGAGATGTGCCTGGCAGTGATCTGGCATAACGCAGCAATGAAGGAAGCTGTGGTATCCCATTCAGATCTGCGGGGAAATAGGTATGTTGTGCATCCTCTCCACCAGGTTGTAAGGCAAACAGTTGCCTGATGTGGGACAGCTGCGACAGATAATCTGCCAGCAGCCTGTCGTAAAACAGGAGGTATGCCCTCAGCTGCAGTGTCTGTGCTTTGCGGGCGGCGGTATCATTGAGAGATACTTCATGCTTACCGATCAGGTAATTTTGCGGAAACTCGTACTGCACAGAAGTATACTGTGCCAGTTCCATCTGGCGGCCGGGAGGGACTACAGTATCCAGCGACGTTTCCGATTTGGGGAATTTGTTATAGTCTGATATAATTTTCAGATAGCGCTGTTTTACCCGGGAGATGTCTGCTGTGAAAGGGATTTTATTGCGGAAGAAGATAACGTTGGATGTTTCCGGAGATAATACCGGGCGGTGGTTCTTCCTAAGTCTGAGGCACCACTCTTCTCCTTCCGGTGTTACCTTTTCGCCGGAAGCATCTGTTACAGGAAAAGCGTCCGGATCTTCGCTGCTCATTACCAGGCGTGTAATACCGGCTACACCAGGTACACTCATGATGATGCGGTAAAGATCAGAAGCATGTATATCAGTGCGGCGTTCGAGGCTTTCCAATTCCATTGTATCGATAAAGCCATTCACGAGCAAAGTTTCATTGAGATCAAAATTGTAAGGGCGGCCTTCAAATATCTCCTCCATACTGCGGCCCTTATCCAGTAGCTGTTGCATAGTATAGAACCGTGGCGCCGGAGAAAAGAAATCCTGGATATTGCTGTAAATATTTACCAGTACATCTTCGGGGTCATAATTAGCTGCCAGCTCAATGTGAAGGCAAAGGCTGACTGGTTGTTTTTCCAACATGATCACTCCGGCAAAGTCTTCACACAGATTGCGGTGTGTGTGCAGTCTTTCATTGATGTCTGCCAGCATTTTCTCCACCGGAAACACGCTATTGCCACAGGCATCCTTCTCATAGGCGGATGCATAGACATCATCCGGTTCAATCAGCACATACTGCAGGCCATGGAGTGGTACAGGTGTAAACTTACCATCTGGTGGCGTGTTCATCAATGTGGAGGTCTTGCAGTCGTAAGACAATGTAAACTCTCCTTTTTCCGGCTTTTCGAGCCATGCATTGCGTACACCTTTTATATCGATGAGCATTTTGCGTATATCCGTCACAGTAAGCGGGTTATTACCCAGCATCTGTGCAGCGGTGAAAAAGTTATCATCGCGTCTGGCACCGGGAGGGGCAGCCACCAGATCGCTGAACCCGAAGCTGGTGCGATAGTCCAGGTCAGTGAGCACATAGCACAGTGCTTCCAGCATGGTAATCCCCGGATCATGCAGGTTGTGGTCTGTCCATATTTTGCCCGAAAACTCAGCGATATGCTGAATGCCCAGTTTGCGCAGCGTGGCGAAGTCGAGAAACTCGGGGAACCCGCTGTTCTTATCGGTTGTTATGCATTTGAGTTCAGGCATTTTTAAGTATTGCTTGATGATCTAACTGGTATCATTTTACTTTTTGCCTTCCAGGGCGGCGATACGTTTTTCCAGGGATGTGATTTGTTTCCCCATGGATTCAATCAGTTCCTGCTGCTCCTGCAGGGCTTTGGTGAGAACAGCCACCATATTAGCATAAGCCAGCGATTGCACGCCGTCGGGATCTGTGCTGACCAGTTCAGGGAAAAAGTCTTCCACCTGATGCGGCAGGAAACCGATCTGCTGTTCACTTGTCGGGCAGTTGGCTTTTTTATTGAAAGTGAAAGTAACCGGGTTCAGGTTCTTTACGTTTGCCAACACGCTGCCAAGAGGCTTTGGACCTTTTACCTTGCGTACGTCGGTATCGAGGTAAAGACCCTGCGCACAGGCGCGGCCCTTTACATTCAGTTCGAATCCTTCCGGTGTAAGGCCGCCAATGACGGTTTTCCCTTCCGGAGAAATGGTTATCAGGTCTTCGCCCTGGTTAATTTCCAGTTCATTATCGCCACCGTATTCCCCTCCTCTCTTAAAAACAAACCCTTTGTCGGCATCGGTGAGGAAAGCACCCCAATCGTTGTCTGCGCCTATCAGCAGGTAATTTCTTTTATCGGTATTAGGCCTGTTGTTGATGATACTGAAACCGGGGTTGATTTTGTCAAGGCACATCAGGAATGCACCACCGCCGCCATCTTTAGTTACTTCCACGGTAGTGACGGGTGTTTCAGTGCCAATGCCTACGCGGCCACTAGGCTTCACGGACAACAGCGTGTGTGTGTCCGCATTATTGGCGTTTGCCAGATAATCTTTATTATCATCCTGGCCTTTGCGGAAATAAAAACCATCCGGAGCGTTGGTGATAAAGCAGGCTGTAGTTGGTAACAAAGCAGTAGCCAGGTATTTATCGTCGGCGATAAACACGGCTTGCGGTATTACGGAGGCCACCGGGTTCACCATCACCTGTATCTTGTTTTCATTATGCACGTCGAGTGCAGCTTCCGGCGTATCTGTGCCTATTCCGACCCTGGCAATGTGTCCTGTATTGGTAAGAAATATGGGGTTTGTATCTTCTGTCAACCCTTCACCTGCGATTTCTCCTTCGCCGCTCTGCTGCTCTTCCACATTGAACCGGAAGCCGGTGGTATTGGTATCAAAGTTTGCACGGGCGCTGGTTACGTGTTGTGATAACCACTGTTCTTTTTCATCTTCCGTATGCCTGATCACAAATGCAGGAACAGTTGCATTCTCGGGGCTGAAAAGGAAGTCTGCCTGTGATTCATCGATATGAATATGTACACGTGCCTGCGGATTCTGTATGCCCATGCCTATTTTGCCAAATACCTTTGCGTACATGGCTATCGGTACTTTGTCGCTGTTCCGCACGATCTCCCAATCGTCATCTGTCGCATCCACATCGATCAGCTTCCAGTTATTGCAGTCCTTCTTCGGGTTGTCTACAGAGCAGACCCCTTTTGAAGGGTCGGAGGTTTTGCTATCGCGGCTCTCACAGCCGCAGGGTTTATCACCGGCAGGTGTACAGGTATAAAAGGCATTATTGTAGATAACAACATCTCCCTCATAATAGCAGATGCCTGCCACCCACTTACCGAAGAAGGCATCATCCCTTCTCACCAGTGAGGAGTCTATCAGGTTAATGAAATCCTGTGAAGTAGGTATAGCTCCGGATTTGAATTGTGCTTTCAGCACTGCTCTTGTTGTTATAGACATGGGAATATCTTTTGATTTTTAGTAATAGTTATCTGATTTGGAATGGCGGCTGCGACACATTGCTGTTACAGGCGGTGATGCTGATGTAATCTTGTCTGCCGGCTACCAGTACGGACCATGGCGTATCTGCCGTGACAGCCATTACAGGCGGGCCGTTTGTGCCATCTTTGTTTGTGAACATGGTAAACTCAGTTACAAAATCTATATAGTCTCGCTGCTCTACAAATTGCAATACTGACGACATCATCAGCGTACCGCCGAAAACGATGTCCTGCGAACCGGTATTGATCCAGGGAGACATAAACGCCTGCACTTCCCTGATCAGTTTTTTACCGTAAAAGTTCACGTCCAGTCCTTCTTTGAAGCGGATGTTTCCCTTAAAGTCAACAGGCTGATAAACAGGATTAATCACTTGTACCTTTGCAAAGGCAGAAGTACGGGGAGCAAGGTACTGGCTTACTTTTTCCAGAATAATCCTGCTCACTTTGGGGTTGGACTTTTCATCTGCCGGAAAGTCGTCTATCCGCGGGATTACTGCGAGGGTCACCCATCCGGGGGAAAGCAACTGTGCGATGTTAGCTTTTTCATCGCGGCACATTTTACTGTGCGGGATACATTTGATTTTGAATATTTCGGGAAATGCATCTAATATGATATGTTCATAATCGAATACATTAATAGCCCTTCCTTTATGGCGTAACCGTTCGCTTACACGGATGCGGAACTCTTCAGCGGTTTCTTCTCTTCTGCCACCGAAAGATACATAAGGCTGTAATACTTTGCTGACAGCAGCGTCCGGCACTACCAGTCCATTGATAGTTTGCGGCGGCAAGCCGGGTACCACTCTTGACGGGTCGTTGTTGTTGTTGACAAATACCACGCGTGCAGCCTGTGCCATCACTGCTATTGCTTCACAAACTGCTGTAGTATATCTCCCGGCACTGATGCGCAGCCAGTGTAAACCTGATGGTAATACGGTGTGTGCAGTGTCCGCATCCCAGGGCAATGCAATGGTAACGATGCCGGATGTCAGCAAACCCTGGGTATTATCACTGATCAGCTGTGTATTTTTCTCCAGCGGCTTCCATTCATTACCTGTGAGGTAGCTCCATTTCACATCGGCCGGACGTATATCCGGATCGGCGGTGAATTCAGACAGCTGGAACAGCAGGTTGATGTTGCTGCCTGCTATAGCTTGTTCCAGTCCGATATATAACGTGCCTTCTGCATCGTAGACAGGCATCAGGTGTAAATCATCCGCAGATGATAATTGCTTGTAGTTACCTATCTCATAGGGATACTGATGCAGCAGGGTAATATCTTTATCGTCGGCTGTTGCTTCATAAGACAGCGAGAAAGATTTGATGGTGGGGGTATAGGGAGGATTAGGTATATCAGCAGAGCCGGGAAGCTGCTGCTCCACAATTGCGTTCAGCACATCGGCGCTAGTGTAGGCAATCTGAGCATTTGTATCCGCATTGTTTGCTTTATTCCTCAGATCCTGGAAACTATCTCCGGAGCTATCAGGCGTTATGCCGTCTGCTGCGGATTTGGTGAGCGCTGTTTGGTTTTTTGTATTACCTGCCTGACTATCCAATACAACAATTCTTGCTTTGATATCATCGAGATTCGCTTTACCGATTTTCAACAACTGCCTGCCTAATACAGCTGCATACTGATTATGCAAGAAATCCCGGTCCAGGCTTAGCCGGATGAATCCATACAAAGAGGTGTTATTGTAGGGAGCCAATGGAGATGGCTGCGTCACCACAGGAATATCGGCAGTAGGAATATCCAGGTCGATTAATGGATTAGTGTTGTTAATCTCTCTAAACAACCTGAGTTTATCGCCTTCCGCCCTATCGGGCCATTTCCCATTCTTCAGCGCGTTTATTCTTACAGTAAAGGCTTCATTTATAATTCCAGCTTGTTCATAAGCTTTGTAATATTCTCCAAAATCGTTTTTCGGCGGCAGCCCCTCCCACTCCCAGTGTAGCTCCAGCTTTCCCAGCTTCTTCCTGAAAACTTCATCACTGCCGATAAAAAGATTACTACCAATTTTTGGTACTCCTGTAAAAGGCAGGAATTTATTGCTGGGGTCCAGTGCACCTTCATCATTACTGATGAATAGTTTCCTGACGTTCTCCACCTTTACGGTTATACGACTTTCTTTAATAACCAGGTGGCTCAACGTCTCATACAGTGGTTTATCTGTTTCCCCGATGTGATAATGCAAGCTATGATTAAATAAAATCCGTAACAGGGGCGCATTTACCGGATACACAGCACCGATAATGTCTGCCGGCGGCGTGGCTACAGCAGGTGCATCAGCTGCCAGTTTAAAGCTTATTTTCAGATCGGTACCTGATAGTTCAAGTTCAGGCTGCGGCGCAGATTTCCAACCATCAGCAGTGGTATAATCTATTTGCAGCAGCTTCTTTCCTGCGATACTTTTTGCCACATCGAGGAGCGTATCAATACCGGTATAAGCGATAAAGCTCTGCGGACCAGTTTTATCGTCATTCAGCCATTTCTCCTTCACATCATCGTTCTTCATTTTCTTCCTGATGTTACCGACTTTCTCTTTGTCAATACCTGCTTTTTCGAATGCAGCCAGTATATCATTGTTCAGGAGGTAATATGTTTTTGTCAGTTCACTTTGTAATGAATCATCCCCTTTCTGCAGTTTGATCATTACAATCACTTCCCTGCTGCCTTCATTTAATAACAGTACGGAAGAAGCCATGAGCAAACCAGTTGTTGCAAACGGGAAATGAGTTGCTACAGGATCAGGACTGTTCTTGCTGATATGATCACCTGTGCCCAGCACCGGCCAACTGCCTGTTGCGGGGTTTCTGAATGCCTCGCCGAGGCCATCAGCGCTGGCCGCTACGGGAGCTACGTAGAGATTAGCTTTATTATCTCTGAAGAGTGTACGGAGCTGGTTAACTTTCGCTTTATTCAATACTACACTTTCCTCTGTTTTGAAAACCACTTCTTTTCCGGTCGCATCTTTTCCTGCCTTTAATGAGGTATTATCTTTCAACAGGTAGTCAGGCAGTTGCTTTGCCAGTTCTGTAACAATGTGTGCGTGATCGGGCTGGAGCGGTCTTTTCTTCAGCTGCAGTACTTCTTCGTAGAAGAATTTAAGATGCTGGTCTGTAATAGTATTCATCTTTCCCCGCACCAGATCGAAGAGCCGCAGGAATGCATACAACAGACCTACATGTGGCTGGTGCTTTTGTTCTCCTGTGAGCACCTTATCAAAATCGCTCAGGGCAAAGGCTTGTGCCTGTTGCAGTCCTTTGTAGAAAATGGAGAAGAGTTCGTCCAGCTGTGCCAACATCTTCTCTCGTTTGCGCCGCGGATAATTTTTCAGTCTGACCAGCAAGGCATCCTTTGCAATCAGCTTGTCCATGGTAAGCTGCCAATTCTCATTCTGGCGGAGGATAGCAATGTTGTTCACGGCTTCATCGGGGAGCGGACTAAAAGTATTGGCCATCGCGATGAGACGATAGAGTGCTTTACTGAAATCAGTCCGAACCAACGCGGTCAACATTCCCTGCAGCCCGGTGGATGTATCTATTTGCGACTGCCAGCTATTAAGCTGCAACACCATGTCCATTATCCGTGAAAACAGTGACCAGAATTGGTCTTCCGGCTGCTGGCGGGAGAAGTTGCTGCGTGCCTGATGGTAAGCGGTATCAAACGCGGAGATATCCAGTTGCTGTACTGCGGCATATTGAAAAGGAGGATTATGGCGAAAAAAATCCTGCCAATCGCCCCTGGTAGTGAGTAATGTGTCTGCCTTCTGGAAAGGGGAGTATATGCTGTCATCATAGTACAGCACATACCTGGCATAGCGGTAGAGGAATCCCAGCAGCTGAGCTGTGCTGCGCTCATCTACCTTCAGCTCTTCTGTAGCGAGTGCGGCGATCTTCCGTTGCAGCTGGCTTACGCCGTCGCGCACCAGGTTTCCTGATATGTTATTTGTAGCATTCATTATCTAATTGCTGTAATTGTATTTACGCCATCTGCATTTCCTTCTCTTATATAGAAATCGTACACGAAGTTGTACCTGGAGTTGGTGGCTTTGATGGTATAGTCAATATTGATGCGTAAGAATCCCTGCACAGCATCCCAGGAGTCGGATTCAGTAACGGTGATGTTATCTGCTTTGATCCTGGCTTCATAGAACAGGATGGCATTTGATACGAGATCGATGATGAAACCGACCAATGTATTATTGATGGCTGCAAACTGGTAGTCTGACAGGTTACAGCCATACTGCGGTACCATCACACGTTCTCCGAGGCTGGTAGACAACAGGATACGCAGGCTCTGTTCAATATCATCACGGCCCACAGCCATGAGCGCGTAGCCTTCGTTGTTGTTATTGTCATCTTCTTTGCGGAAGGTGGGCGGAAATGCCCAGCCACAGCCTAAAAAATCTTTCGAATCGAGCATATGCGAAAATTTTATTCATCCACCTATCATTACTGTCGGTAATCCGGCCACGATAGTGCCTCCGTGTGCCGTCATATCGCCCATACGGGCGGCAGGCTTACCGCCTATCATGACGGTTGCCGATCCTTTGATGATCACGTCCGGCGGGCCAACGCACGTCAGCATATCTCCGACTACGGCGGCAGGCATACCGCCGATCAGCACGGTAGGTATTCCAGGTCCGGATACGGGTCCGCCTACATGAGGCACGACACCGGTGACCATAGGACAAACATGTATATCAGTTAACCTTGCGGCGGGAGGCATAATCGTATGTATTACGGGTTAATTAATTTTCACTATTCCGCCCTGCAGCTCCAGCATTGCTGAAGAGGTGACTTTTGCGCCTGCCTGTCCGCTGAGCTCAGCGGTGGCATTGGCTTTTGCAGAGATGGTAGTTCCTTCCATCTTTATGTCTGTTCCAGCTTTCAGTGAAAAAGAACCGGTAGCTTCCATTTTGATGTCAGCAATGCTTTTGATGGTGATACCGCCGGATTCCATTTTGATGACGTTACCATGCTGATCCTGTACCACAATTGCTTTGTCTTTTTCACTCAGCTCTATAAAGTTGCCAGCGGGCGTTTCCATCCGCATCACTTTATTTTCATCATCGAACATTGTCTTCATCTTGCTG
Source organism: Chitinophaga sp. (assembly GCF_035538455.1). GTDB lineage: Bacteria > Bacteroidota > Bacteroidia > Chitinophagales > Chitinophagaceae > Chitinophaga. Next base: position 19,372 of record NZ_DATLKJ010000067.1, read on the forward strand.
CGTGTAACGAGACCTTTGATATGGTTGGTATCCTTTGCCTGTACAGGTGCGGGCTTAGCGCTGCTGTTCAACATTCCCAGCACCACAGCAAAGCGGGGATCACCATTTACAAAGCCGACAATTACTTCATCTCCTATCTCTGGTCTGAAGAAGTAACCACGTTCCTTTCCTGCATCCAGTGAGGCCATACGTGCCCAGGTACCTTTGTCGTTGTTGTCTACCAACGGCATTTTCACAAGGATGCGATCTTCCCCATCCGGGTCATTTTCCAGTTGCACGACTACGCCGATCTGCAAGCCTTGTATTGCCGGTACCAGGCCGGCAGCGGGTGTTTCAATGATATCGGGTTTGTGATAAAACCATTCAGGTGATACCCCAAACTGCAACTGAGTTTGCCAGATGCCGTCCTGATACTCATGACGCACACCGCTGACATAAACCGGCCCGTTGAAGCGGTTACCAAGTCCTTTCAGTTCAATGGTATCACCGGGTATGGTAGCGGGTGAGCCTTTTATCTTTGCACGACCGCGGATTTTGGCCATCCTGCTTTTCAGCATGGCAGATGCGGCCCATGCTTTCAGTTCCTGCTCGTCAATCAGGCCACTGTGACGCAGCTCCAGCTTTTCCGGAGACACTGCTTTAGCAAGCTCGCTACCTTTGATATTACCGGCTTCTTTAAACGACACAGCGGAGGCCGCAGATTCTTTCAGCTGCTGATCCTTATAACTCCATGAGCTGGCATTTACTTCCTGCCACTGTGTACGTGCATCCATCTCTGCTTCAAACTCCTGGATAGTTTCACCGTAGACGAGCGTCAATACAGGGCTCGCCAGCGATGGTCTGAGCATGTCCACTTTTCCGTTCTTTGCCAGCAGCAGGCAACCGTTCATTTCTGCGCGGCTTAATGTAAAATCCCAGTCTGTGCAATAGTATTGTACCAGTTCCTTATGCTGTATATCGGTGGATTCCAGCTTACCTGCATGGCTGCCCAGTATCTGCTTCAGCGCATCACTATCGGTTACATCACGGAAATATTTGTTCTTCCTTCCGAGTGTAAGTGACACTGCTTCATCACGGCAATCGAGCTGTAGATATGCGGATCCCTGCTCATTGGCGCGGATACTGTGTTTCACAATTATCCCCTTAAAAACGGTGTCTTGCTTACCATCACGGCCCACTTTGACCTCAATTTTGTTACCGGGGATGAAGTCGGCCGATTCACTGGAAGCAAACGTTGCGTTGGCTACATCTCCATCCACGAGCAACAGGCGTGCAGACGGGATCATATTGACCTCGTTCACCACTGAAAGAGCGCGCAGTTTATAGTCTGCTTCGTCCAACCGGCGGCCTTCCACTACAATATTCAGTTGCGTGTAGTCGTATTGTTCCGGCGCCGGTATCACCTGCTCATCTGGGGTTATTTGCGCTGTATCTGCCATTGTCACGGTGTTTTAGGATTATCTGATTGCTTTACCGGCGGGAATATCAGCTCCTGGTCTGTTTTGAGTGATCTTAAACTTGCCAGCGAATTATAGTAGGCTACCTGCGGATATAGTGCGGGATTTCCATAACTTTTATAGCAGAGCAGCGGTAATGTATCACTATCTGCTACCTTCACGCTGTGGAAGAGGTCAGGTGATTCCTTGCCCTGTTCCTTCACCCGTTTCGTTGGTGCTACATACTGCGTAAAGTTGGCGCTCACTTTGGCTCTCAGTGGGTTCCCATTAGGTTTGAACAGCACATAGTTGATGTCGAGCGATACGAGAATACAATCAAACTTGAACAGTCCCCACTGAATTTTAAGATACGCAGGCCGGTGTGATTTACCTTTCATCTCATACACGATATCCAGTAGCTTCTTCACCTGTTCCCGCACTTCTGTGCCATCGAGTATATTACCTTCAATGGTACCGGTATTGTCGAGTATGAAGTCGAGCTTCAGCTGCTCGGGAGGTGTGAACTTGTACTCCGGATCGCTGCCCTGGTTCCCGCCGGTGGATTTCTGCCTTGCTTCCACCTTATAGGACTGTGCATAACTTTCCGGATTAATGGGAATCACGAACTCACCGCCGGCTGAAAGTTGCAGCACCGGATCCAGGTATTGACGGATCACAATCTTTTCAACGTTTGCCGTTTCTTTCTTTGTTGCCATCAGCGTTCTCTTTGATCTTTGAGAATTTCCAGTACCTTTTCAACGCAAGCGCGGACGAGCATTTCCGGAGATCCTTCCTCATGCTCATTCTTACCCGCATTTCCTTTACCGCCGGCTTCATCGACAACCACCTTAATGACCAGTTCTTTTATTTCTACGGGCATAGACAGGGTGTTTTTAAGGTGATGTTATTCGAGTGTGAAATAGTTGTAGTTAAGTTCAAACGTTTCGATCACCACTTCCCCTTTATCGGCATTGAAGTCGGCCACCTTCCAGTTCTTGGGCCAGGCGCGGTGCACCTTCCAGGTCATGAGTGGCTGATGTTTTTCATCCAGCAGACTGACGACCAGGTCAACTGGTGAGAAGGAAAAGTTTTTGAAAGCATCGAGACACCATTTTGAGATGGAAGAGTCTGACGGTTTGAAGATGCCCCTACGCAGCACCAGGTCTGTGCATTTGTTGCGTACGGGGATTACGTGTTCAAACCGGTTCTCGCCTCCTTCCCGGAAGGATTCCGTCTGCATCTGGAAATTGAGTCCTGATACAGACTGGAAAAGGATATCATTGCCGGATCGTTGTAGTCCGTCTTTTCCTCCGAAGAGAAACTCTACTTTAAAATGAAATCCTACCGGTGGATAAACGCCTGTTGCCATGATTATTTGTTTTCAACTACCAGCCCTTCATGTACCAGCTCAATGCTTTCGATCGCGATCTCATTCGCATCAGCTTTGAGGTCTGCGGCCTGCACTTTAATGGGCCATGCATTCTTCACCTTCCAGGTAATGATAGGTTTGTGGGTTTCATCTAACAGTTTGATGGTGATGTCGCGACGGTATTTGCCGTTCTGTTCCTGGAAGAAAACGGTCTCTTTCCACCAATCGAAGTACTCATTGTCTGACTGGAATGTACCGCGCTTCAGCGTTATGTTGCTGTATTTCTGAAGTCCGGGTTGTTTGGTTTTATGATACTCGGGGCTGGCGCCATGACGGTATTCAATTGCTTCCGTTTCCACTGTAAGCCCGGTAACTTCTGTGAAGCCGATATTTTTACCACCCCAGTCTACCTGGAAGTGAAATTTCGGTAATGGATAATTTGCCATTTTTATGCTTTTGTTCGGTTAGTTGAATGTTTTTATTTCTTTGTTTCACATGCTTTCGCGGCCAGTGCTGCGGCCAACGCGCTATCCAGAGCTTCCTTCCTGGCCTGTGCGAATTCACGTTTGCAGGTAGCTTTCTCCAGTTCTTTCTGCAGTCGTTTCAGATCTTCGAGTGCTTCTTCGTACTGGTGTTTGGTTTTTGTGTAGAAGTCGCAAGCTTCGTCATCCATTGGGAATACGGGCACCTTTTTGGGATGACAGGATGCGCAATCACCTACACCGGGTTTCCGCGCGTCAGTTACCAGTGTATGCATGTCCGTTACCTGCTTCAGCGTACCATTCTCTCCTGCCAGTTGTTCCCACAGCTCCTCTTCGAGATGATAGGTAGCCAGGAGCAGGTTGACAGCGTCTTTAATTGCTGCCAGGGCGACGTCCATTGCTGCTTTCAGTGCCTGCAACAAATTCAGGATGGAACCGGGACCATTGGAGGGTATTTTGCAGTCGATGCGGTCTGACAAAATCTTTATCAGTCCTTTCAGTACTTCGGAGCAATCCAATACTTTTCTGGTTTCACAGATCAGTATTTTGACAGCCTCGACGCTGAGGGAAGCGTTCTCTCCTATTTTCTCATTTTTCTGGCGGGTACGTTCCAGTGTGCCCAGATAGATCATGCCCAGGCGATTGGTTTCGGTGACAGTGCCCAGCACATCGCCGAGTACTCCGGACCAGCGTCTTGTTTTGTCCAGCGCGCCCGCCTTCTTTGACTCTTCCGCTTTTGCGGAATCGAGATGTTGTCCGGCCTCGGTGCTTTCTTTTTTGAGGCGGTCAATGTATTGTTGTACGGTATCGTTATTTAAAGCCATGATGATGTAATTGATCGGTATGATAAATAAGGTGTTGATTTATTCTTCCACCTCGTCGTCGTGCTGACCGCAGGAGCCGCAATGTTCGCTATTGAATGTATCTTCCGCTTCTTCCGCTATTTCATCCAGGCTACGGCAGTCATGACATTCTACGTGTTCCACAAATCCGCTGACAGCAATCACTGCGTCTTCGTAATTTGCTGCCTTGTACTTTTCTGTACTGGCGGTGCTCAGGCCTTTCAGCGCGTCACCGAGCGGCTTGCGGGAATCGTCATACTTCTTCTGTGAATCTTTTACATTGGCTTCTACATCTGTGGCGAGCTTACCACCATCAGCCTTTGCTGTTGCCACCAGTGCAATGAGGCTATCGATGTTGATGAAAGCATTGATACCAGATACCTTAACGGCCGCCTGTGCTACATCGTCGACCTGGTCTACAATCTGGTCTGCATAGGTTACGAACTCCGCTACGCTGTCTTCAATATTTTTCTTACCGGCGCCTCCTTTGGCGAGGCATTCCCTGATCTGTTTCAGTTCTTCAGAATTGCAGGAATCAGCTACGGCATCCTTGAGTTGTACAGCCAGATCATCCATTAATCCGATCTTTCCCTTAGCTGCTTTGATGGCTGCTACAGCGGCGTCCAGAGAAGTTTTCACATCTTTGTTCTTCTGGCCGATCACTTTACCAACAGTATCGGTAAGTCCATCCAGGTCCTGGCTGGAATAGACGGTAATACAATTGCTGAGGAAATTGTATTCCTTTACAGCGCGGGCATATTTATCATTGACCTTTCGTTCAATGCATAATGCATAGTCAGCGGTTTCTGTTTTGGTGTTTTGCAAACTCAGATCGGCGGTAGCCCGCTGCTTTTCATCGGCCAGCGTGATTCCATACGCCTTAAGCAGCAGTTCAAACTGGGAAGGGCTTCCCGGTACGCAGGGCTGCTGCGGGGTTTCGTTGGGGGTTTTATCTGTTGTCATATCTGTCAGATTATTTTTTTGAAGGGGTTAAATAAGCTGTTGGAAGCTGAAAGTAATTAGCCATCAGCTCATGATTCCTGCATCTTGTGGCTGAAGCGGAGTATGATAAATTCTGCCGGACGAACTACTGCCAGACCTATTTCAACGATCATTCTGCCTTCCAGTATATCGAATGCTGTCATGGTTTCATTGATACCTACTTTCACGTAGAAGGCATGTTCGGGCTTGGCGCCTGCAAGAGCACCTGCTCTCCACTGATTGATCAGGAAGTTTTCGATCATGGCCTTCACCTTCACCCAGGTGTTAGCGTCGTTGGGCTCAAATACAAATGCTTCTGTGGCTTTCTTGGTAGATTCTTCTACCATATTGAAGTAGCGGCGCACAGAGACATAGCGCCATTCGTTGGAGTTGCCGTTCAGCGTACGTGCCCCCCATATTTTGATGCCTTTACCGGAGAAGAAACGGATAGCGTTGATGGACTTACCTGCATTGGTGTCTACGTTGAGGTTCTGCTGTATGCGGTCATTAATATCACAGGTTACTCCGGAGACAGAAAGCAGACCTTCATTTGCGGGCGCCTTCCACACACCGCGATCATTGTCTACACGCGCGTAAACGCCTGCCACGGCTGCACTGGGAGGTAATAAGATAGAGTAATTGGAGATTGCCAGCTTTACGTTTGCTTTCTCCAGGTTGTTCAGTCCATCGAAGGTGGGTGCACTACCACCTTTAATGGTCACTGTTGAAGCTGTATAAACGTAATCAAAGGTGGAGCGGATATTAGGAAAATATACGGCGCCGTAGCTGAGGTAATCACCTGAAAGACTGATGGCATCGCGGAAATCTCCGGCAGCAGTAAGAATATCGCCTTCTGTTTTCAGCTTTACACCATTGTTGAAGAGGTCCATAATCACGAACCGGTCCTTCAGGTCAAAGCATTGTGTGAGGGCCAGTTCCAGCAGTGACTTATAAGTATCCTTAGGCATGTTCTGGCCTTCGGGGAAGATGATGAGTGTAGGTTCATCCTGTTTTCTCAGCTCTGTCAGTGCATTTTCAAAGGGGGCCTGATCAGTGATCGGTGTACCCAGTTGCAGATAAGCGCCGGTGGATATAATGTAGCAGGGGCCGCCGCCGTTGGCAAAGAACTGCTGCAGGGCATAGTACATGATATGCTTTGAAGCCCCTTTGCCGTCGCTTTCATCGAAGCTCACGTTGTACTGTTTACCGGTACGAGGGTCGTCGTTAATGGACACCACCAGATTAATTTCCGGCTGCGGACCACCGAAAATATTCTCGTATTCCAGCAGGGAGCTGATACGTACGGGAGTTCCGAAAATGTCCAGACCATCCTTGCTGGCTTGTTGTGTAAAGCCGATGAATGCAGGGATGGCTGTTTCTACCGCGGTAATGGAAGGCGGGAACTTCGAGATTTCCTCAATATACACTCCTGGTGTATAGTATGTGTTTGCCATAGTTGATCAGTTTATAATTTCAATTTTGGTAACATAATTTCTGAACAGATAAAATTTTCCTGGCGGCTGAGCAGCTCTCCTGAAGGGTTGGGCAAGTCTGTGGCCGCATAGGATACTTTTCGGTATGACTGCATCAGCGTATAGGGCTGTTTGCTGATAAACACCTTCTTCATACCCGGAGGCACCGGCAGTACGTCATCCCAATTACCGTCTGCCACGGGGGGCTCTCCTTTCTGCAAATAGTATTTCCAGTAAGTGGCCCTGCTGGCGAAGCGTAGCTCAAATGCCGGCGCAGCTGGTGTTACCAGCATCCCAGTATTATCTATCAGGCGAAAGGCAGGATCGGAGGTAAACATAACCAGATCCAACACGCCCCAGGCGTCCGGTTGATAGAGCTGTGGATTAATGAAGATGGCATAGCTGCGATCATAATTATTACCGGCGGCTGTCAATGTATACACTCCGTTGGGTACCGGGGCAAAGTTGAGTTGTACTTCTTTCAGGCCAGTGGCATCGCTGAAGGAAAGTGTTTTCACTTCCTGCCCGTTTTGCAACAGGCGGAAGGTGGCAGTGGTAACGCCGGACTGGTCGAATGTAAAGCCGAAAGAAGCAGGCAGGAGGATACGGTCATACTCGCTGATGCAATGAAAATCATTTATAGTTTCCCAGCCGGAAGCGGTGCTGGTAGTCCGTTGTATGGCTTGCGAAGGCACGCCATTCACCAGCGCTGTTTCTCCCATTTCGTAGAGGCGTTTGTCGACCGCAGGTTGCAGTGGTGCCGCCAGGGATGGATATGTTTTTCCGCTTACAGTACCGTCGTTTGTAAAGTAATAGTTGCCCTTAAATATAGTATTGAGGCGAATATTGCTACGTATGGCCAGTGCTGCATGTTGTAATTTAATGGCAAACTGCAACCGTAGCTTTCCGTCAACGGGGATCTCCGGCTGCAATATGCCGCCAGTTAATTTTGACGCGATGCCCAGCAGCAGGCCGGTGGCCATTTGCCTGAACACAATATGCTGTCCTTTCATCAGCCTCTCTGTTGCCGGGAGTGGTGTCACCTGCAACTCTTCCATCAGCGAATACCTGTTATCCATCAGTAATCCTGACAAACGGTTCTGTTGCTCTGCCGGTGACAGTCCAAAATATATGCTGTCTTCCCTGTCCAGGTAAAATGCATGGAGCATGTTCACCGTGGCCAGCCTGCTATAGGTAATCTGGAAACTCATGGTTTCATTTCACATTGCGGGTTATAGGTGTATGTTATGTTGTGGTTATTGTTGTAGTATCTCCAAAAAAATGTCGTGTTATCTATTATCCAGGAGAGAGAAATGTATCTTTCGAACGGATCTCTTCTATTACGTTTCCAATACCGGTAGTTCTGTTCTCTGTGATCTTCACCAGTCGGATCTTATACAAAGCGCTTGGCATCTGCTTTCCACCCAGGGCTCCCCACAGATGGTTCAGTTGTTCGAATGAAAGCGAGAACAGTTCAAGATGCAGCTGCAGATCATCCAGTTCTGCTCCACTATTTATCAGTGCTTCGTTAGGGGAGTTATTCAGTGTGAAGCTTGTTTTTCCCTGAAAAAACTGTATCACCTGCGAAAGCCTTGATAAGGCGTCCTCATAATTTTTATAGTGCGCTGATACCAACATATACAGATTCAGATATACAGGTGGGTTATGATAGGTGATCCCTTGTGCGCTCCTGTAATAATGTGCTGAGTTCTTTAATGCTGCTTCTTCTTCAATATTCACCATGCTGAGAATAATCCGTTCCTCTGCTCCCGGAGGTCTGTCGGGTGTTTCGAGTGTGGCTACATTATCAAGCACCACGTGTCCGTCAGGGTCGTTCCCCATAGGATTGAATGACTGAATGTAGTTATCCAACTGATCTTTTAATAACTTAAAAGCAGTGAAAATCATTGTCTGTATTTTTTAACAAGGTGCACGGAAGTAAGGCCGGAGGCAGTTGCCAGCAGCAGTGTACGTGGTAATATTACATTTACAAAAAGGAAATGACGCAGAGAATACAGTCGGGTATTCCATTACAGTAGGCACAGCAAAACCGCTACGATGAATGGGATAAAGGTCACCATTAAGTACAGGTTGCACTTACTGAAATACATCAATTAAACAAATTGTTTTCTTTTCCGGGCTTTGTAACTGTTCTTTTGAGGTTTACTAATCGGCAGTTTTCTTTGGAGTTTTGGAGTTTGTCAAACGTTAACTACAACACAATAAAGCTATATCAATTATTTCGAATTAAAAAATTTTTGTGTTGCAAAAGGCAAAAAATACGTAAAAATACTTATGGGAAATACTACGTACACAAACGGAGGTCACCTAAAAAAACGATACAGCCAATTCCTCTACTGTAAAGGATTTCACAGGAATCTCCCCTTTTCTTTACATATCACAAAAACACAAACAACCTATGCTGACATTCGCTATAGATCTAAAAAACTATCATCATTCACACGCTCAACACAAAGAGCAATGGAAAGAAAACAGAATATTTATAGCTTTGCCGCCCGGTATTCAACATAAAAAAAACTGATTATCATGCTATGCATCGTTCCCTGGTTTATGCTTCCCTGCCTTTCTTTGACAGCATGAAGATGCAGTCCCACAAAGGGTATTACCAGAATAAAAACTGCCTGATGTATTACGCTTCTGCAACCAGCGACATCTTCGGTTTCTTAGTAACAGGCAACATTCCTCAGCTGGATAATGATTGTAAGGCAGACATACAAGGTAACTGATGATGCTCTCAAGCCTCACCAGCCGACCACTTTTATTTTATAAGCAATTGATAATGATCCTGTATATTGCAGCGGTAAATCCATTTGTTCAGATAAAGAACCCACCATGAGCTTATTCAGAAAATTGTTCGGACAGGAGAATGCGCCAACTAAGAAAAAACCAGGTAAGTACGAACCGATGCAACATGAAACTAAACTGGGACTGATAGAAAAACACGGCGGTATTGCGCTTGACAAACAACATGATCTTTCAGATCTGATCGGTGATAACGACTGGAATGCTGATCTTGAAGCCGGTACTATCACCTTTGGGCCACACACCTTTCCTATACAGGTAATTGGCACCTATTCTTTCAGCTCTCATACATTCCTGTGGGCGTGGGCCAACAGAAAATCTGATATAGCCCAGGCGTTATTACAACAGGCTACACAGCTGAGGAAACTGGGACAGGATAACGATATTAAAATGTTTACGCAACCGCAGTTTGACGGAGATATCAATGATGCGCATTGCATTGGGCTTATTGCATCCGGACTGTTTGATGCCAGTGCGTACTATATTGCCAACTATGGAGAAGGCGCGTTGCTGGTGACCATTAAAAGCGACGTCATTGACCAGGCGCGTAATAGTACACCATTCTTTCGTATTCCGACTGTCTTTCCGCAACTCATATCACTATTTGAAATGCATCACCGGCAGGCGTTAGTACATTACCTGACGAGCAGCGGGTACGAGATCAGCAGCAATGAAGATGGCCGTCAGCTTTCGGCTTCCCGCAATGGTCAGCATATCACGGCCTCCTTTGATGAACAGTGGAGATTAACGGAGCTAAAGGCCGGCAACTAATTCAATGCAGCCACTTCTTCTTCAAACAGACTTTCGATCGCCTTAATTTCTCCGGCAAACATTGTCTTCTTACGTTTGCCGAAGTATAAAGTGTTCTCAATGATGTTATCCCCTTCCCATACGAGTTTTACCTTACCCGTCTGTAATTCATTACGGCAAAGAAAATCCGGCATTACAGCAAATCCTTTGTTATCGCTCAGACAACGCACAATAGAGCATTTGTTGGGCACAATATAATTGGGCTTAAAATCAGGATGCCTATTGAAATTAAGCCGCCAGAATCTACGCAGGTTTTCCATGTCGGCAGCAGTGCTATACCATATCTGTTCTTTTAACCATGCCTCTGCCTCTTCATACCGTTTCTTCTTCAACAGATTCTGAAATATGCGGCTGTCCTGCTTTCCACCACCTACCAATACGATACGCTCTCTTGAAAACGGCTTGTATTCGATGTTTGCCTGGCTTCCTTTCTGTGGTGTGATGATAAGATCGAGCAGTCCGTTGTCGAGATCCTGTTGCATCTCGGGGTACTCTCCGAATTTGATGCTCACATTGAAGGGCAGCGAAGAAATATATTGTTCCAATGTGAACTGGAATGTTTCCAGGCACATGCCGATGCTGATATTATGTTTATTGGCATCTGCACTTTTATGAAAATGCTCTTCAGCAGACTCCAGTTTATTGACTGCTTCCAGGATAAAGTTATAGAGTACTTTGGCTCTTTCTGTAGGTACTACCTTACGGGTTGCCCTGTCGAACAGTTTATAGCCTACATATGCTTCGAGTGAGTTCAGGTGCAGGCTAACCCCTGGCTGAGAAATATAGAGCTGTTGCGCCGTTGCGGTCAGAGATCCCGTTTCATATATGGTTTTGAAGGTACGGAACCATTCCAGATTCAGTGGCATAATTTATCATTTTAATGATGCAAATGTATAAATTAAGTAATTATTATAATGAATCAAGCTGAGGTAATATAGCTTCGTCGCTTAATATCTCAGCATTTAACCTGGGTGTGTAGCGATAGGCTCGTATGTGGGGGGAATTGTAGTGGCGCAGGAGGGATTGGGTCTTGCAGCAACGCCGTGGATAAGCGCGCTGATCGTTTTATTTGGAACGGTACTGACGGTCATTTCTTACAGGAGCCAGCAAGCTGGTGTTTAGTTGTTAGCAGTTAGCTTTTAGCCAATAGCTAAAAGCTAACTGCTGTTTCAGATCATCAGGGGATCTGGCAGCAAGGGCGGCCAGTACCTGGGCTAGTAGCGCGGCAGCTGGAAATAAGACGGGTGTCTTCTGTGCAGGTGGCCAGTATAGTAGCACCACCATTGATTTGAAGTTGCTGTGCATTGTTCAGCACTGCCACTGTTTCTTTTGAAAGCTGGAGCTTTCTACCCAGTTCGGGTTTTCTTTTTTTCATAATCAAACGGATAAATTACACATCCTCCCCTGTCTTCTGCCGGGCGGCAATGCCGTGGGGCGGTTATTCAGCATGTATAGGTGCTCTCTGTCTGAGGTAACAGTGATTGATCGGAAAGCACACCATTCCCGGCGGCTGTAGTACAACAACCGGAAACAGTAGCTTCACCGGGAGAATTAAACACCTGATCAGTTGTCAGCTCAGCAATAGATGCACGCCTCCTGCATTGGTGGTATGGTTACACAGGTTTCAAATCTTGTGTAATCGCAGTTAGTGCAGTTAGTGCGCAGGGAGATTGCTCCGCCGGCCAGTTGCGCCTGTTTTTCAGCAGTCAATGAGGCAATGGTCGCTTTGTTGAGAGACAATTTTTTGTCGAGCAGAATTGTTTTCTTTTTCATGGATGGAAATTTACAGGTTAAGAAGTACGGGCCTGGATTGTTTTATCCGGGTTTTGAAAATACGTGCTAAGACTACCAGTATCGGATACTTGTAATCGGGTCACATCAGGTTTACACCAACATATTAGCAATTATGCTCAGGATCAGGATGCTGATAAATTCACAGGGAAACTCAGGGTGACAGTTCCATTTTCATAGCATTACATTTATAAATTTAGCAGAACACTTTCCCTCTTCAGGCAAATAGCATAAAACTTCAGGGGGAATTCCATTGGTCATTAAGTCGGGTAGCACATCGTTGTGTCAGCTAGTTCAGATTTTGATCTTTGTGATTCTGAAAGTAAGAAAAATTACATGATTAAAAAAAAATGTTTTTCGATATAAAATATCTTTGCAGCCAGAAAAGATAATCATGAAAAGAATAACGGAACCAGCTACGGAGACTGATTACCCAGCGCTTACCAATGTGTGGGAAGCATCTGTAAGAGCTACCCATCATTTCCTGGCAGAAGACGACATACAATATTTCAGGCCGCTTATGCCGTTTCCCATTCTCTCCATGGCGCTTCGCCGATAACCAGGTTTTTACCTCGAAGGCTTCATTATCTCATCCGCCCACGCCGGCTGGCGTAAATGTATTGCTGTGAAATCATCAAACACCGGCTTAATATCAATTACAGGCGTACCATCAAAGGCATCCAGCCCGCTTACAACGATCGTACGGCCCCGGCGCTCGAGCAGCCCAACCCTGGTAGTACCGATGTGGTTGAGACGGCGCTGGTTGCAGTGTGCATAGATGCCTACTTCGGGGAAAGATTTATTATCACGCGGATGTCCTTTGTAGATAAAGTCTGCATGACCAATCTTGTTGAAGTGAAAAAGGATATAGAGGTGCGAAAACGTTTCTATCCCATCAAAAGCTTCGGCCGGTATATCTTCCGCGAGTGTTATTTCAGAGATGCTGTTCTTCATTTCCGCCGTGGTCCCCTGTTTTGCTTCGTTGCGGTGAACAAAAGCTATGGGCCTGATTGTATAAGTTTCCATTGTTGCGTTTTCAGTACAGATAAAGGTAATCAAATATCAGTCAGGGATTTTCTACCGGTAAAAATTTCATTCATTATCTCCTCCTACCAAACCAAAAGCACTCTTTCACTGTATATATTCATGATTGACACAGATGCGCGGACACCGTACCTCAAACCTAAAACATCATGAGCTCTATCAGTTACTATCTCAGACAAGCATATGTACTCCTGTTTGCCAGGAAAGCATTCTATAAAGCGAACCTGCTGCTCTACAAACTGAGTATGCGCGGCATGGGAATACTTAATTATGAGAATGAGATTGTAAGCGGGGAAAGGGCCTTTATAAAGTTCCTGCAAAAGCAGCACCGGCTGGACAAAGGTGTTATCATGGACGTGGGCGCCAATATCGGGAATTATGCGGTGATGCTGCGGAACAAGAACATACAGCTTCCTATTCTGGCTTTTGAGCCACATCCTGTTTCCTATGCAAAGCTGCTCGCTACAGCAGATAAGTATCATTTCCAGCCTATCCCCGTAGGGCTAAGCGCGGAAGTCAGCACTGCCACCATTTACGATCATGCGGACAACAGCGGTTCAGAACATGCCAGCATGTACCGGGAGGTGCTTTCAGAGCTGCATCACAGTCCACCTGCCGGTGTAGACATTCAGCTTTCCACGATTGATGATATAGTAAGTGAGTATAACATCACGCACATTGCGCTGCTTAAAATAGATACCGAAGGCAATGAGTTGAATGTACTCAAAGGTGCTACCAGCACATTACGCAGGGATATGATCGATTGTATACAAGTGGAATTTAATGAGATGAACGTGATCTCGCGGACATTCTTCCGGGATCTTATCGATATTCTTCCCGGCTTCGATTTCTACAGGTTGCTACCCGATGGACTGCATCCCCTGGGGCCTTACAAGGCAGCTGTATATGAAATATTCGCATTTCAGAACGTTATCGCCCTGAGACGCAATCCTCATCAGTAAGCATTTCTATCGCCCTTCACCATATTCATGACTGTCTGGAAGATGATCTGTATATCCAGCCAGAAGGTATAATGTTCTATGTACCAGAGATCCAGGTTTACACGTTTCTGCATTTGTCCCAGCTGACGGGTTTCGCCACGGCAGCCATTCACCTGTGCCCAGCCAGTGATACCGGGTTTCACCATATGGCGCAGCATGTAATTCTCCACCGTACTCTTGGATTCGTAATGTAATGGCAACGGATGAGGTCTGGGGCCAACGATAGACATATCCCCCATCAGCACATTGATGAACTGTGGCAGCTCGTCGAGGCTGGTTCTGCGCAGAAAGCTGCCCAGCGGCGTAATCCGCTTGTCGAACTTCATAGCCTGCAAGTATCGTCCGTCATTATCTGTGTCCCGGCTTTCTGTTTTCATAGAACGGAACTTATAGCACATAATACGTTTGTTGCTTACGCCCCACCTCTCCTGCCTGAAAAACACCGGTCCGCGCGATGTCAGCTTGATGAGTATCGCGATGATAGGAAACAGCCAGGTGAACACTGTAACAAGCAAAATAACGGTAATGCATATATCAAAAAAACGTTTAAACGCCTGCCTGGTTACGTCATCCAGCGGGCTGCTGCGAATAGTAATCAGCGGGAAATGGCCAAATACGTGCATGCCTGTGGTGGAGGTACAGAAACGGTGACAGTCTGCAATAATACGCACCCTCTTGGCTTCCTGCTCACTGGCCATAATCACACGGGCAGTCTGTTCTGTCTGCGTACCGGGCAACGCCACGATCACATCATCTACCTCATGTGTCTCCAGTATACTCTTCAGCGATGAAATATCACCGAGGTATTGCTTACCGATGCCCACTTTCGCATGATGATCATCTACAAATCCCACGCACCGGTAGCCGAACTGCTCATTGGAAGATATTTCGCGGTAGAAGTTCATACCGGTTTCCCCGGCGCCAATGATCACCACATTCCTGGTATTATATCCACTGCTGCGCATACGGATCAATATCCGTTTGATGATAAAACGGCAGGTAGTGATCATCACGAAGAGCAACGTGGTATACAAGCAGGTGAATGTTCTGGGGAACGGGTAGTATTTGAAGCAGTAAAAGAAGAGGAAGGAGAACACACAGGCATGGATCAGCGAGGCCTTCAGGATGGCAATGAACTCAAATGAGAAAGACCGCAGCCTGAAATCCTCTACCAGGTGGACCGCCATGCTGCTGACAGCCCACGTAAAAAAGCTGATCAGCAACAGCAGGAAATTAAATCCGGACATAAACACATCTCCTTTCCCGTGGATGTACTCCCGCGCACACAGGAATGCCAACAGGAGCATTACATAGTCTGAACTCTGTCTCAGAAGAAGGCTTGCGCGGATATTATTTTTCATAAGAATAGTATTAATGAGAACTGTTTCATTCTGCTATACTGATTGTGTGAAAAAGCTTTGTAAATTTTTCTTCTATCTGCCTGATGTTAAAATGGTCTTCTGCATACAAACGTCCGTTCTTTCCCAGCTCCTTCCTGAGCTCATGATCAGCCACCAGCTGCGCTATATGTTTACACAGCAGCTCCACCTGACCTGGCAACACACAGAAGCCTGCCTTATGCTGCTGTACGATACGCGCACTGAGGTTGTGCTGTGGCATGGCCAGCAATATGGGTTTACAGGCACACAGGTAAGTCAGCACTTTTGACGGCACGGAATAAATACCGGCGTCGTCTTCCAGGATAGCCAGTAATATATCTGCCGTTCCCAGCACATCGCTGATTTGTGAGAAGTCCTGAAAAGGTAACAGGAGCATATTGTTAAGTCCCAGGCGCTCCCGCTCCTTCTCCAGGAACTGCGCCCCCAGTCCTTCTGAGATCACGATGAACATAATCCTGTCGTCGTCCCGGAAGTGCTCTGCTGCTGCTGAGATGATAGAAGGGTTATGCTTCAGCCCTAACGTTCCCGAATACACGATGCAGATCTTGTCCACCAGGTTATGCTGCCTGGCCCAGTTGTTATCTTTTGCAGAAAGGTATATTTCGGAGATTGGCGCCCAGTTGGGTATGCAGGTCACTTTGCCGGGATTGATCCGCCATTCGCTAAAGATGTTATTGAAATCCTCCGTGATGCTCACAATATGTGTGCTGGCTTTCAGCAGCTTCGTTTCAAGGTACTGGAAATACTGCCACAACGGGAATCCCAGCATCCCTAGCTTCTGTTGTGCAATCTGCCGGATAGCTACCGTGTATATATCCTGACACCAGTAAACAAATTTGATACCCTGCCGGCGGCAGTACCTGAGCAGGTGCTCCTGCACAAACAAAGGCGTGGTGCCGCTGAGTATCACCTGTGGTTTGAAAGTATTCAGCCGTTCCACCAGTCTGGACGCATATTCGATTTCCTGTTTTCTTCTTTTGATCAGGGAATATTTTGCGAATGCCTTTTTGTGAGTGATGGGAAAGATGGTAAGATTACCAGACGGGGAAATGTTGAAATTCCCTTTGGGCGACTGAAAAGAAGTGGAATAGGCATGCAACACCTCATGGCCGCTGGCAGCCAGCTGACGGCTGAGTTCCAACGTGAAGGCATGACCCGAATGATCGTTCAGTACTATGCGCATACCGTATTAATTTATGAATGATGTGGTTTTGCTTCCTGCGAATTTCTTCTCCCAGCAGCACCGGTAAAATTGAGCTGTTTCTTCTACACACTGCGGCCATGAAAACTGTTTCACATGCTGCAATCCTTCTTGTATCAATTTCTCCCGGAAAACCCTGTTCTCCAGCAATCGTATTTTATCAGCGAAGGCTGTGGCTGATAAGGTATTCACCAGCAGTCCCGCACCTCCTGTTACTTCAGGAAGAGAGCTTGTATGAAAGGCCACTACCGGGCAACCCGCTTTCATAGCCTCTCCTGGCGGAAACCCAAATCCTTCATAGGCAGAAGGGTACAACAGGCAATGTGCATAGTTATACAGCCGGTTCAGGTCTTCGGGGTCCAGTGCACTGAAAATATGATAGCGGCCGCCGAGGCGGTTTGCTATCTCCCGAAGCTCACGCCGGTTCCATGTTTCCCCGCCGGTAACCACAAGGCGGTATTCTTTTGGCAACCGTTCCATTACCTCCAGTACCAGGCTAAAGTTCTTGTACAAGCGCCTGGCTCCTACATATAGTATATATTTCTTCGTCAGGTCTAATGGCAAGGCATGCACGTCGTTTGGGGACTGGCGCAGCTGGAAGAAATCATCGCTGATACCGTGATGTATCACTGTGATCTTTCCCGGATCCGTATCCGGGTAAAAATGCAGCAGGTCGCGGCGGGTACTTTCTGAGATACAGATAATACCATCCGCACGACGGATGCCGTACCGCTTCTGCTTTATATTGAAAAGCGAACGGGGAAACGCTGTTGCCAGCCTGCGTTCGTGGCTGAAGTCGTGCACCGTCATGATATTGGCGATGTTCTCCTGCGGAGACACACGGAGGTAACTGCCATGAAACAGGGCTTCTTCGGGCAGCTCATACTGCAAGGGGAAATAGCGCAGGTACTTCGGCGGTATATTACTTTCCTCCTGTATGCATTCCATATTTGAATAGCTAAGGCGTTGTTCATAGATGTTGAACGACCGCTGCCCAGCTTTCAGCAGATGGAGCGGAATGCCGGTCCGACTGAGCCCCAGCAGCAGCTGGTACCAGTACACCGAAACGCCGCCTGTGTGCTGCATGTTGAAAATGATATTATCCAGGTATACCTGCATACAATATTTTATTGAGTCAAACCCACATATGTAACATCACCGGCCGGCCGGACAGGAAATCGATTCCTTTTATCCTGTACTGATATTCAGGCACCACACTTTTCACCAGGGAAATAAGTTTTTTATAATCCTGTCCTTCGTGATAGGTTGTGATGGCAATTTTCGGCCTGCTCATACGGATCGTTTCCAGCGCGCCTCTGATCAGGTATTCTTCAAACCCTTCGATGTCTGCTTTTATATAGTTGATACGGATATTCTTATCTGCGAAAAGACTGTCAAGTGTGGCAATGTCCACTTCAATGCTTCCGTCGTTTCCTTTGTCCTGACTGACAGATGCGTTCAGCGATGTTTCGGAGGAAGGCAGCTGCATATATGCTTTCCCGCACGTGTCGCCTGCCGCCACCGGCAGTATAGTAATCCTGCTGTTAGCATGAAACAGCTGCTGTAATGAATCTATGAATACTGGTAATGGCTCCAGTGCGTATATATGCGCCGCTGTATACTGGTGACGGAATGCAAATAAACCTTCTGCACAGCCACAGTCTACCACCACATCATCCGGTAATATCTCCGTTCCGGGTGCTTCATAATAATGCCAGTGTCCCGGCCTCGCTTCACTTAACACCATCGCAAGACTATACAACGGTGCTGTACGGGGATAAATAAAAACATCCCCGTAACCTGACAACCGGTAATATTTATACTTGTCATCTTCCTTCAGCAGTTCTGCATCGCGCGCGGCAATGGCAAACATCGTAGGTGAAAAAAGATGAAACATCATCTCCTTCAGCGATGTTCTCTTCCTGACATCCCGGTGAAAAATAAAATAGTACAACAGTAATAAACGCTGCCTGGATCCAGCAAATATTTTCTTAATCTTCTTCATAGTTGCCCGGTTGCCGGTTCATTGGTTTCGTATACACTTAACAGTGATATGATGATCATAAACAGATCGATCTGGCTGAAAAAGAAACAGACCCATACAAAAGCGAAGTACTTTCGCTGAAAAGGGGAAATATCCTGCTTTGTACGGGTCATCACCACGAAAAAACAGATCAGTGATAATAGCCCAAATTCCGCCAATATAAAGAGCCAGCGCATATTAAGATTATTGGCGCCTACCCCGGCAAGGCGGTACTTATAAGATGCCTGCCCCCAGAAATAATGTGCAGGAATAAACGTACTGTTGCCAGGTCCATATCCTGACAGCAACAAGTAAGGTTCATCACGCAGGAACTCTACCACAGGCAATTCCAGATCACGTTGCAAAGGAATACCCAATACCTCATTGTCTTTCTGCCAGACGCTCTTGTCGTAGCGGTATACTGACCGCTTCAGTACCAGTTGGTACACGATATTGTGTTTATTCGCGTTATACTTCTCCATAAAAAACTGCTTGGTGGCGGCAATGCTAATGAATATTGCCACGATCATTCCCAGTACTGATAATACTTTCAGCCTTACGGATAATATGTTGGGGAAAACAAAAAACACCAGCCCAGCAGACAACAGGTTAATCCAGAATGTTTGCGATACGGTGAGCACGCCCATGATGAAAGCCAGTGCCACATACCAATAGTCCTTTTTTTTCAGCAGTATGGGTATTGCCAGTGCCAGAAAGGCTGCATATGTTTTGGGTTCGGAGAAAAGCGCCTGTATGCGCATACCAAAAGATTCTTCCGGCATCAATATCAGGTAGCGGGACTGTAATCCCAACAGCTCTCCCAGTTCCACATTCTTCAGCACCAGCTGAGAGAACAGTTGCAGCATCGCTATCACAAAGGAGAAGCCGGTAATCCTTCTGATCGTGTTGCCAAACTGCTCAAAGGAATACGTGCTGGCATCCTTCACGATTTTTGCCCCTACAGCAAACCACGGCAGGTAGGTTTTTATATAAAAGTAGGCTGGTCTGAAATAAAAGTCAGGTTGTTTTCCCGGTGGGTAATAAAAGGGATCCTTAAATAGCTGGACGATACAAAAGACAACCAGGCTGGACACTGCCGGGATGACAAGCAATAGCAGATAAGGCTTGCTGATGTATACATGCCCGGTGAAGAGCTGATGCAGTTCATCCAACAGGAAGAAGACGCTGATAAAGAGTGTAGCTGTAAATGTTGGTCCCAATGTGATGGCGGTATACGCTTCTGTAGCGAAAGCATACAACACGCAATCCACCGCTGCTATACGTTTGCGATAGTACAAACCAAGCAGCACTGCGGCGATCAGCAGTGGCATTATCTGCTTGAAGATCTCCACGTAGGGGTTTCTGCTTAATCCAAATTCGTTCATGATGTCCATACCTGTCAGCGTTTCAGCTTTTTATACAAGCGGTAGAGTGTCATATTATTCCTCACCACATTCCTGATCCTGGAGCTGAGTTTACTTGAGTTGAAAATTGCGTCTGCAGTAAAACGGTCAGCCTCCTCATGCAGTACCAACTCCGGCGGATGTTGTAATGTTCCCACTTCCCCGTATTGCATGGCACCAAACCATTGTCCTGCACTTCGTGTATGTGTTGCGTAGAGGTCCATCCCGATGTTCCGGACCAGGTTTACATGCGGAATAACAGCGTAACCGTTTTTGTACCACACGGTCATGAACCATTGCACATCCCAGGTGTCCAGCTCTTCCAGGCATACCGCCTTGAACATGGTTTGCAGCGTGCGGTTCAGTCCTTCCATGCTGCTTTGCTGCATGTTGGCAGGGGAAAACTCATAGTGTTGCCAGGCTCTCCTCCAGGTGGCCCAACCCCATATATGGGTATAGCGGGAGAAGTAATAGGAGTGTTCATTTCTTTGTATTCCTTGCTGAAAATTACTGGCGCCAATGTGCATCACGCGTTCATTATGCCTGTAATAGTCCAGCAGACGGGACACATAGGTAAAGAAAGAATCGTTGGGAAGACAGTCATCTTCGAGGATGATGCCTTCTTCCACCTGTTCAAAGAACCAGTTAATCGCGCTGCTTACTGCCTGTCCGCACCCCAGGTTGTCGTTTCTGAAAAGTGTCTTCACTTCACAGGGCCAGTCGATGCGGTCCAGCATTACCTTTCTTGTTTCGTAGCACAGCTGGGCCTCTCCCGGCACATGGCTGCGCGGGCCATCAGCTGCCAGGAACAGCCGCCGCGGGCGCTGCCTGCGGATGGCTTCAAACACCGTCTGCGTTACAGCAGGGCGGTTGAATACCAGAAACAAAACAGGTGTATCCAACATCATTTTGTAGCTTCTAATGCAACGGCGTCATTAAATCTTGATTCTTCTTCCACCAGCCTGAACATCTCATCCCGGCTATCGTTGAAACGGCATGGCCTTATATCTTTAAACCCCGCCTGTGTCATTGCGAAGGACAGCGAGGCATGATCCCACATATAGAGGTGTTCACGGTTGCCCCACATATACTGCAGGAGGTATTTCATTCCACGGCTCCGGGTTTTGCGGCCCAGCAGTGTAGCATCGAGGAAGCCGGTATTGGCGTGCTGGTCGTTGTTGGAAAGCCGCTGCAGATAATTGCGCGCAGCGGTTTCGAGGTCCGGTACTACGCAGCGGAACAAGCCACCCGGCTTCAGCATGCGGCAGGTATTCTGTAAAGCCTTCATGCAATCGTGATAGGCCAGGTGTTCCAGCACATGTG
Organism: Chitinophaga sp.; assembly: GCF_035538455.1. GTDB lineage: Bacteria > Bacteroidota > Bacteroidia > Chitinophagales > Chitinophagaceae > Chitinophaga. Next base: position 40,773 of record NZ_DATLKJ010000067.1, read on the forward strand.
AGCAGTAGATTCCATCGCAGGTATTGTCTGCTACATCCGGTAGTTTACTGAGGATGTCGCCCAGTATTACATTTGATGGGAAAGTGACATGCATGCGGTTCTTTACCAGCTTACCAATCAGGGGAAGCTGCTGAATGCGGAGTGTGGGAGACGAATCAAAATTCTTCCAGCCTTCCGGGGCCGAGAATGGCCCGCAGCCATACTGCACATATAATTTATTGTTCTTCATGGGCGCATCCGGAGGTTTTTAAAGAAACAGGTGTAATAGGTTTTTGCAAAGATGTCGTACTCCATCTCCCGCATAAACGGCAGTAGCTCGCTCTGCCAGTTATTAAAAAGCTCATGGGGATCGGATTCCACAAGGATGTAATCGGGCCGGTATCTTTTCCAGTTGTTGGAGCGCAATACATCCATATCCAGCCCTTCTGCATCTATTGTCATAAAGTCTATGCCGCTGTTCTGCTGGAGATAAGCATCCAGGATGTCTGACAACGGCCAGGTATCTATCTTCCGCTCCCTGATTACACGATACCCGGGGTTCTGCGTATATTCCTGCACTTTGTCCTCTGAAAAAGTATTCAGTGCCGGTTCATTGAAAATAAAATAGGTCAGTTGCTGCTTTTTCACGGATACGCCCATTTCCAGGTTGATGTCGCGCGGGCGGTATTTGTCGAACAACGCCTTGCTGCCAGGCATGGGGTCTATATTGATTCCGCTCCAACTCCGCCTGTAAAACAGGTAAGTATTGGAAACCCGGAAGGGATGATGCGCGCCTACATCTACATATATCCCTTCCCGTTTGTGTTCAAATATCCTTTTCAGGATGAGGTCTTCTCCTTCCGAGCTGTAGGCCGGTACCATGTACCGTACCGATGGAAGCAGTTTCGATCCCAGGGCCGCTAATATGTTCTTCATCCTGCTCATTCTGTTAATGTTTTCTTTCCTGGTACAACTGCTGTCATAAATCCCCGTAAGGTGAAATATAGTTTCCGTATATCTGTTAACGCGGGTCTGATCAGGATCATCCGGCTCATGGCCACTTTCAGCCGCGGATCTTTTTCTTTTGCTAGCAATACCATCCCCACCGCCGTGTAGGACAGCACCGTTGCTATGGCTGCCCCCAGCCCGCCTGTATGGGGTATCAATATGATGTTCACCACCAGGTTTACGACAATGCCAACTATCGTAGCTGCCAGGTTGTTTTTGTAATTTCCGGAGATGATATGATGCTGCATCACGGCTGTGTAGATAAAGACCGGAATGCCCGCCCATATATGCACAGATAATATCAAGGCAGATCCGGGATACAGTTCTCCGTAAAGGCGGTGAATAATGCTGCCAGCTGTAGCAGTGATTACCAGGCCCAGCGTGCAGCTCACCCAGAAAGAGAGGCGTATCCAGCTTTCCAGCGACCGCCAGTAGCTGTTTTCATCCTGCTGCCGTTTGTTAATAAGATCCGGCAGCAATGCCGTTGCAAATAGCACGGGCAATGCATACCACAACTCTGATACCTTTACCGCCGCTACATATTCGCCTACCTGCGTTGGGTTTCCCAGCATATCGAGTAACAGCAGGTCCGCTTTCATATACACCAGTATGAGAAAAGTAGCAATCGCCTGTGGCCACCCTTCGGTCAGCAATACTTTACCCAGGTCTCTGTCCACAGATCTCAACATGCTATTACCGGTATCTTTCAGGTATATGATCAGGATCACCGCGTAGGTGACCACCAGTTCCAGACAGGACAGCCACACGAACGTGAGCAATCCTGCCCCGGCGTAGAGGCACCAAAGCCTTATTCCGCAGAAGAGTACAAACACGCCTACTTTGGGAATGATTACTTTCTGTACAGTATGGTGCGCCTGGTAGTAGTAGTCAAATACATCGAAGGATTGCAGTATGATATTAAGCCCGGTGATGAATGTACACCAGACATACAACATCGCTCCATGTTTCAGGAGCAGCGTGATCAGCAGGCAGGTGACCAGTATGATACATCCTGCTGCGATCCGCAGCAGCAGCGAAGTTGCCACAATGGTTGTTTCCCTGTCCGGGTGCAATACAGCCTCCCGTACTACGATCTTGTCCTGCCCCAGGAATGAAATTCCTCCGGCTATCATCGTCAGTGCGAGGGAAAAGCTCCAAATACCAAATGCTTCGGGTCCTATCTTTCCGGCGATCATTGCCATAATAAACAGGCCCAGCACTAATCGTGACAGCTTATCCACCAACAACCAACCGCTATTTTGCAATACTTTATACAAACCGTTGCTTTATTTTTTTGAAAACGGGCGTCCACTTCTTCGTATGGCCATGCCCGTTTCCATTTTCCATGTATGTGTAACTATTATAATAATAGTAAGGATAGAATGTATTCTGGTTGATACCGTTAAAGATGATACCCGTTTTCTTGAACACACCTTCCCTGATATTGTCTTCCACAATTTTCAGGTTCGATTTCAGTGTATAGTTGTAACGCACAATGTAGAGGGTGCAGTCAATGGAATGCGCCAGGCTTTTGGCGTCTGAGATGATACCGATTGGCGCGGTATCTATCAGGATATAGTCGAATTGTGATTTCAGTTCCTGTAGCAGCGTTTTCATCCGGGCGCTTTCTATCAGTTCTGCAGGATTAGGCGGGATAGGCCCCGCTGAAATGATGGACAGGCCTTCCCTACCGGGTACTTTCCGGATGCATTGTTCCAGCGGAAGGTTACTGGTAAGATAGTTCGTAATGCCCGTGTTGCTATCGAGGCCCAGGAACTTCGACAGTTTGGGTTTTCGCAGATCCAGCTCAAGGAGCAGCACACGCTTGTTGTTAGCCGTGAGGGCGTTGCCGAGATGTGCTGTGATGAACGTCTTGCCTTCGCCGGACGTACTGGAGGTGATGAGAATGGTGATGGCGTCTGTTTGTCCGTTGAGCAGGAACTTCAGGTTGGTACGGAGATTCATGACCTGTTCCAGCAATACGGATCTTCCGTTGAAAGCCCGCAGGTCTGAATCTTCTGTCTGCTGATAGATCTCTGCGATTACCGGTTTGGAAACTGCCTGCTCGATCTCGTGCCTGCTCAGTACCCTTGAGTTGAGGAAGTACTTCGCATAGATATAGCCAAGCGTCAGCAATATCCCTACAGCGATGAAACTCACAAAGGTGAGCGGTTTCTTTGGTGATATGGGTTTGTCCGGCACAAAGGCGGGCGCTATCACCTTATTGTCTGTTACGTTGCTGGCATAAGCCACGGAAGCTTCTTCTTTCTTTTTAAGAAGATACAGGTACAGCGATTCTTTCACGCTCTGCTGACGTTTGAGATTGATGTACTCCCGTTCATATGCGGGGATATTGGCAATTCTCGACTGTACGGCGTTTACTTTCTGCTGCATCTTCTGTTGTGCAGTACCTGCATTCCGGCGGTAGCCGGAGATATATTTGCGGATAGTCGCCGCAGCATCAGCAATCTGTGCATCCAGGTTCTGGTTGATCTGGCTACCGGGTTGCAAGGAGAGCGACAACCGCTTCCTCTCTTTCCTTAGTTCTTCATACCTGTTGATCATCCCGGCAAGCGACTGATCCACGATTCCGGCCAAAGGCGCAAAAGGAGTGGTATTGGAAGGATCGTTCACATGTTTTTCTATCTCATCATAAACAGACAACTGGGTATTTGCTTCGTTCAGCCGGAGATCTGCGTCTTTGATCTCTTCCAGTGCGAGCTTGGCGTTGGCTTCGATATCCGTGATGCCACGCTGTATTTTAAACTGTTGCTCTGCTCCTTCCAGCACGGCCAGTTCCGTCCTGAGGGAATCAATCCTTTCCGTCAGGAAGATGGTGGTTTTCAGAGAAGCTTTATTTTTATCTTCCAGGGTGTAGTCGTTATAAGCATCCATGAGCGCATTCAGCAACTCTGCGCTGCGTTTGGCCACCGCGTCGGTGTAAGACACCATGATCACGGTAGATTCTTTATTGGATAACGTTGTATTGATCTCTTCCGCTTTCTGGTAGGCCAACTCCTGTATAGAGTCCACACGTATCCGGTAAGACTGGCCACCAGGATCTCTGGCAAGTTCCGGGCTGAGCGTGATGCTGAAGGTATCCTGCCGGATGCTGAAAGCTTGACCAGGTTGCAGCTCCATTTTCATCACCGTATCTCTTTTTCTATCACGGTATACGAGGCTGATATGCTTCGCTGTCGGAATCACTACAAACTTGTAATTTCCTGTGGCGAGCCGGTTACTCAATACATTGAGTGTAAGCGGGCTTCTGTCATACAGCTCTGCGTCCCTCACCGGCTGTATCCTGAAATAGCGGATATTAAAACGGCTATCTGTGAGCACCTTCTGCAACAGCAAAGGAGATCTCAATACCTCCATTTCATTTTCGATATTCTTGTTGTCGCTCAATATGGAGAGCGAACGCAATGCATCCATTTCTTCTCCTCCTTTCTTTTCGTCTTTGAGGTACAGCCTGGCAGAAGCGAGATAACGCGGTGTGGTGTACCTGAGATAAAGAAAGGCGGCAGCAGTTGACAGCAGGATTACTACCAGCAGCAACGGCCAGTGAAATACAATTTTCCGTAACAGGTCTTTCAGATCAATACTGGTATGTTTACCCAGTTCCGTGTTAATACTCATGGGGTATCATTATTTTGTTACGATAATGAGCGTGGTTATAAACGACAACACACCCAGTATTGCCGGTAATAATTGTATCGTTTTAGAGGAGGCGAATTTTTTGTCTTTACCTGGCTTAACATAGATGACGTCATTATTATTCAGATAATAATAAGGCGATGAGAATATCTTGCTATCGTTCAGGTTGAGCGAAGCATAATTCTTCACCCTATTCGTTTCACGGATCACCATCACATCATTTCTGACGGCGGTGACATTCATATCGCCGGCCATACTGAGCGCATCGAGAATAGATACGCGGTCGGATGATACCTTAAATGATCCCGGGTGCGCCACATCCCCCAGCACGGAGACTTTAAAGTTAGCCAGGCGTGTGGCCACATATACATTCCGGATCTCTTTCTCCAGCGCCTGCGTGATGATCCTGTCGATCTCCGGGAGCGTATGGTCTTTCACCTGTACCCTCCCCCCCACAGGGAGGTTGATATAACCGTCAATACCCACCTGGTAACCTGGTTCTGTGCTTCCGGCAGCAAGCGAAGAAGTAGCCGGCGTTGCAGGGTTTAGTAAGGTGGATATATCTTTGTCAATCGTTGTAACCGTCACCTGCAGCACATCGCCGGGCTGAATTAATAAAGGCTGCCATTTCTGCACTGAATCTGTTCCATTTATTTTCTCCAGGTCATTCAGATAGGTGATTTTTCTCGTATTGGCACATCCAGCTATGAATACTGGTATTATCAATAGCAGTAAAAAGTTCTTTATCATAGAACAGTTTTTCAGTTAGATCCTATTGGTTGATTTGGTTGTGTTTTACAGGATAATAAGGTGGTGGTCGCTATCATTTATAATGATAGAGATATACAGATTCTCTTCCTTCATTCAACATAAAGTTTAAACAGTAACGTGCCTGACTAATGGTTTATAAGCCTTTCGTATAACTGTGGCGCCTATACTAAACTACCTATCTAACAATAACCGTCACTTACCTGTTCAATCTAACTTTCAAAATGAACAAAATGAACAGGATAGATTCAAAATGAACAGCATCAATTAATTTCTATATTATTAGAATCAAAATGCTGGCAATGAGTACATTAACAGGAAGTATCTGTACTAAAAAACAAGGCCGCTATTATGCGGCCTTGTTTCATTATTGGTGGTTATTCTTACACAAATGGTCAGGGCAGTACTGCAAAGCCCAGGTATTTTTCATTGTAGTGATTCGTTACATTGAAGATATAAGAGCCATCAGAGAAGGTTGGCGTATAACCGATCAGTGCACGGTCGAAGCCGCGGAGCCTGATAGTATATCCGCAGGATTGCAGGTACGCTGTATCGATGGTGAAGGCCAACCCATTATCACCATGATCCGTGAAACCGGAAACGTTCCGGGCCACCGGGGTGATGAATGTTGACAATGGGGTACCTGGCGGTACAATATGACCGGCAGGCTGCAGATCGAGATTCCATCCGCTGAAGAAATCATCCACCACTTTGATCTGCCCGTGGATAATATTCCCTTTGTTATAGAACTTACAATCGCCACCATCGATAATGATATCGAGTGTTGTAGCAGGATTAAGCGTAGGCGCAGATACAATATCCACGGTGTAATTGGTGTTGTCGAGGAACACATAGCCAGCAGACATAGCCGTAAACGTTACATGCGAAGGATCTGTAGTGAACAACACACGGAGTTCATAAAGGCCATTGCGGCTGCCGCTGTTCCAGAGTGCCAGCAGGGAGAGCTTTTCAGCTTTCACCGGTACTTCCGGCAGATAGCTGAGCCAGCCGCCTGTGGTAGAAGGATCTTCGTCTACCAATGACTGTACACTGCCCTGGATGATCTGGAATGTTTGTTTGTCCAGCACGTCCTGCCAGCCACTGCCGCCTGTCACATCACGGAACTGTACTTTATAGGAAACATTACCTGAAGGACCACTACCAGTGAACATACCGCTCAGTTTTATCACACCGCCGAAAGGTTGTGCTGCATTCGGGTAGCTGGCACTGCTGGCGAAAGCAAGGCCCTGCTTACCGGCAATAGACTGTTCAATATTACTGATGGATACGCCATTGATGTCGAAGATATTCAGACCCAGTTTGCCGCCATTGCCTGCCCCTGGTCTGATCTGTACCAGTACATCCACTCTATTGCCATAATAGTTCAGCAGATTAGGATTGGTGGTAGACGGATAAGACTGCCATGACAGCACCGCCCTCACCCTCACGATATTAGGTTCCTGGCAGTTCTTCAGGTGTTTGGACAGATCCACCGGTAACGACACGTTGTAGAACAGGCCACCGCCAGGCACGCCAACGATGTCGTGCACATTCACACTGGCAGTGCCCAGGTAGCTGTCGTAGCTCCCGTTGTTGTCCCAGTCGGCCCAGAAAGCCACGTGTTCCCAAGAGCCGGCGGTACACATATTACCGCTGAAGCCTGACGACTTCTTAACCTCGATCACAGCGCCCAGAGTATCCTGCGCGGTGTTAAGGCCCACGCACATCAGCTGTTCGTAGTCGATGTTTGCATTGTTGTTATTGATGACAGCGGGGTTAATTATTGGCCCGATAATATCATCGAGGTTGATACCCAGCTTGCTGATAGCAGCGAGATCAAAGGTGGGCGCATCAGGTGATACTTTCGCCACACCGGACAGCTTCGCCGACACACTAGTAAAGAAGGTACGGTGTTCAGACACGCCTGCTTCCTTATATAGCCTGTAGAAATGTTCTACCGGAGGCAAGGGCTGATCAATAACCGGCAGCTTGAAGTTTTCGTCTATATGCGGCAGCTCGATTTTATCTCCGATATTTTTAAGCACATCACCCCAGATGATGAGGGGTTTACGTTTCAGCTGGATGTCGGCATCCAGGCGGTTGCCGTAATGCGGAAAAACCGTGGGGTCCATGGATGGCGGCGTATTCCAGGACAGCACGCCTCTGATGGTTGGCAGCACAGCCTTATCGCATGACAGGAACTTACGATGCGCTTCATCATCCAGGAAGATAGATACCATGTAATTCAGCGGGTGTTGCGGGCCGGGAGGTGTATTGGAGATATCAGCGGCCTTGAAGCTGGCGAGCCCTACATGCTGGAATCCGGCGCCATCATGGTAGTCCACGAAGAACCTTACGAATTCCTGGGATCCGGTGCTGCATAATCCGCCGCTGTATCCGGTAGCCTGGTAGATCTGTACCACCGCTTCGAGTTTCGACAGGTCGGGATTGTAACCAATACACGTTAGGCGCTCCCAGTAGGTGATGCTGTTGAACTGCGGGAATTTCGGCAGATACTGGGATAACAGGATGAGTTTTCTTGTCTCGAGGTGCAGCTTGATCTGCTCTTCGGAGAATTTCTGGGATGCAATTGTCTTTTCCATTTTATTGGGGTTTTGAAGTTAAACACGATTTGCCTATGACAATATAATGCAGGGGTATTTGCAGTATTTGTCGGAATAAAGGGACGGGAGGGAAACAGGGTTGGACTTATTTTATGCAGGAGCATTTTAGATTGAGGTGGACAATGAATTATTGATAGCAGTGTTAATCATGCTACTATATAACGGGAATTTTCTGTGGTTTGGATGCCGCTCACCTGCATATCAGGGAGCCAGGTACCGAGGCGGGAGCTGCCATAGAGTTGCTGCTCTTTCCAATACGTTTGTGCGTCACCGTTACGGTTGCCGTATACTGCGAGCGTATTGCCCTGGGCATCGCGGAGGTACCAGGTGCGGGATGTAACGCCGCCGTTGATAAACTCCTTATACACGCGGTTGCCTGCAGCATCATATTTGTATGACAAAGAACTACCGTTACTGAAAGATATGCTTTTTATCTTTCAGTAGATTGACCAATTGATGTAAGAAATACCTGCGGCAGCGTCATAAGTCAGGTAACCGCTTCTATCATAACCATAATTGTTATCGCTCATATCATCCAGATCGGATTGATAGACACTGCTGCCCACCTTGTCATGAACATGGCGTAACGTATTGCCAATGAGACGACCAGCTTCGTCGCGGAGATAGAAATAGCTCAAGTCGTCCATAGCGAGACTGGTATCGCGGGTACCATTCCTGAAGTAAGACAAGATGTTACCGTTACCGTCATAACTGATGTTTTCACTGAAATCATCTACGCGCTGGCTAAGTCCCCAACTTCTCACTTCATTTACAAAATAAATTTCAAATTTTCATTTTCATTACAAAATTTTAATATTGCAAAACGCCATCCTATGGCTGTAATTCAACATTGTTAAGCATTTGTTATTCCCAAATATTTCACCCAGATTTCGTTCGCTGAATCAGATCAAGCCTTATCTTTAGGATATTATTGGAATATAAACCCAAATAACCCGGTTAACTATTCTCTGACACATCTATATTTCCCTCATTAGCAAGCTCCCTCGAACGCCTGTTATTATAATTATGCACACGATGGTAATGAAACTAACTGACGCTAACTGCGCCTACAGGTTTTCTATTGCATGAAAACATATAGGCAACAGCGTTAGAACGGCTGATGATTTTTAACAAAGACGGAACAACCATATCTCTATTGAACCGGAAGGGTCGATGGTCAGGCTGTTGCGCATCATTATAAAATGGGATTACCTGATGAATGGAATTACTCCGATTAACCAATTACGCATGTGTATGAGAACCATCCATACTATTGGCCTCTTATTAATGACTATCCTTGCACACACGCAGGACAAATTCCCAAAATCATCCGGGTTGTTTGTTCATACGGATAAAGTCATCTACCAAAACAATGAAAGAATATGGTTTACTGCCTATATACTTAATCTGCCCTCTCCTGATTCCGCCATTCTTTATAATACACTTTACATAACACTTATCAACGGCAAGACGCATGCGCCGGTGCTTTCCGCACGCTATGTGATGGATGCCGCCATCAGCCAGGGTAGCCTGCTACTGCCGGATACCCTCTCCCCCGGCGACTACTCGCTGGTAGCCTACACCAACAACTATCCCAGGAATCCATACGATAAAGAATTCCAGCAATGGATCAGTGTAAGGTCACTGAACAAGGCGCCATTCAGAGTCCCGGCGGCATCACGCAAACAGCCCGTAGCCAACGGCAGAACCATGCCCCCCACCAAAGTATGGGTAAGCCTGGTACCCGATTCCATGGACTATCACCGTCGCTCCAAAAGCACCTGGAAAGTCCGGTTCATTGATGAGAATGGCCGTCCGGTGAAAGGCATCTTCTCCGTATCCTGCGTATACGCTAAGCGCCTCCCGGATGAGCGGAAGCAGGACATACAACACTTTTACTACGTGGGTCAATATGGTCCTGAAAAAAAAGTAACGCTCACCAATAATCTTGATATTACCAAGCCTGTGAACGGCTACGTCACGCTCGGAGAAAAGAAACCCCGGAAACCGGTGCGGATGGTACTAATGAAAGGTAAAAGCATGCTCTCTTTCAAAACCAGGGAGGACGGCACTTTCACCCTGCCCGACTCCACACTCTATGCCCCTGCCAACAGCACCGCCGTAGTCAGTGCCGCAGGCGGCTGGAATCAATCAATATCCAGGGTGCATGTAGTGGAAACGATGGATAGCATCAACAGGCAACTCGCCAGGCAAGACTATCCCTACACCATACCAATGAACCCGAGAGATCCGTTGGATACCTCCGTCTTCTCCGGCCAGGAACTGATGGGCCGATACCGGCAGCTGAGAGAAGTAGTGATTAAAGCCAACAATGAACCGGGATTTATCAACGGTATGCCGGTAAAAGAAGACAGCACCTGCGGCTCATGGGTATGCTCCGCAGGCCACTGGAGATGTACCAAAACATTCCCTTCTATCCCCGCAATAGCAGGGCAACGATACTTTGATCCCGTGCGTGAAATGTATATTGTATTTAAAGGATGCCCGCAGGATTTCAGTCAACAGGAATTTATCAAAAAAGTCAATCCTACCTACTACGCAGAAGAATTCCCGGTCGAAGATTACAGCAACAGTGAAAGCGCGGATGAACTGCATCTCAACACCACCCTTTACTGGGAATATATGCTGGCCACCAACACAAAAGGGGAAGCCACTTTCAGCTTCTATACCAACGATCTTACCGGCATATTCACCTGCGGCATACAAGCTATTACAGAAACAGATCCTGTAAGCCTGTACTGTAACATCAATGTGGTGGAATAACAATAACGACTATACGGAATATATTACCTCCCGGTATGGTTCAAATTCCAGTTCATGGAACGGCGTGTCGTGGATATTTGCACCGCCGCCCTTCTTATAGATACCGTAGCTGTTATCTCCGAAGATCATATAGAAATGATATTTTCTGCTGTCGAAACTCATTCGTTCTTCTGAGAGATTTATTTATATAATGACCTGATGATCTCATCGATGCTTTTATCGCTTTCCCGGAGATGCTTTTCCTGTTTTTTCGCCAACTTCCGGAACGCCGACAAAGCTATCGCGGGTGCATCTTCACCGTAAAGTTGCTGCATCATTTCATCCGCGCTGAGATGACGGCTGTCCTGCAACATGTGTTCATGCGTACCACTGATGTCAGACAGCAAACGAATGAGTGTTTGCTTGTCGCCCGGCTTCAGTCCGTGATACAGCAGGAACGGCGCTTTAAACAGGCGCCTGCCTATCTCCACTAACAGCGTCCTGCCTTTGGCGGTGATGCTCACCTGCCTCGCTCTTTTGTCAGCGGGGTCAGTTTTCTCTGTGATCAGTCCTCTTTTCTTCATCCGGTTCAGCATATCGATGCCGGTGGATTGCTCCATGAGCGCAAGGCTGATGATGTCTGTCTTCCGCGCTCCTTTCTTATAGTTGATAATATTCAGCAGGTAAAACCATTCCAGTTCCACGCCGGGCAGCTCCCTGATCAACATTTTGGCATAGGTAGTATGCATGGCGCCTAACCGTCCTACCAGGGCGGCAACGATGCCATCTGCATCTTCAGACGCAACTTCCGTTTCAGGCGGCGCCTTCCTTGTCGTATACTTCTGTAGGTATTTCCCACAGAAATCCGCTACAGATGGATGTTCTGCCTTGCTCTCATAAGTATCCCAGGCAGTGATCAGTTCTGTCAATGGTTTCATAAATACACCGGTTACGTTTTAAAATAAACCGATTTCGTTGTTTTTATAACAGAAATAGTTTTTCTTTGCGAAGATATAAAACGAAACCGTTCTATCTTTATGAAAGAAATAATACTTGAAAAATTGCTGGATGATTGTATGAACAGCAACACACAAACAGCCACGCTGCTCTTGGAAAAGCTGATAGACCGCCACACCCGCCAGCTGTATAATGATGATTACACAGAAGCGTTCCGGCACCACGAAGAGCTGCTTCCGCTACAACTGGATACCCGTGACATATTCCACATCCGGAATTTCCTCTTCTATCTATTGCTGAACCATCCTGACAAAGCCGCTCCAGCTGCCAGCTGCCTGGTAAGGTGCTACGACAAAACCATCTGGACAAGCATCTGCCAGGCCATAGAATTATATTATCTTAAAGATGACCAGGCAACTTGCCATCTGACAGATGCTATTACCTACTCCGGCTCTTTTGAGGAATTTGGAGATCACATACTTTCTCTCTTCAGAAAACTGGAAAAGGAAGGGCTACCGGCAACCCGGAAACTGATGGCGGTTAAGTTCGCTTACTACCGTAAATTCTACAATTTTGAAGGATAGCGGCCATACAAGCGGCCCCCCGGTCGCCATCACAGCAATGGCAAAGCAGTACTGATTTATACTTTGTGATAGTGGCATTTTTTGTTTATCTTTCTGTTCAGGAACACAAAATAGCCGACAAAAAAATATCAAAAAGTAAGTATGGGGCATCACTTTGTGACGATAAAGGATATCGCCAGAACATTAAACGTCTCTACATCCACCGTATCCCGGGCATTGAGAGATACCTATGATGTAAATCAGGAAACGAAAGAAAAAGTACTGGCGCTGGCAGCGCAACTGAACTACCGGCCCAACTCTAATGCGACCGGGCTCGCCAGAGGACGCACACACAATCTCGGGGTGGTGTTGCCTTTCATCACCAACTATTATTTCTCCACTGTTATCACCGGCATTCAGGAAATAGCCTACAACAAAGGGTACAACATTATCCTTTATGTAACCAATGATTCTCCTGAACGGGAGCTGGCTATTCTCCGGAATCTCGCCATCTCCAGCCTCGATGGCTTGTTAATATCCATCTCCTCCAGCGCGGCGGATTGCAGCCACTTCCAGGAGATCATGGATCACGGTGTGCCCGTCGTTTTCTTCGACCGCGTGCCGGAAAAAGTCGCCACATCCAAAGTCATGCAGGATGATTTCAACGGCGCCTTCGAAGCAGTTGACCACCTGATCAGCAACGGTTACCAGAAAATAGCATACATCTCCGGTCCGCAAGGACTCAGCCTTACAGAACAAAGACTGCAGGGTTACCTGCATGCACTGAAGAAACATAACATTCCTGTAAATGAAGACTGGATCGTTTATTCAGGGTTTTCGCAGGAGTGCGGAGAAGAAGATACGCAACATCTCCTGCAACTAAAGGACAGACCCAACGCTATTTTCGCGGCCAACGACCGGAAAGCTATCGGTGCGCTGCTTACCCTCAGACAACATCATATCAAAGCAGGTAGTGAATTCGGCGTCGTGGGCTTCACCAATGATCCCATGTCGGCGATCATCTCCCCTTCCCTTACTACCGTGGCGGAACCCGCCATGGACATAGGTAAAACAGCCTGCGAACTGCTGCTGAAACATATCAACAAAAAACATTTCCAGGCGGAACAGGTAATACTTCCCGGCAGGCTGATCGTACGGGAATCCAGTGGCACTTATCACAAAGGGTGATCCTGTATATACATTTTTTTTGCTTCTCCTACCAGGGCAATACCTTTGAGGATAGGCTCACGGTTGGCTTCTGTAGTTGATTTCCAGACAGTCTGTAAGAAACCATACAGGCGCTGATTTGCAATACGCTTACTGCAAAACTGTACAGTTCCCTGCATACTCTGATCGTCATTGAAATTGCTGGCACAGGGAACCTGATCATAGCCATGTGCTTCCAGGTCGATATATGCTTTAACATATGTCTGCGTTTCATCGAATGCAGATTTATAGTACCAGTTGCTCTGCAACACCGATTTCGGCATCCTGTTAAAAAACTCCTCAGGATGTTGCCATACATAGTCGGACCAGATCCAGGGCCGCACCCCTCCCTTCTCCACCTGCTCTGCCAGGAAAAAGAAATCATGCCACCACAGATCATTCTGCCTTACTACAATATAATTATACGTGGACTGATGTTTGGCCGTTTCTTCATCCATTCCCAAATGAAAGAACCGGGGCTTATCGAAAATACTGATCACCTCGCGGATCAGGTCTTTACAAACACTGTAATATTTTTCAGTAGACACCATACGTGCATATTCGCCCATCCAGGTATCATGACCTGTAGAGAAATTCAGTTTGGGTATGGGTTCCAGGCCAAGGCGGCGGATATACTGCAACTCTTCACGGAGTCGTTTCACGGACCATGCGCCATGCACAGCTATTTCTGGGTGGCTTTCATATTTCACGGCATCACCGAGATCGATGACCACCATATTCAGACCGGCAGCCGCCATTTTTTCCAGGGCGTCGCGCCACAATGGTTCATTCACCCGGAAGTCTGGCCGATAGCCCCTGTCAGGGAATCTAGGTGAAATATATTCTTCCCACATATTAAAACTGAGGTGCAGCAGACAGGCCCATATTTTCGTTGTATCTTTTACCGGAGTGGCAGTAGCCCGCTGTGGCAGTAATATTCCCGGCATGCTGCTGATGATGCCGGCAGCAGATAACTGCCTGATGAAGTCTCTCCTGTGCAACATGTTGTTATAATCTTTTACGGTGATCTTTAATGGAATCATAGAGGAAAGCCGGGTAGGTATCTCCTTCTGCAGTACCTGCCCCGGCCATGAAGGCGCCATATGTGATGCTGTCTCCGAAGCATACGATCTTTCTGTTTTTCTTCAGCAGGTGGTGATGTTGCAGGTACTCAAACACCTGTGAAGCAATGATACGGTATCCGTCTTTGGTCGGATGCACACCATCTTCCCGGCCATAGTTCAGAGAGTTGATGACCAGTGAATGTGCATCGCGGCTGGGCGAGCTATATTGCTTGAACACGTTATTGATATCAATGAAATGTACATGATTCTCCGCTGCCAGCATACGAATGATACAATCAATAGAATCCAGCCGGGCATTAGGTTGTTCGTGATATAACACCCGCTCATGCCTTTTGAAGATGTAGCCCGTATCCACGGGTGGTGGGCTCATCAATACCATTGATATTTTCTCAGTCTTCAGCTTGCGGATGATCTGCCGGTAGTTGTCCGTAAACCGCGTATAGGTAGTCCATTTGCCGGAATTTACCATGTCATTGGTACCCACCATAATAACCACAAGGTCCGGGCGTTCAGCCACTACGTCACGGTCCAGTCTTTTCAGCAGGTCATTGGTGTTGTTCCCGCCAATACCCTTATTCAGAACCATGTACTGCCGGGAGATGCATGATACCAGGCATGAGCAGATGCATGCCAGTAAAAAAGTACGTTTCATCTTATTGCTTATTTGCCACGTGCATTTTAAAATTCATTTTTTAGGCCAGGCTGTTTCCAGTCCCTGTGTACCAATAAAGTGCTGGAATTCTTCCAGCATATTTTTGTCTTCTCTCACAGCGCGCGGTATCGTTTTTTTCTTCAATGACCACACCACCAGCAAACCCACCGCCTCTCCTATGCTCCACTCCACGGGATGCAGACGATAGCAGCCATTGGTGATGTGCGTAGTGCCGATGTTCTTACAGGCCGGCAACAGGTTATCCATGCGCACCGGCAGCAAAGCACCCAACGGAATCTGGAATGGCAGGCAACTGAGATGGATATAGTTGTTACCGCCAAAACTGGGATGCAGGTCCAGTCCGTAAGATCCGACCCCAACACTGTCGTGGAAGAAAGCGGCGGTATTGCCGCCTGTTTTCCCAAGCAGTTGTGTGCGGTTGTCGCGGCCCACATGTTCTTCCAGTATTCTGAAAACGGATTTAATACGCCGGGATTCGCGGATGTAGGGATACTTCGCCATACCATCTGCTGTACCCATGACATCTTTTCTCAACCTGATGCCAGGCCAGCCATTACCGCCATCAGGGCGGGGAGCTTCTGTCTGCAACCAATAGAGCAATGACAGACTGAGTTGCTTCGCCTTATTCACATGCAATTTGAAATCCTTGTCTGTAGCGCCTACCAGGTTACCTGGCAGGTAATCGTTCTGTGGCCAGTTTACGATGGTAATATCGCCCGCATAAGCACCGGGTCTGAAATTAGTTTTGTTGATGATGCGCCGGTAGTTCCACAGGTTGAGTATTTCACCAAACATGCGGCCATCCGGATTAAACTCCAGCATGGTAGGCTGCAAAGTAATGGGCATAGAATACTGCAATGCCAGCAGCTTACCAGGCCAGGGCGGCGTCATCGTTGGTTTGAAGTTGCGCCAGAAATCATATTCTTTCGGCTTTTCGATCACATGTTCTTCTCCCGGAATGTAGTCCATAGCAAAGCACATGGTAAATGCCTGGTTGTTTTCCGGATTGGCCCTTTCGCCGGCATGCAGCTCGCCCGTGTCCTGTCTGGATTCTGAACCAGTGACGAATTCCGTACCCGTGAGTGGGAGTAAATCACCCAGTTCTGTGGCGTCTATGAAATAAGGCGCAGTAAGGAATATCGTATTGCCGCTACGCTGGTCCACTGCTTTGAGGGTGTTGACCTTGCTGCCCTGCACGTCCGCGGCGATCATTTTATGTTCCAGCAGTAATGTGAGTCTTCCGGTGCTGATCCAGGGCGCCAGCATCTCATTTAATACAGCTACGGCTACACGCGGCTCATGGCACAGCCGGGATACGCTGCCATCACCGGGATTCAGGTGTGCGCGCGTGCGGGCCTCTTCTGTGAGGGGATAATTACGGATGTAATACTGACGGACAGCGGTGCGAAAGTCGCGGTACGACTGAGGCGCTCCGTGCGTTTCAATAGAACCGTGTTCATCAGGAGGCACCCCTTGTTGTGTGAGTTGTCCGCCTATCCAGTCTGTTTCTTCTGTGAGCACTACCGACAATCCGTTACGCAGCGCCGCCAATGCGGCAGCAAATCCTCCCAGGCCGCCCCCGGCGATCACTACATCAGCAGTAAGGCCATCTTTGTCTTTTCGTGTACCCGTTGCTGTTTCCGGCACTGCAATAGCCGGAAAGGCCGTAGCAGCAATAGCTCCGGTACTTAACGTCAGCCATTCTATAAAGTTCCTTCTGTTCAAGGCAATAATTAGTTTTTATATCCGGACCGTTATTGTGTGTGATTATGCTGATGATTAAAATGTTACCAGCCGGGATTCTGCGACAGACTGGTCGCTATATCACGTTCTGATTGTGGTATAGGCATCAGGTTGAGCCTGGGAAACCAATAGCGGACTTCCCGCGTGATACGTTGATCAAGCTGTCCTGTATAGTCAGGAATACTGTTCAGATCATGAGTGGCACTGAGTTTGAAATTGGGGATGGGCAATACCAGTGAAGACGATTTGGCAATACCTGCGATGTTGCCGGGCATCACCAGGTCACCTATTCCCCACCGGCGAATGTCCACCCAGCGGAACCCTTCGCCTGCCAGCTCCGCATTGCGTTCCCGGCGAATGAGCTTCCGCAGCTCCTGCTGATTGCCCTGTATCGCTATGGGTACCGGAGGCTGCCCGGCTCTCTTTCTCACAAGGTTGATCACATCCTTTACAGACCCATCCATTTCCCCCAGTCCCAGTTCAATCTTCGCTTCTGCATAAGTTAATAATATTTCTGCATAACGCATAAGGATAAACGAAACACGTGAGATCGAATTATCTTCATCAGTCATGGCATACTTCATCCAGAGATAACCGACTCCACTTTTTGCAGGTCCGAATGCACTGCTGAAATCCTGATTTGATTTAGTGCTCCACGTGCCGTCCAGGTTGCGCAGCCTGAAGGTAGAGCTGTAGATGTCATATACCAGCGTCGTCAGATTCATGGTAACAGTATCTCCCGGCATCGCCACGGTATACTTCAGACGCTGATCCCGGTTCAGCCTTGGTGTGGCGGGCTTATACACAGCTGATTCGTCAATACGTTTTCCATCACTTGCTTCAAACATATCCACCAGCCGCTGCGTAGGGAAACGGCCGGATTGTCCGTTTGCATTACGGGAAGTCTCGGCGTATGCAACCCAGTTATAAGCCTTTGCATAAGCATCGGAATACAATACTTCAAACATAATCTCTCCGCCTGTGTTTGGCTTCTGACCACTACGTGTGAACAGATCCTGAAAGCGGGGATTGAGGCTCAGTCCTGCCTCATCCATGACCAGCTTCGCTGCCTGCGCGGCAATGCCATAGTCCTTATTATACAGTGCGATACGTGCCTTCAGTCCCAATGCCACCGCCTTATTCACGCGCCCCCGGTCCGATTTGTAATTCAGTGCGGCAACGGCCTTATCGAGTTCATCATACATGAACTTCACCACATCCGATTTCGCTGTGCGCGACTGAGTTTTGTACTCAGCAGGTTGCAGTGGTTTAGTGATCAGCGGCACATCTCCAAACATAAACACCAGCCGGTGATATGCATATACGCGGAGTACACGGGCTTCCGCTTCCATCCTGTTATAGTTTTGCGGATTCAGCACATTATCCTTTCCTCTGACCATGCCATCCAGCATGCTATTGGCTTCCTGTATGCTTGTGTAATTACCGGCCCAGATAGTTTTCACCAACGTATTGTAAGTGTCGAAATTACCTTCGCCCAGCTCTACAGCGCGCGGCACGCCAATGTCTGTCCACACATCCGTGAAGGCTTCTGTAGGCGTCACATCCGGCTCCATTGAACGATAAATAGCATTCAGTGCGTAGTTCATTTCTGTTTCATTATTCAGAAAGGTTCCCACTGAGGGTACATCTCGTGGTTCCTCTGTGAGAAATTTTTTACACCCCACAGAAAAAAATATCGTACCACAGGTTATATATGTAATCAGTTTTTTCATCATTTCAATTTTAATCATCAACATTAAAAACCAACGTTCAACCCCACTGTATATGTTTTCATGATGGGATAAAAATTGCCACCAGCGTCAATCTGTTCCGGATCAAATCCAGGAAAGAATTTACTGTGTGTAAAGAGATTCTGTCCACTTACAAAAACCCTGGCGGATTTTATCTTCACTCTCTCCGAAAGCTTTGATGGCAGTGTATAACCCAGTACTACATTCTTTATTCTCCAATAAGCGCTGGATCTTATCCAATAAGACGATACAGCATAGTTATTGGTAATAGAAGGGTCCAGCAACCGTGGGTAAGCGGCATTCTGATGATCAGGTGTCCAATAATCAAGTTGTTCGGTGAATATAGAGCCCTGGAAACCGCCTGAATAGAAGGGTTGCGCGCCTGTCAGCGGCAGATAGTTGCTGCGTTTGCCCACTCCCTGAATAAATATAGTGAGGTCAAATCCTCTCCACTGACTGCTGAGATTCAGGCTGTATTCATATCTTGGGAAGTTGTTACCAAGCACCACACGGTCATTTGCATCTATCTTCTTGTCCCCGTTCATGTCGCGGTAACGTATATCTCCGGGGGCCGTGTTGCCGAACTGGAATGGCGCCGCCTGTACTTCCTCCTTTGAATTGAATAATCCGTCTGCAATGTAGCCGTAATAAGAGTTCAACGCGTAGCCTTCCTTCTGGATGGTAGAAGTGTTGATATACTGATTACCGCCGATGTTCAGCACTTTATTCTCTACATCAGAAACATTCAGCTGTACCTGGTAATTAAAGTCCCGTATCCTGTCCTTCCATCCAAGTGCTACTTCCCAGCCGGTATTGCGCATAGAGCCAATGTTGACGAATGGCGCTTTTAATCCCACATATGCCGGAATCAGGTCTTGTATCAGCATGTTGCCGATGTCGCGCTGGAAATAATCGGCCGTCAAAGTCAATCTGTTATTCAGGAAACCCATATCCAGACCAGCATCCAGAACGGAAGACTTCTCCCAGATCAGGTTAGGATTGTACGCGTTGGCCAACGCATAACCAGTATTGACTACATTATTGAAATAATAACTATAATCTACGCCCGTACTGTATATGGAATAAGTAGGATAGATAGCAGCGAGGGTCTGCCCGCCGGCAGAGATGTTCTGATTACCCAGCGAACCATATGACACACGCAGCTTCGCTTCATTGACATGCTTGCTGATGTTACGCCAGAATTCTTCCTGCGACATGCGCCAGCCCGCGGATACAGAAGGGAACAGCTTCCACCAGTTCTCCTTTCTGAACCGGGAGGATGCATCCCAGCGACCGTTTAACTCCAGGAGATATTTCTCTTCATAGTTATAATTGAGTCGTGTATAAACAGAAGCCATACTCCAGCGGTACTCTCCACCCGCCAGCGACTGTCCTACCGCCTCCGCAGCACCTATATAAGGCATATTCGGATTCAGTACATTGATACGCGTTGCATCCACATTGGAATACTTGTAGGTTTCAGAACTGAAGCCACCGAGCAGGGTTACCTGGTGCCGCCCGAAAGCCTTGATATAAGTAGCCTGCGCGCGGAACAGGTTTTGTGCGGACTGGTAGTTGTTGTCGATAATTGTGCTGTTGGTAGGAAACAGGCGCGAGAAGATCAGCGAATTGGTAGCAGAATCTGCTGTATATATTTTGTACTGAGACGATAACTTGCGGTTACGGCCGGAAATGAAATTGGAACTATAGGTACCTAGTATTTCGAGGCCATCGATGGGCTTGTAACGCAGTGTACCGGTGAGGATACGGTTGTCTGTGATTTGGTTGTCGAATCCGCCGTCTGAAGCCATGGCCGCGGGATTGCTGCCAGACCAACCTTCACCCCACTGCCCTGTATTGAAGCGGCCGGGTGCTGTTGGTGTAAGGCTCAGCGCATACTGAATGGCAGCAGTTGGCGATAGTCCGCCGGGCCAGGTACGGTCTCCCCTGTTGAACACCATGTCTGCAGAAGCGGATATTTTTTTTGAGAGGGAAAAGTCGGTATTGAAGCGCAGGTCTGTCCGTTTATAGCGCGTGTTGTCTGTAATACCGTTCTGGTCAAGGTAACCACCGGAAGCGAAGAGCCTTACTTTATCATTACCAACTGCGACATTGAGGTTATGAGTCTGCATCAGGCCATTGTTAACCAGTATCAGTTTCTTCCAGTCGGTATTCATCCGGAGGAAATTATCTACGCCATTTGCTTCATAGTCTGCGATCTGCTTGGTATAAGCAGGTTGCTGACCGTTGTTAATGCGGGCCTGATCCCAGAGCTTCATGTGTACGAGCGCACTCACGCGATGCGGCATGTCCGTGGGGTCCTGTTTGGTCAGGCTACCGCTGTAGTTTACGCTGACGCCCTGTTTACCACGGCGTGTAGTGATCAGGATCACGCCATTGGCAGCACGTGATCCGTACACAGCAGCAGCAGCAGCATCTTTCAGGATGGAGATACTTTCAATACTGTTAGGATCAACGGCATCCATGGTGGGCACAGGAATGTTGTCCACCAGTATGAGTGGATTCTGCCCTGCTGAAATGGAGCCTATACCACGGATGCGAATGGTGCCGCCATCGCCGCCGGGTACGCCGGATTGCTGCGTGACGGTTACGCCGGGTGCATTGCCCTGCAGCGCCAGTGATGCAGAGGCGACCTGTCGCTTGGTCAGCATCTCACCACTTACCACCGACACTGCGCCAGTGAGGTCTACTTTCTTCTGCACACCATAACCCACCACAATCGTTTCAGTGAGTTGCTTTGCAGATTCCAGCATGACCACATCCTGCTCTCCGGTGCTGACAGCGGGGATCTCCTGCTTTTCAAAACCAATGAAGGAAAAGACCAGCGTAGCATCTCCCTTTTTATTGGGAATGCGATATCTTCCGTCACCGTCCGTAGTAGCGCCGGTATTGGAACCTTTCACCATCACCGTGACACCCGGTAATGGTACATGCCTGCTATCCGTCACACGTCCTTTTAACACCTGGTTCTGGGCTGCAGCAGGCAGTTCCAGTAATATGAATACAATGGTTATAAGAGGGAGGGATAGGCTCGCGAAGAGCCCGCAATGTGATCTTGTTGATTTTTGCATAACATGTCCAGGATAAAATAATAAACAGATAGTTGGTTGAAAGCCTCCTTGGTATCATATAAAACAGCAAAACAGCTAAATATGCAGATTGGTTTTCGACATGATACGTCCCGTAGAATTCCGTATTTAAAGAACTTGCTTCGAACGATGACCATTCAATCCATAAAAGATGATATAGAGATAGCATAACAACGGCAGGGTAAAGGCTATAGCCCAGGAGTAGTGATCGATCAAATACCCCTGTACATAAGACACCACTGCACCACCCGCGATAGCAGTAGACAGGATGCCCGATGCGCGTGTTGTAAACCTTCCCAACCCATTCACTGACAATGAAAATATTATTGCGAACATGACTGAATTACATAACCCTACCGCTATCATGGACCATACCGCCACATAGCCGGTTGTATTTACCGAAACGCAGATCAGCATTATGGCTGCGGCGGCGCAGCAGGTAAGCACTATTGCCGGTTTCAGGGAGCGTAGCAACACGGCACCGCACAACCTTCCTACCAACATACCTCCCCAGTAAAACGATACAAATGAATTGGCTTTGTCTGCATCCGTATGCAACAGATCGGCGATGTAGTTGGTGAGGAAAGATCCTATCGCCACTTCCGCACCTACATAACAGAAGATGCCTATAGTTCCCAGGTTGAGATTGCGAAAGGCGAAGACGCTATGTCGTTCCATCCCGGTAAACGCGATCTCCTGCGAGCGCCCGGACTTTATAACCGGGAGCTTCAGCCCCGCCACCACCAGCGCAATGACAATCAACAATGCCGCTATAAATAAATATGGAAACCTGACCATTTCAGCAGGCGCGGAAGACTCCTGTATATGGGATAATATAAAATGTGCCCCGAACAGCGGTGCTACTGTAGTCCCCACAGATCCAACGCCCTGGATCAGCGCAAACCTGGAAGATGCAGTGGATGCAGGCCCCAGCACAGTGATGTACGGGTTGGCCGCCACCTGCAACATTACTATACCTACTGCCAACACAAACAATGCGGTGAGGAATAATGCATACTGATGCAATATCGCAGCAGGAAAAAACAATAATGCCCCCAGGGCCGCTATAGCAAAGCCAGTTACCATCCCGTTGCGGTAACCAATACGTGAAATCAGATTGCCTGCCGGAACAGACATAATGCCGTAGGTGAGGAAGAAGTAGAACTGCACCAGCGACGATTGCGAATAACTCAGTGTAAAACCTTTCTTGAAAAAAGGGACCAGTGTATCATTCAGACAGGTGATGAAGCCCATCATAAAATACAACACCCCCAATGTGATCAGTGCAGGCCGGAAATTCTTCTTACTATTTTCTGTTACATCAGAAACAGTGACCTGTTGGAACGTAATGTCAGCCATGTACTACCTCCTTTCCAGCGATCGCCTTTAACGTTTTCCAGCACTGGAAAAGTCCGCGTGGCACATGAAAGCAGCCTTTCCATTTGCCACCTTTCAGCGGCAGCAGCACTTCCCCTCTTCTATTGAGATAACCATACCACTCCCCGTTTTCCCGGTCAGGGAAATGTGTCCATGTATAGTAGTGCAGTTTTTCGAACCAGTCGCTGCATCTTTTATCGCCGGTGTACATATAACCTTTTGCCATGGCCACCAGCGCTTCGATATGCACCCACCACAATTTCTGATCCCATTCCAGCTGCTGTGGCGGATAGCCTTTCACATCCATGAAATACAGAAGACCACCAAACTGCTTGTCCCACCCATAGTCCAGGATATCCAGCGCAATGTTCATCGCCTTATGAATAAGTGACTGATCAGCCGCTCTGGCGCCAAGATCCATTATAAACCACATGGCCTCCAGACCGTGGCCCGGATTCACGAGGCGTCCTTCGAAGCTGTCTACGAAGTGGCCTTCCGGGGAAACGTTTTCCAGGATCAGCCCCAGCTCCGGTTGATAGAACACATCCATCACTTCATGCACCGCACGGCTGATGGTTTGTTCTACCAACGTGGAGGGGAGCAGGTGCTCTAATTCCAGCACCAGGTTAGAGAGGATCATAGGCATTGAAAAACCTTTCAGCGGCCTTGTACCGGGATAGGATTTGTTATAAATACCTTTTGAATTCTCCTGTCTTTCGAGGATATTATGGAAAGTGTAAACAGCCAGATTACTGTGCTCTTTGTCGCCGGTAGCCTGGTACAAGCGGGCAAAGGCCATTGCCGCAAAGCAGTCGGAGAAAATGTTGTAAGGCTGCACCAATGGTTTGCCTTCCCTGTTAAGCGCGAAGTACCAGTTTCCTTCACGGTCGCGGCCATACTTCTGCAGAAAATGCGCGCCCAGCAATGCCATATCCAGCCATTCCTTTTTTTGTTCCACCATGTTATAGAGCATGGAGAAAGACCACACCTGCCTGCATTGCAGCCAGATGAATTTATCCGTATCAAACACATTCCCTTCCCGGTCGAGACAAGTGAAATAACCTCCGTAAGTATTGTCCGGCGAATGCTTCATCCAGAACGGGATCACATTATGGAGCAAACTTTCGCGATATTGTTCCGTATAGTAATTAGTAAGCATAAACTACTCAGGTTTTAGTTTTGAGGCGTTAGATTTTAGCGGTCATTTTTTTTGGTATGATGGAAATTGTTTGGGTCTCTTCCCAATAGCTTTTATTCTGCGAGGTAAGTACCTGTGTGGCTACTATCCAGCTTTGCGTCCAGCCAGTGAGCGTGCCCCAGGCGCCCCAGCCGGCATCAGCATTGGAACCCCAGTAGTCCCAACGATTGTAATCAAAAGCCCGGAACCAGGCCCCGTCAAGATCTTTAAAGCGACTACTCTTCACCTGTATCCTTATGAGAAAGTCACCGAGCTTGTCCACCGCCTTTTTATATTGGATGTTGCCGGTAGCATGGGCAGCTTCGTTGAGACTGAAGTATGCGAAATTGCTGGTATAGAGCATATCTGCTACCGGATCTCCATTATCAAATATCAACGGCGCTTCACGCAGTCCATATTCTTTATTGGAAGGCGTGCGGCCGTATTTCCCCTGTCCTGGTCCAAGTTCTTCGCGGATGGCGCCGCATGCAGCCTGGTGCTGCAACAGTTGTTGAACCATCGTATCCAGCCACTGACGGTGTTGTGGCGTGTTTTCCACCCTTACCAGCCAGGCCAGCGGCAAGATCATGCGGGCACGTTCCTGTTGGATGCCGTTAGTCCATTTCCATTTCGCAGGATATGCTTCCATGGTCATGCGGATGGCAGTCCTGGTTTTATTGAGCAACGGCTCATAACCTGTTTTGTCATACAGCCACAGGTAGAGCGCCCACATCCATGATTCAAAATGCGGAGCAGGATTTACAACATCACGTGCGGCGAACCAGGCTTTTCCCTGCTTCAGGAGGTCCTGTTCCTTTAGCCTGTTGCCCCGGAAGCCATAAATTCCGGTGGTATTAAAGTTGGCCATGATAGCCTCTTTCGCCAATTCGTTCCATTCACTGGTATTCATATACGCTGATGCACCCAGTATACCGAGGATAGCGCGTGCATTATCGTCACCGTAAAATTCATTCGGATGGGTAACAGACCAACCTATCAGTCCATGTACAGCACTTGCCGTATCATCTTTCGCAGGCGCAAGATTGGAGCCTTTGAAAATAAAATTGATCAGGTTACGTGCATAGTCATTATAACGTTTATTGTCCAGCAGACTGGCCGCAGCGGCTAATGCAAAAGCTGCCTCACCCTGTACATCGGCCCGCAACCAATAGCGGTATTGTTGTTTGCCATCATAAGCGATCCGGGAAGCGTGTCCTTCTAATAATCCGGAAGTACCATCACCGTCAGGCAGCTCCTGACCCAACGGAGGGCCAACAGGATTGGTACCATCTCCCTGGTATTTACGCCACAGCTCTTTCCAGGAAGGATTGATAAAGAAGTGGCCATGCCAGAACCAGGTGATACCTTTTTCCACGCAGATCTGCTTCGCATTGGCAGGCAGTGCTTCATGCTCCTTATACATCGGTGATACATAGGAAGGCCAGTAGCTGAAATGTATGTCCTTTCTTCCTGTCATCCTCTCCAGTATATAAGCCCACACAACTTTCCAGGACTCCTGCGGACCATATCGACCAGTAGCGAAGCTGCTGAGCTTTGTCATGCCTGCCAACAGGTTGTCCTGTTCAAACAATAGCGGATACTGCCTCACATCTGCTACACCATAAGCAGCCTTGTCGAAGCCGGCCACTTTGGCCAGCACGATCAGCGGGTCTTTCACTTCTGCGGGAAGAATATGGCAGTCGTTGATCCCCAGTATGCTCATCGGCGGCAACGTAGACCCAAACACCCTGCTCAGTACCACACCTCGCTCTAATTGCGTGTTCACAGGCTGTTTGGAGACTTGTATACCCGGCAGCGTAGCAGTATACTCTGTATATACTTTTATTCGTTTATTCTTAGCCGTTAGTAGTATTGAAGTATCGGTTGCTGTCAGTGTTGCCGGGTAGCCATCCGCCACAATAAAAACAGCATCACCGGGTGCGGCGGCCTGAATGGCGTCCGCCGGGTTATTGTATTGTTTTACATTGAAACCGTTTTTTTGCAGAAGCAGGTAAAGGTCGTTGTCCGCGCGGCCGCAGAAGAAGAGTTGCGGCTTTCGGGCAGCTGTCGCTGTATAAAACAGTGTAAGGAAGATGCAGGCAGATAGCAGGACCTTTTTCATCGTGCAAAGTGTTTGTATGAATTCCAGACTGATGCCGGCAGATGCGCGCCGACGGCTAGGTTACTACCGGGATGGGCAGTTGGTTTACTTCTATCCGACGAAGACGGCAGCATATGATCATTATACACTACATTCTCTGTCAATAAACGTCCCACCGTATCCCGGACAGTAACAAGGTCAGCACCTTTTGAGAGCGTACAACTAACAAAACGCACGCTCCCCTTTTCTACCACGGCAAGAGGACAGCGGTTATCCGTTGCCGTTACTATGCAGTTTTTGAGGAACATGGTGGAACTGTCGTACTGCCAGATCTGTTCAAAAGGCTGATTATTTATGACAAGACAATCTATATACCTGGTGTCTGCATGTTCGGTAGCATATATGCCTGCTTCAAAGGAATTGTCTCCGAACACACAGCGGCGATATGTTACGTTGGCGGCACCTACGTCACAAGCGCCGGAGCTGGCATTGCGCATGGCTACGCCGTCTTCTACCGATACCACTGTATGTCCGTGCATGGAAAATCCCTGTCCGCAGTTATCTGTAGCAATGCAATTTCTGAAGGTGAGATCGGTTACAGTATCATGTGCACTGAAGCCATCATTGAAAGCATATTGGGCGTGCAGGTTCTGAACGATCACATGACTGGTTTTGCTGTAAACATTTATGCAGGTACCAATACCCCGATGCGCCGGCATTTCTATTTTCAACGCTGCAAGTTGTTCTTGTGAGCGAAGATGAAACCAGACGGTCTTTTCGTCCTTGTTCCACCAAAAACCGCCAGGCGTTTGCCGTAATGCCGCTGCTGTCCTGCAGTTCGCTGCCGGCTGGCCATTCACCCACCAAACTTGTGGTGTCCCAATCCACGATGTATAGTCCTTGTTCAGCTTCAGCTGGTTTGACATCGGCCAAAAGGGCCGTTTGTAAATATTTTCTTCCACCCGTTGCCATTCCTCTACAGACACCGGCTCCAGTCCACTGATCACTGCATTGTTCCCTTCCACAATCAATGGATTGCCCGGTACTCCACCTGTATGCAAACGATTACTACCTGTATAGGGAGAACCGGTATTACACACATAGACGTAACCGGCAACAGACACTATATCAAATGCCCGCTGGAGCGTCCGCACAGGACCTTTGCCCACGCCCGAAGGCATAAGGCTCCGTCCGTCCAGACTATCGCTGCCCAGCAGGTTGTTTACAAAAACAGTATCCCTGCCTCCTGCCATTACCCTCCCTCCTGCCGCCGCATCTGCTGCAACGGCGGTCAACAACAGGAAAAATAATGGTAACAATTTATTCATGTGACAATACTCTTTAGCCAGCAATAAAACAGGTAAATTTGATTAAAGACGATATTCTTCGCATACGGCACCTGCACTTTTCAGTGCAACAGGTTACGCGCTTACTTCCTTTCATCCGCGGAGTTACTGTTTGTCAAGTTATACCTAAATTGCGTGTCTGCAACAGGATTCCCGGAAAAAATCTATGCAAGCGTTGCCGAAATAAATATCTTCATTCAATTTTCAACTGTAACTGTTTCACTACTTCCTTTTTTCCATTAACATTATTGGTTGCGCCAACAAAAGTGACGGTATAAGTACCAGGAGTAACATATCTGTAAGCATAACTGTTCTGGCGGACAGTCATATCTTTTATACTCACCCCCACATCTGGCTTTACTGCCCTGAGATTAACTGCCGAGCTGATGATCCAGTCATCATTGTCAGGCGTTTTAGCCGGACCACCATTGATTTGTAGCTGTGTAGCGGTAGGCGTAGCCCACTTCACATCCGGGTTCTTCAGATCCACCGCAATCCACCCTGACGCACTGATATTAGCGAACAAGGGCACCATACTTCCATCCGTCAATACATTATTCAATACAAAGTTCTTAATGATCCACTGCCGCTGTGGTTCAGTGGACGACTGCCTACCCGTAAAACGGAAAGCGATCCAGGTATTGGGAGCCGCTGCAAAATCAGACAGGTCAATATCTCCTGATTTCACGTCAGCCGCCCCAACAGACATCACCGCCCTGCCTGTCAGCTCAGTCCATTGAGCACGACTCACTGCGTCTGCATTATACACACCACCGAAATTATTTGATACCATCAGCGACAACGACTTCACCTGCGAGCCGTTCTGTGCCGATGTTTCAAAAGACATTACCGGCTTTCCCTGTGCGGTAGTACGCTGTACGTTTTCATACTTCTTTCCCTGTTCGCCGGAAAAGAAGATCAGGAAATCCGGGTTACCGGTGATGCTGAAGATTACGCTGTCACCCGCTTTGTAAACGGCCTTTGCAGTAGTCACCTCAAACGACGGCGTAGCTACGTCGTTGCGTTTGCACGCCAATCCCAGCAACAATCCTGCATAAAAAATGATGTGAACCGATTTTTTCATAATACTTTTTTTACCAGCCTGGATTTTGTTTCAGCAGGTTGTCGAGCGCCAGCTCCCGCTGCGGAATGGGAAGGTATTTATGTTTGTCGGAGATATTATCACCGGCACGGGAAGCATATTTAAAAGATACCGGCGCTGTCTGTGCAATGCTATTGGCAAGCGCTTTCATTGTTGGCACCAGTATACCCCACCTGATAAGATCATTTCTCCGGAAGCCTTCAAAGCAAAGCTCACGGTATCTTTCATCCTGTATGATGCTTCTGAAGGCATCCCGGTCTGAAATACCGGTGATGAGTGAAGCCTTTGCCCTGGCCCTCACTTCATTGAGGTACTGGTAAGCGATGGCTGATGGTCCATTGATCTCATTCTCCGCTTCGGCTGCCATCAGCAACACATCTGCATACCGTAGCAGTGGCTGATTCGTGCCTGTTTCATTCTTCACCTTATCAGATACCGGCTCATATTCTCGTCTGAACTTACCTACCTTACGGTTGTAGATCTGCGTATCTGTCCAGTTCACTTTATCGGGTCCATTATCACCGGCATACCGGTAAGCCGCGATCGCCCAGTCGCGGCGCACATCTTTCACTTCAAACTTCCTGTACAGTTTTTCATATACATTAAACTGTCCGTTACTATAGCCGAGTGCGACATTATTCTGCGTGATGCCATTGGAGACACCCAGTACACCACGCTCCTGGAACTGGT
>NZ_DATLKJ010000068.1:0-2164 GCF_035538455.1 Chitinophaga sp.
CAGGTGTGTACGTCGTCGGTTAATAAAAATGAACGCATCTCCTTGTGTTACATTGCGACCAAGCTCGTTGATTATGATTCCGCACAATTGATTAAATCCCTTACGCATATCAGTCTCTTTGCGGTAAAGATGATAACTGCGGTGATTACCCAACATGAATAGGCTACTCATGAGCCTAGCTCTTTTAAGTAAGCTGCACTCACTGGCTGATAAAGCCTGATCTTTCCTACTTCGGCAAAAAGATTCCCCTGAGATGGGACAGTAACCAGAACTTTCGTAAATCCACCTAAAGCACCTGTACCGTATTTCTTACGCCAGTTGTAAAAAGTGTTAGAAGGAATATTTTGTTTCTTACAATAGTCTTCAATACTTTGGTTACAGCCTTCATATTCTTGCAATATTCGATGTATCTCTTTTTTGCTTCGACGTTTCCGTCTCTTTGCATCCGACGTAGGGTTCATCACTTTTTTCTACTAAGCTAGTGTCTTCAAAACAGCAAAAGAAGACGTGGTTGGCCGAATGCTTACCCGGAAAGCCCGTTGGCCTACCCTATAAATGCTATCAGTCGCAGACAACATAGAGCGCAATGACCTCTCAGAGCGCAGTTGCAGAAAGCGGTATTTTATATCCCCTGCCCTGTAATTCTGTAGCTGTGCGCGAGTGTTGAACAAGCACACACAGGACAAGGCAAGTAATAGAAACAAACCGCAACTAACGATTATTCCTGCGTTTACATGATGATAGTGCTTAACTTCCCGTCTAGACGGACGTTTCAGTAAATCGTTATTTACTTCAAGTTGTTGTGATAGTGTATAAATCCCTGCCGTAGGGAATTTCAATTGTTCCGGCATTTTCGCCACCTCAGTCTTAAGCTGGTCTACAGTGGAGCTGACATATTCCAACTGGCCTGAATAATCCGGCATAGTCGGTCTACTACTAATCATCTGCCGAATACTTTCATCAATTTTATTTAACTTGTCAATAATTGACTGCAATAACAACTCATTCATAAAACAATCATTTGTTAGTTCTTAAATAGATTTGAGGTCACAAGCGTACTCCCCGACGGGTAGACAGCTTCTGATCAGGCATTATCCGCAGCTGCATTGCTTTCTGCAATCCTGCTATAGAAAACTTCCTGTCAATGCTGCTACCTTTAAAAGCATAATTATCTTTCCTGAAACTGATCCCTTGTAGTTGCTGCGTAGTTCCGTTGTACTTATACTGTACGTCTATCCCTTTTTTTAACAACACATTCTCTAATTCCTGCAGCGTTTTGCAGCGTGGCAACACTGATTCTATAACCTGAAAGATTTCATATCGTACGGCTTCTTCGCGGTTAAGTGCGGCAAGGTTTGTCTGAGATATTTTCTTTTCAACAGCAGGAATCAGCCTATATTTGGAAGTAAGCTGCTGTGCTATTTTCTTGCTGCGCAAGCCTATCCAATTATCCTTGATAGCCCTTCCCTTGTTATTTACCATGTTAGCAATAATGTGCAAGTGCTGATGCTCAGTATCTGTGTGCCTGGTTATCACAAATTGGGTATCTGTAATCCCAAGCCTTTCAAGATATTCATGCGCAATTTTTAACATCTCCTGATCCGTTAACTGTTCTCCAGGATAAAAACTAAGAATACCATGAAATACTGCTTTTTGCTTTTCAGGTAGTTGCTCTCTGTTCATTTCAAAATCATGGGCCATATGTCGGTAGTTGTAATCTCTCACGCCTTCAGCTTCCAGTATAACCGCTCTCTTTTCATTAGCGCAGATATAACGACAGCAACCGTAAAAAGACTTACCCGTAATTACTTTGCTAATCATCTCTTTAACCGGTTTAAAAGGTCATCAATCTGGCTTCGATAATTTTCAAACAATAGCATAGCGCTCAATATTCCTTCTTTATGAGCCGTCTTTGCTATTTGATTAAGGTTTGTTCCAATATTGATCAGCTGTCGGATGTATGCCCGCTCTTCATGATTTAAACGGGCATTAACTTGCCCATGTAAAGCCATCTGACGGATATACACCGTATAGCGCAGATCCGCTATACGGGCTTTTTCCTTTACAATGAAATATTCAGCCTTGGTAAGCCGTACGCCAGTACGTATTTCTTTCCTCACGGCTTTAACGGGCCTACCGCCCCTGCCCTTTTTCTTTTCTGGTG
>NZ_DATLKJ010000069.1:0-37028 GCF_035538455.1 Chitinophaga sp.
CCAATACTGATATATATGTAGTGAGTAAAGATGGTAAGCTGTGCCCCACAGGCGTGCCTGGAGAACTTTACATCGGCGGCGCCGGTGTGGCGTCAGGGTATCTGAACAATAAAGAGCTTACTGCATCAAAATTTATCAATAATATTTTCTCCGCTGATCATCCCACAAAACTCTATCGCACCGGCGACCTGGTGAAATACCTGCCAGACGGCAATATCCTGTTCCTGGGCCGCGTGGACGACCAGGTAAAGATCCGTGGGTACCGTGTGGAACCGGGCGAGATCAGCCGCATACTAAGCCAGTGCGAATTGGTGAACCAAGGTGTAGTGATCGCCAGGGCAGACAACAGTGGCAATAAGCGGCTGTTGGCATATGTGATACCGGAAGGTGATTTTGAAAAGGAAGCCATACTGGATTTCCTGCGGAGCAGACTGCCTGAATACATGATACCTGCAGTTGTTATTCCCCTGCAGCAGTTCCCGCTGATGGCCAATGGTAAGATTGACCGGAAAGCGCTGCCAGAACCAGAAGCGGCTGTAACAACACAAACCGGCGGTGAACCGGAAACGGAGCTGGAAAAAACACTGGCAGCTATCTGGGCGTCCCTGCTGGAAGTGGACCAGGTACAACTGCAGGATGATTTCTTTGCGCTTGGAGGGCATTCATTACTGGCTATCCGCGTTATATCCGCCATCAGGAAGCAGTTGGGAGTAGTGGTAAGCATCGGTGATTTATTTGATTACCCCACCGTAGGCGCGCTGGCAGCACAGATCGCCGCCCGCTCTGCGCCGTCGCCGGTAGAGAGTAACCTGGTGCGCCGGGAAA
This sequence comes from Chitinophaga sp., assembly GCF_035538455.1. Lineage (GTDB taxonomy): Bacteria > Bacteroidota > Bacteroidia > Chitinophagales > Chitinophagaceae > Chitinophaga. The sequence goes on from NZ_DATLKJ010000069.1 coordinate 826, forward strand.
GACCTGCACACATCCCGCTTTCGTATAGCCAGGAACGTTTGTGGTTCATTGATCAGCTGGAAGGCAGCGTGCATTATCATATCCCAACAGTTATCCGCCTCCGCGGCAACCTGGATAAGGTGGCGCTGGAAAACGCATTCCGGACCATTGTAAACCGCCATGAGGCATTGCGCACCGTTGTGGTGACAGACAACGGAGACGCCGGCCAGCGGATACTGGATAAAGACGGATGGCAGCTGCAGGTAACAGATGATCCGGCACTGAAGCAGGACACTGTAGCATTGCAGGCATACATACAGCAGCTGCTGGAAGCGCCCTTCGATCTTACCGCTTCGTACATGCTGCGTGCACACCTCGTAGTGCTGGGCGCCACTGAATATATACTGGTAGCCGTTGTGCATCATATTGCCTCAGATGCCTGGTCAAAGAGTATTATTGTGAAAGAACTGGCAGCGCTGTATAATGCAGCCACTGTGGAGCTGCCTGTTCCGGAAATGCAATACGCTGATTACGCCCTCTGGCAGCGTGGCTATCTCGATGGCGCGGTGCTGGAAGAAAAGATCAGCTACTGGAAAAACAAACTTACCGGCGTAGCTGCACTGAACCTGCCGACGGATTTCCCCCGGCCGGTGGTACAGAGTACCCGCGGCGCAGTGGTAGCATTCAATATTGACAAGACTACAACAGACGGGCTGAACACCCTTTCCAGGGAGGAAGGCGTAACCTTGTTCATGACACTGCTGGCGGCTTACAACGTGCTGCTATACCGCTATAGCGGTGGAACTGATATATGTATCGGTACTTCCATCGCAGGTAGAACCAGGCAGGAACTGGAAGGAATCGTCGGCTTCTTTATCAATACACTCGCATTGCGTACAGATCTCAGCAATGATCCGGCTTTCACAGCATTGTTACAACAAGTGAAACAAACCACGCTGGAGGCCTTCGGGCACCAGGATGTGCCGTTTGAAAAAGTAGTGGAAGCAGTCGTGAAGCAGCGGGATGTAAGTCGGACGCCCCTATTCCAGGCAGCCTTCTCATTGCAAAGCGGTCCTGTTGCACCGGATCTGGCACTGAACGGACTTGTACTGGAAAATGAAAGCGTGACTTATACCACAACAAAATTTGATCTCGTCTTTACGATACAGGAAACCCCTGAAGGGCTGCACGGACTTATTGAATATGGCGCCGATCTGTTCAGGGAAGATACGATACACCGCATGGCTGCGCATTACGGGCAGCTGCTGCGTGCTGTAGTGCAGTCGCGCAAACAAAAGGTGAATGCACTCACTATGCTCACCCCCGATGAAATGGAACAGCTGCTCACCACCTTTAACGACACGGCAGTTCCTTTCCCACAGCAGCACTCCATCTTGGATCTGTTTGCATTACAGGTAATAACACAACCGGATGCAACCGCACTTATATATAATGACGAAATACGCACTTATAAAGAACTGGACGACCGCTCCAACCAGCTGGCCCATTTCCTGCAACATCGTGGTGTCACAAAGGAAACCCTGGTGCCGCTTTGTATGCATCGTTCTTTCGAAATGCTGACGGCTATCTTCGCCGTCCTCAAGGCAGGCGGCGCTTATGTGCCTGTCGATCCCGACTACCCGGAGCAACGCATCAGCTACATGCTGGCAGATACCGGTGCAACTTTGTTGTTGTCCGCAAGCAGCTGTGAAGACAGGCTGCCTGTCATGAGCGGTATTGACATTATACTACTGGATAATGAGCAGGATAACATAAATGCCTATGCGAAAACGCCCCTGCAGGAACAACCATCACCCGATCAGCTGGCCTATGTGATTTATACGTCCGGTTCCACCGGACGCCCCAAAGGTGTGATGATAGAACATCAGGGAGTGGTGAATATGGCATTGGGACAGGCAGCGGCATTGCGTCTGCAACGGGGTACCCGCTCTTTGCAGTTCGCGTCCTTTGGCTTTGATGCTTCCTGCTACGAAATTTTTAATACACTCTTAAGCGGCGGCATACTGGTACTGCCTCAGCAGGACGATCTGCTGATCACTGCACGTTTCGCTGCGCTGCTGGAAAAACATGCTGTAGAACTGGTAACGCTGCCACCTTCTTATCAGCATGTAGTGAAGGAGCAGCTGGCTTCCGTGAAAACGGTGGTATCTGCCGGCGAGCCGCTGAACCGGGAAGACGGGCAATACATCCGCTCGAAAGGTATCCGCCTGATTAACGCTTACGGCCCTACGGAGAATACCGTTTGTACCACGCTCACTGATCAGCCGTTCCATGACAACAATACAATTGTGATTGGCAGCCCCGTTGCCAACATGCAGGTATATATCCTGGGGGATGGCCATGCACTTTGCCCGGTAGGCGTGCCTGGTGAGATCTGCACCAGCGGCGCCGGTCTGGCCCGTGGTTATCTCCATCGCCCGGACCTTACCGCAGAGAAGTTCATTCGCCATCCTTACAGTAATGCCTGGGGCAGCCGGCTCTACAGAACCGGTGACCTCGGTCGCTGGCTGCCGGATGGAACGATAGAATACCTTGGCCGTATTGATGACCAGGTAAAGATCCGTGGTTACAGAATTGAGCTGGGCGAGATCGAACGGGTATTGCAGGACAGCGACCTGGTAAAACAGGCCGTAGTACTGGCAAAAACGGATGCGCATGATGCTGCACTTAAACGCCTTGTGGCATATGTTGTGCCTGACGGTGATTTCAACAGAACGGGCATCATCAGCCATCTGCAGAAAATATTACCGGAATATATGATCCCTGCCGCCTTCGTGGCAATGGAACAGCTGCCGCTTACCCCCAGCGGGAAGTTCGACAGAAAGGCATTGCCTGACCCTGAAGTGGCTGCAGAAAGTGAATATACCGCTCCGCGTACCGCCACGGAGCAACTGCTGGCTGGTATCTGGGAACAGTTGCTGAACAGGGAACGGATAGGGATATACGATAACTTCTTTGAAGCAGGCGGGCATTCTCTGCTGGCGATGCGCTTCATGGCTGCCCTGCGCAGGCAGCTGGGAGTAGAGCTTTCCATGAAAGCCCTGTTCCTGCACCCGACCATTGCCGGCTTTGCCGCTTACATGCAGGAAAACAAAGTGTCTGCTTTGCCGCCGGTAGTGACAGGAGAACGCCCTGAAATGATCCCGCTTTCATATAGCCAGGAACGTCTATGGTTTATCGATCAGCTGGAAGGAAGTGTGCATTATCATATTCCGGCGGTGTTGCGACTGAAGGGCGCTATCGATATCCTGTCGTTGGAAAAAGCCCTGACAGCAATTGTGGGTCGTCATGAGGTATTGCGCACCGTATTTGAAGAATATGAAGGAGAAGTATATCAGCATGTACAGGAAAAAGGTAGCTGGCAGTTGGAAGTGATTGCAGTTCATGCAGTTGAAGTGGATGAGATGATCACATCACTCATCAACCGTCCATTCGATCTGGCTATAGATCATATGCTGAGAGCACAGTTGTTGTTGCTGACGAATAATGAACACCTGCTGGTTGTAACACTCCATCATATTGCCGCTGATGGCTGGTCAATGGGCATCATCGTGAAAGAACTGGCAGCATTGTACCAGGCAGCCATCGCTGGTAATGAAGACCCGTTACCTGTTCCGGAAATACAGTTTGCAGATTATGCTGTCTGGGAACGCACACACCTCTCAGGCGCTGTACTCGAAGAGAAGGTCGCTTACTGGCGGAATAAATTAGCTGGAACAACCGTACTGAATATCCCGGCAGATCTTCCACGGCCTGCTATACAAAGTACCCGCGGCGCTATAAGCCTGTTCCGTTTTGAAGCGACGTTGTTACAACAGCTTCGTTATCTTTCACAACAAGAGGGTACTACCTTATTTATGACGTTGCTGGCTGCATTCAAGGTGTTGCTGTATCGTTATACTGGTCAGGAGGATGTCTGCATAGGTACTACCATTGCAGGTAGAACCAGGCAGGAAACAGAAAGCCTCATCGGCTTCTTTGTGAATACACTGGCACTGCGCAGTGATCTTGCCGGCGAACCCTCCTTCACTGCGTTACTGCAACAAGTAAAAGAAACCACCCTCAACGCTTATGATCACCAGGAAGTGCCTTTTGAAAAAGTGGTGGAGGAAGTGGTGAAAGACAGAGATGTAAGCCGCACGCCATTGTTCCAGGTGATGTTCGAATTACAGAATACACCCGATACACCCGAACTGGAACTGGGTGGCCTGGAGTTGAAACAGGAGGAAACCGGCGCCACCACAGCGAAATTTGATCTCGACTTTGCATTGCAGGAAAGTATTGAAGGTCTGCATCTTACAGTAAGCTATTGCACAGATCTCTTTAATGCGGAAACAATCAGCCGCATGACAAACCACTTCCATCAGTTGCTCGAATCAATAGTTGGCAATCCTGCTCAATTGATCAGCCGTCTGAAGATGGTGACACCTGCTGAAGAAGAAGAGTTATTGTATTTGTTCAATAATAAATCCGTCGCCTGGCCGCAGCAGGAGACACTCGTTTCACTGCTGACAACACAGGCCGCCGCTACGCCTGATGCGATTGCAGTGAAAGCCGGTAGCATACAGCTGACCTACGGAGAACTGGATGCATATGCAGGCCGGTTGGCGCAGCTGTTGCGAAACAACGGCATTACCACCGGTTCAATGGTGCCCATCTGCATGGAACGTTCTCCTTTCATGGTGATAGCCATGCTGGGGGTAATGAAGGCAGGAGCGGCATATGTACCGGTAGATCCGGAATACCCGCAGGAGAGAATGTTGTTCATGCTGGATGACTGTGCAGCGACCATTGCTGTAGGCACTCACTACGGCAGCACGAAACTGGCAGCTGCAAAGAACATACAGGTAATCAACCTGGAAGAACTGCCTGAAAGCATTACTGCAGATAATCCTTTGCTATCGCCTGATCCTGCACACCTTGCGTATATTATCTATACTTCAGGTTCAACGGGTAAGCCCAAAGGCGTGATGGTTGAACACGCCGGTATGCTCAATCACCTTTACGCGAAGATCAACGACCTGCAACTGGATCAGCATTCCGTGATTGCTTTCACAGCCGCCTATACTTTTGATATTTCTGTGTGGCAGGTGTTTGCTGCATTGCTCTGCGGAGGCACTACGGTTATCTATGACGAAGAAACCATCCTGAATCCTGCCGCCCTCACCGAAGCGGTAGATAAAGACCGGATCACGATCCTTGAACTGGTGCCTTCCTATCTCGCGGCGGTGTTGCAGGAAAATATTACCGTTGCATGGCAGCCGCTCCGCTACCTGTTGGTGACAGGCGAAGCGGTGAGCTGGCACCTGTTGTCCCAATGGTTTGCCCATCCTCAATTCGGCAGGGTACCGGTAGTAAACGCTTACGGCCCCACAGAAGCGTCAGATGACATCTGTCATCATATAATGTATAACCTGCCCGCCTATACAAATATTCCGCTGGGAGCACCCGTGCAGAATCTTCATATCTACATCATCAATAAAGAAGGGCAACTGTGTCCCGTCAATGTACCGGGTGAAATCTGCGTGTCTGGCGTAGGTGTATCACGTGGTTACCTGAACCGCCCTGATCTCACCGCCCGCCAGTTTGTGACAGATCCTTTTGTGCCGGCACGCGGACGCATGTATAAGACAGGCGATCTTGGCCGCTGGTTGCCTGATGGCACGGTAGAGTACCTGGGCCGCATAGATGAGCAGGTGAAAATCCGCGGCTACCGTATAGAGCTGGGCGAAATAGAAAGCGTAATGCTGCAATCAGGATATGTGAAGGAAGCAGTGGTTGTAGCGCATGAAGATGCCAACCATAACAAACGGCTGATCGGTTACATCGTCCCGGTAAGCAGCTTCGATAAATCCATCATTCTGAACTGGCTGAAAGACAAACTGCCGGAGTACATGATCCCGTCGCTGCTGGTGGAGCTGGAGAAAGTGCCGCTTACCCCTAACGGTAAAACAGACCGCAAAGCCCTGCCTGACCCCGGCGAAAGTTTGTCGCAGTTGCAGGAGTATGTTGCCCCCCGCAATGAAACAGAAGAAACCCTGGTAAAGATCTGGAGCGGGCTGCTCGGCATAGAACGCATAGGCGTTACCGATAACTTCTTCGAACTGGGCGGCCACTCTTTACAGGTAATGCGACTCATTGCTATGATCCGCAAACAGCTGCAGGCAACCATATCTGTAAGGGATTTCTTCACACTCGCTACCATCGAATCACTGGCTAAATATATCCGGGTAAACCAAACCGCACCGGTTATCCCCGACGATGATCTTCAGACTATCAAACTCTAATCTCCCCGAAACCCATCATACTTAAATCAGCAGACATGACAGGCTTTAATCTTATCGATATCGTAAATCTCCTGGAAAAAGCGAATGATAAAGGCATCCATATATCATTCGATGACAATGAACTGATTGTACAGGCCCGAAAAGAGAAAGTTATCGATACTACCTTCCTTGCTGAACTGAAGAGCAACAAGGAATACCTGATAGAATATTTTAAAAGACGCCAGCAGGGTACACTGGAAATGGCAGAAGCCAGTGAGATCAGTATTGCCAGGCGCGATCCGTCTGTTCGCATCCCGCTTTCATATAGCCAGGAACGTTTGTGGTTCATTGATAAACTGGAGGGAAGCGTCCAGTATCACCTGCCTGTTATATTGAGAATTAAGGGAGAACTGAGTACGCAGGCACTGGTATTTGCCTTGCAACAGATGGTGAACAGGCATGAGGTGCTGCGTACCGTAATCGAAGAAGATAATGGGAAACCCTCCCAGCGCATACTGGATAAAGACCAGTGGCAACTGGAATACATCGATGAAGCGCTGTATAAAGAAGATATGGCAGCGCTGCATTCACGCATCAAAGCACTCATCGCTGCACCCTTTGACCTCGCTGCTGATCACATGATGCGTGCACACCTGATCACCCAACATAACAACGAGCATGTATTGGTGGTGACAGTGCATCATATCGCCTCCGATGGCTGGTCTACCGGCATTGTCGTTAACGAGCTGGTGGAATTGTACACGGCCTTTACAGAAGAACGTGCACCGCAATTACCGCAGTTGCAGCTGCAATACGCTGATTATGCCACCTGGCAACGCGATTATCTTTCAGGCGATGTACTACGGCAGCAGATCGGTTATTGGAAGAAGAAGTTAACCGGCGTAGATGCGTTGAACCTCCCGCTTGATTATCCCAGGCCTGCGGTGCAAAGTACCCGCGGTGCGGCGCGTGCTTTCAATATAGGTAAAGAACTGACAGCAAAATTGCAGGCATTGTCAAGGCAGCAGGATACAACCCTGTACATGACGCTGCTGGCGGTTTTTAATGTGCTGTTATATCGTTACAGCAACCAGGAAGATATCAGCGTAGGTACGCCCGCTGCGGGAAGAAACAGGCAGGAGCTGGAAGGACTGATCGGCTTCTTCGTAAATACGCTCGTACTCCGTAATGATCTCAGCGGAGATCCTGCATTTATACAGTTGTTACAGCAGGTGAAGGAAACAACCCTCAATGCCTATGATCACCAGGAAGTACCGTTTGAACGTATTGTAGAGGCAGTAGTGAAGCAACGTGATCTGAGCCGCAACCCGCTGTTCCAGGTGATGTTCATGATGCAGAACATGCCTGCAGAACCAGAGCTGAGCCTGCATGCCGTTTCTTTTACCCAGGAAGGTATCGCCAGTTCCACCACCATGTTCGACCTGATGTTTTCCATAGAAGAACAGAAAGGGGAATTGACAGGTTCTGTTTCCTGGTGTGCTGATCTTTTCAGCGCCGCTACCATCGACAGGATGATAACACATTTTGAGCAGTTGCTATCGGCGGTGACGATAACGCCTGCTGCGCATATCAGCACGCTGGAGATGTTAACGGAAGATGAAAAACTGCAACTGATTCATGATTTCAATCATACTGCTGCTGACTTCCCCCAGGGGCACACCGCACCAGATCTGTTTGATGCGCAGGCAGCACGGACGCCGGATGAAGTAGCGCTGCTCCTGGAGGGTACACATCTTACGTACCGTGACCTGCAGGATAAGTCCAATCAGCTGGCACATTTCCTGCAAAGCAAAGGAACAGGCGCAGAAACGCTGATACCCCTGTGCATGGAACGTTCGCTGGAAATGATAATAGCCATCTGGGGTATCCTGAAAGCCGGTGCTGCCTATGTGCCGGTAGATCCTGAATATCCTGCGGAACGTATCAGTTACATCCTGCAAGATACGCAGGCCTCACTGGTGATCAGCAGCCGGACTTGTAAAGATAAGCTGACCGCAACTTCAACAGTGGAGGTGATCACCCTGGATGATGCGCCGGAGGTCAACGCCATGCCGGTGGTATCGCCCGGGATCGTTGTTCAGCCTGACCAGCTGGCCTACGTGATCTATACTTCCGGATCTACCGGTCAGCCAAAAGGAGTAATGGTAGCCCACCGCAGTCTGGTAAACCTCGTACAGGGGCAGCGTATTGCGCTGCAACTGAAGCCCGGTATGCGCGCATTACAATTTGCATCCCTGAGTTTCGACGTTTCCTGCGCAGAAATATTCAATACCCTGTTGAGCGGCGGTACACTGGTGCTGCCCCGTAAAGATGATTTACTGTCTGCTGCTGGTTTTGCTGCGCTGACAGACAGATACGGCGTGGAGATCCTTTACCTGCCGCCTTCTTACCTGCATATGGTGAAGGATGTGCTGGGCCCTGTGAAGACCATCGTTTGCGCCGGTGAGGCCATGATCGCAGAAGATGCGAAGTATGTGATGGCGAAAGGAATAAGGATGGTTAACGCTTACGGACCTACGGAGAATACAGTTTATACAACCATTACAGATCAGCCGCTGCTGGAAAACGGCGCAGTGGTGATCGGCAGGCCGGTGGCCAATGTACAGGTATATATATTGGATAGCCACCGCAATGTTTGTCCGGTTGGAATAGCCGGTGAGATCTGTGCCGGTGGCGCAGGACTGGCCCGTGGTTATTTCAACAAAACCGGACTGACAGCCGAAAAATTTATCACTGATCCGTTCAGCAGTCAACCAGGTGCGCGGCTATACAGGACCGGCGACCTGGGAAGATGGCTCCCGGACGGCACTATCGAGTATCTCGGCAGGATGGACAACCAGGTGAAGATCCGCGGTTTCCGTATAGAACTGGGCGAGATAGAAACAGTGTTGCAACAATGCACACTGGTAGATGAAGCAGTAGTGCTGGCAAAAACAGATCATAACAATACGCATCATAAACGGCTGGTGGGCTATATCGTGCCCTCCGGCGAATTCGACAGGGAAGGTATCATGGCATGGCTCCGGCAAAAGCTCCCGGATTACATGCTGCCAGCCCTGCTGATACCAATGGACAAATTTCCGCTGAACACCAGCGGAAAGGTAGACCGGAAGGCACTGCCGGAACCGGATGCCACCACGCTGCTCACCAATGAATTTATAGCGCCCCGCAATACCACTGAAGAGACGCTTGCTTCTATCTGGCAGGAGCTGCTCGGGGTATCACGGATAGGCATATACGATAACTTCTTCGAGCTGGGTGGCGATTCTATTATTACGATACAGGTGGTAAGCCGTGCCAAACGCGCAGGCTATGAATTGCAACCCCGCGATCTCTTCCAGCACCAGACACTGGCTGCATTGTCAGCCTTACTGGCTTCCCGCACGGATGCTGTCAGCACAGCAGAACAGGGTAGGCTTACCGGCAACAGCGGCTTGTTACCCATTCAGCAATGGTTCTTTGAAACGAAAGGGGCCGCAACGATACCGTTTAACCAGAGCATCCTGCTGGCCATCGATAAAAGCGTGACACCGTCAGCGTTAGCTGCCGCTATCCGCCACCTCGTTGATTATCACGACGCCCTGCGTTTCACCTATAGCCAGGATAATAACGGGTGGCGCCAGTCGTACGGCGATGCGGAAGGAACATTGGAAATAACAGATCTCCGCGGCGCCACGGAGGCAATATTGCCGGAAACCATCGCGCAGTATGCCAACCAATATCAGCAAAGCCTCCGCATAGAACAGGGGATACTGATACGCCCCGTTCTTTTCCTGACACCAGACACAGATAAACAAAACAGGCTCCTGCTCGTCATCCATCACCTGGGAGTAGATGGTGTTTCCTGGCGTATCCTGCTGGAAGACCTGGAGCTGCTGCTGAAGAGCAACGGGGAATCAGATACCGTTTCCATACTCGGAAAGAAAAGCAGTTCCTACCGGCAATGGTATGCTGCACTCACTGAATATGGCCAACGCCGCAGGGTACAGGCACAGCTGGACTACTGGCAACAGACCGTCAACAGCTACCGCCCGCTGCGTACAGACATCGCATATGATGGCGCACTGACGGTATCAGACACGGCGTCACATCGCCGCCGTCTCGGTGTAACGCAGACGCAACGTCTGTTGCAGGAAGCTCCCCGTGCCTATCATACCGTTATTAACGATGTACTGTTGTGCGCATTAACCCTCGCACTTACAGCGTGGAATAATGCCCGGGGTGCGATCATCGGTCTGGAAGGTCATGGCCGCGAAGACATTGCTCCCGGAACCGACACCAGCCGGACCATTGGCTGGTTCACCAACATGTACCCGGTAAGACTGCATACCGCCGCCGGCAGCACGCCAGGTAATGCGCTCCGGGATGTGAAAGAGCAGCTGCGCCGAATGCCGGATAAAGGTCTTGGATATGGGGTACTGAAATATATCAACCGTGCAGAAGGTCTGCAAGGCAAAGATCCCTGGGATATTCTCTTCAACTATCTCGGCCAGTCAGACAATACCGTTAAGCAGGACGGCCTCCTGGGAATGGCTGCAGAATCCTCAGGAACCGATGCCGGTGCAGATTTCCCAATGCGGCATAAACTTGCCCTGACCGGTATGGTACAGGATGGAGAGCTGATGTTACAATGGGAATACAGTAACAAACACTATGCACCGGAAACAGTGGCGGAACTGGCAGATGCCTATATGACACAGCTGGAAAAACTGATAGATCACTGCGCAGAACAGGCAGCCACACCGGTATCCACACCGTCGGATTACGGACTGGGCGCAGAAGTAACCAACGAAGAACTGGACGCTTTCCTGGATGCTGCCTATAACGGCGTGCCCAGGCGCTCACAGGTAAGCAGCCTATACCGGCTGAGCGGCCTGCAGGAAGGAATGCTCTTCCATAACCTCTACGACACAGAAGGCGGTACGTATGTTGAACAGTTCAGCTGCGACCTGAAAGGCGTGCAGGAAGAGCTGTTCCGCCAGAGCTGGAATCATATTGCAAAACAGTACAGTGTACTGCGCACAGCCTTTCATTACGATGCATTGCCCATCCCGGTTCAATGCGTATACAACGAAGTAGAGGTGCCCATGTATGTAATAGACCTGCGTCACCTGAAGGGGGCCACACAGGAAGAAGCGATTGCTGTATTCAGGGAGGAAGATGGCCGCCGGAGATTCAATCTCGAAGAAGCGCCACTGATGCGTATATCACTGTTACGGTTAAACGAAGACACCTACCGGATGTTCTGGACTTCCCATCACATCCTGTTCGATGGCTGGTCGCTGCCACTGATGGTAGAAAATCTCCTCCACACCTATGAAGGGCTGGTAACAGGCAAACAACCGGTTGCCGGGGAAGAAGACCGCTTCGGGGATTATATCCGTTACCTGGAAAGAAGAGATAAGGAACAAGAAGAACAATACTGGCGCAGCTACCTGCAAACATTGCCCGAGGGCAGCCTGCTGCCGTTCATCACCGCCACAGACAAACTCACAAAAGGCGGTGGCGAGTTCCGGGAATATGTACATAAGCTGGATGCTGCTACCACCGCACTGCTTACCCGTTTTGCCCAACGCCATCACCTCACACAGAATACCCTGATGCAGGGCGTGTGGGCGTACCTGTTATACCGCTATTCCGGCCGCAGGGAAGTGGCTTATGGTGTCACTGTTTCCGGCCGCCCGGAAGACCTGGCCGGCATGGAGAAAAAGGTGGGTCTCTTTATCAACACAGTGCCGCTGCACACGGTCATAGATCCCGCCGCGGAGATCATACCCTGGCTGCAATCGTTACAGAATAACCAACTACAGAACCGCGAATATCAATACACCGGCCTCAACGAAATACAGCGCTGGACCAATATAGAAGGCGAGCTGTTTGACAGCACTATTACTTTCCAGAATTACCCGATAGACAGGGTCGTGGATGCGCAGGAGTGGAGCCTGCAGGTAAGTGGAGTGGAAACACATCCGCATACCAACTACCCGCTCACCATCATCATGGGCATCCACCAGGAAACTACCTTCATCTTCACCTACAACAGCACTTTACCCGCTACCTCGTATATCGAAAGAATCGCACAGCATTTTGGACAGGTAGTGTCCAATATCATCCACCAAAGCACTGGTATCATCGGGGATATTGATCTGCTTACGCCAGCAGAACACGACGAGCTGGAGGTTACATTCAACAACTGCAACATCACTTATCCCCGTGACCAGTCTTTCATTCATCTCTTTGAAGCACAGGCTGTACTTACGCCAGACGCCCCCGCAATCGTATTCGAAAACAGACAGCTATCCTACCGTGAACTGAATGATCAGGCCAACCGCGTGGCGCATGCCTTACAGGCCAGGGGCGTTACAACCGGAACATGGGTACCGCTTTGTACAGAACGTTCGCCGGAAATGATCACCGGCATACTGGGCATCCTGAAAGCCGGTGGCGCGTATGTGCCCATGGAACCCGATTTCCCCGCAGAGCGCATAAAATATATGCTGGAAGATACACGTGCGGAAATAATGGTGTGCACTGCTGCTGTCAAAGCAGTATTACCGGTTGATAAAAATGTAAAAGTATTACTGCTGGATGATGATAAGGCGATAAGCAATTATCCGGCAGTGCCGCCATCCCGTAAACCCTTGCAGGAAGAACCGTTATACGTGATCTATACGTCCGGCAGTACCGGCACGCCCAAAGGAGTAATCATCACGCACGGCAACCTCGCCGATTACCTGGCCGGACTGAAGGCGAACACGCCTGTTGCCGGCTGCCTTTCCTTCGGCCTCGTATCCAGCATCGCCACCGACCTGGGAAATACCGTGTTATACGGTGCGCTGGCCCAGGGAAGTACACTGCATCTTTTCTCCAAAAATGCCATCAATGATGCAGAGGCGATGTATACTTATTTTGAGAAGAATGAGATAGACTGTATCAAGATCGTGCCGTCTCACTGGAAAGCATTGTCTGAACCAGGAAAGCTGTTACTGCCCCGCAAGCTGCTCATCTTTGGCGGCGAAGCCCTGGAAGCCGCTGTAGTAAATAATATCCGTGAAACGGATACCGTATGTACCGTTATTAATCACTATGGCCCGACGGAAACGACGATAGGAAAACTGCTGCACATCGTTGACCCGCAGCGTGTATACGATCGCGTTATACCCATAGGGAAACCATTCTCCAATACCCGTGTATATGTGCTGAATGAAGAAGGCCGGCAATGCCCGGTAGGGGTGCCCGGAGAATTATATATCGGAGGAGACGGTGTTGCAGCCGGTTACCTGAACAATACTGCATTAACTGACAGCAAATTCATTGCCGACAGGTTCTCAGGAGCGGCGTCCGCAAGACTTTACCGCACCGGCGACCTGGTGAGGTATCTGTCTGACGGCAACATCGTGTTCATGGGCCGTGTGGACGACCAGGTGAAGATCCGCGGTTATCGCGTAGAACCAGGTGAGATCAGCCGCGTACTGGCTGCTCATCCCGATGTGAGCCAGGCCATTGTAGTAGCAAGAGAAGATAGTAACGGTAATAAGCGGCTGATCGGTTATATCGTACCGGAGCAATCATACGACAGAGACCACGTCATTACTTACCTGGAATCACAACTGCCGGATTACATGGTACCGGCACTACTGGTAACGGTGGAGCGCTTCCCGATGCTGCCGAATGGTAAGATCGACCGGAAAGCACTGCCGGACCCTGAACCGGTAGTTACTAACGTGGAAGGATATACGGAACCCCAGACACTGCTGGAAAAACAACTGGCCGCCATCTGGTCCCAGCTCCTGGATGTGGAACAAATAGGCAGGCACGACGACTTCTTCGCGCTTGGTGGCGACTCCCTGCTGGCGATACGTGTCATCTCCGCCACAAGGAAGCAGCTCGGCGTAGAAGTAACCATCGGCGATGTATTCGATCACCCCACTGTCTTCTCACTCGCGCAGCAACTGGCCGGTAAATCAGCGCCCGGCAGCATTCCGCCGTTAGTACGCAAAGAGCGGCCCGCCAACATCCCGCTTTCGTATAGCCAGGAACGTCTGTGGTTCATCGATCAGCTGGAAGGTAGCACCCATTATCATATCCCAACAGTATTATTCCTGGAAGGTACGCTCAACGTTACTGCCTTGTCACATGCATTGCAGACCATCGTGAACCGCCATGAGTCACTGCGCACCGTCATCAGGCCGGAAGAAGGAGAGGCGTACCAGCAGGTACTGCCATCCGGACAATGGCGCATGCAGGTCTCAGAACATCCGGAATATCTTACTGATAAAACGGCACTGAAACAGCATATCCATCAGCTGCTCAACGAACCGTTTGATCTTACCCGTGATCACATGCTGCGGGTACATCTGCTGACCATCGGCAAAAACAATTATATACTGGTGGCAGTATTGCATCATATTGCCTCCGATGGCTGGTCGTCCGGCATCCTGGTACGTGAGCTGCTGACCCTCTATAATGCTTACCAGCCTGGTGTCACGGCGGATCTGTCACCGCTGGATATACAGTATGCAGATTACGCTATCTGGCAGCGCAGTTACCTGTCTGGTAAGGTGCTGGAAGATAAGATCGCTTACTGGAAAGACAAACTGCAAGGTGTTACCGCACTGAACATGCCGGCCGACTATCCACGCCCTGCCGTACAGAGCACACGCGGCGCCGTGTTCAGCTTCCGGATGAACGAAGCGTTGCTCGACAAACTGCATACACTGGGGCAGCAAGAGGGAACCACATTGTTTATGACACTGCTGGCAGCTTTCAAAGTATTGCTGTACCGCTACAGTGGCCAGCAGGATATCTGTATAGGCAGCTCTATCGCCGGCAGAACACAACAGGAAACAGAAGGACTGATCGGTTTCTTTGTAAATACACTGGCCCTGCGCAGCCATGTTAACGGCCCCGCTTCATTTACATCGCTGCTGCAGCAAGTGAAGGAAACAACCCTGCATGCTTATGAGCACCAGGATGTGCCTTTCGAAAAAGTAGTGGAAGCCGTCGTGAAAGAACGCGATATCAGCAGAACGCCGCTGTTCCAGGTAATGTTCGAATTACAGAACATACCCGATACCCCGGATCTGCAACTCGGAGAGGTAAGCCTGAAACCTGCTCCGGCAGATCATAGCCTGTCGAGATTTGACATGAATATCTCCATGCAGGAAACCTCCCGCGGGCTTTCCGGCTATGTGGAATATTGCACAGACCTCTTCCACGAAGATACCATCCGCCGGCTGGCGGAGAACTTTGAACAACTGTTATGGTCAGTTGTCAATAACCCTTCACAGGCAGTTGATACGCTGAGAATCGTCACGCCGGCAACAGTGCAGCAATTATTGGAAGAATTCAACAACACCGCCTTGCCATATCCTGCGGATAAGACGCTGGTGGCGCTGTTTGAAGAACAGGCTGCCCAACAGCCCGGTGCTGCTGCGCTGAAATGCGGTGATCAGGTAATACCCTATAAGGAACTGGCAGAACGCAGTGATGCGCTGGCCCTGGCCCTGCGCGCCAAAGGTGTACAGGAAGATACCCTGGTACCGCTTTGCACCGGTCGTACTGTTGATATGGTGATAGGTATCCTTGGCATCATGAAGGCTGGTGGAGCCTATGTGCCGCTGGACCCGGCCTACCCCGGAGAAAGAATACAATATATACTACAGGATTGCAACGCAGCAATAGCGGTGGCCGATGAAGCCAACCGCAACCGGCTTTCCGCATATATTGAAGTGATAGCCCCGTCAGGGCATCCTGCTGCTGGTACTGCTGCAGCATTTACACCGGCTCCGCATCATCTTTCATATGTAATCTATACTTCCGGGTCTACCGGCAAGCCCAAAGGCGTAATGGTAGAACACAGCGGCATGCTCAACCACCTCTATGCCAAGATCAATGATCTGGAACTCGATCATGGAACGGTGATCGCCTTCACGGCTTCCTATACCTTCGATATTTCCGTATGGCAGCTGTTCGCCGCATTGCTTTGCGGCGGTACCACGGTCATCTACAGCGATGAGCTGATATTGCAGCCCGCCGCGTTGATTGACCAGGTGGAGGCAGACCGTGTAACAATACTGGAACTGGTGCCGTCTTACCTGGCAGCGCTGTTGCAGGAAGAAACCCCGGCCTCGCTGCCTGCATTACGCTACCTGCTGGTAACCGGTGAAGCGGTAACGCAACAGGTGCTCAGGCTGTGGTTCTCGCATCCGCGCTTCGGAACCATCCCCGTTGTGAATGCCTATGGCCCCACAGAGGCATCAGACGATATCTGTCATTACTTTATGTATAACGCTCCCGACTGTACGAATATCCCATTGGGTAAGCCCGTGCAGAATCTGCGTATATACGTATTCGATAGTTCCCTGCAATTATGCCCGTTAGGTGTCCCCGGCGAGATCTGCGTATCCGGCATAGGCGTGGCAAGAGGTTACCTGAACCGGCCGGAGCTGACGGCAGAGAAGTTCATCAGCGATCCATACAGTACAGAAAGAATGTACAGAACCGGAGACCTTGGCCGCTGGCTGCCGGATGGCAACCTGGAATACCTCGGCAGGATTGATGAACAGGTGAAGATCCGCGGATACAGGATTGAGCTGGGTGAGATAGAAAGTGTATTGCAACAGCATGAAGCCATCAGGCAGGCGGTTGTACTGGCCAAAGCCGCTCCCAATGACCCGCAGGGAATATTACGCCTCACGGCTTACATCGTACCGGAAACGGCAGTCGACAAAACAATAATAACAGCATGGCTGAAAGAAAGGTTGCCGGAATATATGGTGCCGTCGTTACTGATGGAACTGGACCAGTTGCCCCTGACGCCAAATGGCAAGATCGACAAAAAAGCGCTGCCCGATCCGGATGCATCGCAGTTCGTCAGCGAATACACTGCTCCCCGCAATGCAACGGAAGAAGCACTGGCGCAGATCTGGCAGGAACTCCTGAAAATACAACAGGTAGGCATATACGATAATTTCTTTGAACTGGGCGGCCACTCGTTACTCGCCATGAGACTCATGGCTGCGGTGAAAAAGCAATTGGGTGTAGTCCTCCCCGTGAGAGCCATATTCGCACACCCCATTATTGCCTCCCTCGCCGCACACATACAGGAATCCGGAACTGCCGGCACGGCGTTACAGACAATCGGCCGCCAGGAGAGACCCCAACATATTCCGTTGTCATTCAACCAGGAACGGCTCTGGTTTGTGGATCAGCTGGAAGGAAGCGTACATTATCACATCCCCATTATCCTGCGCCTTAAAGGAACACTGAACATCCCCGCGCTGGATGCTGCCTTTAAGTATACCGTCAACAGGCATGAAGTATTGAGAACGTTGATCGGACAGGAGGATGGAAGGCCCTACCAGCGAATATTACCGGAAGATATGTTTGAGATGGTAATGGTGGAAGATGAAACCCTGAAGTACGACCCCTCCGCATTGCAGCAACAGATTGCTGCCTGGGTAAGCAAACCGTATGATCTCGCAAACGATCACAAACTGCGGGCTTTCCTGCTTTCATTCTCCGCTGCGGAACATGTGCTCGTGGTAATAGTGCATCATATTGCTTTCGATGGCCTGTCATCAGGAATACTGATGCGTGAGCTGGTACAGGCATATAATGCGCTGGCAGCAGGAGAGCAGCCGTCGATGGAGCCGCTGCCATTGCAATACGCTGATTTCGCTATCTGGCAGAGAGCCTGGTTGTCGGGCGACCTACTCGAATCAAAATTGTCCTGGTGGAAAG
This sequence comes from Chitinophaga sp., assembly GCF_035538455.1. Classification (GTDB taxonomy): domain Bacteria; phylum Bacteroidota; class Bacteroidia; order Chitinophagales; family Chitinophagaceae; genus Chitinophaga. Next base: position 18,858 of record NZ_DATLKJ010000069.1, read on the forward strand.
AAAAACTACAGGACGTCACCCCGCTCAACCTGCCTGCTGATTTCAAACAACCTGCCATACAGAGTATGAGAGGTAGCCGTATCAGCACAGTTACCGTTGATAAACAACTGCTGGGTCAATTACACCAACTGAGCCAGCAGCAAGGCGCTACATTGTATATGACCCTGCTGGCCGCCTTTAAGGTATTGTTGTACCGCTACAGCGGTCAGACAGACATCGTCGTGGGCTCATCTTCTGCAGGCCGTCAGCATCATGAAATTGAAGGGATGATCGGCTTCTTCATCAATATGCTTACGCTGCGTAATCATCTCGATGATAATCCTGCCTTCATCAACCTGCTGCAACAGGTGAAACAAACTACCCTGGAGGCTTTCGAGCACCAGGATGTACCCTTCGAGAAAATAGTGGAGGCAGTGATGAAAGACAGGGAACATGGCCGCAAACAGTTATTCAACGTCATGTTTGTAATGCCCGACAAGGCAGGTTCCAACACAATCGACATGCCGGGCATTGACGTGTTCCCGGAAAATATTCCGCATAATACATCCAGGTTCAACTTATTGTTCTCCATTCAGGAAACGGAATCCGGTTTCAATATGGTAGCAGAATACAGCACAGATCTGTTTAAGGAAGCTACCATCCTGCATATGCTGCGGCACTACGAACAGCTCTTGTACGCTGTCGCAGCAGCGCCGTCAACGGGGATCGACAAGTTGCGGATCTATGATGATAAAGAACAGCAACAACTGCTGCATACATTTGGCCGTAGCGAAGTACCCTACAACCGGAACAAAACTTTTGTGGACCTGTTCCTGGAACAGGCGGCGCTCACGCCTGATGCAAGAGCCGTTGTAACGGAAGATGCTTACCTGACCTATAAAGAACTGGATGAAGACAGTAACCAGCTGGCGGATTATCTCCGTAGCAAAGGCGTGAAAGCTGGCTCGCTGGTGCCGCTGTGTATCCCCCGTTCTGTGAACATGATCACCGGTATGCTGGGAATCCTGAAGGCCGGCGCGGCTTATGTGCCAATAGAACCGGACTTCCCGGCGGATCGTATCAGCTACATGTTAGCAGATGTGAAGGCAACAGTGGTAGTGGCATCCTCAGAAAGTGCCGCCGTACTGCCGCTTACAGCCGGGCAGGACATCGTGCTGGTAGATGATGAAAATCTGATACTGCGTTCAGCTGGCTGCCCGGAGCATTTGCCTTCAGCTGAAGACCTGGCTTATATCATCTATACTTCCGGCAGTACCGGTAACCCCAAAGGGGTGATGGTAACGCATCACAACCTGGCGGATTATCTCGCAGGCCTGGCAGCGCATACGCCGGTAAATAGCTGTAGCACATTCGGGCTGCTGTCAAGCATTGCAACAGACCTGGGTAATACCGTGCTGTTCACCGCACTGATCAACGGCGCGGCACTGCACGTTTTCTCTAAAGCTGCTGTCAATGATGCCGCACAGGCATTGTCATATATCGAAACGCATCATATCGATTGTATTAAAATTGTGCCTTCACACTGGAAAGCGCTGTCGGATCAGGACCGGCTCCTGCTGCCCCGTAAGCTGCTGATCTTCGGTGGCGAGGCGCTGGAAGCTGCTGTGGTAGATAATATCAGGAAGTCTGGTGAAGGCTGTACGGTGGTAAACCACTATGGCCCAACAGAAACGACGATAGGAAAACTGCTCCATGTGGTGAATAACGGTAACGGATACACGGACGTTATTCCCATTGGCCGCCCGTTCTCCAATACTGTAGTATATGTGGTAAGTCCGGCCGGTGAGCTTTGCCCGGCGGGTATTCCGGGAGAACTGTACATCGGTGGTGAAGGCCTGGCAACGGGTTACCTCAACAACTCCGCGCTCACAGCAGAGAAATTTATCAGCGACCCGTTCACAGCCGGATCAGCTGCGCTGCTGTACCGTACCGGAGATCTGGTGAAATACCTGCCCGATGGAAACATCGTATTCATGGGCCGTGTAGATGATCAGGTGAAAATCCGCGGTTACCGCGTGGAGCCGGGAGAGATCAGCCGGGTGCTGGAGAAATGTGATGCTGTAAGCCAGGGCGTGGTAATTGCCGGTGATGACCATAGCGGAAATAAACGGCTGGTAGGATATGTAGTGCCTGCGGGCGACTTTGATAAGACGGCAATATTCAACTATCTGCGGGCTGTATTACCAGATTACATGATACCGGTTGCCCTCGTGGAACTGGATCATTTCCCACTGCTGCCCAATGGTAAAATAAACCGGAAAGCCCTCCCGGACCCGGATGCGTCAGCTACCGCAACTGCCGGTTATACCGCTCCGTCCACACCGGTGGAAGAACGCCTGGCAGAGATCTGGGCCGCACTGCTGGAAGTAGAACAGGTAGGCATACACGACGATTTCTTTGCGCTGGGAGGTCACTCCCTGCTGGCGATCCGTGTAATCTCCGCCATCCGCAAGCAATTGGGCACGGAAGTCTCCATCGGCGATATATTTGATCACCCTACGGTAGCCGCATTGGCTACCCGGCTCTCGCAACGCATGATGCCTGCTGCTCCGGCGCTGGTGCGTGCAGTACGTCCTGCGCATATCCCGCTTTCCTATAGCCAGGAACGGCTGTGGTTCATTGACCAGCTGGAAGGCAGCGTACATTACCATGTGCCGCGTGTGCTGCGGCTGAAGGGCGATCTCGATATGCAGGCCTTTGAACGCGCCATGCAGACCATCGTGGACCGCCATGAAATACTGCGCACCATAATAGAGCAGGAGGATGGCGTGCCTTATCAGCGTATCATGCAGCCCGGAGGCTGGAAACTGACGGTGACAGACAACCCGCAATTGCGTGCAGACAAAACAGCACTGGAAGCATATGTACACCGCCTGGTGGACGCGCCATTCAACATGGCTGCTGACTATAAGCTCCGTGCGGAACTGATCCTGCTGGATGCCAGTGAATATATGCTGGTGGCCACACTTCACCATATCGCTTCCGATGGCTGGTCTACCGGTATCATCGTTCGTGAACTGGTTACACTTTACAATGCATACACGCTTCAACAACCCGTGCTGTTGCCGGCGCTGGAAATACAATATGCTGATTACGCTATCTGGCAGCGCAACTATCTCAGCGGTGCCGTACTGGAAGAAAAGCTGGATTACTGGAAAAATAAGCTGACCGGCACTTCAGCACTGAACCTGCCGGTTGATTTCCCAAGACCAGCCGTCCAGAGTCAGCAGGGCGCAAGTACTACGTTCAGCCTTGACCGTAATACCTGCGAACAGTTACAGGAACTTTCACGGCAACAGGGCGTAACCTTCTTCATGACATTGCTGGCTGCCTTCAAGGTATTGTTGTACCGCTACAGCGGCCAGGACGACATCTGCGTAGGTACGCCGGTAGCAGGGCGTACACAGCAGGAGGTAGAGAACCTGATCGGCTTCTTCATCAATACACTCGCGTTGCGCAGCGACCTTGGCGGGAACCCGTCTTTCGCAACCTTCCTGCAACAGGTAAGACAAACTACACTGGGCGCCTTTGAACACCAGGACGTGCCCTTCGAAAAAATAGTAGACGCCGTGGTCACCGAGCGTACACTCGAGAGGAGCCCGTTATTCCAGGTGATGTTCTCCCTGGAAAACGCGCCGGACACGCCGGATATGACGCTGGGAAATGTAGAGCTGCTGCCCGCAGGTACGGAAAATACGGCCGCTACCTTCGATCTCACCATCTCATTGCAGGAGAGCGCAACAGGGCTGCATGGCTCTGTGGCTTACTGCACCGATCTCTTTACCGAAGCCACCATTCACAGGCTGATAGCGCATTTCAAAGAACTGGTACAATCCGTTATCGCTGATCCGCAGCAGGCAATTGGTACATTACGGTTGTTACCTGACGCCGAAACAGCCTTGCTGGATGCTTTCACAGATAACGCGGCCGGCTATACGGAGGAAACATTTGTGGCCCTGTTCGAAGCACAGGCAAAACGTACGCCGCATGTCACTGCAGTAACATCCAACGGCAGATCACTGACGTATGAAGAGCTCAACAGGGAATCAGCCCGCCTGGCCCATCATCTGATCGCGGCCGGTGTAAAAGAAGATACACTGGTACCGGTATGCCTCGAAAGATCGGCTGACATGGTAGTAGCCATACTCGCGGTACTCAGGGCAGGAGGTGCTTTTGTACCAGTTGATCCGGCATATCCGGAAGAACGTATCCGTTATATGCTGACGGATGCAGGCGGTACAATCGCTGTCACAGAACAGCGTTGTGCGCACCTGTTGGCAGGAGTGGAGCAGCTCATCATCCTGGAGGAGGTAACAGGCATCGTAGCGTCGTCTCCGTTAGCAACGCCGCAACCGCATCACCTGGCTTATGTGATTTATACCTCTGGCTCTACCGGATTGCCCAAGGGCGTAATGATAGAACATCGCTCTTTGTCCAATTTCCTGTTGTCAATGAAAGATATACTGGGAACAGATGCTGCCTGCTCATTACTCGCGGTTACTACTTTCTGCTTTGATATTGCTTACCTCGAACTTTTCCTGCCGCTCCTCTCCGGAGGCAGGGTAATGATCGCTTCCCGTGAAGCCGCCGCAGACGCCTTCCTGCTGAAAGAGCAACTGGCATTGCTGCAACCCTCGTATATGCAGGCTACGCCCGCCACCTGGCAGATGCTCACCGATGCGGGCTGGCAGAATACAGAGGAGGTCATCATCTTAACCGGTGGTGAAGCCATTAAACCGGAACTGAAAAATAAACTCGTACAGCTCAGCGACCGCAAAGTATGGAACGTCTACGGTCCCACCGAAGCTACCATATGGGCCACTGTTAAAGAATTGCAGCTGCGCGAAAAAATTACAATAGGCAGGCCGCTGGCCAACACCGGCATTTATATTCTCGATAAAAACGGACAGCCTGCACCGATCGGCGTTGCAGGAGAACTGTGTATCACTGGTGTACAGCTGGCCCGTGGTTATCACAACAGACCGGAACTGACCGCTGAGAAATTTATTGCACATCCATTCCGCGAAAACGAACGCCTGTACTTTACCGGTGACCTCGGAAGATGGCTGCCCAACGGAGACGTAGAATGCCTGGGCCGCGCGGATGATCAGGTGAAGATCCGTGGCTACCGTATTGAACTCGGAGAAATAGAAAGTGTGCTGCTGCAGTCTCCGGAAGTGAAACAGGCAGTGGTAGTGGGCCGTGCCGACAACAACGGCAGCAACAGGCTGATAGCTTATATCGTGCCGGATGCTGCTTTCAGTAGAGAGACGGTTATTGCGCACCTCCAAAGCCGCCTGCCGGAGTATATGGTGCCGGCCATGATCGTTACGCTGGAAGCATTACCGCTTACCAATAACGGGAAGGTAAATAGGAAAGCCTTGCCGGAGCCGGATGCTGATACACTGCTGAACGCTGAATATGTAGCGCCGCGCAATGCAACAGAACAAGTGCTGGCAGATATTTTCAGCTCACTGCTGAAGGTACAGCGGGCGGGTATACACGACGATTTCTTCGCTTTGGGAGGTCACTCATTGCTGGCAGTACGGCTCGTTGCCGCCATCAGGAAAGAGCTGGGAACGGAAACGGCTATACGTGATGTGTTCCGTTATCCGACCATTGCCACCCTGGCCATGCAGCTGGAACGTCACCGCACCATAGCCGCTGCACCGGCATTAGTGCCGCAGCAGCGCCCCGATTACATCCCGCTTTCGTATAGCCAGGAACGTTTGTGGTTCATTGACCAGCTGGAAGGTACCACCCACTACCACCTGCCTTCTGTACTCCGGTTGAAGGGAACGCTCAACCAGGCTGCCCTGCTGTATGCACTGCAAACCATCGTGGCAAGGCATGAGGTATTGCGTACTGTGATCCTGCAACATAACGGCCGCCCTTATCAACGCATAAAAGACGGCGAACGCTGGCAGTTGCATATCATCACAGACGAATCACTGAGAGAAAGCAATGCTGCATTGCAGGACTATATAACTGCACTGGTGCAACAACCGTTCGATCTGTCGACAGACGATATGCTCCGTGTGCACCTCATCGCACTGGATGCCGCAGAACATATCCTGGTGGTAACCCTGCACCACATCGCCGCTGATGGCTGGTCCACAGGCATCATTGTGCAGGAGTTCACGGCGCTGTACAGCGCCTATGCTGCGGGCATGCAGCCACAGCTGCCCATCCTCCCCATTCAGTACGCAGATTATGCAATGTGGCAGCGCGCTTATCTGTCGGGTGCATTACTCGACAACAAGCTCGCCTGGTGGAAGAACACACTGGCTGATACAGTACCGCTGGATCTGCCGGTAGATTACATACGCCCCGCTATGCAGTCTACCCGTGGCGCCGTATTGTCATTCAGCCTGGACAGCCAGCTCACAGCCGGGATACTGGCACTGAACAGGCAGGAGGGAACCACCCTGTTCATGACGATGCTGACAGCCTTCAATGTATTACTGTACCGCTACAGCGGCCAGGACGACATCTGCATAGGTACGCCGGTGGCCGGAAGAACGCACCAGGAAATGGAAAACCTCGTGGGCTTCTTCATCAACACCCTCGTTCTCCGCAATAACATCAACAACAGTCAGTCTTTCCTTTCCCTCCTCCAACAGGTCAAACAAACAACACTGGATGCCTATGAGCACCAGGATGTGCCCTTTGAAAGGATCGTGGAAGCTGTGGTGAAAGACAGGGATATGAGCCGCAGCCCTTTGTTCCAGGTAATGTTCACCGTACAGAACGTACCAGGAGCCGACGATGAGTCAGACTTCGGCGGACTGGAAATAAGCGCAGAGCGCACGGTGCACACCACTGCCAAATGGGATCTTTCCCTTACCATCGGCGAAACACCGCAGGGCCTTGCAGGCAGCGTGGAATATGCAGCAGACCTGTTTACAGAAAGTACTATCGGAAGAATGCTCTCCCACTTCAAACAATTGCTCCGCGCCATTGTGAACGATGCCAATACGGCTGTGGGTTTATTGCCGATCATCGGACAGGAGGAGAAACAGAAGCTGATCAGCAGTTTTAATGATAATGCCACCACATGGCCGCAGGAAGCCACTGTTGTTTCACTGTTCAGACAACAGGCCGCCGCTACGCCGGATGCTACAGCGTTGGTGTTCAACAACAGATCACTTTCCTATAAAGCACTGGATGAACGTTCCGAAAAACTGGCGGGGTACCTGCACAACAAAGGCGTCACGAAAGGCTCGCTGGTACCGCTTTGTACAGAGCGTTCGCCTGAAATGATGGTAGGTATCCTTGGCATTATGAAAGCCGGCGGCGCCTACGTTCCGGTAGACCCCACCTATCCGGCTGAACGTATCAGTTACATGCTGAACGACATCAACGCTTCACTGCTGGTAACTACCAGCACGCTGATGGATCAGCTGCCCGCGGAATGGTATAATGAAGAGCTGATACTGCTGGATGCTATGGGAGAAGTATTTGCGGCGCCCCATGTATCATCCGTTGCCGTATCTGTACAGCCTGATGATCTGGCCTATATCATGTACACGTCTGGTTCTACCGGTAAGCCTAAAGGCGTGATGGTAACGCACAGCAATATTGTGAGCCTGGTGAAGGATACCAACTATGCGTCCTTCGATCATACATCGGTGATCCTCTCTACTGCATCGCCTTCCTTTGATGCCACCACCTTTGAATACTGGGGCGCATTGCTGAATGGCGGCCTGCTGGTATTGTGTGATGAAAAAGCCATGCTGGATAATACTTTGCTGAAACAGGAGATCAACAGGCAGGAGCGTATATCTCTCTGGTTTATTACCACTGCCTGGTTCAATCAGCTGGTAGATACAGATACTACCATCTTTGAAAGGGTGAATACGGTATTGACAGGAGGAGAGAAGATGTCGGAGGATCATATGTCCAGGCTGAAACGTGCATGCCCGGATCTCTCCGTAGTACACGTTTACGGACCTACGGAGAACACTACTTTCTCCCTGAGTTATTTCATTTACGGAGATACTTTCAGAAGCGCTATGCCACTAGGCAAACCGCTGAGCAACCGGCAGGTATATGTATTGGATACGAAGCTACAGCCGGTACCTGTGGGAGTAAGGGGAGAGCTGTATCTCAGTGGCAGCGGCCTTGCGCTGGGGTATCATAATAAACCGGAACTGACGGCAGAGCGGTTTATTGCCAACCCGTTTGCAACACAGCCGGGAACCCTGATGTATAAGACCGGCGACCTGGGCAGATGGCTGCCCGATGGTAACATTGAATACCTGGGCCGCATCGACGACCAGGTGAAGATCCGCGGCTTCCGCATTGAACCAGGTGAGATTGAAGCTGTGCTCCACCAGAGCACGCTCATCACACAGGCGGTTGTGCTGGTGAAAAATACGGCCGCAGGCAAACAACTGGTGGCCTACATCGTACCCACCGGCACATTCGACAGAAATGCCATTACCGCTTATCTCAAAAACCGTCTGCCGGACTATATGATACCGGCCTTCCTGGTAGAAATGGACAAACTACCGGTAACGGCTAATGGAAAAATAAACAGGACAGCTTTGTTGCAGGTAGAAACCGGTAACCAGTCTGCTGCCGTTTATGTTGCCCCACGAACCAGGATAGAAGCCGCACTGGCAACGATCTGGTCAGATTTGCTCGATATATCACAGGTAGGCATATACGATAACTTCTTTGCACTGGGCGGACATTCATTGCTCACTATCCGTCTCATTGCAGCGATCCGTACAAACTTAGGGTTGGAACTGCTCGTAAGGGATGTATACAAACACCAGGATGTTGCCTCACTGGCAGCATTGCTGGAAAAACAGCAGGATGAAGCCGGCGCGGGCCGCTATGGTCTGGGCCGCCTGCTGGTGCAGGACGAACTTCCCGGCAACGGACACATAGTATTGCTCAACGGCAGTAACAACGGTAAGCCGCTGTTCCTGCTGCCGGGAGCCGGTGGTCTCTGCGATGCTTATACGGAGTTGGGTCGCGCATTCGATGATACCTATGCCTGTTACAGCTTCCAGATGCAGGGCGTTCTGGAAGGAGAAACGCCTGATCAGGATATGAACGCCATCGCAATCCGGCATATCCAATGGATAAAAGCAATACAGCCGGAAGGGCCTTACCGCCTGGCAGGCCATTCATTCGGCGCGCATGCGGCATATGAAGTAGCCAGACAGCTGGAAGCGGCGGGCGACAGGGTAGAGGTGCTGTTCTCACTCGATATGCAGGCATCAGCCACACCTGATGAATTTAATGTCGATAGCATGTACAGCAACATGCTCGCCTTCTTCGGACAATATCAGCTGATCAGCGAACCTTATCCAACCTGGACAGAGGAGCTGAAAACAGCCATCGCCGGCATGTCCGTGGAAGAAGTAATGCCTTTCGTGATAGCTTTTGTGACAGAAAGGCTGCACGGTAAGCAGGTACCATTCCTCCTGCGCATATTGTCGCTCTCCTTCAGCAATGTGATAGCACATCAACGTTACAGGGCAACAGGAACTATTGATGCGCCTCTGGTAGTAATGAAAGCCGCTGAAAATCCGACCCGGAAGGAAGACCCCTACATGGGATGGCGCCCGTTTGCCGGCAACATACAAACGATGCCTGTAGCAGGTGACCACCTCACCATGGTAGATGGAGCTAACGCCGAAACCCTGGCTGCCAGCATCACTGCCATACTCGACACAAATAACACCAACATCTAAACTATATAAGAAAAGCAAACAGTTATCATCCTTAAAAACTTCACTTATGTTAAAACAACTCGAAAAGTTATCCGCTTTTATCGGAAATACGCCGCTGATAGAATTGAAAAATGATGATGCGAACCTCTTCGCAAAACTGGAATATAACAACTTCTCGGGCAGCTCTAAAGACCGTGCAGGATACAGTATCATATACAACGGCATCAAGTCGGGCCGCATTAACCAGGATACTACCATCATCGCTTCCAGCTCAGGAAACCTGGCCATCGCTGTGGCTTCTATCAGTAAAATGCTGGGCCTGAAATTTATACCTGTTATCGACCCGAACATCAATAGTGCATATGAGTCCTTACTGAACCTGCTTTCCTGGAAAGTAGTGAAGGTATCAGAACGCGATAAAACCGGCGGTTACCTGCTCACCCGCATCGACACCGTCAACCAGTTGCATGCAAGCATTGAAAACTCATTCATCGCTGATCAGTATGGCGATCCGAATAATTACAAAGGGTACTTCGGTTTTACGGAAGAAGTAATCCGCTCTTTCGATCACCTCGATTATATCTTCATCGCTGTAAGCTCTAGTGGTGCCATCACCGGTGTTTCAAAGAGTATCAAGCAGAAAAGGCCGGATATTAAAATTGTAGGCGTAGACGTGGAAGGTTCTGTTATCTTCAACGCGCCTCCTGTAAAGCGTTATATCTCAGGTATCGGCGCAAGCCAGGTTCCGCCTATTATTGAGAACGCCATTATTGATGATGTGGTAATCGTTTCGCAGACAGACATCATCAAAGGATGCTTTGAACTGCTCAATGAGCAGGTGATCTTCGCCGGTGCCTCTTCCGGCGCAGTATACCTGGCTGCCAAGAACTATTTCAAAGAAAACCGGCACGTAACAAAACCTACAGCATTGATGATCTTCCCGGATAAAGGCCATACCTATCTCGACACCATCTACAACAAACAGTGGGGTGAACAGCTGGCGGAGAAACTGTCTGCAACTACTGTCGCATAATTCTTCAAACCCGAAAAAATACATACAACAATGTTATATCTGAATGCCACCAACATCAACGAACTGGGCGTTAACTGGAGTAAGCTGACATCCATCATCAGGAGCGCTACGGAAGCGCTGCACCGCAATGACTATTCACAGCCTATCAAACCCTATCTCCGCTATGGCGATCCCAAGAACAGGATCATCGCCATGCCCGCATACGTAGGCGGCGATGTGCCATTGGCAGGCATCAAATGGATTGCCAGTTTCCCGGATAATATCTATCACAACAAACTGAGAGCGCATTCAGTAACAATCCTGAACGAACATGATTCCGGCGTACCGTTGTGCATGATCAATACCGCTGCTGTCAGCGCCATCCGCACTGCGGCAGTATCCGGTGTAGTAGTGGAAGAGTATCTGGAAAGCAAAACACCTGATCAGCGCTTTACTGTCGCTATCATGGGCTTCGGGCCAATAGGCCGCACACACCTGAAGATGGTCACTGCTATCCTTGGCGACCGCATCAACCGTATCTTCCTGTACGACATCAACCCAGTTGATCTCAGTCATGTAGAAGACGCATGGAAAGATAAAGTGGAGGTAGTCACTTCCTGGCAGGATGCCTATACTACAGCAGACATCTTCATCACATGCACCGTATCCGCCAGCCCGTATGTGGATCTCCCACCCGTGAAAGGCTCTCTGCAACTGAATGTTTCATTGAGAGACTATAAGGCGGAAATGAGATCATATATGGATGTGATTATTGTAGACGACTGGGAAGAAGTATGCCGTCAGAATACGGATATAGAGAATATGCACAAAACAGCAGGACTCGAAAAAAAGGACACGCTCTCTATCGCTGATATTGTATGTAACAGGTCCCTGCAACAGGCTCCCGCAGACGCCGTAATCATGTTCAATCCCATGGGTATGGCCATCTTCGATATTGCAGTAGGCGGATATTACTACAATGAAGCAACCAGCCGCAAAGTAGGCGCCGTTATGCCCGACTAATAACCATCGGAATATAGAACACAGTCAGCAAACCCTATTGTTAACCATTTTTCATTATTTAATCACCTCTAAATTTTACACATGAAAAAATCAGATCTGTTTATCATGTTTCTCCTGTTTTCCACGATGGTAGCCTGCCGTAAGGGAGAATCGACCAACACCTTGTCAACCGGTGTTGAAAACCCTGGTACAATTGTTCCGAAAGAAAAAATCGACGCTTTCATCGGAGAACAATTAAAGAAAGACCAGAAATTTGAATGGAAATCCGCCGACGACATTACACTGTGGAGCGCCCTGGTACACAGCGATGGCATCCTCTCCGTTGGTTATCAACCTGCCGGCTTTACAGACTTCGACAACAAGATCGGTAACATCGATGTTGCACAGGGTGACTGGAAATCAGCCAGGGAACAAGTTTTAGCCCTGGTGTTGAAAAATGAACCCAACAAAACAGCAAAAGACATCCTGGCATTCAAGGAAGGACAACTGCCCTTCATAACCGTGAAGGTAAGCAACCTGGCCACTGTCAAAGCACTCAGAGCTTCTAACCTGGTACGTTATGCAGAGCCTATCGGTTATGGTAAAGTAATGCGCCTGGGTAATACTTCCACTGCAAAGGCCACCACAGAGTCCGGCTTACTCACTTTCGGCTGTGGTACCAACAATGCTGAACCAGGACTGATAGCTGGTACAGATTACATCAACATCTCTCCAACCTCCAAACAGTCCTGGAACTATGCCTACCACAAGATCCCGCAGGCATGGGTAAGATCTACCGGACAAAATGTAAAAGTGATGCTGATCGACACCGGCGTAAGCCCCGACCAGGATAACCTTGGCTCTTCCTTCAATCAGGGTTCTTCTTCTGGCAGAACCATTGAAAAACTCTCTACCTATCCTGGCGCTAACGCTGATGACGTATGCGGTCACGGTACCAGCATGGCAGGCGCACTCGCCGGCCCCCGCGGTACTGACGGCAGCGCAACCGGTATCGCCTACAACGCCAACCTGGTATCTGTACATGCAGGTGAGAATGTGGTGATCCTCTCTTCTGAATCTGTACAAGGCGTTACCGACGCTTATACACTCGCAGGCAACCGTAGCGATATTAAAATCGTAAGCATGAGTATGGGCACTATCATCGCTTACAACCAGATCACTGATGCGATCAAATATGCTTACAGCAAAGGTAAGCTGATGTTCTGCGCTGCAGGTACCACCAACAGTTCTATCCCTAACTGGCTGGGCGTGATCTATCCCGCTTACCTGCCACAAGTGGTAGCTGTTACCGGTATTAAAGATAACCTCACTGACCGTTGCGGTGATTGCCACGTAGGCCGCGAAGTTGCCTTCACGGTAGTAATGGAACAAACCAGCACAGCTAAAACCGCTTTGTCCCTGGCCATGACCGGTGATGCGCCTTCTACTGTAGGCGGTTCATCCGTGTCCACCGCCAGCACCGCTGCTATTGCCGCATTGGTATGGAGCAAATATCCCAGCTATCCGAAAGACAGCATCATCGCCAGAATGGCGAGAGCAGGCAACTATGCCAGCAGCAGAAGCCAGACTTTCGGCTGGGGCGTTGTAAATGCTGATGTGGCAGTAGGCCAGTAATATGTTTGATGATTTAACTTGTGAAAAAATGAAAGAGAAAGGCCCGCAAATTTTTGCGGGCCTTTTTATATTTATTCCAATATCTCTTTTCTCAATTGAATTATTTCTTTTGCTGCGAAAGGAAATTAACCAGTGATGCAAACTCCTCATATGACAATGCATTGGCAAGACCTGTTGGCATCATAGATGTTTTCATTTCCTTGCGGCTCAGAATATCTGCCGTCTTAACTGTGTATACCTCCCCGGTAATGTCCCGCATAACTACTTTTGCGGCTGTTTCCTCCGTAACAAATCCCATATAGGTTTTATTACCCTTTGCGGTGATCGTTATTGTTGCAAATCCCTGGGAAATAGATGCATTCGGTTTGAGAATAGATTCAGCGATCCGCTCACGGTTCATAATAGAACCAATCTGCCCCATAAAAGGCCCCTTCATCTTTTCGCCCTTGCTGAGACTATGACAGGCAACACATCCCTGGTTGGTGAACAGTACCTTTCCTTTAGCAGGATCTCCTTTTATTTGCTTCACAGCCAGGAGTACATCTTCGATAGATGACTTACCTACCTGTCCTTTCTTACTTTTTATTTTCTCCAGGTCTACTTTAGGCTCCTTTGATGCAACAGGTTCAGCTTTTTTCAGCGGGGCAAATGCAGCGATCTCCATTCTGTGGCGGGCATCCAGATCCCTGAACAAATCCATGTGAGCAGGACCGGCTTTCTGTGCCTCTTTTTTCAGGAACTTTTCAATCAAAGGCGATCCTGCCCAAAGTACCGCTCTGTAATACGGGCCATGGGAATCCGGCCGGGTTCCCCACCACCAGGAGGCGTCATAGGCATCCTCTTTTTTATACAGACGGGCCAACGTTGTCAGGATCTGTTTTTTCAGTTTCTCGTTTTTTGACGCCTGATAGGCGGCTATTAACCCGGTCACCACTTTTTCATCATGCATATAGCGCAGGGCCCATAAGGCCAGCGGTGCATTGGGACCGTTAACAGCTGATACGGCAGCATCTGCGGCATGAAGCTCCACAAGCGCCCGCACAGCCAGATGCGGCAATACAATGGCGGCATTGGGCGTAGCATGCGGCCCTTCCTTATCTTTCGCCGGCGCAGCAAATGACGCCGGTACTTTGGTTTGTAATAAAGCAGTAGCCGTCTCCATACGGCCCATACGGCCCAATCCTACTATCGCTGCGGCACGGACACGGGCAGAGGAGGCATTCAGTCCCTCCAGAAAAGGTTGCTCCGGAACATCCCCCAGTATGCCTTTGCGATCCGCCAGCGCCCGCAGTGCATGTTCTCTCATTACACTATCTTTTGTCAGTTCCACTAAGGCGGTAATACCTGCTTTCCCCGCCGCCTGTGCATAAGTATAGAGGCCGGCAACGCGGGCATACAACGGCTGCTGCCCGTCGGATGCAATCTTCAAAGCAGCGGAAATTCCCTGTTGATCAGCTCTCTGAAGCAACTCCTGAGAGGCATTTAACCGGGCTACTGCACTGGCAGACGTCAGCAAGCCAACCAGTTCATCCGTCGTAACTTTACCCAGATCCGGAAATGGTTTATAAGTCCAGTCATTGGGCACTGCACGCACTACAAAACCTATCGTATCACTACCGGAATAACCCGCACCGTCCCATGCGGAGAGGTAAAGCCTGCCTGACCCGTCAACATCCAGGTCCGTAATCTGGGATAACGCTATAAAATTTTCTTCTTTCTGCCGGAACGTTGCACCATCAGGCATTACCCTGTGAATATACAACATGCTTCTGCCCCAGTCGGCCATCATCGGAACGTTGTTATATTTCGCCGGCCAGTTCGGTTCCGACATAAATAAAGCCCCCGTACCGGAGCCTCCTCCAAGGTCTGCCAGCGCGGGTAATATTTCATCTGTGAAATGCTGGAACAATACAGGGTAGCCATATTCTCCGGATTGGATATGGTGTGAAAACCGCACATTCCATCCTCCGCCATCGTTGGTGTTTTCCCTCGTAAAAACATTCATATACGGGTCAATGGCAACATCATATACATTGCGCGTTCCATGGGTAAACACTTCCATTTCGGTGCCGTCAGGACGTACCCGCAGAATTCCGCCACCCAGCATGGTCAGCTTTTTACCGGAACGGTCCGTGGCGTCATGAAAACCAAAGTCGCCCACGGCAATATAGATCCAGCCGTCGATACCCATACGGATACCATTGGTAGCATGGTCAGTTCCCCTTTCCTGGATGTATTTGGTGTTACTGAGGTGTTCTATAAGCGGCTTAGGAGAACCGTCCGCTTTCCCGTCCCCGTCTTTATCTTCAAAAACTACCAGGGCCATCCCCGTAGCCTTCCCCGTTTCTTTGGAGAACGTCGTATGTAGTACAAAGACCTGATTGCCCATCACAATAATCCCCCGTGGATTATCTACTGTTGCAAACTCGGTATGCTGATCCATTTTGCCATCATTGTCCCGGTCCACCAGTTTGAGTATCCTGCCTTTACCCGGGTCTTTGCCAAGAGAACCAATCATGTCTACCCCTACAAATACCTCTCCTGTTGGCGCTACTGCCAGGCAGGCGGGACTGGGTGTAATCGCCGGACCGGAAAAACGTGTAAGTCTTAGTTCAGCGGGCGCAGTCTGAGCATGCGCGGAAAATGGTTTTACTGCGATAAGCGCTGTGACAGAGCATATCAGCGCAACTGAAAATTTGATCATTGTTAACTGCTTATGTAATTACGTGGAATTAATTAACGGCTGACCAAGATATAAAAAATTAATTTTTTATAATAGAATTATTATTTACGTCATCCGCCCGCTGTTCATTTATGGAACAGGAGCAATCTTACAGCTTCGCAGGAATTCCTCAAAAGAGTCCGCTATTTTAACGAAGGTGGCCCGTTTCAGATCATCAACAACCCGCTGGCCTTCTTCCGTCTCCTCATCCAGTTCATCTGCCGTAATACCATGTTTTTCAAAAACGAGTTTCGCCTTCTCTTCATAATAATTTCCATGAAACTTTGCCGGGTGATCACACATACCATAGTTGTAATACACAGCGCCATAGTCGGCTCCACCCAGTGAAAGGCAGAGCATATCTGCCGCATCAGGATAACTGCATTTTGCAATGGACATCATATTATCCGGCAGTACATCAAAGTCATACCTGGAATGTTCGTTAGACAACACCAGGTCATACAGTTCTTCGTTCTCTATATCAGCACCCTGCATGTCTTCCAGCCAGATGCCGAAGAACATAATAAGACACGGTGTAACCGGTCTGTTATTGTCCCTGGCCCATGTAAGCGGTGTATCAAATACAATCTCCTGGGTGTGCGCATCGTCGGTGTCATCAATAAATCCGGGAGAAACAAATCCGCCATTCTGCTGCAACATAAAGCGCCTGTAATCTTCAGGCAGAGGGGAGTAACCGAATTTTTCCTTCAGGATAGCATCTGTTTTGTCGAGTAGTTCCGGTGTAAGCCTCGGAAAAGACTGTTTTAAAATCATTGTACGGTTATAAGATGTCCAGGCACGAAGGTATTGTTTTAACAGATAAGAAGTAGCCGGCTTTCAGCTGTAGATAAGATGAAAACGTGATCTTACCGGCGGCTGAAAACCGACAGAGAATACATGCCGTTATCCCTTCTTCGCAAAAGAGATCAGGAGGTTGCTGATGGCATCGTAAGCTTCAGATAACTGTTCCAGGCCAGCCGGACTGCCCGGGTAGGGCCTGTCCACGGTAGTATTGGTCATGATAACCCAGCCCGATTGGGTAACAGGATCGAAACCAATTTCTGTGGCTACGCCCGGATCGTTACCGCCATGCATGAAGTTACCATTAAAGCGGAACCAGAATACCCCGATGCTGGCATCGCCGATGCCCAAGTTGGCCCCAGGTGTGAAGATCTGCTGATAGGAGGTCTTCTGCAGCAGCGTACCGTTACCGTTGTAGCCTTTTATGACTTCCCGCAGGTAGGTGACGAGATCTTCACCTGAAACGCGCCAGGAGCCGTCAGGATAAGTGCTGAAGCAATAAACAGGCACCCACTGCGGAGCGGGGAAAGGAGAGAGAAGATCAGCATACCGGCTGCTCATATTCTCGTCATAGAACATGTTGGCACTACGGAGTTGCAGGGGCTGGAATATTTTCGTTTGTACGTACACGTTATACGGTACGCCTGTTTTATATTCCACCAGGTACGCCGCCAGCGCAGCAGCGTAATTGGAGTAAACCACTTTCTCGCCGGGTTTGGCCGTTAGAAATGCCTGCTCTTTGTACCACTTGCCGCCAGGCACATAGTAATCCCGCAGAAAGGCTTCGAGTGTCTGCGGTGGCGTCTTGCCAAATGTGTAATTGTCCGTCTCATTGGTGAGCGTGTCCCTGATACCGGTAGTATGCGTTACCAGGTGTTTCACTTTGATGGGAATATCCGGATACAACCGGTGTACCACCTTGAAGGGAAGCAGGTCATTGATGTTGCTTTCCAGTGTGAAATGGCCTTCCTCCACCGCTTTCATGATGGCAATGGCAATCAGTGTCTTGCTGACGGAAGCCACAGGCATGGCCGTTTGTGCAGTAAAAGGCCTGGTCTTTTTCTCGTCCGCAAAACCAAAGCCTTTTGCATACACCACTTCCCCTTTTTTGATCACCGCGGTAAACAACCCCGGCATCACGGAACTTTTGTGAATGGCGCTGAGCTTTTCTGTAAGTTGGGCGGTGGCAGGGTCCCCGGGCTGAGGATCGCTGTCTTTTTTCTTGCAGGCTGCCGCTAGGATAATAGCAGGTAACAGCACTTTGAGCAGGTGCTTCATTGTAGGTTTCCGTTTTGTTGTAATAATAGGTT
>NZ_DATLKJ010000070.1:0-10577 GCF_035538455.1 Chitinophaga sp.
TAATATCGTTTACCATTACAATTGGGTGCGTAGGTAATAGTAATAATAACGCCAAAGACACAGTTTCTAAAAATATTTCGAACGAGAATAGTACAGAGTCTATTCCTGTCAAGGGAAATACCCTTTCTCTAGATAGTGCCTGTGCTATTTTTCAAGAGAGAGCACGAAGAGATTTTCAACGGGACAGTCTTAAATTATACTATCATGGCATTGCAGCTCCCTCCAAAAAATTAGTTGATACTCTCAAGTCTAAGAAAATCCAAGTAGTTCCTTTAAATTGTCTTGTTGATAAAGAACTTTTATGTTATAATCAAATTGCCGACAGTGTAATTAAAGTCAAATTTGGAATTACCTTGTCAGCTTTAATTAAAAGTGAATACTTAACCCACTCCCAAAATTAAACTTTAGTAATCACCTTTATATTGATTGTTTAACCTAAAATTGTTTGGCATATAGCCCAGTCGGAGTTTTATTTTCTCACCTAAACCAATATCATATGAAAAAGAATGCAAAAAAAAGGATCGCTGACATTGAAAAGAATGTTCCTAAAATTGACAAATCTGATAACATTGTAGGTGGCCTCAACTTGAGTAATGTACCTATGTCTCAAAATGTATACAGAACATATCATTATCCCTCGTGGGATTATATTAAAGTAGTAAGGATACCAAATTAGTTTAAGTTCTAATATTAAGCTAGAGAACTTAATAACCTTTAATAATGGTCGTATAGATATGTTGCTTAGTGTAAACTAAACTTATGTATACTTACAGCACATTATAAAGGGCATCAATTGTTTTGTTAAATCCGCTTCTAGGAGCGGATTTTTTATTGTAATTAAACTTACAGCAATTGTAGTTTCCCTAATTCATTATCGTCGTTCAAACTGCTTTTAATAATATAACACGTTATATTGTAGATTTTTTACTATTATTGTATTATCTATGCTCCTGACTATAACAGTTATACATAATCAGGTTATTATTAAGGTTAGCAATAAACGCTCACCACTATCAATCACAGATTTTACAAGGCATTACGAAGATAAAATGTGCTCCCAGCGGGATCATAGAAATGCGTGAGCTGCTTATCCATCTCAACAAACAACTGGGAGTAACCGTGTTTCTGTCCAGTCATTTGCTGGCAGAAATTGAGCGCACGGTTACGCACCTGGGTATCCTTCATAAGGGGCAATTGCGCTTCCAGGGCAGCCTGGATACCCTGCATAGTATCAGGAAACCGGTGATGCAACTGCATACCAGCAATAATATGGCTGCGGCATCCCTGCTCAGCACTGCCTTCACCGTTGCTGCACAAACGGAGGCTCACCTGAAGATAAACTGTACCACACCGGACCAGGGCGCCGCCGCCGTAAGACAACTTGTAATGAACAATATTGATGTATACCAGGCCAGTATTATCAAAGAGGACCTGGAAGAACTCTTCTTAAAAGTAACAGCATGACACCTATCATAAGATGCCTACGATCTGAATCACTTAAAATTAAGGCTACTCCTGCACTCTGGCTTGCGCTGTGTACGGCAGCCCTGTTACCGGCACTCAACTTCCTGGGCGCTGTGTTTAATGCAAAGGACATGATTCCACCACCAGGGTTAAATCCCTGGGACCTTCTTCTGACAAGGGCCTGGTATCATCTCGGCACTTTACTGCTCACCTTATTTGCTGTTCTCAGCACAGCCTTGCTGGTGCAGACAGAATACAAAGCCAATACCTGGAAGCAGGTGCTGGTACAACCAGTGCCGGAATGGGCTGTGTATACCGGTAAGCTGATAACCACACTACTGCTCACCTTGTTCTGCCTTGCATGCTTCGCGGGTTTTTCATTGATAGCCGGCTTACTCGCCGGAATCATCAAACCGGAACTGCAATTCCTGCACTACACTCCTTCCCTCTTCTTCATTCTGAAAGCAATCGTTCATTCTTTCGTTGGCCTGTTGGGTGTGTTGGGGATGCAGTATGCCCTGGCGCTTTCATTTAGAAATTTTGTTCCGCCTATAGGCGCAGGGCTTGCCGGCTTTATCGTTTCGATTTTTTTAATGGGAACAAAGTTTAAAGATTTCTTCCCCTATACGTCACCATTACTTACTGCATCAAAGCTCAAATCACTTTCCGGAAGAACACTCCTGCTTAATGAATGGATGAGCATCGTGTTTTTTGGGGTGGCGGTTATAGCCGGATACTTTCTCTTTCTGCGCTATGCAAAGAAATCCGGCGCATAATATTCGTGACAGTACAAACCAATCATTTCCGTTCTCTTTCCGATCAGCAGTCAGCCCTTCCGCCAGGCTGACTGTTTTTCATAAAAATGTTTTTACTTTATGTCATGCAACACGTATTAAATGAGCTTTCCAAACTTACGCTGCTGGAAGAAGAAGATCTGAAAGCCCTCCAGGGCCGGATAACCGTATTGGAATACCGGAAAGGAGATGTGATCCTGAAGCAGGGACAACCCTGCCATCATGTTTATCTCATCGCGCAGGGGTTTGTAAGAGGGTTTTATCATTACCGTGGAAAAGATGTGACCACCTGGTTTGCCAAAGAGTATGATCCTATCACCTCTTCCCATGCATTGTTTACCCAGGCGCCCACCCGGGAAGGCATTGAAACCCTGGAGGAGACAACCCTACTGGCTATCAACATTGACCACCTGCAACAACTATATAAAACACATCCCCATCTGAATACACTTGGCCGTGTATTGACAGAACGCAACTATCTTGAATTGGAAGACCGGCTCTTCTCCCTTCAGTTCGACAGCGCCCTGGAACGATACCGGAAATTAATGACCGAAAAGCCGCACGTATTACAGCGTGCTCCCCTTGGGCATATTGCTTCTTACCTGGGCATGTCTCCGATAACCCTGAGCCGGATGAGAAACAGGATATGATGGCTTTTTAGCTTTTGCTAAAAAATGGAATAACAGGTATCCTGAACTTTGTGTATTTGAAAGCTTACTGAATTTCAGTTGCACAAAGGAAACGGTTTACTGTGTTAACAAATATTATATGCCTAGTCTGAAAAGTAATATTTATCCGGTGTTGCTCCGTCTGATCAGAGCGAAAAAAGTAATATCCAGGGAATTCAGCAAGGAAGATTTCCGGAAACGACAGCGCCCCACCGGACCTCCGGAGAGAATGAGGGCTTCTTTTGACATTGACTGCCAATTGTCCACCCATAAAAGGACCATCTGGAGACTGAAGAAAAGGAACACCGCTGTGAGAGGATACATCCTGTATATGCACGGAGGCGGATATGTACACAACATCACGAAATACGACTGGCCCTTCCTTGAAAAAATTCTTCAGCAAACAGATTACGGGATTATTGTGCCGGATTACCCGTTGGCTCCTGCTTATTCTCATATCGACGTTTTTAAAATGATTGTTCCGCTCTACCTGGAACTCATACAAACTATAGACAGTAAGGAGATTGTTTTGATGGGTTTTTCTGCAGGCGGCGGGATAGCGCTGGCACTGGCACAGTACCTGAAAAAAAATGAGCTGGAACAGCCGGGGCAGATCATTCTGTTGTCACCTTTGCTGGATGGCAGTCTCACCAATCCTGACATTTCTCTTGTAGCGCACCGGGACCCTTACATTGAAGTGGAAGGACTCCGCCAGGCGGCATTGGCATATAGCTTCGACGACAACGTGAGGTATTACAGGGTCAGTCCAATAAACGGTCCCATCGCGGGACTGGCGCCGATAAGTATATTTATGGGTGGGCGTGACATACTGATGCCGGACGGCAGGAAGCTGACTAAACTTGCAGCCGAAGCGGGTGTTCATATCAACTACAGAGAATTCCCGGGTATGATACATGTCTGGATTTTTCTGCAGATACCTGAAGCCAGGCAAGCTATTCAGGAGATCATTCAAACATTGCAGGCTGCCTCGTTCAATAACGCACAGGAGAAACAGGCATCCCATGTGGAATAAGTGATAAAGTCTGTAATTGTAAAGTTTACCCGCTGTACCTGGCTGTTTTTTTTCATCGTCAGCAATTTCTTTTACTTGATAAAATGTCTCTTCAGTCATGGTGAGATGAATACAAAATTGCATTGACATACATACATTAAACGACAGACTTCCTCCTTACACGCTTGATAACAAAAGCCATCTGACAAGCGGTTTCCTGTGCCAATATCCTGTATCGGGCATTGGCATAGTTTCGTCAATTGATTATTTTTCTGTAAATTTTCAATCAGCTTATTCTATAACCTTATTTTTTACTTATGCGAATAGTTTTATCCCTCAATTTTTCACTATAAAAAGTGTACAACTACATTATCCCGACTGGCACATTTGATTAACCTATTATTTAAAACATCCGATATGTTTAAGCAGGATGAAATACAGGATATCATCAGGAGTCTTGATCCTGCTGATTGTAACAGGATTTTCCCGTAAGTGTTATTGTCAGCAGGCGAGTAACGCCGACAAATACCATGAGTCATTGATGAAAGATTCTATTCCGGAGGATGCAGATCTCGTACTGGCATGCAAGGTTTGGGGATTTCTGAAATATTATCATCCCGCTGTTTGTATAGGACGCTACAAGTGGGATAATGAATTATTCAGCATTATAGCATTAACGGCTAAACGCAAGCATCTGAATGGGAAAGACAATGATCTGGCGGCCTATATCAAAGGTCTCGGGCATTTCAGGAAAGGTAAAGAGCAAGAAGAGATTACTTCCGGTGTCAGGATGCATCCTGACATAGACTGGATATATAATCAGGAAGCCCTGGGACAGGAACTGTCATCGCTGCTGGCCGGTATCCTGCATGCGAAGAGAAGCGGGAAGAAGAGCTATTACGTGAGTAAGGAAAAAGGAGTAGGATCTCCGGTGTTCAGACATGAGGATGATTATAGCGAAATGAAATACCCTGGCGTATCATACAGGATATTATCATTGTTCAGATACTGGAATATGATACAGTATTTTTATCCCTATAAATACCTGATACAGGACAACTGGGATAAAGTACTGGCAGAACTGATACCTATCTTTCTGCATGCATCAGATACCCATGCGTATGAGATGGCGGTACTGAAGATGGTCAGCAGGATACATGATGCACATGGCGTAGTGGAAATAGCAGCGTTGGACCAGCAATACCAGCAGCGTTACTTTGCACCGGCGGTGATCGAATTCGTTGATACGTTGCCGGTAGTTACGGGTTTTCTCAAAGACGGCACCCTGCAGGCGGGTGATGTTATCCTGGAGGTAAATGGCCACCCGGTTCCGGAGCTAATTACCGCAAAAAGGGATAAGGTATCCGCTTCCAATGAAGCGGTGTTACTGCGGGAAACAGCACGGAGCCTGCTAAGCAGCGACAACGACCGCCTGATGGCGATAAAGATAGCCAGGAATCAGGCTGTGCAAATGGTCAAGGTGAAGCTGCTGGATTATAAAACATATGTCAGGCTAAAGCGGCAATACCAGGAACATCAACGCCCAGCAACCTGGAAGATACTGGCAGGGAATATAGGATATGTGAACCCGGAATCGCTCTTAGTTAAAGATATTCCGCGCATGATAAAAGATCTTGCGGGAACAAACGGGATCATCTTTGATTTCCGTTGCTATCCTTCGGCGTATGTTGTCTACAAGCTGGGCAACTGGCTACATGGCGGTAAGACGCCATTCGCCCGCTTTGCCGCAGGTAGCATCCGTTCGCCGGGATTATTCATGGACGGAAACACTGTATATGTCGGGAGGAAAGCGAAAGAAGGGACATACAAAGGGAAGAGTGTGGTGATCGTGAACCAGGAAACACAGAGCCAGGCGGAATACACCGTTATGGCGCTCCAGGCCGGACAACGATCCATAGTAGCAGGAAGTACCACCGCGGGCGCTGACGGCAATACAAGCGACATCGTACTTCCCGGCGGCATATACACGGCTTTCTCCGGGATCGGCGTATACTACGCTGATGGCCAGGAAACTCAACGTACCGGAATAAAGATCGATGTCAGGTGTAACCGCACCATTGCCGGTATACAACGAGGAGAAGATGAGTTGCTGCATAAGGCGATAGAGACCATCAGAAAATAGAACCATGACAGTTCGTTAAACTGTGCCAACTGTCTGTTGAAAAGTATATCACAAACCTGTAAATGTGTACGTAAATGAAAAGTTAATTGGCTTTAAGCAGCGGGATCTGCTTTTATTTTTATCTTCTTACAAGGGACACTGAAGATTTCATACCAAAAGATTACCATCCTTTTTAAAGAGCTCATAAAGGCTCCCGGCACTTTTAGTGCCTCTATTTACCTGGCGCCATAGCCCGGGCGGGGAAAGGCATGCCGGATCTCTGTGTAATGCGCTACCTGAAGAAAGTAGCGAAGAGGGAGTGCTTTGCTCATCATTCAACAAGTTATCCGAGTATTTATTTTTTAATAATTAAAACCCAACAAACATGAAAAAGAAAAATTTCAGCAGGGAGCTTTCCCTCAACAGAGACACCATTGCACAACTGAGTTTGTCTCAGATGAACAACGTAAACGGCGGTGAAGCAGAAGGCGACACCGGAGGTAAGAGATGCTCCAAAAAATGCTGTTATTCTAAAGGTTATGCTGCTGTAGAAGAAGAGGAAGAATCATTTGAACCTGAGTTCAACAACTCCTGTAAGTAATTCTATTTCCCTCATTTCTAACTATCAAACCCTATCTACATGAAGAAGAAAAACTTCAACAGGGAGCTCTCTCTTAACATCGAAACTATCGCCAGGCTGACCAGTGCTCAGGTAAAAAGTACTGCTGGCGGCGATGATATCGAGAATAGTGTTTGCAGCAGATGCTCAAAAAAATGCTGCTACTCCAACCCTACCCTGCCTGGCTTTCCGGTAAGACTGACAGAAGGTGAAGAAGGGGGAGAAGAACTCTGGTCATGCAGATGATCACCCATTTTCATTTTTAACAATCTAAAACCCTTAACATCATGAAGAAGAAAAGCTTCAACAGGGATCTCTCCCTCAACAGGGAAACCATTGCGCAACTGGGTCTGTCTCAGATGAGCATCATCAACGGCGGTGAACTGGAAGGTGATACCGGCGGTAAAAGATGTTCCAAAAAATGCTGCTACTCTTACAAGCCACCAGAAAAACAGCCTGCTCAATTTGAGTTGGAAGAATTCGAAGAATTCAACAACTCCTGTAAATAATCGTCATTATTAAAACCCACACAGTATGAAAAAGAAAAACTTCAACAGAGATCTTTCCCTTAACCGCGAAACCATTGCCCAACTGAGTCTTACTCAGCTGAATTTCATCAACGGCGGTGAGCTGGAAGGCGATACCGGCGGTAAAAGGTGTTCCAAGAAATGTTGCTATTCCGGGACTAAGCCTAAAGCGTTTGAAGAGGAAGAAACTGAAGAATTTGAAGTTGAATTCAACAGGTCCTGCAAATAACAGGCATCAAAAAACAGGTGAAAGCTGGTTACAGCTTTCACCTTTACCCATCAATCATCAAAGCTATGGATACTGTTATCAGCAAAAAAAACCTCGCCGCCCATGCACTGGACCAGCTACACCAGATGATAGCACCAGCGCCCGTCAGCTACGATGGTCTGTACGCCGGGCGTTCCGGGCTGGCACTGTATTACTGTTATCTCTCGATATACAAGGAAAATGACGAGTATGATTCTACAGCTATGTCGCTGCTACATGAAATATTCGACAATCTAGAAAACCCATCAGGCACTACCTTTAATGGTTATACGTTATCCATCGGGCTCACAGGATTTACATATATGCTGTATCACCTGTACGGCGAAGGCTTTCTTCCCGGATTCGACATTAAAAGGAACCTGCAGGCACTGGATACTTATATCTATGAATCATCCCTGGAAGATCTGAAGAACGGGAATACTGACTTTATGCATGGCCCCCTGGGATCGATGCTGTACTTCGCTGAAAGGCTTCCTGATCCGGAGATCGAGGGTTACATCCTTTCGCTGCTGGACGCAATGAATAAGTTAGCAGTCAGCGATGAACGCGGACTTCGCTACACCAATGCGAGAATGGAAAAAGAAGCCGGAGAAAATGAAGAGCCGATAGACCTTGGCCTTGCACACGGGAACACTGGTATACTGCTCGTACTCTTACGGCTATATGAAAAAGGCATCTGCATGGATATGATCAGGCAGATCATCCATGATAGCATCCGGTTTATACTCAGCTACCAGGAAGTACCCGACATTGAAAATGGCAGGTACTCCTTCTTCCCTACCGAATTATACAAAGTATCTAACCACCGGTTCCTCACGCCGAGGCTTGGATGGTGCTATGGCGATCTGAACATAGTTCTCCTGTTATACCGCGCCGGCAGGATCATGGATAATCCGGAATGGATCAGCAGAGCCACGCATATAGGCATGCATACTATAGAGAGAAAAGATCCCGCCTCGAGCATGATATATGATTCGATCTTTTGTCATGGTTCAGCGGGTATGGCGCAGGTGTACCGTTGTCTTTATAAGGAAAGCAGCAACAGCGCTTACGCTACAGCATATGAATACTGGCTGGACAGAACACTGGACTATATCAGTGAGGATGAAAAGAAATGCTTTATCACCAACGAGACAGACCTGTTGAGCGGTCCGCCGGGCGTGGCACTGGTGCTGCTATCGTATCTCTGCGAAGAACAGCTGAACTGGGACAAAGTTATGCTACTATAATTTTTAAAGAAAAGGAATCAAATATGAAAGCGATCAAGATCGGGTTAATTGACTTCGGGGCAAGGTATTCCAAGTATCATTCCGTTCATATTCTGAACGATATTATAGACTATGCCATCCATGCAGATAAGCTGGGGTTTTCGAGGTACTGGATGGCTGAGCATCATTATCTGAGCCGCGCCTGGAGTAACCCGGAAATGTTGTTGCCTGTGATAGCCGGAATGACCAGGCAGATCAATGTAGGTGTTGCCGGTATATTGCTTCCGGCGCACTCCCCTTACCGGATCGCCCTGAACTTTAAATTGCTGGGCACCCTCTTCCCCGGCAGGATAGACCTGGGCATTGCTAACAGCGCGCCGCACAAGGACATGATGCGCCGTCTGCAGGACCACGCCGAAGAATCCGCCGACCGGCAAACCTTATTCATCCGGAAGATAAAAGAACTGTTTGAATACTTCCTTCGTGAACAGGAGTTATTTGAAGAAGATGATACACTGATCCCTCCTTACAAAGGAACACTTCCCAATATCTGGAATCTCGGCACGTCCCTGCCGGATCATATTTCGCTGAATGAGGCGCCTCCGCTGCATTTCTGTAAATCGTTCTTCCATAACCGCAGCACACTGGAAAAGGAGACGGTTATCATCAATACTTTCAGGGATAAGTATTATGCACTTACGGGTAAAGACCCCGTGCTAAATGTGGCCTTCGCAGGGTTTTATACACCAGGAAAGAAAAAGCAGCGCAGGTACGACAATGGCCAGAACAGGGCACATGCTGTCAGCTTCAGTAACTACGTGCATAACAGTATTGAAGGCAATGCAGATTTCTTCTATGACACATTGCATAACTATCAGGAAAAACTAAAGGTGAATGAATTCATTTTTCTTGATCTGAGTTATTCATTTGAAGAACGCAGGGAAACACTCAATATGTTGAGCGAATCTTTTTCTTTAACACCCGTATCCTAAAAACATACACATGATTGAATGCCTTCCCTTCCTGGTTCTCAGGACACCGCTGCAAAGCACCCGGTATGCATATAGCCCTGCCGGTAATGCTCCTGCCCTGTTTGAAGAAGGGCTTTATCTCGCGTCCCCCGATTTATGGCATGAGCTTAATAAGAACGGATTGTCTGACGCCGGTATGAGAGCAGCCTATGCCAGGTACTGGCTGAGAAGCTGTACCAGGAGCACGCCCTTCGGCACTTTTGCAGGATGTTCACTAGCGGCGGTTTCGGATGGAGACAGCCACATTGTACTTGGTGACCAATCGTCTCACGATAAAGCGGTGCGGATTGACATGAATTATTTTACCAGGATTGTTGATGAACTGTGCCTGCTGCCTGAGATCAGGAACCATATCAAATTCTTTCCGAACAACAGTCACTATCAGCTGCCTGATGAAATACGCTATGTAGAATATAAGCTTAATAACCGCGATACACGGGAATACAGTCTTACCACTGTTGAACGGTCGGCATACATCGACATTATCGTACAACGCGCCGCTGCACATGGCGCCACCATTGAAGAGCTGATAGACGCCATCATTGCAGCCAAAGGTATGGCAGACCGAAAAGACGACATTACACGTTTCGTAGTGGAGGTTATTGGCTCACAGCTGCTGACGCCCGGTATTGAACCCTGTCTGACCGGGAATGACCCGCTGGCGGAACTGATCCGGCAGCTGGAAGTGATTGCACCGGGAGCGCATTTGTGCAGCCAACTGAAAGAGATCGGGCAGTTATTGCTGCATCCGGGAAAAGGTACTGCCTGGTATCAACTGGTGGAAAATGCATTACAGGAACTAAGGCAGGATGACCACCCGATAAAATATCCGTTGCAGGTAGATTTGTTTCCTGCCTTCATTGC
>NZ_DATLKJ010000071.1:0-5573 GCF_035538455.1 Chitinophaga sp.
CAAAGATATACTACATAGGATAGCCGATCACCCTATCAATAGAATAGAAGAACTCCTTCCTCATCGTTACAAACTTGGAAAATAACCTTGGTCATACGATCTCACTGAATTTTGCAAGACGTATTTAGCCGTGGGCTTACCTTATGTTACAGACAAGTATCTACCTTCTCCTGGATATTTCCGCGGGCCTGCTTGTACAAACCCGCGGAACAAAATCAGCATCTTATCATAATAGCTTGTTAATAAGCTCTTTCAGCTCAGGCTGCGAAGGCCTTGGCGCATCCACATTCACGATATTTCCTTTCTGATCAAATACCATAAACCGGGGAATACCATTGATACCATAGTATTTTGCGATCTCACTCCAGCCACTTACGAAGATCTGCGTACCTTTCATTTCCTTCTCCTTTACAAAATTTTGCCACTTCTCTTTATCTTTGGCTTCATCCACAGAGACTCCCAGAAATGTTACATTCTTTCCGGCCATTTCTTCCTCCAGCTTCTGAAGATGCGGCAACTCTGCCTTGCATGGACCACACCAGGTAGCCCAAACGTCCACTACTACTACTTTTCCTTTGAGGTCATTGAATGCAACCTTTTTGCCGTTTGTATCTTCTCCTGAAAAATTAAATCCCGGTTCCCCAGCGGCAAACTTGCGCACAGATTTTTCATAATCAAAATAGCTTTGCTTCTGAACATCTGTTAATAGATACTTCTCCACCGGTACTACTGCTTCTCTCAGGGATTCAAATGACCTGTAGCTTCTCAGGTTCTCCGTAATGACAACCCCTTTTATAGTATCATTACAGAAGAGACTCACCAAAGAGCTAAGTCTTTCTGCTCCTTTAGGCAGCTTTTCCTTGTCTCCCATGATCATATGGAAGGTTGCATACAACTGGATCATATTGGTGCCATTGGCGTTTTGCAGTAGCCGTGTGTCGCAGTATTTGCTGTCTTTGATCACCTGTCTGTAGTATGCTGGATATTGTGCTCTATCTGGATGCACGGAATGCGGTATCAACAGAAACCTCAGAGCCGCATACTCCAGATCCACGTCCATTGTATATTTCAGCAAATCATTGAATTTTTTGTTGGGTGTGTTTACCTGTTGTTTCAGCACCGGTACTCTGGGAACAAAAGCCTCCAACTGTGGAAAAAATGAATAGAACGTGGCAGTATCGCCCAGATCTGTATGTTTCGAAAGAACACTCAGCTGATCATGCCACAGCTGCAATGCCTTGTTCTCCGGAGAGCCGGCAACGACCTTATAGTTACTGCCGTCCAGGCTCAGCTGTAGTTGATCGCCAGACTTGAGGTAGATACGGGTATCTCCATCTCTGCCGCCGTCAGACAAATAATAAAATCCTTCTTTAGGTGACGGAAGTGCAAATGCAAATGCGTGCTGTTCATTCACAAAGGCGGTGGCAATTTCTGTTTTGCGCCCTTCTGTTACTTTAAACAACGTTATTTTAGTTGCTTTGTCATTTCCTGTTTTTCCTTGGATAACACTTAACGGAGAGGTAGGCACCGGGCCTGCGTAAACACGAGGACTCAGGGCCATAGCGGCCAGTACCGGCAATAGCCGGTAAAATTTGGTTGGTTTCATTTTCTTAATGGTGGTTTGGTTGTCGATTTAAATCGTTGTCACATCAAATATAATAAAACAGCAAAACGTTGCTATTACAATTTGTTCAACGGCATAAAAGCAGTATGAATTATTCTTGTGGGGGTATGTACTGATTATAATAATGCTGGGTATATTTCAGGTTTTCATCATCAAAGCATACCAATATTACTTCTTCAATGCTACTGTTTTGTTCGAGGAAATGTACAATGGTATCCATAGCAATACTGGCAGCGAGATCTTTAGGGAAATGATAGATTCCTGTGCTGATATTGGGGAATGATATAGATCTGAGCTGATGATGTGCAGCAAGCTCTAATGAATTGCGATAGCAGGCGGCCAACAGTGCCTCTTCATTTTTATTACCACCATTCCATACGGGACCAACTGTGTGTATGACATGCCTTGCCGGGAGGTGACCACCAGTGGTAATTACAGCTTCTCCTGTTTTGCATCCACCCTGCCGGGCCACGATCGCTCTGCAGTCTTCCAGGATAGCAGGCCCACCAGCACGGTGAATAGCACCATCTACACCGCCGCCACCCATCAGTGAAGAGTTGGCCGCGTTTACAATAGCATCAGTTGCCTGCCTTGTAATATCTCCCTTTATGACTTTTATCTTTCTGTAACTCATCTCTAAATCGTTCTTACATACACCAGTTTGCCGGTTTTCTTACCGCTTTCCCTGATATCAATTTCAAAAACGGGGAAGCCTTTTATCAGCTGAACGAGCTTATTGTAGCCATAGTTGCGGGCATCAAAGTCGGGCTGCTTTTTCAGCAGCAGGTTGCCCAGCTCCCCGAGATAGGCCCATCCGTCTTCATCGGCTATATCATTAATGCTGGTAGACAACAGCTCTATCAGCTCTTTATCCGCTTTGCTGATGGCTTTCTGTTTTTCTTTAGATGAACGGGGCTTATCGGGATCTGACTTCTTTTCCCGCACCTGTAATATTTCAAGATAGATGAATTTGTCGCAGGCGGCCCTGAATGCGCTGGGAGTCTTTTTCTCGCCCAGACCAATCACACGCATCCCGGCTTCACGTAAGCGGGTGGCCAGTCTTGTAAAATCGCTGTCGCTGGATACCAGGCAGAACCCATCCACGCGGCCAGTGTATAAAATGTCCATCGCATCGATGATCATAGCAGAATCGGTAGCGTTTTTTCCAGATGTGTAGCTATATTGCTGGATCGGAGTGATAGCATAATCCAGTAATACACCTTTCCAGCCTACCACTGTGGGTTTGGTCCAGTCTCCATATATTCTTTTGAAGGTTGGGTTACCGTATTTTGCCACTTCCTCCAGCATGCCTTTAATATTGTGATACGGGATATTATCCGCATCGATAAGTACTGCTAGCCGGAGGTCATTTGTGTTTTCCATGAAGAATGATTTAACGGGGATAATGGCTCTTAACAAATGTAGCTAATATATAAATGCAAAAAGCGCATCAGTTTACAGCTTCGCTGCTTCAACTGACACGCTTCTGTATTTTTCCTGTGTGGTTTTATTTAATGTAAGAACGGATCATCCACGCGAGCTTCAGGTGCTTCTGCAACATTTGGGTAGCAAAATCGGCAGCACCCTTGTCGTTGTATTTTGCGTCGAACTCGTCGATAAGTCTGCGCAGATTACGGATAACGGTTTCATGGTCATTCAGTAATCCTGTCAGTTGTTTCTTCTGATCGTTGGAATATTCATCTTCCAGGAGGTTAGTGAGCTTCAGCACGTCAGCATAACGTCCTTCTGCGTAATGCCCGATGGAGCGGATGTATTCGGCCACTTCATCTGCATACTCTTCGAGCTCTTCGTATTGATCTTCGTAGAACTTATGCATTTCCATGAAGTTTGGACCTTCGATGTTCCAGTGGCAGTTCCGCGTTTTAGCATATATTATCAGTTCGTCAGCCAGTACTTTATTCAATTCTAATGCAATCTGTTTCGCATGTTCTGCTGAAACGCCAATGTTTACTTTCATATGATAGAATTTTTTGTGGTTATAATAAATTTACAACTTCTGCGGATGAAGAACCATGAGGTTTATCATGATTTAACAACCGGTTAATATTAACAGGGCATAGACGGATTTTGTTCGGGTATGCGATGTGGTCATTTTATTCGCGAAAATTGTACCATAGTCCCTAATTTTGTAGCATGTATCAGTCTACCGGAAAGATCTACACTTTGCATTTTATTTTGTTATGCCTTAGTAATGCCCTCTTTTCAGCCAGCTTTAATATGATGATACCGGAGCTCCCGGCCTACCTCACCAATCTGGGAGGTGCAGATTACAAAGGTTATATCATTGGTCTGTTCACCCTGATGGCTGGTCTGTCGCGCCCTTTCAGCGGAAAGCTTACTGACACCATTGGACGTGTACCGGTAATGATTTTCGGATCGCTGATATGTGTCGTGTGTAGCCTGATGTATCCATTGGTCAGCTCTGTTGCCGCATTTTTACTGCTGCGTTTTTTCCACGGGTTTTCAACAGGTTTCAAACCTACCGGAACTTCCGCCTATGTGTCAGACATTGTGCCATTTAATCGTCGCGGTGAGGCAATGGGTATGGTGGGTCTGGCCAGCACCATTGGTATGGCGCTGGGGCCAGCCATTGGCGGTTACATGGCGATACGATGGAATATCAATGTGATGTTCCAGACGTCCGCTGTATTTGCATTATTATCTGTAGTGATACTTGTAGGCATGAAAGAAACCGTTTCCAACAAACAACCGTTTCGTCTTTCCCTGCTAAAGATTTCCAGTGATGAAATATTTGAGCCTCTGGTGTGGGCACCGGTGGTGATATGCTTCCTTACCTATTTCAGCTATGGCGCCATGCTCACTATTATTCCTGACTTCAGCGCATATCTTGGTATTTTAAACAAAGGATTGTTCTTCACCTTTTTTACTGGCAGCTCTATTGGTATCCGGCTACTGGCTGGCAAAGTGTCAGACAGATATGGCCGTGTGCCCGTGCTGAAAATTGCCGCAACATTGATGGCAGCCTCTATGCTCATGATGGCCTGGGCTGCAAGTCCTGCGTTATTAATGGCGGCAGCTGTTGTATATGGTATTTCTGTAGGTCTCAACGCACCAGCCATTACAGCCTGGACCATAGACCTCGGAAGGCCGGAACACCGAGGACGAGCACTGGCGAGCATGTATATCGCGATGGAAGCTGGTATTGGGCTGGGGGCATATCTTTCAGCCTTTCTGTATAAGAACAACGCATCTAACTTCCCTCTTGCCTTCTACCTAATTGCCTTTATAACCCTGATGGCGACGGTGTATCTTACTTTCTTCTACCGGAAACCTGTTGCCACCTGCAACGAAGGTTGAGAAAAACTATTCTTTATCAGCTGATTGTTCTGGAAGCGGCGGAATTGTAGTGATCTTTACATCATCGGGGGTATTACCGACAGGCATCTCACTACCATTCTCTTCTACTGGTGGCAAATCAACAATCAGTTCTCGCGGCAATGTTTTTTTATTGTCCAATCCCAATCGGCGCATTCTCTCGGTACGTCCCACCAGGTTACCATTCCCTGTAGACAGCTTGTTCACGGCATTCTCATAAACATTCTGACTTCTCTTCAGGTGTTCGCCTATCAGCATCATATCTTCTGTAAACCCTACGAACTTATCATACAACGCACTCCCCTGCCTCACGATCTCTTCTGCATTTTTGTTCTGATTGTCTAGTCTCCACATAGCATCAATAATACGGAGCGTGGCCAGTAATGAGGGAACACTTACCAGTATGATTTTCCGGCGAAACGCAAAATCATACAGATCTTCATCCTGCTGCATGATGGCCAGCGCATAAGCCGGTTCTATCGGGATGAACAACATCACAAAGTCGGTGGTGTTCTTGTAAAGCGTATGGTATGCTTTACGGCTCAACTCCTGAATATTGTTTTTCACTGACTGTACATGCATCTTCAGGGCT
>NZ_DATLKJ010000072.1:0-21259 GCF_035538455.1 Chitinophaga sp.
ATATCGATCCTAATGAAATAGAAAGCATATCTATTCTGAAAGACGCAGCAGCGGCAGTATATGGTATCCGCTCTGCAAATGGTGTTGTATTGATCACCACTAAAAAAGGAAGCAAGGGACTGCCGAAAATATCTTACACCGGTTATTACAGCTGGCAACGCCCTACCCGTGTACAGAATCTGGTGACGGCTGCCCAGTACGCTGAACTGAAAGACGAATCGGCTGTCAACAGAAAGGCGCTTGGCCTCACCAATGAAGCCCCGCCCTATGGCCGTGAAGTACTGGAGAAATACAGGAAAGGAGAACCCGGGTATGAAAATACCGACTGGCGCAGACTGGCAATGAAGAACAGCGCGCCTATGTTTTCCAACAATCTCAACGTATCCGGTGGCAGCGAGCATACCACTTACTTCTTTTCTATAGGACAACTGCAACAGGAAGGTATCTGGAAGAGTGATGCTACCCGCTTCAACCGATATAACTTCCGCAGCAACCTGCAATCAAAGATTGGGAAAAGACTTACTGCAGAGCTGAATACCAGCGGCCGTATTGAACAACGTGCTTATCCTGCTGCCAGCACTGGTTATATCCTGTCTGCCATCAACCGCACAGCGCCTATGCTCCAGCCGTATGCCAACGGCAACACGGCTTATCTCAATAATACCGCCGGTTGGAATGCACTGGCCATGATGGATAAAGATGTTTCCGGTTACAGGAAGCAACAGAACAGATACGTGAATGTGATCGGAAGTCTTAACTACGATATTCCCTTCCTGGAAGGTCTCAGTGCTAAAGCGCTTTACTCTTATCAGTCGGAAAGCGTTAACTGGAAAACATGGAATAAGAAATACAATCTGTATTCCTTTGACCAGGGCGCCAACAAATACAATGTTACCTATACAGGAAATGATCCTGGTACACTCACCCTGGAAAATGCGCAGGAAGACAACCACCTGCTGAACTTCTCCCTCAATTACCGCGGAACATTTGCAAGAGATCATCACATTACAGGGCTATTGCTTTTCGAAAGAAGAGAACGGCTGCGTACAGATTTTAATACTACCCGTGAATACCAGCTGAATACACTGGATGAGTTGCTGGCGGGTACGCAGAATAATATGCGGAATGGTGGAGATCCTACAGCCAATGAGGCTTACATGGGCTATGTGGGCAGAGTTAATTACAACTATGCTGATAAATATCTCCTGGAGCTGGCGTTCAGACAGGATGGTTCCTATAAGTTCAGCAAAAGCAAGCGCTGGGGCTTCTTTCCTTCAGTATCTGCCGGTTGGGTGATCAGCAAGGAAAAGTTTTTTGTTTCTTCTATTGTCAATAACCTCAAGCTGAGGGCCTCCTGGGGCAAGCTGGGCGATGATGCCGATTTTCGTGCTTTTCAATACCTGAATGGCTTCTATTATCCTGGCTTTAATGATCCAAACAATGATCCCGGGAGCAGCCCAATCGGCTATCTGTTTGGGTCTGATGTTATATTGGGCTTTAATCCGCGTAAGCTGGCCAATCCCAACCTCACCTGGTACACTTCCTATCTCAGTAATATAGGTGTTGACGTTGGGTTGTGGGATAACAAACTGACTTTCCAGGTAGATGCCTTCTACCGCAAACGCACGGGGCTGCTCGCCCGCCGCGCACAGGCATTACCTGGAACCTTCGGTGTGGAGATCGCAGATGAAAACCTTAACGATGACAACAACCGCGGATTTGAGATCGTAATTGGACACAATAACCATATCGGTGAACTGAACTTCAATGTAAGCGGTAACTTCACTTACTCACGTGCATGTAACGGTCATATAGAGCAGGCGCCTCCCAATAATGCACAGGCCAACTGGCTCAACAACAGCTCCGACCGCTGGAAGAATATTGCCTGGGGATATAAGTCTCTCGGTCAGTTCCAGAACCAGGATGAAATCAACAAGTGGGCAGTTCAGGATGGACAGGGCAACCGCACCCTGCAGCCCGGCGATATTAAATATGCAGACCTGGATGGTGATGGCATTATCGATGACCGCGACCAGACCGTTATCGGGCGGGGCTCTATCCCTGAGATCATGTATGGCCTTAATGTAAGTGCCAGCTACAAAGGTTTTGATCTCTATGTCTTCTTCCAGGGTGCAGCCAACTATAGTTTCCAGATGGACGGGGAATTCAAATCACCATTTGTGAATGTATCCAGCACCTACCAGATACTGACTGACCGCTGGCATCACCAGGATATTTATGATCCAACCAGTCCGTGGGTACCAGGCAAGTATCCTTCCACCGTTGTGAATGGCAGTCAGAATAATAACCGCGTTTCTGATTTCTGGCTGAAAGACGCTTCTTATCTCCGTCTGAAGAATATAGTGATTGGGTATTCACTTCCTGCTGCATCGCTTCGTAGAATTGGTATCAATACACTTCGCATATACACATCCGGTCAGAACCTCTTTACCTGGGATAAGCTGAAAGTAGTAGATCCGGAAGCCAATGGAGCAGACGGAGAGAAAGTATCAGGGCGTACTACCGGCGGGTATCCACAGCAGCGCGTAGTAACAGTGGGGTTGAATGTGGTTTTTTAACAGTTTAAGATGAAGAAAATGAAAAAGAACAGAAAACTGAACAGGTACGGTATATATCGCATATGGCTATGCGTAGTAATATCGATGACGCTTACAGCACAGTGGTCATGCAACAAGGAGTTCCTCGAAAGACAGCCAACGGATTTCATCGATGTGGATGGTGCATACGGTTCGCGCGAAGGAGTGGCGGCGTTGATGGCTACACTGTACAGCTATATGTGGACGGAAGATTTCAACTACAGTATCGTAACAGAAGCTGGTTTCCTCTCGCAAGTTACGGATGAAGCGCTGCGCGCCTATCCCTGGGGCGGATCGCTGGTGGAAGGTGTGATTGAAGACGGCGCCTTTAGTGGTAGCTGGCGTTATGGCCCGGTGAGGCAGGTGAATGACTTTATTGCCAGGGTGTCTAAAGCCTCTATATCTGAGGATGAGCGCAAGGTGCGACTGGCGGAGGCCCGCTTTTTAAGAGCCTTTTACTACTTCACGATGGTGAAGGCATTCGGAGGAGTTCCTTTGTTGACCGTTGCGCAGCAGCTCAACGGCAATAACACCGATGAACTGAAGGTACCAAGAAACTCAGAGAAGGAAGTGTACGATTTCATCATCAAAGAAGTAGATGCCATCGTAGCGGATCTGCCGGAGTCTTATGGCGACAATGAGCGTTTCCGTGCTACGCGCTATGCAGCGCTTGCACTTAAATGCCGGGCGGCGTTGTACGCCGGGTCCATCGCAAAATATGGCTTCCCGCAGCTGAATGGCCTGCTGGGTTTCCCGGCTGGAGCTGCAGACGGGTACTGGCAGACAGCCTATGATGCGGCAACGCAGATCATGAATTCAGGTAACTTCGGGTTATATAACGCACTTCCTGATAAAGCCGCTAATTTCCAGCAGTTGTTCCTTACCGGCGCTGATGCTGCCAATAAGGAAGCCATCTTTGTAAAAGCATATAAATATCCGGGTCTCGGACATTCCTTCGATTTTTACAACGCGCCTTACAGCTATCGCATCGACTACGGTTGTGTAACCAATCCCACATTGGAGATGGCGGAGGAATTTGAATATACAGACGGTACGCCGGGTAAGCTGAAAGTAACGGATGCAGGAGGAAATCTGATCCGCTACGCCAATCCGCAGGACCTGTTCCGTAACAAAGATCCCCGCTTCTTTGCCACCATCATGTCGCCAATGTCTGCCTGGCAGGGCGATGTACTGGAAGTGCGCAGGGGCATTATTGATAATGGTGTAAAGAAAGGCGCTACCAATCCGGATGAAACTTATGGTAGCGGTGAAAACACCATCCGCCTGATGGGGAAGGATGGTCTGATGTCTAACAATGGTGATTATACAAAAACAGGCTTCTACCTGAAGAAATTCATGACACCTGATAAACGTGTGAACTCCGACCAGTCTGTTGTTCCCTGGATGGTTTTCCGTTACGGGGAAGTATTGCTTAACTATGCGGAAGCGGCAATGGAGTTGAACAGAACTGGTGATGCATTAAATGCGGTGAACGAGATCCGCAAAAGAGCGGGTATTGCATTACGCACAACAGTAACTATAGGTGACATACGGCACGAAAGGAGAGTAGAGCTGGCCTTTGAAAACCACCGCTGGTGGGATATGCGCCGCTGGAGGATTGCAGACCAGGTGATGGACAATACGAAGTTTCATGTGCTGTATCCCTGGTTGATGTGGAAACCCAATACGCCGTTGGCCAATATGGATTACACATTTGAAGTATCCGAAGCGCCCCGTGTTGGACGCACCTTCCCACCGAAACTGTACTATGAAATGATCCCTAAAGACCAGATCAACAGGAACAGTAACCTGGTGCAGAACCCTTTATATTGATGATCCACAAAAAAGAAGCTGATGAATCGCATACAATATCTCCTGACTATAGGCATCCTGGCAACCGCCACTGCCTGGATTGCAGGATGTAAAAAAGATAATTATAAAAGTGCCGACGCCAGGATTTACGGCACTGTAGTAGATGAAACCACTGGTCAGCCGGTACCCGCACAGGCAGTGAATGGTGCAAAGATCAGGGTTTCACAGTTAGACTACAGTAGTGCCGCACCTGTACCGCAACTATCTTCTGTGAAGCCTGACGGTACCTATGAAAATGCTGCCATATTTTCGGGCCGGTATGAAGTGAGCGCAACAGGTCCGTTTTATCCTGTGAAGCCGGCAGTAGTTACCATTTCCGGCAACCAGCAGCTGGACATAAAAGTGAAGCCGTTCCTGCTGGTAACCGCTACTGTTGGTGAGGTAACGGGTAACAGTATTACGGTGAAGTACGTTGTTAAATCAAATGCCAATGCGCAGCAGATTGCACGCGTAGCCGCAGTGGCGGGCACAACAGCAGGCGTAGATGTAAATTATTACCTGCAACGCATTGTCGTAAACACGGAGGCAATTGATAATACCACCATCGGGAATACTACATATACGGCGGTATTTACAGACCTGAAGCCCGGAACCACTTATTTTATCCGGGCGGCAGGAAGAACAGTCACTTCCGCTGACAATCCTTCCAGCCTGTTCAATTATACGCCTGTTATGGAAATAAAGACGAAATAAGTACCAGGTATACCTGAAAGAGATTCGATATAAAATAAAACGGCCTCCGTATGGAGGCCATTTGTTTATATAACGCGTCAAATGAATACTAACCAAAAACAGGCGTATGAGTATGCATACGACTGATAATGCCGGAGAGCATGCCCAGTATTACTACAAAGAACAATGACTTTACCAATATGGTGACCTGCATGAACCGGTAGGCGTTGATGTTAAAGAGTGTGAAGCCCTGTACCTTACCTGTTTTGTTGAGATATTCCAGAAACTTGTACAGATGCCGTCCCTGATAATAAACCGCGGCAGCGCACAAAAGAAAAATGCCGGCGCAAATTGTATTGATTCTCCAAAGTATCGTATCAAACGTTATACTGATAAGTACCAAACCACTGCATATTAGTAGTCCTACTGAATTAATGCAGGTTAACAGGAATAGAGTTTTACGCATGCGTTTCTGAAAAAATGAAGTGGAAACATTACCCCCCAAATATATGGATATAGAAGAAATCCAATACACACCGGCAAAAATAAGACAGCAAGTAGTCAAAATAATGGTTGTAGCCCGCATAGGCTTATTATACCTTGAGTCACAGGAGAAAATACCGCGATTTTAAATAGGAAGCAAAGGCATGTCAGCTATATGGCCGATGTGAGTTGGAGAAACAATTAATTATTTCACCCTGGGGCGTTTATACCGATAATTTCACCGTTAATTATGATTCCTGTATCAGCATCGTCAGGCTGTGATTCATTGCTGTTGAAGCAGGTGGCCGACGGAGATGAAAGTGCCTTTCGCCGGTTGTTTGATATGTATGCTGACCGGATATACGGTGTTGCATTTGCTTATACCGGGTCAAAAGAACAATCTGAAGAAATAGTACAGGATGTATTTATGAAGATATGGCTGAAGAGAGAACATCTTAGCCAGGTAGAAAATATTTCCAATTACATTTTTATCATTGCCCGTAATCTTGTAATTAATCTCTTGCATCGTCAGAAGCGTGAAAAGAATTATCTGCAACAGCTGCTGACAACTGCAGAAGAAGTACCGCAATCGCCAGAGTCGGAGTATGTACTGAAAGAATCGCGCAGACTTATCACGGATGCTATCAATCAACTTTCCCCGCAACAAAGAACGGTATATCAGCTAACCCAGATTCAGGGTATGAAGCTGGCCGAAGCGGCAGCGGAACTTGGATTGTCGAGGAATACAGCCAGGAATCACCTGGCGAGGGCCACGCAGTGTATCCGTGAGTACCTCCGGCAACACACGAGGGAGTATACTATGTTATTTGTACTTGTTTTTTTGGAACTGCTGTAATTTCCACTGGTACATTTTCTTTTTTCAATTGTCTTTATATCCGGAGAATCATATTGCTCAGTTGTAAAAAGGATTATGTTTCAGTTTCGGAATTGGATAACCGCCTTTATAGCCAGGCATTTATCAGACAGTGAACGGCAGGAGCTGAACGCTTTCCTGCGGCTAAACCGTGATACATTAAGGGATGAGATCTACAACGACCTGGAGTCAGGTGTTTTTGACGGGATGACAGATCCTGCACAAAAGCAGTTCCTGTATGAGCGTATTATGCAACGGCTGCAGCAGAAGGCAGCCAGACGTGTGGTGATGATCAGATATATCCGTATAGCGGCTACCGTATTAATACTAACCGGGAGTTTCTCCATATGGAAGTATTACCATCCCACCGTAAGCCCTGTTAACAAGCTGGCGGGGCGTGTTTCCCGGCCTGTTAAGAAGGTGATGCTTACTTTGTCGGATGGCTCTGTTGTAGCATTGGACAGTGCCCGCAACGGTATCCTTGCCAGGCAGGGTAGCGCTGTAGTACAGCAGCAGGGTAATAGCCGCCTTATTTATCATTCTTCCGGCACTACTTCAAAGGAAACATTATATAATACCATATCCACTCCTAAAGGAGTAACCTATGAGATCACACTACCGGATGGAAGTAGCGCATTGTTGAATGCCGCTTCCTCCATCCGTTTTCCTGTTGCCTTTGCGAAAGACCGCCGGATTGTTGAGATCAGCGGGGAAGTATATTTCGATGTAAAGAAAGATGCGGCTCCATTCTACGTTAAAACAGAAAATACCGACGTACTGGTACTCTCCACCCGCTTTAATGTAAACAGCTACCAGGATGAGAACAGCCTCCGGATCACATTGCTGGAAGGCGCCGTGAAAGTAATACTGCAGGAAAGTGATGTATTACTTCGCCCGGGACAACAGCTGGCAGCTGCTGCGGGAAGTAGCCGTGTGCTCAACGATGTTGACCTCGAAGAAGTGATGGCATGGAAGAACGGAAACTTTGTGTTCAACGGACAATCGTTACCGGAAA
Organism: Chitinophaga sp.; assembly: GCF_035538455.1. Lineage (GTDB taxonomy): Bacteria > Bacteroidota > Bacteroidia > Chitinophagales > Chitinophagaceae > Chitinophaga. The sequence goes on from NZ_DATLKJ010000072.1 coordinate 7,514, forward strand.
TTATGCGCCAGGTGGGTCGTTGGTATGATGTAGATGTTGAGTATGAAGGTGAAATCAGTAAGCGGCATTTTACCGGTATCGTCAGCCGGAATGAAAGCCTGGAAGGAGTGCTGCAATTTATGCAGATGGCCGGTATCAGGTATAGGAAAGAAGGGCGAAGAATAATTGTAATTCATTAACAGAAATATGATCCCATGATGTTCTCCCGGATACGCCGGGAGCAGAAATTTCCATGTATGAACCATTTTATAAACCAGAATCCGCTCACACAGAGTGAGTAGTCGTAAAAAGAAAATTGCTGATGATGAAGTACACTGTTTTGGGGTTGCTCTGCATTAGTATGCAGGTCAACGCAGCCGCTATCCGGCAGAATATTACGCTATCCGGAAAGAATATACCATTCCGGAAGGTGTTGAAAGAAATCAACCGACAGACCGGATACAGATTTTTTTATGAAGATGAATTGATTAATAATGCTGCTAAGGTGACCGTCGAAATGCACAACATGCCATTACCGGAAGCCTTGAAGAATTGTTTTAAAGATCAGCCGCTGAACTATTCCATTTCCAGGAACACGATTGTGCTTACGGCTGCTGGAAATGTGGATGCGAATGCTGTTTCAGGGAATGCTGTATTGCCGATAGAAGTGAAGGGAATAGTGGTGGGGGAAGATGGAATGCCGCTTCCGGGTGCAACACTGAAGATCAAGGGCACCACTCAGGGAGTAACTACCGATGCCAAAGGGCGCTTTTCTATTCAGGTACCGCGTACAGGCACGGTGTTGGTTGTGTCTTTCATCGGGTATGAATCCACTCAGGTGACAGTGACGTCCGACGGGCCGCTGCAGGTGACACTGAAAAGAGCTGACTCCAAAGTGGAAGAAGTTGTGGTAGTGGCGCATGGAAAGCAAAGGAAGACAGAAGTGGTAGGTGCAGTAACTTCTATCAAACCTGCTGAACTGAAGATTCCTTCCAGTAACCTCACCAATGCGTTGGCCGGAAGGCTGGCGGGTATTATTGCCTTTCAGCGGAGTGGGGAGCCTGGTTTTGATAATGCCGACTTTTTTGTACGGGGTGTAACTACTTTCGGTTACAGAAAATCTCCGCTTATTCTGATCGACAACGTGGAAGCCAATACCACAGATCTGGCACGATTGCAGGTAGACGATATTGCGAGTTTCTCTATCATGAAAGATGCTACTGCTACCGCATTGTATGGCTCCAAGGGTGCTAATGGCGTTATATTGATCACTACCAAGGAAGGTAAGGAAAGCAGCGCCACCGTATCATTCAGGGCAGAGAGTTCCCTGTCGAGCTCTACCCGGAACGTACAGCTTGCAGACCCCATTACCTATATGGAGCTTGCCAATGAAGCGGTGCTTACACGCAATCCGCTTGGTGGGGTATTATATTCAAAGGAGAAGATTGAAAACACCAGAAATGGCGTCAATCCTATTGTATATCCAACTACCAACTGGCAGAAGATGCTGCTGCGTAATTCGGCCGTTAATCAACGCTATAACATGTCAGTGAGCGGTGGCGGAAATATAGCTCGGTATTATGTTTCAGGGGCTATGAACCTGGATAACGGTATCCTTAAAATAGACCGGAAATCCAATTTTAACAGTAATTCCAAACTGAAATCCTATTCCATCAGGAGCAATGTAAATGTGAAGCTCACGCCGTCAACGGAAATGATTGTGCGTCTCTCCGGCAGCTTTGATGATTATATGGGGCCGATAAAAGGAGGTAAAGACATCTATGAACAGATCATGCAATCCAACCCCGTGATGTTTCCTGCGTATTATGAGCCAACGGAAGAAACAAAGTACGTGAAGCATATCATGTTTGGTAATGCTTCAGATGGCAGGTACAATAATCCTTATGCGGATTTGCAGAAGGGATACAAACAATTCAACAGATCGGCTATCAATGCACAGCTGGCGCTTAACCAGAAGTTGTCGTTTATTACAGAGGGGTTGTCGGCACGCGGGTTGATCAATATTCAGCGCAACTCGTTTTTCTCGCTTACGAGGGAGTATAGTCCCTTCTTCTATGTGGCCTATAATTATGATTACGCAAGCAAAGGATATTCGCTTATGCCTATCAACCAGGAAGCTGGCCAGTCGCAGGCGCCTCCAGGCACAGAGTATCTGAATTATAATGAAGGAAGTGATAAAACAGTGGCTTCTGATTTCTATAGTGAGCTGGCACTGGACTACCGCAGAACCTTCAAAAAGGTGCATAGCCTGAGTGGAACCCTGGTGGGCGTGGCGAAGAACAGTCTTACAGGTAATGCTGGTAGTTTGCAGACTTCCCTGCCTTTCCGGAATGTGGGGCTTTCCGGCAGGGTTACATACCTCTATGATAACAGGTATGCTGCCGAGTTCAACTTCGGTTACAATGGTTCTGAGAGATTTTATAAAACACATCGTTTCGGCTTCTTTCCGTCAGCGGGTATTGCCTACACAGTATCTAATGAGAAGTACTGGGACAATATAAAGCAGGTGGTCACCAAACTTAAACTGAGGGCCACTTATGGTCTGGTGGGTAATGATGCTATAGGTAGCCCTACCGAGCGGTTCTTCTACTTGTCAAATGTAGATATGAACAGCGGTACAAAGGCAATGCGTTTTGGTACATTGAAAGATTATAGTCTGTCAGGTATTGATATTTCACGTTACGCCAATAATGATATTACCTGGGAGAAAGCTGCGAAAACGAATATCGGTTTTGAAGCTTCGTTGTTCGACCGGCTGAATATTGAAGTGGATGCATACAACGAACAGCGGTCAAACATCCTCATGGAACGGGCTTCCATCCCTACCACAATGGGACTGTCGGCACCTTTGAGCGCCAATGTGGGCAGAGCTTCCGCCCACGGAATAGATGTGGCACTGGATTATTCACATCAGATAACCAGTAAGTGGTGGGCAAAGGCTATGGGTAACTTCACCTACGCTACCAGCCGGTTCGATGTATATGAAGAGCCGCAGTATCCTGAACTCAATAAATCACACGTAGGGCATTCTCTTTCACAGCAATGGGGCTACATAGCCGAAAGGCTCTTTGTAGATGACCTCGATGCAAAAAATGCACCCAGGCAGAACTTCGGCATGTATGGCGGAGGAGATATCAAATACCGTGATGTAAACGGCGACGGAAAGATCAGTGAACTGGATCTCTGTCCGATAGGTTATCCTACTACTCCTGAAATCGTATATGGGTTCGGGTTATCATCCGGATACGGGCGCTTTGATTTTTCCATCTTCTTCCAGGGCCTGGCGCGGGAGTCATTCTGGATTGATGCAAAAACTACCGCTCCGTTCATTGGCGATCAGCGGCAGATGCTGAAAGTATGGGCAGACAACCACTGGAGTGAAGACAATCAGAATATTTATGCATTGTGGCCCAGGCTCAGCACCAGTCCCGTTGACAACAACAACCAGACAAGCACCTGGTTTATGAGGAACGGCGCCCTGCTGCGCATCAAATCAATGGAAATAGGATTCACCCTGCCTGCAAGGATAATGAAGAGAATGCATCTGACAAACGCAAGATGCTATGTAAATGGTACCAATCTCTTTACGTTCAGCAAGTTTAACCTGTGGGATGTGGAAATGGGGGGTAATGGGCTGGGATACCCTATTCAACGGGTGTTTAATGTCGGTATAAACTGTTCTTTCAAATAATTTTTTTTGGAAAGAACGATTCATAAATAATCAGAAAGAAATAATATGAGAATCTTCAAAATAATATTGACAGCATTCTTCATCATATGTGGAATCGCCTGTAATAAATTCCTCGATATCATCCCTGATAACGTTGCTACATTGGAGCAGGCATTTCAGCTGAGGGCGACGGCGAAAAAATACCTGTTCACCTGTTATTCCTATCTGCCCCGGCTGGGTAGCGTATCAGAGAACTATACATTCCTGGGCTCCAGGGAAATTGCTACGCCTTATCCGGGTTCTCAGGCTCCGGGTATTCCAAACGGTATTATGGAGTTGTGCTATGACTATCAGAATGTAGTGACCCCGATTGCCAATTACTGGGATGGCCTGAACGGAGGGAAACCTATGTTTGAGGCCATACGTACATGTAACATATTCCTGGAGAATATCGGGAAAGTACCGGATATAACAGAAGCGGAAAGAAAGAGATGGATAGCGGAAGTAAAAGTGCTGAAAGCATATTATCATTTTCTGCTGGTGCGCATGTATGGACCTGTTCCTATCCTCCGGAAGAACCTGCCGGTGGCTTCTGACGTAGAAGCGGTGAAGGTGAAGCGTGAGCCGGTGGACGATGCGGTGGCATATATTGCGCAGCTTACAGATGAGGCGCTGAATGATCTGCCGTTGACCATCATGAATCAGCGTGAGGAGCTGGGACGCATCACGCAGCCTGTAGCGCTGGCTGTAAAAGCCTATGCGCTGGTGTTGGGAGCAAGTCCGCTCTTCAATGGTAACAGTGATTATACGGCATTAAAGAACAAAGATGGTCAGGCGCTGGTGAATACGAACTATGACCAGGCTAAGTGGCAGAAGGCCGCAGAGGCCTGTAACCAGGCTATTACGGTGGCTGCTCAGGCTGGATTCAAGCTGTATTATTTTGAGCCTCCCTTTGATCTTAAATCTATTGGCGATACCACGAGGAAATGTCTTGATATCAGGTGTGCCCTCACGGAAGAATGGAACCAGGAGAATATCTGGACATTCCCGCACTCCAATACTGGAGAGTTGCAGCGTGAATGCGCACCGCGCAACGATGTGTATTCCTATACCTATTCCCTTTGGGCGGCTAACCTGAAAGCCTGTGAAATATTCTACACGAAGAATGGTGTACCCATTGAAGAGGATATGACGTGGGATTATGCCAACAGGTATGCTAAATTGAGAACAATACCGGACTCGCTCCGGAGCATATTGAAGCCCAATTATACGACCTCTTCATTCAATATGGACAGGGAATACCGGTTCTATGCAGATCTGGCGTTTGATGGTTCTTCTTTCTTTATGAAGCAGCGTCCTGCTGAAGATAACCTGCTTTACATTAATACCATGTGGGGGTCTTCTTCTGCGAACTCGCTTTCCCGTTATTCCTTTACCGGGTACTGGCCCAAGAAGCTGGTAAGCTGGAAAACATCCGGCGACGGCGGTTCTTATACTGCTGATGCCTACGTATGGCCGGCTATTCGTTTGAGCGGGCTGTATCTCATGTATGCGGAAGCGTTGAATGAATCAGAAGGGCCATCCGGAAAAGCAATACAGTATGTTGATGAGGTACGCCGCCGCGCTGGTCTTAACGGTGTGGTGCAATCCTGGGCAGCCTATTCCAGGAATGCCAATAAACCGTCGTCACGGGAAGGGCTCAGGAGTATTATCCAGCAGGAAACGATGATAGAATTTATGTTTGAAGGCGAGAACTACTGGAATATGCGGCGCTGGAAGAGACTTGATCTGATGAACCGGCCGGTTACCGGATGGGATGTGTCACAAAGCACACCTGCTACCTTCTACCGCCTGAAGACCATCTATCAACCACACAATACCTACCGCGATTACCTGACGCCGATCAGGGAATATGACCTGTTCGTAAATCCCAACCTGGTACAGAACCCATTATGGTAACAGGCCGTTTTAAATCAACCAAAAATCTTTCAAATGAAAAGACAGTTATTCTCTAAAATAATACTGATGGCTGTTATTGCAGCCAGCGCGTTTATTGCCTGTCAGAAACAAACAGGTACGAATCTCGAACCGATATATAAGAGCGACAAGAAACCACCTGTTGTTACCAACGTGCGCGTTAATAATTTCCCGGGAGGCGCTTTCATTATCTACGATATACCTGCTGATCCTGAAATCCTCTATGTGCAGGCGGATTATATGATTAACAGTAAGTCGTCGCAGCAGGTGAAGGCCTCTTATTACACGGACACCATCAAGGTGGTGGGCTTCGAAAAGGCGGGAGCGTATAAAGTGGCCTTGTCTACCGTTAGCAGGAGTGAAGTTAAATCTGATCCGGTAGAAGTGGCTGTGAACCCGCTTACACCACCTTATCTGACAGTGAAATCTACGCTGCAGATAGTAGCGGATTTCGGGGGCGCCAACTTTCAGTTTAAAAATGAAACAGAGTCGGAGATAGCGGTGGTGACGCTGGTAGATACCGTGGGAAAAGCAGAGAGCGTGTATACAAAATATACAAAGGACTCAGTGGGCAATTTTTCCGTCAGGGGATTCAGCGCGAAGGAACGGAAGTTTGGCGCTTATGTGAGGGACCGCTGGGGAAACACCTCAGATACCATCTGGGGCAAGGTTACTTCCATGAGCGAAGTGGAGCTGGACAGAACAAAGATCAGCGGACTGACGTTGCCGGGAGATCAGGTACCCTGCTGTGGTTCCAGTTTGGCCACACCGCTTACAAACCCTTATAAAGCCGGAGACCGGGCTTTTTATGGTGTCAGTGACCGTAATAAGGATTCCGTACCAGCCCGTATTACGTATGATTTTGGGCGGCCAGTGATGCTGAGCCGCTTCCGTTACTGGATGCGGGCGAATGGCGGCGCGGAATTCAAAAACGGCACGCTGCGGTTCTTCAAAATATACGGAAGCATGAATCCTAATCCCAACGGAGCACTCGACGGCACATGGACACAACTGGGAGGAGTATACGAATTAGTGAAGCCATCGGGGCTTCCCTATGGCCAGAAGAACAGCGCTGATGATGAGGTGATAAATAACGGGGCCGAATTTACATTCCCGTTGCCGGCAGTGCAGCTTCGTTATTTCCGCCTTGTGATCCTCCAGACCTTTTCTGGCAGCAACAGTGTGGAGATAGCATCCCTCAAATTTATGGGAGATTATAAATAATTATTTCAGCGGCAATCAAAAGAGAACTATGAAGAAAGCAATATACGTTTTACTGCTGGTGGCTTCCTGTCTGGGCGCCTGCACAAAAATGGATCATGAATATGTGCCTTACCTGGCCAGCGGGGAGACATTTTATACCGGCGTGCCGTATGCGTTGGAAACGCATCCCGGGAGAGGCCGGCTGGAAGTACAGTTCACGCAGTCAAAGGACCCTAATGTTACCCGGTATGTTATTTCCTGGAACAACGGTAAAGATCACCTGGACGTTAAGCCGGCTGCAGAGACGAAGCAGAAGGTAGTTATACCCGGCCTTGCAGAGGGAGACTATACATTTGAAGTGACAGCCTATGACAAAGCAGGGAATGCATCTACTCCAAAGTCGGCAGTTATCGGTGGGACAAGCCTGGGGAGCACTTACGAAAGTGGGCTGGTTGTCCGGAAGGTGTCGGTGTATAACAGTATGGCAGGAATCCTGTTGGATTTTGCGTCAGTAGATACCTTGTGTAAGTATACGATTGTCACCTATACCACCGTATCAGGAACAACTGACAGTATGAAATATACAAAAGGGGATGCTTTCCTGGATACCTTGAAAAATGCATCCGGAGCACTCTCCTATATTCAGCTGAAAACAGCATATGTACCGCAGGCTGGTATTGATACATTTTATGCAACACAGAGTCAGCCGGTTAATGTGGCTGCCGGAAAATATGTATGTACCGGAACGATGAAAGATTATACCAGCACATCTATTACCGGCCCTTATCCATGGAATATTACCCTTCGTTTTGTTACTGCCTTGCAGCTGGAACTAGTGGATAATGATTATTCAAATGATGTCTATCATAAGATACTCAGTGCTGGCAGTAATTCCTATTACGGAACATTTGGTGTTGTTTTTAATATGGATAAAGATTATAACGTTGTAAGCGTGGTCAATAAGTATGGTCAGCCTTCGTCCGGCGGAAGGTCCGGGGAGCTGGACCCGTCAGGTGTCAACAAGTTTGATCCGCAGACGCGTACACTGAAAGTAAAGTATTGGATGAATCAGCCCGGAGCAACGCACCGGACTTCGTTTGACGAGACGTTTACGATGAAATAGTTACTGGTTCTATTATCAATATTTATTCCTGAACGGCTGCCTCTATACAGAGGCGGCCTGCTTTCTCCCAGGGGCGGTATACCTGTGATACGGCGCTGATCTGTATGGTAACGTAGGAGGAAAGGTGGACTTAATGCGGATATGTGCTGGCGGTGAATTGTTGCAGTGAGATTGGGAGGAAGAGGGTAGAAAGCTCCGGGGATACTAATGCAAAGGCAAGCCGCTGGCTGTACCTGCGGACAGGACGTGAGTGTATGTGATTGGCTGTAATTACGTTTGTTAACCAGTATACAATTGTCAGGCATTGGATAGTTTATTCCCGTTGAATACGGGGGCGAAGAAGCTGCGGAGCTGCGGCGACTGCTGTATTTTCCGACGGCAGATTTAACCGGAGACGCTTCGGGTAGATCCGTTTGTGTGGGGTTGGGTGAAGGGGTTGCGGTGGTTGTACTGCAATAATATCAGCGGCGAAGTATTTTCTGTTGCCGGAAGGAATATGATCCTGCAGGCCTCTTACTTGCAGCACTACTATCAATGTTCCAGTACCAGGTATATCCACATCGCATGCTGCCCCTTTAAAGGGCTCTCCGGTTTTTGCGAAGAGCACGGCGCTTTCAGTGGCTACTACCTGGCCTGTCGCGAAATGAATACGGGAGGCAACCACTTTTATTTCCAGCATGCTGATGCCTTTATGTGCGGGCAACGTCTGTGGTGGAATGTGCAGGACGCCGTTTCGGGAAAGCCTGGGCGTGAGTGGGAGCAGGCTGTCTGTTCCCGTATAGCGGTTGAACCGGAAGTTGGTTATGCTGCTGGTGTCATTGCCGGCGGAGGGAATGAGTGCGCTGGTCAGCCGGTTGATGTGCCCGCCGTCGCAGGTAACATCCAGTTTGCCGGAGAAGGCGTTGCGGATGAGCGCCCCTCTTTTGCTGGCCATGCCAAATCGTTGTGCGGCTTTGCGGGTGGCTGCCGTCTGCCGGACGATGGCGGGCATACTGCGCAGGCAGTGCGTGCCATTGCGCCTGTAGCCGATCAGGTTACCCAGCCGGCCTGTAAAGGTGATGATAGAAAGTTGTTTTGCCATGACAAATCATATTTGGTTATACTTAAAGATAACATTATCTGTTGAGGTGATTTCATGATAACATTGAAGATTATTCAATACCAGTACCTGGCGACATTGAGAATATTCAGGGGAAAGCTACCAGCATCAGATAGTTATTAAAGTTGATTGAACCAGGATTAGAAAATTTTGAAAACGTGCACCGGTGAATGTCTTCCATGCTGCACCTGGGCAAATAAACCATCAGTATTTGACAGATTATTGCTACCTATTAGGGCTGTTATGGTGGTAATTTTGAGGACATAGTTTTTGGATGCATATTATCAGATAGTACTTAAATTTTTTCTTTAATGAATGTAAAGGGCTTCAGACAAATTACGATACTGTTTTTATTACTGTTATGTACAGCAGGGCTTTGCGCGCAATCGATCACTTTGCAGACAAAGTACGCTGTTGTGACGATAGATCATAAAGGATTTATTACTTCTGTCAGGAACAAAAAGAATAACCAGGAGTATTGCCCGAAAGGTCTTACATCAGCGCTGATGAGCCTTCATGCCGGCAAGCAGTACATATTGCCTGAACAGGCGGTATATACAAAGCAGAAGGGTGAAATAGCTCTCACCTACAGCAATGGATCAGCAGCCATCATCCGCGTTGATCAGAAACCGGAATACCTGAAATTCAAACTGCTGTCTCTTACCAACCGGGATAAGATAGATAACATCATATGGGGTCCGTATAAAACAACGATCTCTGCTATGATCGGGGATGTGATTGGCGTGGTGCGGAATAAGGAATTTGCCTTCGGCCTGCTGGGGCTTGATGATAATACCACCGGTGGTCCTCCGGCTGAGGGGGATATGCCTCCCATGTATTACTTCATCCATTCTCCTGATCCGGTAAAATATCCGCTGCCGGCCCATCTGAAAGAAGGACAGGTCTTTGGTATCGGTGGCGACGGTTCGAGTGATGTTGCCTTTTATTCAAAGCCGGAGGAGTATTTCCGGATGAATTACGGTAATGGGGCGAAGCTGGAGCCTGCATATGGCGCTACGATCTGCGTGCATTCCAGGAACAGGAGGAAGGAACAGATGATCCACTTCCCGGATTATCCGGAAGGTATCGACGGCAGGGCCAATTCCAGCAGGTATCAGCTGGTTACTGCTACTGACGCGGACTTTATGGGTTCATCGGTGGCGTTGTATGCTTGTCCTGATTCATTGGGATTGAACACTATCGAGAAAATAGTGCTGGCAGAAGGACTGCCGCATCCGACGATTGATGGTAAATGGGTTAAAGATCCGGCGGCTTACCGCCCGGACATTGCCTGGAGAGGTTCTCACGACAGTCTGGCGGCGTATTCAACACGACTTCATATCAAAGGCATACAGGATGAAGGCTGGGGTGAGTATTATCCCAATCCGGCTAACCGCTGGAAGAATAAGAAGATCAGTTTTACCGGCAGGGAGGGTATGAGCATTCCGGCATTCGGTGCGCTCATGCAACAACAGGGCATCCGTTACGGGTTGCATACCCTCTGCGAATTCCTGCAGCCCAATGATAACAGTGATGTGTCGCCTATACCCAGCGACAGCCTGGCTATCGCGCAGCGCACGACTATTACAAAAGATCTTTCTCCGGAAGATACCATCATTACGGTAGCGGATACTGCTTATTTCAATGAATTCGGCGGCTGGGAGGGTACTCAGACCAACGTGCTGAAAATAGGTAAGGAACTGATTGAATATAATGGCGTCACCCGCACGCCTCCCTATACATTTCTACATTTGAAAAGAGGCGCTTATCATACCACGCGCGGAAGTTATAAAGCCGGTACTACCCTTGTGAAGCTGGAGCCCAACTGCTATCGTGGGTTTGCGCCTGATATGAATCTGCAGGATGTTTATGCGAACTATTACGGCAAGTGGCTGACAGAAGGCGGCATGGACTATATCGACTTTGACGGACTGGAAAGCTGTATGTACCAGGGACACGGACAGTATTCGTTCAAACGCTTCTTCCGCGGACTGTTTGACAGCTACTACCGCAACGGCGGCAAGTATCTCCGTGTGATGGGCAGCGCTGTAGGGGAAGGCAGCTGGCATTATATGAGCGTTTGTAATGTGGGCGGCGGTGATCATATGTTCAGCCCCGTAAAGAACAAATGGGGGATTGAAGGAAAAGACATGCGTTACGTTTTTGAAAGCAGCTATTTCCCTGCCACATTCGGGATACAATGGTACAAGGAAGACTGGAGCCTCTATGATGCAGAAAATCTCGAAGCGAAGTCTATCGGCTGGAATGCCACTTATATGCTGGGTTTGAGTCAGCAAACTGTGGAGGCCAGCGGAGAAAAGGAGGCGATCTTCACCGCTATCCGCGCCTGGGAAGAAGCGCGCATGGCCAATAAGTTCAATAATGAGCTGAAGGAAAAGCTCAAGGAGCTTAACTATAAATTTCACCTGGAGAAAGCGGGAGCCAATGCTTTTCTGCTGTATCCGGTGAAGGAAAACAGGTTCTCCGATCAGGTTTTCAGCACAACGGGAACTACTGTGCAGCTGCAGAATGAATTTAAGGAGCAGGCACTCGGGTTCTCCATTAAAGTCAGCGGACCTAACGATGCGCGTGTGGAAGGTGTGATGATCAGGCTGGCAGATAATACCGTGCTTACTATTGACAAGACTATTTATGTGGGCCAACACATTATTTACAAAAACGGGAAACTCTTTGTGGCTGACAAGGGCCGAAAACCATTAGAGCAGATTCCTGTTAAGGATAATTTACGGATCTCAAAGGGCCAGAGCGCCATGGTTGTTACTGCGCTGCACGCTGTGGGTAGTGATAAGACCAGGTTTGAACTGGTGGCGCCTGTGACAGGGGAGCCTGTGAGATTCTGATGATCGTTAATGTGATAGTTGACGTTAAGCCAGGTTCTTCTTCCTGAAAAGTGGGGGAGCCTGGCTATTTTTTAGTCCGGGAATTTTAAGGGCAAAAAAAGCATCTGTTTTTGATAAGATGACAGCAGGGTACCCTTTTGAATTGGGCTACCTTTATGCTGTGGTGATTTTCCAAAAAAACTGAACAGTGAACAATGGTGTTTCTGCAAATGAAACATTGATATATTATAGCAACATAAGCATAACATCAGATGGGGCTAATCATGGCCCCATGTTTTCGATTGTCACCGGGGACACCGATGGTGTTTTACCGGAATTGTTTTATTGATGGTGCAGGACGAAATAAAAATGAAGATAATATCTCTATCCATGTGTTGCCTGCTGATTGTCATGCAACATATTGCGTCTGCACAGCAGCCGTCTGCCTCTTTCTGTAATCCGCTTAATCTTAATTACCGTTTTGCATATGGCAAAGATGCCTACAGGGAAGCGGCTGATCCTGTTGTACATCTGTTTAAGGGAAGGTATTATTTGTATGCCTCTAAATCGGGTGGTTACTGGTATGCAGACGATCTGCTTCACTGGACATACCGCAAGTCACCGACACTTCCTGTAGAAGACTATGCACCTGCGGTAGAAGCGATCCATGACACTGTTTTCTTTATCGCTTCCAACGGTAAACCGAAGGTATATTATAACTGTCATCCGCAGGAGGATAACTGGAAAGTGTATAATGCACACTTTCCTATCGGCATGACAGATCCTGACATCTTCAGGGATGATGACGGACGTATATATTTTTATTATGGCTGCTCTGCTACCAATCCCATTATGGGTATTGAGCTGGACCCTGCCCGAAGGCTGGATTCCATTGGTAAGCCGGTGGCGCTTATTGAACACCGGTTCCGTGAGCATGGTTGGGAGGAACACGGAGAGCATAATAACAATGGCCGGGCGGGATGGAACGAGGGCAGCTGGATGACTAAGCACAATGGACGTTACTACCTGCAATATGCAGCGCCTGGTACGGAGTTCAAAGGATATGCAGACGGCGTATATGTATCCGACAGACCATTGGGTCCATTCATGTATATGGAAAACAGTCCATTCAGTTATAAGCCGGGTGGCTTTATCAATGGCGCCGGGCACGGCAGCACCTTTCAGGATAAATATGGGAATTACTGGCATGTGGCCACGATGACCATCTCTGTGCGTCATATGTTTGAGCGCCGCATCGGGTTATTTCCGGCATTCTTCGACAAAAAGGGGTATTTGCATACCCTTACTGCCTTCGGTGATTATCCCATGCAGCTGCCTGACAGGAAGATGGACTTCAGCAAAACATCACTGTTTACCGGATGGATGTTATTGTCTTACAATAAAACGGTGCAGGCGTCTTCTTCACTCTCCGGGCATGTACCGGAGCTATCGGCAGATGAAGATGCGCGCACCTGGTGGAGCGCTGCTACCGGAAATGCCGGTGAGTGGTTGCAGACGGATCTTGGGAAGATCTCTTCTGTATATGCGTTGCAGGTCAACTTCGCAGACCAGGACGCACACCTGGATGCTACGTCCACTGTGCGCACTTACCAATACAAAGTGGAGTCTTCCCCAGACGGTATCCACTGGAAAACAATCATCAACAAAACTGATAATACAACGGATGTTACACATGATTATACCAGGTTAGCAAAGCCTGTATCGGCCCGCTTTATACGATTGGTCAATCAACAGGTACCTGATGGCCGTTTTTCTGTTTCGGATCTGAGGGTATTTGGGAAAGCACCGGGTACACTACCGGCGGTAGTGAATC
>NZ_DATLKJ010000073.1:0-13727 GCF_035538455.1 Chitinophaga sp.
TTCTTGAATGGCCTGCTGTAGCTTGTCCATAAGATAACTGATTAGTTTAAAGGTAAGATTTTAATTAGAGACTGCTATGAACTACAACAGCAGCCTCTACATTTTATCTTTCGCCTTTACACAGTTATCTTAACACTCCCGCTAATGGATAGCGCTTATGTCAGAAATATATGATAGATTCATTTAGCCAAATATATACTCCCTTTTCCCAAATGAGTAATCTTGATGAGCCTGAGAATCGTTTCGATTCTCAGGCTATTTTATTTATGCTCTATTCATAGCATTATGCTGATTTATGCTCCTGTATTTTTGTAAGAACATGTAACAGCTCGTCCACATTGTACGGTTTATGAAGTACAGCGACAGCTCCATCCACCGCCGTTATTTCACTTCTGCCGGAAGTAATGATTACCGGTATATGCCGGGTCATTCTGTTCTTGCGAATATGCGATAGCAGTTGCTCGCCATTCATTTCTGGCATTACCAGATCCAGGAGAATAACATCAGGGTTACAATGCTCAATCAGATGGATGGCTTTCAGAGGGTTCTCAGTTGTGATCACTTTCATATTGGTATCTTTAACCTGAAGCGTCGCAATATTGAGATTAATTTCATCATCGTCGACAACAAGGAGTAGAAAATTTGAAAAATCCATCTTTACATTTTCCTTTACTACAGAAGATAATACGGCTTCTTTTATGGGAATGGACAAGAGGAATGTGGTACCATGATTAATATAACTCTCATGCACAGTAAGGTCACCACCCAATAAGCGGGCAAAATACCGCGCTGTTGTGAGTCCAATCCCGTTACCTTCTTTACTATCTTCCGATACAAATGGTTCGAATATACTTTCATGTTGTTGGGCAGGTATCCCTCGTCCCTGATCAGTTATATATATATGCAAGACATTCCCAAGTCCACGTTTAGCTTTGAGCGTTATTATAGTTCTGATTGGGGAAAATTTCAATGCATTACTCAATAAATTATTTACGATACGTATCAGTTTGTCCTGATCCGTTATTATTCCCGCCGGCACATCATCCTCCAGCTCAAGCTTGACGCGGACATTCTTTTTATTTCCGTACACAGTAAACGCATCAGCTGCGTTTACCAACGTAGATTTCAGAGGGACTGGTTGGTAGTAGATTTTTTCAGCCGCACCTGAGTTTAGTTTTCCGTATGATAGGAGGTTATTATTCAACAGGAGCAATTCTTTCACATTTTCCTGCATAATATCCAGCATATAATTCGGGACATGCGCAGCCATTCCATTCTCCGCCCGGTTGAGCTCAATCAGATTTGAAAGCCTGTGTAATGCGTTTCTGCTGTCATGGCTCAATTTCGCGCCATACATGGATAAAATTTTGTTAGATCGCTCTGTTTCCTTTCTACGCAGGTCTTTTGAAAATTCATATAGCAATACTACGAGAAAATTAAGAATGAGAATAACTGGATAAACAACCTGGCGTACACTTATGATAGTCATTTTATCCCGTAATACATTAAAGACATTATGATTATAATTGTATTCCAGCGCATATAGGGTTGCCAATATGAGGCCAAAACAAAACAGTCGGGCACCTGTGCTTTTAAATAACAACAGGCTCAGTCCTCCCATGAAAAAAGCCATTTGCTGAACACCTGCTGATCTGTCAAACGCGGTACCGAAGTATAGAATGGCTATACATTGAAGCACATAGAATCCTTTTGCAGCCAGCATGTGCCTGCCAATATAGTTCAGGTAAACAACGGTAAGGCATAATAGCGATTCGAATAGCCCCGGTAAAAGTACCAACAGTTCCTGCTGGATAAAAAAATAGATCATAGCAGGTCCAATAGCGGCTATAAAGGCGGTGCTCCAGCTAAGCGTATTAACAATAACGATATTGCTTTTCGTCTCAATATCCATTCCTGGCGACACTCCCATGGATAGGAACCGTGTAACTACCCGGAAAATAGTTGAATGTTCCACTTTTAGAAAGATTCTCCATACCAATTTTTTAATTGGATTAACAATAGCGTTGAGCGCAACGGTAGGGCTGTTTTGAGGGTTCATGTCAGCGGGTTTTAGTAATAGTTGTAGGCAAAACATAATGCCGTAGAAAAATTACAGAATCCCAGACAGCCCTTTCTTAACCAGATGTAAACAGTTTCATGATTAACGACCTGGATAATTTTCTAAATCGGGCTGTTATACCGGTAAGTAAGTTCGCTCCAGACTTTGTGGCCGGTGATCATAAATTGCAGGTCGGAGATGTATCTGTTTACTTCTCTGTTATATTCACCAAAATCAGGCGGATTATTACAAATCCTGATAAAATGCTCGATCTCCCTATTGTGCAGGTTAATCGCCCGCTCCATTGCTTCATCAATAGCATAGCCCTTTTCCCGGGCAGTGACCAGAACCAGATTAAATATCTCACCATCCCGGTATTCTTTGGGGTAACTGACAATGTCGTTCAGCCAGCTCATAATCAGTACAGCCGATTTGCGCAGGCGGCAGAAGTAGGGGGAAGTAACAATTTCCGTGGGAAAAACAAAATCTCTTTCTGGTTCCAGAAAGTCAACAAGCTGGTACAATCCAACGAGGTTTTCCCGGATAATTGTATAATATCTTATTGAGGGATAGATTCCCGATGAGCTGATAAATGCTTCTGCCAACATTGCATCGAAGTAGCGCTGCACATTTAGTATGAATCTTTGCAGCCACTGGTCATTGGTGAGTTCCAGTAGCTTCTCCCGTAGTGCTGTAAATGCCCGGATGACATTTGGTACATGCTTTAGATGGTGTCCCTGCAGATTCTCTATGGCCTGGTTAGAATGAACTTGTAATTGTAGTAAGTTTTTGTTCGCATAAAGGTCATCGAAGGCAAAGAACAGAACCAGGTGAAGTCCGGCAGCTTCTAGTACGGGTAATGAAGCATGTGGAAAGAAACGGGTAGCCAGGTTTGCCAGCCTTGATTTTTTGTATTTATACGCGAATTCTCCTGGTAGATCCAGCCAGTCAATCCATGTTTGGGCCATAGCCTCTATTTGATCCGCGAACAGTGCATCAGCATGACTAAATGGGTAGTCAAGTTTTTCGATAAGTGGTACCATAGGTTTATTATTTACTGGGTCGTTGTGGTTATTAAGAGTACTTGGTACACCCGGCATAAGGAGGGAAAAGAATGCAATTGACAATACAATGCATTACTAATTAAGGCATTGTCAATAGATAACAATTGGATATGATTAAAGTTATCTTTTGAAAGTGCAATCCGATTGCAGCACAGGATAAGCGGGCATGGTTGTATTAATAGTGTGCCGCCCTTTCTCCTCTATGGAGACTGAAAAGATGGTAGAATTCGTTGCTGTTTTATTTTGGCGACAGTCCTGTCTGTTAAACACCGAAATGAGCAGATTAAACATTTCCACCTCGTTAAAGATTTTGGTCGTCTGGTTGTTTTCATTAAGGAACGATATTTCCGAATATGAAACCCGTATACGAGTCAGGCCCGGATTGTCTGGGCAAACATGAAATAGATATTGTACTCCGGTTCTGGAAAGAGCTGCTGGACGATGCCCAGGAAGAACGAAGAGATATTCATCGGAAATGCAGTCGGGTGTTTCGGGCTGTACTGAAATATTTTACTTTTCCATGGCACCTGTTCCACGATCAGGAATTAAGATATGCTCACCCCAATGTACTAATGGTCCGGATTCCAAGTACCCAATGTTATAAAGCGAAATTGAATATTTCTTATACGAAAAAATGGAAAGGCGGACCTGAGATCCAGAAGAAAATGGAGTTGTTTATCATCCGTCAGAACAGGGAATTGTTGATCGATGCTATTACTGGTTTCGGTGAATAGTATCGATTTATTGTAGTTCATGACTGATGAAATTTGTTTTAAAAAATAATCTATATTCGCTGAGCAAATTCTTTTAAGTAAATACCCAGGCAGCATTTAGCAGATTCCACCCAATAGGGCATAGCGCCCAATATATTTTTCACTATAAGCCCTTCATTATGATAATTGAGACCGATGTTCCTACACCGGCCCCCCTGGGATTTGACATTGATGCATTCCGACAAGGTGATAAAAATGCATTTAACACACTGTTCCGAACTTATTATGGTCCGCTGTGCTATTTTTCGCAAAAATTAAGTGTAGACCGCAGCCATGCGGAGGAAATCGCCGAAGATGCGCTTTTTAAGATCTGGTCTAAAAGAAAAGGGTTTACCCACATCAGGGCAATCAAAGCATTTCTTTATATATCTGTCAAGAACGGGTCTCTTAACGTGATTAAAGCCCAGGAACGCGAGGCTGGGAAGCTGAGCCAGTATGGGGATTTTCTGACGGGAGCTAGTGCACATCTCGCTCAATCTACGATTGTCGAATTAGAGACACTGATAGAACTGGACCGGGCGATTAGCCAGCTACCACCCCGATGCAAGCAAGTTATAACTATGACCTACCACCGTGGTCTGCGCAGCAAAGAGATTGCAGAACAATTGGGAATTTCAGTTAATACCGTTGACTTCCAGCGCCATAGGGGCATTGCGCTGTTGCGCAAGATGCTTACCAGTAAGGCATTCCTGCTTATTCAATTGTTGTTGAAATAATTTTTTGAGAAAGGCGGCATTGCCTTTAAAGATTTCCATTACTCTGTTGTTTTAATTATAGGGTGGTTTGCATATACCTGGTATTATAAAAGAGCTATTGCTGTGTTAATAATTTGTTTCTGACAGGCAGTCTATCTACCTGGAGGTGTGGGTATTACTTAATCGATTCTTATGGGCATGTAGGGTACTAGAGCGAAAATAACGCTGCTTGTAATCAGACCCAATGATAATCTATAGGCTGAAAACAGAATACAATTATGAACCGAAATGATTTTCTCAGTGCCATAGACATTGCGCGTGAGCTGGTCTGCTACATGTTAGTGGAAAGCGATATGGAACGGCTTCCGAAGCTGAAAAAATGGTATGAATCCAATAACAGGAACAGGACATTAGTCACCCGGTTAAGCGATCCTTCCCGCTGGATTGCCATGCGTTCCGCACAGAGCAATTATAATACGGAAGCTGCCTTGCAGCGAGTGATGATGCGTATAGAAGACCGGGTAATCCGCAGACGGGTACTATTTTATGGCATTTTGAAAGCTGTCGCTGTAATTGTACCCTTGATCAGTATTGGTCTGTATTACCTTTTAATAGATAAGGGACCAGAAAAGCCTACGCTTGCCTATACCTCTAAATCCCCCTCTCATTTCCGCCAGACAACCATTATGCGTATGCGGCGTGGATCTTCATCAATCGTATTAACAGGCAACGATACGGTGTTCTCCATTGCTGCTACGCAGGTTGTTGTAAATGGTGATACCATGTCCATTACTCCAGGTACCCGTGGTGGACCCGAGCCTGTGGCAATCGAAGTCCCCGCCCAAAAGACTTTCAGCCTGAAGCTACCGGATGGGAGCAAAGTACATTTAAATGCAGGATCCATGCTGAGCTTCGACTTGGTGGCATTTGCTGAAAGCAGGGAGCTAAAGATTGAAGGGGAGGCAATATTTGACGTGGTCCACAACGAGCAAAGGCCTTTTATCATAAACACAGGATTTGCGATGATTCAAGTGTTAGGTACCCGTTTCAATCTGAAATCATACGGCGACAACCAACTGGTAGCGACTTTGCTAGATGGCAAGTTGCAGGTTTCTATTCCTGGCAGGACAGTGACCCTTTCACCGGGGTATAAAGCTGTTTTGCATAACATGGAACTCGAAGTAAGTCCAGCAGATATGTTTATTGAAACGGCTTGGTGTCAGCACCTTTTTGTATTCCGGGACACACCTTTGAGGGAGGTGTTGTTAGCGATCAATCGGACTTACCGCGTGAATATACGGTTGTCGCCGGACTTAAGTAATAAACGTTTTAGCGGCCAGATACGCACAGATATCCCACTGGATTCCTTACTTGGCATATTGCATATGGTTGGCCTGGCCCGTTTTCAGAATGAAGGTCAGAATATCACAGCATATCCCTATTAAATTTTTATGTTGAAAGTGGGGGACTTTACTAGTCAGCAGGGAAATATTTATGGATTCCTTTAGCGTATAGGCAATGCAGTTACCGGATACTTTTAAGCGGGGCAGCTCGCAATCCTTTCATAGTTTTTACATAATGATTCCGATTACAGAACCGGGTATTCCTACCTGGTTCCTTATTAAATAGCTTTTGGGTACCAGGTGTATCTCCGTCTACGAGCAATTTTACTTCTTAGCCCTGATTTCCTTTATACTTTTAAACTTCGAAAGCTTGTTGATAAGTTCTTTATTGCTATTTACATCTTTCAACAGTTGATTAAATATCAGCTGAGGATCAACCTCAAAATAATAGGCCATACGGATCACGTCTTTTGCAGACAGGTTGACAGGAATACGCATTTTGCTAACCAACCTGGTATGATTGAATCCCATTTCTTCAGCCATTGTTTTGGGGATTAGAGTGGCAATATCTCTTAATTTTGCCCATGTGCCGTTATCAATAATACTTTTTATCAACGCTTTCTTAGATTCGATCTCTACAATTGATTCTTCAAGGGTCTTTTGCTTCCTGCCCTTTTTCTTTGCAGGAACATTTTCCGCTTTCGAGACCTTGAGTTTAGTATTTTTGGAATTTGCCATTGAAAAAGTCTTATCCCTAAATATGGTAAAAAGCCGCCAAATCAATTTTTTATATCTACGTAAACTTATTTAATATATACTTTAATTGATTTTTTATATCCGGTTTGTGTATTTTTATTTTGATTTTTCAATAAAATTTCTTTAGATTGCATTTAAATAATCGTATTGGTATTTTAAAAAACGAATGGAATTGTTAATCATTAAGGAATTAGTTACTTTGCATTGAATATAATATAAACAATACGGTAAGCATTTTAACAGAGGCTCGTCTCCCGAATCTGACAGTTCAATAAGCACGAGCGTAGGTTAAAAGCGCCCAACAACTTATATAAGGGGTTGGGCCTACTTACGCATTTCATGCTTAACGCTATCCTCGGATAGTGGGGCTTTGTCAGAGCCCGGGAGATGGAAGGGCGGGTAGGCCCAATCCCTACTTTTTTCCCTTCATACATACCCTCTATCTCCGCATTGAATGCGGGACTCCCAAAAGGGTTTCAACTTCATCATTTATTAGGTTGTCATAAACCCGGCCTATTCTTTCACCAAAGATTTATTATAGGAATGGCTCAAGGGCCAATCAGATAAACTATTGTTCTCAGGGACTAGAAAAACATATGGGTTGTCATAAAGTTGACATATAGAAATGCCGAACTGGGCTTTCTACCCCGGTTCTGTTATGGAATAGTTTTTTGATTTCGAGGTAAGTGACTACCGGGAGTTTCTACTCCCGGTATATTCAAGATGAACAATTTAATCAAGATATGAGCACGGCAGATATCCTTTAAAATCCCGGTAATGGACTTTTCTACCGCCGGTTATTTTTCTAAAAATAATCATCCATGAATCAACATCTTCCTAAATGGCACAATAGACCATTGCATTTAACGAAACATCAAATACAAGATCCTGTCACAGTGATACGGGAATTTACCTGGGAATATTCAATAATAGAAGTCCGGGAAATGTTATGGGAACTATTGATAGATGCATTACAAAATGAGAACCATAATGCCGGGAAAAGTATCATTTTTTATGACAGCCTGATAAAAACTTTAGAAGCACTTTATATCAACTTCCCACCAAAGTCACTAACTCAAAATAAAGTATTATGACAAATCAAAGTATAAACGCTTCTTGTGGCCCGAACATGAGAGAAATAAATCTTCTATTCGTTTTGTACAATAGAGCTGTGGATCTTCCTAATTTAATTAAAACGAAAATATGTGATGACCTTGGCTGGAGTGAAGCCAAGTTTTATCGGAGAATGCGATATGAAATGGACGACAATAAACAGCTTAGATCTCTAAGCAAGGCAGAAAGGAGAGCTGTTATAGAGATATTCCGGAGTGAATATGAAAGTAACATGGAACATCTATCAGCAGCCATTCAGGCACAACAAAAATAGATCTAAAAATATGGAATGCATTGATGGGCTGGCTGTAACCCTGTCGGAGACGTTCTTTGTAAGAGGGCAGAAAGAGCCCCGGTTGGTACTGGTCACTCTACCAAAAGCCGTTCGAAAGATATTGCAAAATATATTATGAGCTGCCATGTTTACCCCACGCTGATTGAACTGACTGAAGGCAACAAGATTTGATTCGTCTCCTCATCGGAATAAGCTTCTTATCCAGAATGAAATATTTATTCTGGCATTTACATGTAATTAACTTCTTCCTCAAACCTGTCGCTTATATTTGGCTCAATCAAAAAATATTGATCTATGAGAAAGTTAGGTGTCCGTTGTATGTGTCGTAAGTGGACAAGAAAAGAACCCTTAAATATTCTTAAGCCCGTTAGATGGGGTTTTGAGCGGCTTCTGAATGAAAAGTCTATTCCATTTAGTTAAAAAGTCTATCTTCAAGGAGTATACCCCAGCCCATGAAGTTGTAAGTTACCCTGTCTGCCATAATGATGCAGTAATAGTTGCTGGTATACCCCAGACCAAATTTAACTATACCGAACATTTTTTAATTCCTATCTATGAAAAAAACTTTAATCCTACATTTATTACTTTTTACATTAATAGCTGCTTACGGACAGTATCAGAATAAGGTACCAGCCGTAACCCCAGTCAGCCCTAATAGTGCCACCCTCTTTAGAGTATTGGAAAGACCTATCGGTACATATACCGGAACGGTACCAGTTAGCTTTCCGCTATTTACATTTACAAGCGGAACGCTTTCTATGCAGTTCTCGCTTAATTACAATAATACTGGTGGTGTCCGGATAGAGGAAGAAGCCGGAAATCTGGGATTAGGATTTACTATTCCTAACGCAAACAACAGAATCACGCGCATAATAAAGGGATTAGCAGATGATGCACCAAGAGGTATGTTAAACAACACTTCCAAGAAGCCTTCTACCTTTTCCTGGATTGATATGCCTTATGTGAATGAGTACTATAGAGGAGATATAGATCTGGAGCCGGATCTCTTTCTGTTTAATTTCAACGGTTATACTGGTAGTTTTTTCTTTAAGGAGAACGGCAGCATCGTTCTAATGCAGAATACACCGCTGGAGATTAATCCCATATTTGAAACGGATGGTTCCATTAGTGGATGGAAAGTATATGATGATCTAGGGAGCAAATATTTTTTTGGTAAGAATGAAAGTGGTAGTATAAAATATATAGACAAAACTAGTGTCAGCTACCAAAGTAATACCGACAACTTTATTCCGCCAACCGGCTATAACAGTGGTTGGCCATTACAGGAAATTCACGATATGAATGATCAGAATAAGATTGTGCTATCATATGACTACACATCCACCGTGCTGAAGACGATTTCTGGCGCTTTTCAACCCATGCAGAAAATATCGGCAGTCTGTAACGGATTTAATCTCGTCCAGGATCAGATTTTTGTCACGTCCACCATCAACGAATACACGCTCAGCAAAGTAGAAGGAGAAAGTGGCACCGTTTTCATCTATAATAGCACGAACAGGTCTGATGTCCAAGGGGGTAGCCGGCTAGGTGCCATCGATTTCTACGATCCCGTATTCAATATTATCAAGCGATTCCGGTTTGATTATGACTATTTCAATCCCGGCGGAGGCCCATTTATGCAACGTCTTAAACTTACCGGGCTCAAGGAATATAATATTACCCAGACTGATAGCTTGCAATATAAGTTTGAATATTCCGGGGTAAGCCTACCAGCACGCCTGTCCTTCGCTGTTGACTATTGGGGATTTGCTAATGGACAACTGGGAAACAATATTTTTCTCCCGAACATAAGTTATACCTACGGGGGTATTACATATAATGCAACGGGATTCAGCAACCGCAATGTATTTGCAGCTTATGCTGAAGCCGGTGTACTCAATAAAATCACCTACCCAACTGGCGGATACCGGAAATTCTTCTATGAAGGCAACCAGGCATTAGTATTACCAGACGATCAGATTTATCCAGATATTACAACACCGTTGATTAGCACTCCAAACGGAAACTGGGTAGCGAAGAACCGGAATGTGGGCGGCATCAGGGTGAAAGAAATACAGGACTTCGATCCAGTTACCGGAAAAATTAACAAAACCCGTTACCAGTATAAGCTCTACAGCATTGATTCAACACTAACCAGCGGACTGCTCATCACCCCCGTCAGGGTCGCCAACATAGAAAACACGGATATCACCTGCATCTACATGAAACTATACCCTTCCAGCTGCTATCCGCTGGCAACATCCGGCGGCAGCTATGTGGTATATCCCGAAGTACGCACTATAGAAGACGGAAATGGCTGGATCGACAGACGATATAGTTATGCCCGGGACATCCTGCCCTCCGTCAATGAATACCCGATAGTACCCGTCACCGATCAAAGCTATCTCCGTGGTCAGCTGCTGGATGAAAAATACTACAACAACAGCGGTACCCTGCTACGGAAGAAAAGCTGGGCTTATGGCTTTACCACGATAACTGGGGAACAGGTCGGACTTAAAGTAAAAGCGTACTTTAAATCACCGGGGTCAACGGAGTATAGAGAAAAACCAGATTTTGCAAATGAGCTACCAGTCTTGGCAGCAGGTAAAACTTACAGTTTAGCTGGGCAGTTTAGACTCCTGTTTCAGGAATCAGATTCAACCTTTACCACCAGTGGAGCATTTGGACAGACCACTAAATATGCCTGGTACTCAGATGCCGATTACTTCACCAATTTTGGTTGGCGCCCCATCAAGCAGACCTCTGTACTACTTAATAATGGCATAACAAAGTCTAAAACCTACAGATACTGTTTCAATGATGGACTGGTATTTCCACTATCTGCACATGATTACGGGATGCGATTATCCTTATTTATCAAACGGTATTACAAGCCAATGGAAGAAGTAGATTCCCTAAAAACCGGCAGTGTTTCAAAGTTCATGGGAGGTACAGAATATATATTCAACGACCAGTTTACTGACACCTTCCACCTGGCCCAGGTGCGTACATACACCAGCTTTACTGATTCTACGGAAATTAACTTCACCTATGATTCTATAGGCAATATTGTCGAAAGGTATCCAACGATGGATGTCAAAGAAGCTTACCTGTGGGGATATAATTACCAGTATCCGGTGGCTAAAGTGACGGGAGGCGATTACGTCTATTTTATAACTCTGGTAGATAATTCGGTGATCCAGAACTCCAATACGCCGGATGCTGCCATGAGATCCGAGCTGAATAAGATCCGCACCGCCTTAAAAGGAAGAGCGTTGGTAACTACCTACACCTATAACCAATTTGGTATTTCCAGTGAAACAGATGCCAGCGGGATGACAACCACCTACGAATATGACAGTTTCGGAAGACTCATACTAATCCGGAATATGGATGGAAAGATTCTTAAACATTTTGAGTATAAATACACTATGCCCTATACCTATTAAACCCCATTGATATGAGACCCCTCCTAATTAAATTGATAGCATTATTCCTGGTACACACTGTTTGCCAGGCACAGAACATCCCCGACACCGGTAGCCAGCGACCTCCAGCTACCAGTGTTACTGCTCCTCCACTTACCTGCACTTGCGTAAGTATAAACCTGATCAGAACATGGAGCCCGCTAAGGCCTTTTAGTGATACGGGTGCTGTTAGATCCGCCCCTGCCGCTGCTGTGGGGCAGTACACCTCGTATTTCGATGGTCTTGGCCGACTGACACAAACAGTAGATCGCGGGATTTCTCCCGCCGGGCGAGACCTTGTTCAACCGGTTACCTACGATTCCTTGGGCAGAGAGCAGTACCGATATCTCCCTTACATAGCACAAAGCGGTAATGTGAACGATGGAAAACTGAAGTTGAATCCATTTAACAATCAGCGACAGTTTTACATGTCTACCACCTTGAACCCCGGGGTGAGCGGCGATTCAGTATTGTATACAGAAACCGAATATGAGCCCAGTCCCCTCAATCGGGTCCGTAGATCTTTCGCCCCAGGCAATACCTGGGCCCGTGGGGGTGGATATAAGCCTCTGGAAATACAATACTTGGTAAACTCAGCTTTGGATGGAGTCAGAATCTGGACAATTCCCGCTGGTAACATGATACCTACTAGTGCAGCAGGTCAGGTTTACCCGCAGGGAGACTTGCTCAAAAATGTATCGAAAGATGAAAATGGAAACAGGGTAATAGAATTCCGGGATAAGGAAAACCATGTCATCCTGAAAAGAGTAGAGTTAACAGACAATGCTATCGATGGTCATAATGGCTGGCTAAACACCTACTATGTCTATACCGACAGAGGTAACCTGCACTGCGTAATTCCGCCCAAAGCAATACAGGCAATAAGTTCAGCAGGATGGAGTATAGATAGCATGACAGCGGCAGAGCTCTGTTATTTCTATCGTTATGACCAGCGAAACCGGATGATCATAAAGAAAATACCTGGTGCTGATTCCGTAGAAATGGTATATGATGTACGTAACAGGCTTGTATTTCAGCGGGATGGTAACCTTAAAGCAAGTGAACGCTGGTTTACTAATTTCTATGAAACGCTTAACCGGCCAGCTGCAACAGGCCTCTACGCAACTAAGTCCTCGCGGCAGCAATTAGCAGATTCTCTCAATGGAGGTGGAATGTCTATTTCCAGCTCTTTAATCACGTTTCTGACATATACGTATTATGATTCTTACAATTTTACCGGTGTATCCCCCTCTTCTCCCGGAGACTTTGCTAAACCCCAGGCAGGTGCAAATCTATATGCTGAGCCAATTTCTGGCATCAGCACAATGGTTACAGGTAAGGTAACAGGCAATGCTGTGAGGGTATTGGGTACTAACCAATGGCTCATAACCACTACCTACTATAATGATAAAGGTCGTCCCATACAGGTTGTCCGGGATAATGCGAAAGGTGGAAAAGAAACAATTACTACCTTATACGACTTTTCCGGCAAAGTACTGAGCACATACCTTCGCCATACCAATCCCCGTAGTACGCTTACACCACAAACCACATTACGCACAAACTTCAGCTACGACCCTGCCGGCAGGTTGACTACCGTGAAAAAGATGTATAATGACACCAGCACCGAAAGAACAATTGCAATCCTTACCTATAACGAGTTGGGTCAGCTGAAGAATAAACGTTTAGGTGTCACCGGTAGTAGTCAGCTGGAAACACTGAATTATGAATACAATATCCGTGGTTGGCTTAAAAATATTAATAAAGATTTTGTAAACACCACAGGTAGCGCCGCCAATTGGTTTGGACAAGACGTTTCCTATGAATATGGATTCAATACCAATCAATTCAACGGTAATATTGCCGGCGTGCGATGGAAAGACAGAAACGATGGATTCCCCAGGGCATATGGCTATACCTATGATAATCCGAGGCGATTAACCACCGCAGATTTCACACAACAAAACTCAGGCACAACAAATTGGAGTAATAATCTGTTAGACTTTACGATGAGTGGAGTAAACTATGATGTCAATGGGAATATTCTTTCCATGAAACAAAAGGGGCTTAAAGGAACGATTACGCAGACTATCGACAGTCTAGTACATATATACATACCTAATAGCAATAAGCTCTTCTACGTAACCGATTCCGCTAATGAT
>NZ_DATLKJ010000074.1:0-17067 GCF_035538455.1 Chitinophaga sp.
ATATGGCTATGGCGCCACAGAGATCACTTTTAGATAATTATTTTTCCTAATTTCGCACTCCAACTACAAACCGTGCTATCGTCTTTTCGACTTGAGCGAAAGGAAGGAAAGTCCGGACAGCATAGGGCAACACACCACCTAACGGGTGGGCTTCCGCAAGGAAGACAGACAGTGCCACAGAAAATAACCGCCCCGCTTCGGTGAGGTAAGGGTGAAAATGTAGGGTAAGAGCCTACGGTACAGGCAGGCAACTGCTTATGCGGGTAAACCTTGTGTGCTGAAATGCCATGTATACGGTCGATCGAGGGCGGCTCGCCCGATGACCGAGGGTAGGCAGATACAGGTGGCGTGTGAACGTCATCGCAGATAAATGGTAGCAATCTCTTCCCCTCCCGCTCTAGGCAGGAGGGGAAGAGATACAGAATCCGGCTTACAGGTTTGTAGTTTTTTTTCCTTCCCGCTTTGTTAATACAAAATAAGCAGTTAACTTCTCCGCATATTTTAATCCCTTATATTTTATGAACCAAAAAGACGAGCGCACCTGGGGCGTTTTAGTGCACATAGCAGGCTTTTTAGGGCTGACCGTTATTCCAATGGCGGGTAACATTATCTGTGTGCTGATCCTGTGGCTGATCAAGCGAAATGAATCTCCTTTTGTCGATGATCAGGGCAAGGAATCCATCAATTTCCAAATCACCGTCAGCATCGTACTGACCATCGTGAAAGTTATCAACGGCATCAGTATCGGGTTATGGTCCCTGGCGCATTTCTGGAGCAACGGCCTTTTCGGCTGGGGCTGGGGTTGGGGCTGGAATAGCCTCTACAATATCGTATGGGTAATCAACGTGATCTTCTGCTGCATCGCGGCTGTAAAAGCCAACAACGGTGAACATTACAGGTATCCCGTAAACCTGAGATTGGTAAAATAAGACTGTGATTCTTGCTGATTCTTTTGATTGTCCTGATGAGCGGAGATTAAAAGATAAAATCATAAAAGATAACCCGATCCGGATTATGGATCGGGTTATCTTTTATGATTTTGATGCTTGATAGCTATTAAACAACAATCAATCTTCGCTCATCAGGACAATCAAAAGAATCAGCAATAATCACAGTCAGTCTTTCTTTATACCCTTCATCTTCGCTTTGTGCTGTTTCTTTTTGACGTTCTCACCTTTCAGTGTAGCAGCCAGTTTCAGTGCTTCATAAGTATTTACAATACCGCCTGTTACAGACAAATCTGCGAAGTTCATTTTAGTGTCCGGGCTACCTGGTTTGTTCACAACGGTAGTACCGTCAGGAAGGGGAGTAGCGCTTTTTTCAAGTACATACTTCAGCTGGCTCGCGCTCAGGTCAGGATAGTAGGATAATACCAGTGCAGCCACGCCGGTTACCACCGGTGCCGCCATGCTGGTACCACTGGCACTGCCGTACTTGTTGCCGCCCGGGATAGTAGAGTAAATCTGCACACCCGGTGCAAACAGGTCTACTTCCTTCTTGCCATAGTTAGAGAAACCAGCAACCTTGTCATTGCCTTTACCAGTCCCGATAGCGCCTACTGTTACGTAGTTGGTGGCACGGGTACCATCCAGGTAAGTAGGGTTAGGGTAATTGGCAACAGAGTCATTGTTGTTGCTGTCATTACCCGCCGCATGGATCAGCAGTACGCCTTTCTTCTCTGCATATCTTACCGCATCATCCACCCAGTCTTTGTGAGGAGAATAAGGTTTGCCGAAGCTCATGTTGATGATCTGTGCACCATTGTCAACCGCATAACGGATGCCCAGCGCCACGTCTTTATCTCTTTCATCGCCGTCAGGTACCACTTTGATGGCCATAATCCGCACATTGTCTGCTACGCCGTCTATACCAGCGCCGTTATTCCTCATCGCTGCAATGATGCCGCTGACGTGGGTACCGTGGAAACCAAAGTTCCCCATCACATCATTGTTGCCATACTTATTATCTTTAATGTCGTTGACGTTATCGCCAACGATCTTTGCCCTGTTTTCGTCTGGTTGTTTGTCAGTGCTTTCTGCCTTACGTTTCAACTCATTCATGTACTCGTCAAAGTCCATTTTGAATTCACTGAAAGAAGCAGGTTCGTCACCTACACTTTTCAGCAGGCGGGTCATAAAGTTGCGGGCCAGCAGCACATCCTGGTTCGTTGTCTGGATGCTGTCCAGTTGCAGAACGGTGAAGTCTTCCTTGTTGAGGTAGGTCTTCAGGATCTTCTCGCATTTCATCACGTTCTCCTGTAGCTTGGACATCGTTTTATACTGTACCTTGAACTGGCTGGAAGGTCGTTCTATCTTCTGCTGAAGCGTCTGCCAGGTGGCATATTCCTTGGAGTTCTTGTCAAGGGCAGAGTCCGGGTTGCCATAAGTACTCTTGTAACGGTAGTACTCACGGGTAGCTTCGTCAGAGTCCTCTTTCAGGCTGCTGCCATCTTTGCCTCCGAGAAAGTTCCAGCCATGTATATCGTCTACATAACCATTCTTGTCATCGTCTTTGCCATTGCCCGGAATTTCGCCCGGATTGCGCCATAAAATGGATTTCAGGTCCTCATGGGTAGTATCAATACCCGAATCGATCACTGCTACAATAACAGGACTGCCTTTCTTTCCCTTCAGCAACTCCTTGTAAGCTTTCTCGGTGACCGTTCCATAAACACTGTCCTTTTCATAGGATAACAAATGCCAGTTTTTGGGGACCGTGGACTTTACCTGGGCAACACTTCTGGTATTAAATGCAGTCAGCAAAGCAACACAACCGGCCACGACTGCAGCCTCTCGACTAAACAATTTCATGTTCAATAATTTTCCCGATATGATTTAAAATAAAATAAATTAAATATCACGATAAGGTTAAAGGTATAGAAAAAGCGGTATAACACTCAAATTTTAATGATAAGCGATCTAATTGCCATGTTAACCGGAGGCATTTCTATAAGTTTTGTTAATCTTATCAGGATATTGTTATCCGACATCGATTATTACCACTTGTCCGATACCGGCCGGACTTATTTTAAAGAAAAATCACGCCAGTTTCTTAGAATCTGGAAAAAATGCTATCATGACAAGATCCCTTCAAAAAAAATATTTTAATGACAAAATGCCCTGCCAGTAAGGGTTTCGGTGATGGTGGATACCCCCTGCAACCCGAACATAGGGGTAGTAGCACAAAAGTAGAATATGAATTTCCAAAAAAAAGTCTAATATTTATATCTGGAAGAATATTGATAGCGTCCCGCTATTAAATATTTTTCTCATAAGCATGGTTTCCGTTTAACGAAAAGCGGGGTTTTCCAGCCTCGCTACTCTTTTTAAAATCTAAGAAACCATTCCATTGTTAACGTCGATGTATGTAGAGAAAGGTAACACTATCTGAAAGGAAGTTTACCACATGTTATTTTGTCAACCGCTTTTAAAAATCTGATCAGGCGCTAATCCGGTGAGGAAATTAAAAGCTCCCCTGCCAGAGCAGGGGAGCAGCCAGATACCCCAGATTAGCCCATAGCTTGCACGTAATGTTTCAAAATACCTTTTTATAAAAAGAAAGCACCACACCTACAGTACTACTGTAGATGTGGTGCCGGTATTATGACGGCTGTCAGCTTAAATATCAAACTTGATACCCTGCGCGAGTGGCAGCTTATCAGTATAGTTGATCGTATTGGTCTGACGGCGCATATAAGCTTTCCACGCATCTGAGCCGCTTTCTCTTCCACCACCGGTCTCTTTCTCACCGCCAAAAGCTCCGCCTATCTCAGCGCCCGACGTCCCGATATTAACATTGGCAATACCACAGTCAGAACCGCTGTGCGACAGGAACTGCTCCGCTTCACGAAGGTTCAGCGTCATGATAGCGGAAGATAAGCCCTGCGGAACATCATTCTGCATCGCCACAGCCTCTGTAAGCGTCTGGTATTTCATCACATACAGGATAGGTGCAAAAGTCTCATGCTGCACAATACTGTAGGTATTCTCCACAGCGGCAATACAAGGTTTTACATAGCAGCCTGACTCAAAACCGGCGCCTTCCAGCACGCCGCCTTCCACCAGGAACGTACCGCCCTGTTGCTTTACTTGTTCAATCGTGTGGAGGTATGCTTTCACGGCATCCTGGTCAATCAGCGGACCCACATGGTTATTTTCATTCAATGGGTTACCTATGCGCAGCTGACCATAAGCTTTTACCAGCTTGGCTGTGAAGGCATCGTACACACTTTCGTGGATGATCAGCCTGCGGGTTGTAGTACAGCGCTGACCCGCAGTGCCTACTGCGCCGAATACAGCGCCAATCAATGACATATCCAGGTCTGCATGCTGCGAAATAATGATGGCGTTGTTACCGCCCAGTTCCAGCAGCGAGCGGCCCAAACGAGCCCCCACAGCAGCGCCTACGCTCTTGCCCATACGGGTGGAGCCAGTGGCGGAAACCAGTGGTACGCGATGATCACCAGCCATCCATTCACCTACTTCACGGCCTCCTGTTACCAGGCAGCAAACGCCTTCCGGTACATTATTGGCAGCAAATACAGTCTCAACTAAACGCTGACAGGCAAGCGCTGTCACCGGTGTTTTCTCTGAAGGCTTCCATACACATACGTTACCGCAAACCCATGCCAGCATAGAATTCCAGCTCCATACTGCAACAGGGAAGTTAAACGCAGAAATGATACCCGTAATGCCCAGCGGATGCCACTGCTCATACATACGGTGGCCAGGACGCTCAGAATGCATGGTTAAGCCATGCAGCTGACGGGAAAGCCCCACCGCAAAATCACAGATATCAATCATTTCCTGTACTTCACCAAAACCTTCCTGGAGGCTCTTTCCCATCTCATAGGAAACCAGGCGTCCCAGGTGTTCTTTATGCTTACGCAGCGCCTCGCCAATCTGACGCACTACTTCACCACGGCGCGGAGCAGGCCACAGACGCCATTCTTTGAAGGCTTCCTGTGCAACAGCCATCACCGCATCATAATCATTGCGGTCAGCGCTTCTCACAGTTGCAATCTTTTTACTGTCTACGGGAGAACTGGAAACGATCTCCGGTCCGCCGCCCTGCAGCCATTTTTTACCGGTGCTGACGCCGCTCTGTACCGCGTCAATGCCGAATATTTTCAGTATATCTTCTGCCATGATAAATCAGTTATTGAACGAAATTAGGAACTTTTTTTTGTTTGGGTGGTGTACGTGCTTTCAAAGATCTTATCCGCATTACCAGCCTCAAAGCCTTCACGCCTGTGCTGGCGCTGTACCTGGCCTGCCGGTAAGTCTGCGTATGCAGGCAACACTTTCCGCTCCGCAAACTCTACATAAGATCCGGCGATCTTTTCTGTATCGCCGCCCGCAAAGGTAGCTGTAATCATACCCGCAATAGTAGCGCTTTGCAGCAGGTTGCCATCCGGGCTGGTCTTTATTTTGCCGCCTGCATCATTCAGTTTGAATCCATGCTTTTCGAGGAAGTTATTAAAATCCGCTACAGTATTATATCCGGTAGGAAGGTTATGCACGCTTACCGTAAAGTGATTGAGATAATACCTGTTATAGATCACCCATGCAGCATATTCACTTTCTGCAGATAGTGCCTTGAAGTCCGCCAGGGTAGGAGTACGCCATAAACCGCTGTGCAGGAAGGTGTCCACAGCCTTGCTGTCGTTCAGGTCCAGTTTCGTTACCGGATCTGCCTTCACTTCATCCGTATAGCTGTGAATGATGTCCTGGGCTGCCTGGCTCAGGTCTCCCACACGAAGCTCACTGATGAAGATACGCGGATACTTGGGCGCCGGCGGCGCATACCACCACGCATCCAGTTTTTTGGCGGCGAAATAGTAATGGTCCATTTTCGTATAGCCGTAGTGGAGAAAAATCTTCTCCAGCGACTGTACACCCAGTTGAGGCACGCCCATTGTTCTGAAAGCGATATGATCATTCTCGATGTCATCCGCTTTGGCAATGAGGCCTTCACGGACCATGGCGGAGATCACGGCAGCTACATCTGGCACCCGCTGCTGGTAACGGCTCATCAGGCCGTCTAATACTTCTTCTAACATGGTTGAATCTTTTGTCTTTAAGCATTCAGGAGTTATCACAGGCAATGGATAAAAGCCGGATCAGTTGTAGTATTGAGCGAAAGGGTTATCGATGAGATCTTTAAAGTTCACATCTTCCTGGCGCACAAACCCACTGGCCGGTAATTTGCCGTTGGCATGCAGATCAATCACCGCGCAGGCCGCACCGGCTGTCGTCAGCTGGATAGCCGTGAAATCCCTGCCGGCAATTTCCTGGTTATAGATCTTACGGGAATAAGAACGCTGCACAGAACGGCCGTTGATAATACCGGAAACAGATACAAATACCAGCACCACATCCTGCGGCGTAAACGGAATGCTGTCTTCCATAATCTCTTTCAGCATCTCCCTTTTCTTATTCAGCTTCAGCTCTGTCAGCAATATCTTCATCAGGTTGCAGTGACCCGGATAACGCACCGTTTTGTAATCCAGGTTGTATACCTTACCATCGAGGATCTCTGCCAGCGCTGATAATCCGCCTGATGTATTGAAGGCCTCATATTCCACACCATCCAGGGCAAAGCGCTCATAGCCTTCCATCGGCATTACTTCTTTGCGCTCGCCTTCGTATATCGCATCGCAGGGATTGCAATATTCGTTGATCAGACCGTCTGTACTCCAGGTCAGGTTATACATCAGGCTGTTGGTAGGGAACTGTGGCAATGCACCCACCCTGAGACGAACAGAATCCAGCTTGTCAAACTGCTTGGCAATGTCATAAGCCGCGATGCTGATGAAACCCGGCGCCAGCCCGCACTGTGGCATAAAACTCACGTTGGCGTCTTTGGCAATGTCACGGATAGCATTGGTCGTGGCCACATCTTCTGTCAGATCAAAATAATGCGTGTTCGCTTTGGCAGCGGCAGCGGCAATCTTAACATTCAGGAAGAAAGGACAGGCGCTCAGCACCATATCCTGTGTTCCCAGTTCTCTTTGCAGCTCAGCGTCGTTGTTCACATCCAGTTTCACTTTCTGGATGTTCGTGTCGGTACATTTCTTCAACAGCGCTTCATTGCTGTCGGCCAGCGTTACAGTGTACCTGCCTGACTGTTGTAATAAAAAAGCTGCTGTTTCGCCGATCTTGCCGGCGCCGATGATCATTACACGTTTCATAATCTGAATGGAATTATAGTGATGTGGAAGCATCGCTGCTCCCGGTTTAAGTGAATAAACAACATTGCATCACCGTGGTAACATCATGGCATAACAATAGCATCTCTGTATACAGAGTACCATGTCAATAGTTATTTACCAAAATAAATAACATAAATATGCAGGAATTAAAAAATTAATGCCGGCATGCCAGTATGTAAGCACAGTGTGCCCTATTGGAAAAGGGCTATATGAAAAAAGTATGGAAGAGATGAATCATTCCTGCCACATTCATGGCACATGGGAGCAGGTGCTCCGCAGATAGGAGAGTAAGGAAAGCTGTATGTTTAACAGATGATTCATTGCGAAACGCAATATAGAGAAAATTCCGGTATTTAGAAATTAATTGTCTGAACTGTGATTTTTATGATTTGTTTGATTTTTATGATGAGCGAAGACTATAGCGAAGATAATTAAGGAAGATACGCAGGAGGCCCATAGGTTGTATTTTAAATGACCTTTCCCATTTATTTCCATATATCATCTTCGCTATAGTCTTCGCTCATCATAAAAATCAAACAAATCATAAAAATCACAGTTCAGACAATTACCCCAAAATCTTTAATACTGTTCATTCTCATTCGGGAAATCCTTTGCCTTC
Source organism: Chitinophaga sp. (assembly GCF_035538455.1). Lineage (GTDB taxonomy): Bacteria > Bacteroidota > Bacteroidia > Chitinophagales > Chitinophagaceae > Chitinophaga. The sequence goes on from NZ_DATLKJ010000074.1 coordinate 7,833, forward strand.
ACATCGTGAATATAAGCCTGTGTAGCGCCATAGATCTCATTATAGAGGTCCAGGTAGCGGCGGAGGAAACGGGGCTTGAACTCCTTATTGATACCCAGCATATCGTGCATCACCAGTACCTGTCCATCCACATGTCTGCCAGCGCCAATGCCGATGATAGGAATATCGATGCTCTCAGTCACTTTCTTGGCCAGCGCCGCAGGGATCTTCTCCAGCACAATAGCAAAACAGCCCGCTTCCTGCAGCAGCTTTGCATCATTGATCAGCTTATTGGCTTCAGTTTCTTCAGTCGCCCTCACCGCATAAGTACCAAACTTATAAATGGATTGCGGCGTAAGACCAAGATGCCCCATAACAGGCACGCCCGCAGATATAATACGTTTTACAGATTCAATGATCTCTTCACCGCCTTCGATCTTGATACCGTGTGCGCCGGTTTCCTTCATGATCCTGATAGCAGAACTTAATGCCTCTTTGGAGTTCCCCTGATAGGAGCCGAAAGGCAGATCTACCACTATAAAACAACGCTTGATGGCTCTCACCACAGACGCGGCATGATAGATCATCTGATCAAGGGTAATAGGCAGCGTCGTCTCATGACCTGCCATCACATTGGAGGCGGAATCACCCACCAGCAGAATGTCTATCCCCGCATCATCAAAGATACGGGCCATGGAAAAATCATAGGCGGTAAGCATGGATATCTTTTCTCCGTCTACCTTCATCTTTTGCAGTACATGCGTCGTAACACGCTTGATCTCCTTATTTACTGACATAATAAAGTATTTAGTGTTGCGCTCCCGCAGTAGACGGGAGCGAGAAACAAAGTTTAGGATATAAAAAGAAAAAAGGAAAACTTTTTTATATGCGGTCAGAGATCCACATTGCCGGGTAAGGCTATTTCACGGTATAGCGCCTGAATAAGACCATCTGCAAGCCCTATTTTGGGCACATAGATCTCCGGGGCATCAGCCCACCGCATGACGTTGATGTAGATCAGGAGGGCCGGTACAATCACATCTGCGCGGTCTTCACGCAGGTTATAGATGTGGATGCGTTCTTCTACAGAAAAATTACTGAACTCCTTGTAATAGTCCTTGAGGGTATCCAAAGAAAGCGGTTTGCCTTCCTTTCTTTTAGAGAGCGAAAACACCTTGTTGATGTTGCCGCCGGAGCCAATGGCAAATACAGGTCCGATGCTCCTCAACTGTGATTTGAGAAACTCTTTCACCTGCTGCCACATGGCGTCTGTTACCTGGTTCTGCAGGAGGCGTATCGTACCAATATTGAAAGATTCTTTAAAGATCAGCCGGGAGCCGCTGAAAAGGGTCAGCTCTGTACTGCCGCCGCCTACGTCGATATAGAGGTAAGACTTGGTCTTATCCAGGTGTTCGGCAACATGGTTCTCGTAGATATAAGAGGCTTCTTCCTGCCCCGAGATGATCCTGATATCAATACCGGTCTGCGTTCTTACCTCCTGTAAAATCTCAGGCCCATTGGCCGCATCGCGCATGGCAGAGGTGGCGCAGGCCTTGAGATATTTCACCTCGTATACATCCAGCAGGAGCTTGTATGCTTTAATGGTATCTATGAGATGCCCGGCTCTTTTTTCAGAAATGCTGTTATGGCTGAACACGTCGAAACCCAGACGCAACGGAACCCTCACCAGGTTTACTTTGGTGAAATCCATAGTCCCCGCACTGTTGGGTGATGCTTCGGAAATAAGCAGCCTGGCAGCATTGGAACCGATGTCGATAGCAGCTAACTTCATCTAAAAGGTCTTTTGGTGGAAGCAGCAAATGTAAGAACATTTAATATTTCTCGCAAAGCCGCAAAGGGAGTAAAGAGGCAAAGATATTTTTAGTTTTTGTTAGATCAGGTTTGAAAAAGCATTGCTTTCGATACCCAAAATTAGTCTTAATCAAACTTTAAAAATTCCTTTGCATCTTTGCTCCCTTTGCGGCTTTGCGGGAAACAAAAGCTTCTTTGCAGGAAACCTACTGGTATTGCTTTTCATGCAGATATTTATAGATTTCTATCTGCGTTCTTATTTTTTTATCACCTTCCCGTTTGTACTCGTTTTTCTGTGCGTTGTCCAGTACACGGGCTTTTACATTACCGCTGAGCTGTATCTGCATAATATCAATCAACTCTTTTCGTATAGCCATATCAGTAATAGGTACCGCCGCTTCTACACGGTGATCCAGGTTACGCACCATCCAGTCGCAGGACGCGATATACACCTTTTCCTGCCCGCCATGATGGAAGATGAACACCCTGGCATGTTCCAGGTATTCGTCTACAATGCTTACCGCCGTGATATCCCGTTTCCATTTTTTATTCTCCGTATAGGCGCAACAGATACCCCTGATCACCATCTTAACATCCACACCCGCTTTGGCAGCATCGTATAATTTGGAAATCAGTATAGGGTCGGAGAGGGAGTTCATTTTGATGATGATACCGGCCTTCTTTTTATTCTTATGGTTTTTGATCTCCCGGTCAACTAACTTGAGCCAGGTGTCGCGCATATTGAGCGGGCTCACAGGCAAGGTCTTACAGCCTTCCAGGAGCTTAATGTCGTGGCGGGGATGTTCAAGGTATGCGAAGAGGCGGTTAATATCCGCTATCACCGCCCGGTTCGTGGTAAGCAGACAGTGGTCGCCATATAACCTGGCCGTTTTCTCATTGAGGTTACCGGTGCTGATAAAGCCGCATTGTATAGTTTTGGTACCGATACGTTTTTTGATGACGCAGAGCTTTGCATGCACTTTCATATCAGGTATACCCAGAAATACTTTCACGCCTTCTTCTTCCATCCTGGATTTCCAGTCGATATTGGCAGCTTCGTCGAAGCGTGCACGCAGCTCCAGTACTACCGTTACGCTCTTACCATTACGGGCGGCGTTCACGAGTGCATTCACCACCTTCGAATTACGGGCAAGCCTGTACGCAGTTATTTTGATAGAAGAAACATTTGGGTCAATAGCTGCCTCCCTGAGCAGATCTATAATTGTATCGAAAGAATGATATGGGAAATGCAGCATCACATCCTGCTGTTGTATCACATGCATCACACTGGGCGCATTCATAAACAACGGATGGGTAAAGGTCTTACGATGAGTATGCGGCGGAAAGATGGAATCCGGGAAATCCATGAAGTCCTTGAAGTTATGCACGCGTGCACCCGGAATAAGGTTATCCTTGCCAGACAAACCCTGTCTGCGCATCAGGTATTCCAGCAACAACGGATCAATGTCCTTGTCGTATACAAAGCGTACAGGCTTCCCTTTCCGGCGGTCTTTCAGCCCCTTTTCAATCTGGTGTATCAGGCTGTCTGAAATATCGTTGTCAATGTCCAGTTCTGCATCACGCGTTACTTTGATGATGTGAGAAGAGAACTTGTCATATCCGAAATAGGAGAAGATGTTAGGAAGACAGAAACGTACCAGGTCTTCCAGCAGAATAATATCATGCTCGCCTTCTTTTGCCGGCAGTATAATAAAGCGGGGCAGTACCGTGGTAGGGATTTCTATCAGCGCAAATTTCTGTCGCACGGAATTATCCTGCCTGGCCAGCACGATAGCCAGATAAATGGATTTATCACGAAGGATAGGGAAGTGCTGGATACTTTCTATCATCAGCGGAATGATGTTGGTACGCACCTGCTCATTGAAGTAGTTGAGCACAAACCGCTGCTGTTCCTTATTGAGTTGTTTTTCTGTTCTGAGGAAGATATGCTGGTTTTCCAGTTCATGCACAATATCTTTCCAGATCCGGTCAAACTCACGTTGCTGTTCAATTACTTTATCCTGGATCTTCTCCAGTATTTTATCTGCATTTTCTTCAAAATGCATCTTGGCGGATTTGCCAAAAGAGATCATACGTTTGAGGGTAGCCACCCTTACTCTGAAGAATTCATCAAGGTTGTTGGAGAATATACCGAGGAAGCGGATGCGCTCACGCAGTGGCACAGTGGTGTCAGCTGCTTCCTGTAATACCCTGGCGTTGAAAGAGAGCCAGCTGAGATCCCTGGCTATCATTTTCTTCTTTTGCGCTGGCGCCTTTTTACTGATTGTTTTTTTGGGTAGTGCTATCTCTGTCGCTGTCATAATATCAAGGTTCTCACTATTCGTCAAACGCATACATGCTGATTTACATTCAAAAAATTCACGGCTTTTAAAACACTATAATACAGCTTTAAGCCAATTAAACCTATTAAATTAAAGTTAAGGAAATAGTGAGGAGGCGCAAAAACATATCTGTTGATGCGGCAGCATAGCATGAAAATAAATGGTAGTTAAGCCTGGCGGGATTTGTTATAAATCGGCAATACTACAAGGCTCACAAAGCCAAGGAAAATAACGAGCAGCGTCTGCACCACCCAGATGATCCATCCGAAAGCAAAGCCGATGATGTAATTGATGCCGTATAGCTCCAGTGCTTTTTGAACCAGGCCCTGGTAGGCGCCGATACCACCGGGGGTAACGATCATGCCTATACTGCCAATCATGAGCACGGCGAGCGCCGCGCTGATGCCGAGGTGGCTGGTTTCTGTAAGACAGAAGAAACCGATATAAACCTGGGAAAGATAACAACCCCAGATAAGTATTGTTTGTACGATAAACCACCATTTGTTTTCCATCTTACCGATGGAAAAAATACCTTCCATAACACCTCTGGCCAATGCTTTGATGGTGATGGCTGCCTTGGAACGGGTGAAACGGCGCAGCAGCCAGATGGCAAGCAGTACAATTGCAATGACCACCACGGCAACAATGAGCAGCTGGGTAGTATTCGCATGGGAGAACCTGGCCTGCAGGGGCTGCAGGAATTTATCCTGCACCCAGGTGCCCAGCAGTTCTATCTGCGTGAGAATAGTAAGCGCAATGAGCAACAGGAGACAGAGCATATCCACCGCCCTTTCTGCGATCATCGTACCCACCAGCTTTTCAGCGGGTATCTTCTCATATTGCGCAAGGACACCGCAACGGGTCACCTCCCCGAGACGGGGAATGGCCAGGTTGGCAAAGTAGCCCACCATAACGGCAAAGAAAGTATTCAAGGTCGTAGGCTGATGTCCGAGAGGTTTCATCAGCAGCTTCCAGCGGATGGCACGGAACCAGTGACTGGCAATACCCAGAATAACGGCCGGGATTACCAGCCAGTAATTAGCCCGGTGAAATGCCGCATTGATATCGTTCCATTCCTTGGGAGAAAGGTCTTTGGTAACCAGCCATATCAACAATACTCCGATGCCAAAAAAGCAAATAAACTTGATGACGTTCTTCAGCGCTTTGGGCATATTCCAAAAGTATTTAAGGGTGGTTATATGGTGTTACCGGATTTTACAGTTTATTTCCTTCTTTAGGGAAAATGGCTATAGGCTTGTATTGTTTGGCTTCTTCAAAGTCCATGGTAGCATAGGATATTATGATAACCACATCGCCCGGGGCTACAAGGCGCGCGGCGGGGCCATTCATACAAATCACACCGGAACCGCGTTTGCCTTTGATGACATAGGTTTCCAGTCTTTCTCCGTTATTGACGTTGAGTACCTGTACTTTTTCGTATTCAATCAAACCAGCGGCGTCCATCAGGTCTTCATCAATCGTGATGCTTCCAACATATTGAAGGTTGGCTTCCGTAACAACCGCGCGGTGAATCTTACACTTTAATATTTCAATTTGCATATATATTCGTTCTGGCTTGCTGTAAAGAGCATCCGCAAAGCTATGTAAAAAAAAGTTTCCTGCAAAGCAGCGAAGACATCAAGGGAGGGATGGGCTATTGAGTTGATAGAGAATATATTTCAGATTAAAAATTACCGTGTTGTGGAACTGCATATATGGACTGCGGTAATGACCCAAAAGCGGATCAAGTCCACCTGTCCTTCGTCTCTCATAGGAAGTAAAAGCGCACTAAGGTGGGGCAACCGGTAAGCAACCAAGGGGCAAAGCCCTGTTTAAAGCGTACTTTTGATCATCACCTGCCGGAGATGCCCTTTATAAGGGTGCTCTCCGGCAGCTAAAATAGCAGACATACCCACAGGATACTTTTCACCGCGGTCAGATTCTTCCCTGCAGTACCATGTTGTCGATAAGCCGCACACCTTCGATCCAGGCAGCTACGGCAGCTACTACCGTATGATCGCCGGGAGGCTCGCTGATATGATGCAGGTGACCGTTTTCAAGAACAAGAATGTCTACATATTCCGGTTCAAATCCTTCCCGTTGGAGTTCCTCAAAAGCTTCGCGGGCGCTCTCCAGGAAATAAAGCCCGTTCCCGAATTCATGTTTCAGCTTTTCCAGGGCCTGGTATATAACGGCTGCCTTCTTACGCGCGGCGGGAGTGAGGCGTTCATTACGGCTGCTCATAGCCAGGCCGGAAGGCTCTCTTTCGGTAGGACATACTACAAGTTCCACTTTTGAGTTTATAAGTTCAAGGAGGCGGCGGACGATCAGGCATTGCTGCAGGTCTTTCTGGCCCATAAAGAGCTTGTGGGGCTGAACGATGTCCAGCAGCTTATGTACAATACGGCCTACACCCTGGAAATGGCCGGGGCGAAACTTGCCTTCCAGTATAGTCTCCAGGTCACCGAATTCGTAATGGGTGTTGCCGGCGAGACCTTCCGGGTACATTTCTTCAACAGATGGTAAAAAAAGGATATCTGTTGAGGCGTCATTTAATTTTTTTATATCCTGCTCAATGGTAATGGGATATTTTTCAAAATCTTTCGGGTCATTGAACTGGGTGGGATTGACAAAAATGCTGCAAACGACAATATCGTTTTCTTTTTTTCCAGCCTGAACAAGTGACAGGTGCCCGTCGTGAAGGGCGCCCATAGTTGGCACAAAACCAATGCTTTTGTTGCTTTTCCTGACCTGATCCAGATGCTTCTTCAAATCACTGCTACGCTTAAATAGATACATAAAACATTGCTTAAAAGGATGTTAAAACTGACAGATTGGCCAATATTCCGTAAAAAATCCGTAATTTTGCAAGCCAAATTAAAAATTACTGCATTAATAATCAGCGTTAAATGTCCACAAAGAAAAGAATTCTTTTTATTGCCCAAGAGATGTCGCCTTACCTGGAACTGAGTGATTACGCGGCAATGGTCAATAAAATGGCCATCAAGTCCAATGAGGCAGGCCTGGAAGTGAGAGTGATCATGCCGAGGTTTGGAATTATTAATGAGAGAAGGCATCGCCTGCATGAGGTTGTCAGGTTGTCGGGAATCAACATTGTGATAGATGGGGACGACTACCCGCTTATCATCAAAGTGGCCTCCCTGCCCAACGCCCGTTTGCAGGTTTACTTCCTGGATAATGAAGATTATTTCAAGCGTAAGACGGTTTTTGCCGACGAAAACGAAGAGTTTTTTGAAGACAATGCTGCGCGTGCCGTATTCTTCTGTAAAGGCGCCCTGGAAACCGTTAAGAAGTTTGGCTGGCCTCCTGACGTTATCCACTGCAGCGGATGGATGACTTCACTGATTCCTATGTATCTGAAAACTGCTTACAAGAAAGAGCCGGTTTTTGCTAACTCAAAAACGGTCTTTTCGCTGTTACCCAATAACTTCAAGGAAAAGCTGGGCGCTTCCTTCCTGAAAAAGGCTGCCATCAGCAACCAGATCAAGGAAAAAGACCTCGAGCTTTATAAAGAAGGTACCAACACTGCTCTCAACAGAGGCGCTGCTAAATACGCTGATGCGGTAGTACTGGCCGCAGACAAACTGGAGAAAAAAGTAGTGGATGAAGTGAAAGCCGAAAAAGGGAAAATCATCTTACCTTACAAAAAAGATAATGAGGATCTCGGCGATTATCTGCAACTATATCATCAATTGCTTGACAAATAATATATTTGAAGATAATACCCACTAAATCTCCGTTCATAACTCAACAACTTAACGCGTGAAGATAAAATTCAGGAACCTTAGCTTTGTAGCCGCTGCTATGGCCTTTTTATACGGATCTTCCGGATGTAATGAATCCACTATCCTGGGAACAGGACTGATTCCTCCCGGAGACCTGGTAAATGCAAAGGACACCACCATCAACGGCCTTATCACCAGCAATATCTTACAGTACGATTCAACAATTATCAACGGAGGATATAACTATTTCACCCACGTCGTAGGTTCTATCACCACAGATCCGGTTATGGGGAAATCACATGCCTTCCTGTACACGCAGGTAGGACTGCCCGCCAGCGCCTTTACCTTCGCCGGTGCCGGCCAGACACTGGACTCTGTAGTGCTTTCAATTACCTATTCCGGATTTACCGGCGATTCTACTACTCCGCAGACTTTCCGTGTATACCGCATGACGGAGCCTTCCACTTCCTTCAGAATCGATTCCAACTATGCATACAACAAGGCTTTACAGTACAACCCGGGTGAACTGCTCGGTACACTGAGCATAACGCCTTTGAGTGCTCGCGACTCCGTAAGCATTTACGGAACCAAGGAAGCGCCGCAACTGCGCGTAAAACTCAGCGCCGCCTTCGGAAACGATCTGCTGCAGCAGAAGTCGGACGGAGCATTTAAAAACGATTCATCATTCCGCGCATACCTGAAAGGGTTTGCCATCGTGCCTGATACTACAATGGGTACAAACAGGAACATGATGTATGTAGACCTGAGCAAGGGTACTTCCAAACTCACCGTGTTCTACAAAAACTCAACAGACGATTCCCTGCGCGCTACCTTCGCGTTCAATACGCTGACCAGCGGGCATGCTAACTATTTCGTGCATAATTACAACGGCTCTGAAGCTGGCAAATACATCAACACCGGCAACCCGAAAGGAGACAGTGTGATATTTGTGCAGTCAAGACCGGGTCTCAGGACCAAGATAACCATTCCGGGGTTGCAAAATTTCCCTAATGCTGTCATTAACAAGGCTGAATTAGTATTCACGCAGATTACTGTTGGTAATTCCGATATGAATAATATCTTTGCGGAGCCTGCAAGACTTACATTAGAGCAATATACTGATGGAGATGCCACCAAAGACCCCATAGATCTTACCTCCGGCGGTACTGCTTATTTCGGCGGAAGCAAACAGGTCATCACCAACTTTGGAGGTGTACAGGTAGTACAATATACCTTCAATCTCGGAAGATGGATGCAGCTGCTGCTTAAACAACAGGAAACCAACAACGGTTTCAGATTGACTACTCCCAGGTCTACTTTCATAGATGTTGACCGCGTAAAACTGGGAGGAGGCAA
>NZ_DATLKJ010000075.1:0-46933 GCF_035538455.1 Chitinophaga sp.
TCTTCGCTGCATTTTAAATATCTAAATACCTAAATAAATAAATCCCAAAATTGTATAGATTTTCTCAATACCTTTATGGATCAATTATTGGGAAAATGACGACGGTTCAATTGGAGTATATTGTAGCAGTAGACACCTACCGTAGTTTTGTTGTTGCGGCAGAGAAATGCTATGTAACACAGCCTACGCTGAGTATGCAGATACAGAAACTGGAAGATGAACTTGGCATTAAACTGTTTGACAGGAGCAAGTTACCGGTAGTACCTACTGAAATAGGCGTGGCTGTAATAGCGCAGGCCCGCACTATCCTTAAAGAAAATGCCCGCATCCGGGAAATCATTGCCGACCAGAAGAAAGAAGTACAGGGTAATCTCAAGGTAGGCATCATCCCTACACTCGCGCCTTACCTGCTTCCCCGTATTCTCACCGGCTTTATGAAGAAGTACCCGAAGGTAAAGCTGGAAATATGGGAATATCCCACAGAGCAGATCATCCAGCAACTAAAACAGGAGTTACTGGATTGTGGCTTGCTGGCCACTCCGCTACATAATCCACACCTGGAGGAACACCCGTTGTTCTACGAATCTTTTGTGGTATATACTGCCAAAAGTAACCCGCTGTACGACAAAAAAGTAGTGCGCACGGATGAGCTGGAACTAAATGATGTATGGCTGCTCAATGAAGGCCATTGCATGCGTAATCAGGTGCTCAATATCTGTAAGGACAAGTTCACTATGGGAGAGCACAAAAACCTGGAATACAATACCGGTAGTGTGGAAACACTGAAAAGAATGGTGGATCTGAACGAAGGGTATACAATCTTGCCGGAGCTCTCACTGCAGGACCTTTCGGCTCGTCAGCTTAATATGGTGCGTTATTTCAAAACACCGGAACCGGTTCGGGAGATCAGCCTGGTAACACATCGACACTTTATCAAACAGGCACTGATCGAGGCATTCAAAAAAGAGATACTGGCGCACGTGCCGGAGAAAACAAAGGTGCAAAAGAACAAGAAAGTAATCGAAATAAATATTTAGGAACCTATTTATTTGGGTATTTCGCTGCATTTAAAATAGCTAAATACCCAAATAAATAAATTCCTAAATACGCTAGCCTCTTGCAGGGGTATAATATTTCATGGCTTCAGGCATCAGCTGCTGCAGCTGTTGTACGCGCCTTGCATCACTGGGGTGTGTGCTGAGGAGTTCTGGTGGCTTGTTACCGCCACTCATATTGGCCATACGTTGCCAGAAAGGAATAGATTCCTGCGGGTTATACCCAGCCATAGCCATGAAGATCACACCAAGATGGTCAGCTTCCAGCTCATTCTGCCTGGAGAAAGCCAGCATTCCCATATTACCGCCAATGCCGAATGCCTGGTTAAAAATATTCACTGCCGTGGGGTTTTTACCCAGTGCTACCGAACCGGCAACCTGGATACCCTGAGCCAGCAGCCCCTGACTCATACGCTCATTACCATGGCGCGCAACTGCATGGGCGATCTCATGCCCCATTACACAGGCAAGAGCTGTTTCATTCTGTGTCACAGGAAGCAAACCCGTATACACCACTACCTTACCTCCCGGCATACACCAGGCATTCACGTCTTTACTGTTTACCAGATTGAACTCCCATTTATAACTTGCCACTTCATTTCCCATACCATGCTGGTTCATGTATTGGGTAACGGCAGCAGCTATACGCTGCCCAACCCGCTTCACCATATCAGCATCTTTACTGGTACCTTGTGCTACTACTTTATTCTCGGACAAAAATGACTGGTATTGCTGCAGCGCCATAGATTGCATGGTGCTTTCGGGGAGCAGGTTCAACTGACTACGGCCTGTAATGGGTACACGTGAACACGCAGCCATCATACTCATGCCGGCAGCAAAGAAAAATACGATCTTTTTCATGGGTGAATCAATTTTTAAAGAAAGCACTAAAATGCGAAAAGCATAAAGCAAAAAGCATGCACATTTACCGCAATACTTTTCGCTTTATGCTTTATTGGCTATAACTATACTAATTTTTCTCTTTCCTGTTTCTGAATAGCGGCACCTTACTTTCATTCCCCTTCAACAACCGGGTAATGTTTTTCTGATGCGTAAGTACCACCATTAATGCTACTGCTATTGCGAAAATGCGGTAAAAAATTTCAGGTTCGTTGAAAATGTAAAGTATCAGAATGGGGAACGCGATACTGGCAATAATTGAACTCAGTGAAACATACCTCGTCAGAAACAATATCATCAGAAACACACCAACACAGCATAATGCCACCAATGGCTGGATAGCCAGTACCAAGCCAAACAGTGTGGCAATGCCTTTACCACCGCGGAAATTTGCCCATATCGGAAAAATATGCCCAACTACAGCGGTAAGCCCCAGTCCTATCTGCAGATTTACCAGCTGTGTGAGATGTTCAGGATCATGATAGTAAGAGACAAGATAAGCGAGACGCACTGCCAACACACCCTTCAGCATATCCACCACCATAACAAAAGTACCTGCTTTAGGCCCGAGTATACGGAAGGTATTGGTAGCACCGGCATTGCCGCTGCCATAATCCCTGATATCCATGCCGAAAACACCTTTACTTACCCAAACAGCCGTAGGCACAGATCCAATCAGGTAAGCACAAATAAGCAATAAAATTTCTGTCATCACTATAAGTTAGGAATGCTAAGATAACAAATTCTATGTTAAAATTACGAGAATATTAGAAAAGTTTATAACACAAAAGTAGGATTATCAATACTTTTCATATAAACTTTAAATCTATAACACTATGCAACGCTGAATTGCAGCGCCAGCCAGTTGTCTTTCTCTATTTTTTTCTCTGCCGCAAAGCCGGAAGAGACGGCAGATGCCAGTATCGGGTCTTCATCAGAGGGCATAATGCCACTTAACAACAGTATCCCACCCGGCTTTAACAAACGACGCATATCCTTCATGAAATGCAACAGTACATTACAGTTGATATTTGCAAGGAGGATATCGTAGCTACCGGTAACTGTATCCAGGCTCTCAGCCTGCCAGACACGCACCTCCCCCGCTCCGTTGGCAGCAATATTCTCCAGAGTATTGTTCACTGCCCACTCGTCATTGTCAATAGCATCCACGTGAGTTGCCCCCATCATTTCCGCAAGTATGTATGGCCAGTATGCCGGTTCCTGTTCCAAAATCAAATACGTGACGGCCTTTAAAGTCAACCCCCTGCATCAGCTTTATCATAGAGGATGTTGTAGCGTGATGACCGGTACCAAAAGCCATTTTTGGCGTAATTACTATCTCATAGGCCGGCTTCGGATCAAACGGCGGATGAAAAGCAGCGCGGATACCACAAAAATCATCCACCTGCACCGGCTGAAAATTACTTTCCCATACAGCATTCCAGTTAACAGGCACTATCGTTTCTTTCGTATAGGTAATCTGATCAGGTCGTAATACCTGCAGCAACACCGCTTCATCAAAGTCAGTTTCAGCAATATAGGCAATCAGCCTGTCCGGCTGCTCCTCAAACCCCTCATAGCCAGCATCAGACAACTGTGCAATCAGTAAATCAGTCTGCTCTGCGCTCACCTGCATCGTAATAGCAATATGTGACATAAGTGGCAAATATAATCATTTGCCCTATATCGTTCCTCATCCGATAAAATCACTTCTCTCCTTTCCGCTTTTCATATTAAAAATATTATTTCTATATTTGATATACAAACAATATTATATATATCTATGAAAACACTCTTACTCCTGCTTGCCAGCATGGGCATTTACTGTTCTGGTATGGCCCAATTGGTAATTAAAATGCAGCAGCCCTTAGAACCAATGACAGACTCAGTGGTATATCAGACGGAAAATGCAGTGCTCACCTTTAGCCGGCAGGAACTGCTCAATTACATGACCAGTATGGATTCTACCCTACGTAACAGCAAATACAACAACCGCGTGTTCCGTCATATCCTGTTTGCCCAGTTCAATCCCGAGGATATGTCCAACCACTACCGCAAAGCCTACTGCTACCTGGAAGATACACTCAATCATGATCTCAGTTTTCATACCGATAAAATGTATCTGCTCTGGGCGGAAGACGGTGGCATTCTCCTCCCCTATGTAGAAGAAATACTGCCAGGCCTCCTTGCTGAAGGCAAACTTAAAGTGACTGACCGCAATACCAAAGCTGTGCAGCTCTCCTACAGACTTATCTATGAACCGATCAGGAATGAATCATACCGCGTATTCCGGCTGAACAGCGGCAAGGAAATATTCAGGGAAAGTACTTTCTGTGTCGAACAAATCACCCGAAGATAACAACCGGATATATTATAAAACAAGAAAGCAGTCCTTCGAAAAGGACTGCTTTCTTTTATTTCATTTCAGTTATCGGCTTTATTCTTCGTCGAAGGTAGGCTCCTGTGGTTTTTCAGGGCGGTCCTGACGTTCCGGACGGGGTCCACGGTCACCACCACGGTCACGGCTATCGCGTCTGTCTCCACCTCCACGTCTGTCGTCACGGGGACCACGGTCGCGTCTGTCGCCGCGATCTCCACGGTCGCCACGTTCTTCACGCTCCGGTTTTTCCACGTAACCTTCTGGCTTAGGCATCAGCACTTTGCGGCTCAGTTTGAACTTACCGGTTTTAGGATCTGTGCCCGTGAGTTTCACTTTTACCTTTTCACCTTCAGTCAGTACGCCATCCATTGTTTCCAGGCGTTTCCAGGAAACTTCAGAGATGTGGAGCAAGCCCTGTTTACCAGGCATAAACTCTACAAACGCACCATATGGCATGATTGATTTTACTACAGATTCGTATACTTCGCCAACTTCAGGGATGGCAACAATACCTTTAACCCATGCAACGGCTTTATCCAGACCTTCTTTCTGTACAGAGAAGATACTTACTTCGCCGGTTTCACCTACCTCTTCAATATTGATGGTAGTGCCTGTTTCACGCTGGATCTCCTGAATGATTTTACCACCCGGCCCGATCACAGCGCCGATAAATTCACGGTCAATGATCAGTTTCTCCATACGTGGAGCGTGCGGTTTAGGCTCAGGACGGGCAGCAGGAACAGCTTCATACATTGCCTCAACAATGTGCAGGCGGCCTTTCTTGGCCTGTTCCAGTGCAGAGCGCATTACATCCATGCTCAGACCGTCTACTTTAATATCCATCTGGATACCAACGATACCATCACGGGTACCGGTTACTTTGAAGTCCATGTCACCGAGATGGTCTTCATCACCGAGGATATCGGTAAGTACAGCCCATTTACCGTCAGATGCGCGGGAGATAAGACCCATTGCCACACCGGAAACGTGTTTCGGGAGAGGTACGCCGGCATCCATGAGAGCCAGTGAACCGGCGCAAACGGTAGCCATAGAAGACGAACCATTGGATTCAAGAATATCGGAAACCACCCTTACAGTGTATGCATAGTCACCACCCGGCATCATTTGCTTCAGAGAGCGCATGGCCAGGTTACCGTGACCTACTTCACGACGGCCGGGGCCGCGCATCATTTTCACTTCACCAGTAGAGAATGGAGGGAAGTTATAGTGCAGAATGAATTTCACGTAGTTGGAAACAGCTGCGCTTTCGATCAGTAGCTCATCTTCAGGAGTACCCAGTGTAACAGTAGTCAGAGACTGTGTTTCACCACGGGTAAATAAAGCAGAACCGTGAGGAGAAGGCAGAATGTCTGTTTCCATTGCCAGCGGACGTACCTCATCGAGTTTACGACCGTCAAGGCGAACGGATTCATCGAGGATCATGTTACGAATTACCTCTTTTTCCAGCGCATGGAAGTATTCACCTACCAACGGCTTGTCTTCTTCAGGTAATTCTTCTCCCAGGTGTGCTTTCAGTTCTTCGCTGATAGCAGCAAACGCATCACTGCGATCATGCTTGGCACTCGCTGATTTAGCTACCTGGTAGATTTTATCTTTTGCAAAAGCAATTACTTTCTCTTTGAGTTCTTCGTTCTGGTGAGGCTGCGCAAATTCACGTTTACCTTTCACACCTTTCTGGTCGCGCAGTTCTTCCTGGGCTTTCACCTGAACCTTGATAGCAGCATGCGCTGCCTCAATAGCCTGGATCAGGTCTTCTTCCTGGCACTCTTTACTTTCACCTTCCACCATCATGATGTTCTTGTCGGTAGCACCGATGATGAAATCCATGTCGGCTTTGGCCAGGTCGGAACGGTTAGGATTGATAACATATTTACCTTCTATGCGGGCAACGCGTACTTCTGAGATGATTTCCTGAATGGGAACATCTGAAACGGCGAGCGCAGCTGAAGCAGCCAGACAAGCCAGCGCATCAGGCATTACCTCAGGATCTGAGGAGATGAGGGTAACAAGTACCTGTACTTCACAAAAATAATTGTCGGGGAACAGTGGGCGCAATGCGCGGTCTATCAGACGGGAGATCAGGACTTCATAATCAGACAATCTGCCTTCACGTTTGAAGAAAGAGCCTGGAATACGGCCGGCTGAAGCAAATTTTTCCTGGTAGTCAACAGTAAGCGGGAAGAAGGACTGGCCTGGCTTGGGTTCTTTGGCTGCTACCACAGTGGCCAGCAGGATTGCATTTCCCAAACGCACCGTAACAGCTCCATCAGCCTGGCGGGCTAACTTACCGGTTTCGATGGTCACCACTCGACCGTCTCCTATATCGAATTTCACTGAGATAGGTGTCAGATTCATAAAAAAGTGAGGATTAAAAATAAAGTTATTCTTTTTTCATCGCAGAAAGAACAACAAAACGTATACATACAAAAAAACTATTCCCAACCAGAAAGTTGGGAATAGCGCTATAATTAAGTCTTGGTTATTTTCTGATACCTAACTTCTCAATGAGGGCACGGTAGCCGGAGAGGTTGGTTTTAGAAAGATAAGAAAGCAAGCGTTTTCTCTGACCTACCATTTTCATCAGACCACGGTGGGTAGAGAAATCTTTTTTGTTTTGTTTCAGGTGATCGGAAATGCTGTTGATACGCTCAGTCAGCAGGGCAATTTGCGCTTCTACAGAGCCTGTATTTTTCTCGCTTCCACCAAATTCCTTAAAAATATTGGCTTTCTTTTCAACAGTTAAGTAAGACATCTTTAATAATAATAAGTAATAATAATTTTTTGTCGCTATTTTTCCGGTGCAAAGGTAATCTAAAAAATACGAATTACCAATAAAGCTGGAATTTAATAATTAGTACTGAATAATTCATAACTATAATCTACTCTTACTCAGTATTATTATGCAGAAAAATTCACCGCCGCATTATCTATCACATGCCCGTTTTCCGTGCGCAGCACCCTGGATGGGAATTTCTGCAGCACAATGTAATCATGAGTAGCCATCACAATAGCGGTACCTTCCCGGCAAATACGGAACAACAGCTGCATAATACCGTCGGAAGTCTCCGGATCCAGGTTACCGGTAGGCTCATCAGCCAGAATCAGTCTGGGAGAGTTGAGCATTGCCCTTGCTATATCCACACGCTGCTGCTCGCCACCCGATAGTTCATAAGGCATTTTAAAACCCTTGGTTCCCAGCCCCACCTTCTCCAGTACATCCGTTATCTTGTCCTCCATCTGCTTATTATCCTGCCAGCCGGTAGCACGCAGCGCAAATTTCAGGTTGTCGTGTACATTACGGTCTGTCAGCAGCTGGAAATCCTGGAAAACCACACCCAGGTTACGACGCAGGTAAGGCACCTTCTTCCAGTCCATCTTCTTCAGATCAAAACCTACAACCTGCCCGGTACCTTCACGCAAAGGCAGATCTCCGTAAAGGGTCTTCAGCAGACTCGATTTGCCGGTACCAGTCTTCCCGATAAGGTATACAAACTCTCCTTTATTGACAGTAACATTCACATCAGACAAAATCAGTGAGTTCCCCTGGTATATACTGGCATTTGTTAATTGTATAATAGGCTGTTCGGGCGTCATGTCCTTTATTTAAGCATTTAAGCGGTTAGTATACAGGCAAAAATAACCAATTAAGACATAACTCGTTGTGTTAATGTGTATAAAATTCAATCACTCATTTTCATTAAACTAAAAAAATAGTTGCAAAACTACTTTTTTAGTTATACATTTAAACAAGTAAACGTGAAGCACATGAAACAGCTTACCAAAGCCGAAGAACAGGTAATGCAGGCCCTCTGGCAGACAGGCCCCGCATTTGTGAAAGATATTATTGAAGTAATGCCTGATCCCAAACCTCATTACAACACAGTATCCACCCTTATCAAAATACTGATGGAGAAAGGATTTGTAGACTATAAAGCCTTCGGCAAATCACACCAGTATTTTGCCCTTATCACCAAAGACGCATACAGCCACAAAACCGTCAACAACCTGGTAAAAGGCTATTTTGGCGGCTCCTTCAGCAACCTGGTATCCTTCTTCGTAAAAGAAAAAGAACTTAGTATAAACGACCTGGAAAAACTAGTACAAAAGATTAAAAACACCCAAAAACCCAAGCCATGATAGTTATCGCCTCCTACCTGGCCAAAGTGGCACTGTGCAGCGCTGTACTCTACACTTATTACTTTATTGCGCTACGCAACAACCGCTTTCATCAGTGGAACCGGTATTACCTGATACTGATAACACTGCTGTCACTCATTGTTCCATTCTTCCAGATTCCGCTGCCAGCAGCGCCTTCATCTCCATCCATGTTTTATAGCTACACGGAAAAGATGGTCACCCTGGGCCAGACCGTAGCTCCTCAGAAAGATCCCGGACTTCTTCTTCGTACGGGCGTAATGTTTATATACGGCGCCATCATCATATTCTTACTCGCACGCCTGTTGATGAACATTGTACATATCAGACAACTGGTACGCCGCAACAACGTACAGCATATTCCCCCATGCCGGTTTGTGAAAGGGGAAGAAATACAAGCACCTTTCTCCTTCTTCAACTATATTTTCTGGAACAATAACATTCCCCTTGAGACGGAAGAAGGCAGGCAGATACTGCGTCATGAAATGGTACACCTGCGCGATAAACACAGCGCCGATAAACTACTGCTGGAAATCATTACCAGCATATACTGGATCAATCCCTTCTTCCATATTATCAAACGGGAACTGGCACTGATCCATGAGTTTATTGCAGATAACAAAGCCGCCGGGGAAGAAGTCCCGGAATACGCACAAACCATTCTGCAAATGGCCTTTCAGAGCAAACAACTTACAATCGTCAATAGCTTTTTCCATCCGCCGTTGATGCGCCGGATCAATATGCTTACGCAGTTCAGAACACCGCGCTTCAGCTATATGCGCCGCCTGCTGGTACTGCCACTGATAGCATTTGTTTTCTGTTCCCTGACCTTTTGTACCAACAAACAATCTTCCGCCATTCGACCACTGTCAGTCAAAAACGGGGAACAGACATCTGCTACGTCTCAAAAGGAAGAAGTATTCACATTCGTGGAGTATCCACCCAAGTATCCTGGCGGAGAAGAAGAATTAGCCAGGTATCTCTCCCACAATATTAGATATCCGAGACAAGCACAGGAAAACGGTATTTCAGGAACCGTGTTTGTTCAGTTTGTGGTAGATAAAGAAGGATATATAAAAGATCCAAGAGTAGTAGGAAAAACCAGAGGCGGCGGACTTGAAGAAGAAGCCCTGCGTGTGATAGCGGAAATGCCGCGCTGGGTACCGGGCACACAGAACGGACAACACGTAGCCGTTCAGTTTAACCTTCCCATCAGATTTACATTGCAGGAGTAGCTATTAGGTTTAGTAGTAAGCCATTTGTTTAATGGCTTACTACTAAAAAACTGTCTAATTATATACAAAGGTTCCGGCTGGCGCGTTTACAGTTACCTGTTTCTGCGGAGCAGCTTCTACACGGCCAATAATCTGTGCTTCGATATTGAAGCTTTTAGAGATGCTGATAATATCAGCTGCAATAGCTTCTGGCACATACAACTCCATCCTGTGGCCCATGTTGAATACCTGGTACATTTCTTTCCAGGAGGTACCGGATTGTTCCTGAATAAGAGTGAATAAAGGCGGCACAGGAAACAGGTTATCCTTGATCACATGAAGCCCCTCAATAAAGTGCAGCACTTTGGTTTGTGCACCACCGCTGCAATGAACCATTCCATGAATCTGCGGGCGGAACTGCTCCAACACTTTTTTGATTACCGGCGCATAAGTACGCGTAGGTGATAATACAAGTTTACCAGCATCCACAGCATCAAAACCTGGGATCTCAATCTTTTCTGTCAATGATTTCTTCCCACTGAACACCAGCTCAAACGGGATATTCGGATCAAAACTCTCCGGATATTTTTTAGCAATTTCTTTGTTAAATACGTCGTGGCGGGCGCTGGTCAGGCCGTTGCTGCCCATACCTCCATTATAGGCAGTTTCGTAGGATGCCTGTCCGTAAGAAGCCAACCCTACCACTACATCGCCAGCCTGGATACGATCGTTGGAGATCACATCGGTACGTTTCATCCTGCCGGTTACGGTGGAGTCTACGATGATAGTACGTACGAGGTCGCCTACATCAGCGGTCTCACCGCCAGTGGAGTAAATACCGATACCATGGTTGCGCAGCTCTTCCAGGATCTCTTCTGTGCCATTAATGATAGCAGCGATCACTTCTCCCGGCACCAGCTGCTTGTTACGCCCGATAGTGGAAGAAAGAAGGATATTATCAGTAGCACCTACGCATAGCAGGTCATCAATATTCATGATGATAGCATCCTGTGCAATGCCTTTCCACACACTGATATCACCGGTTTCTTTCCAGTAGATGTAGGCCAGTGAAGATTTGGTTCCTGCACCGTCAGCATGCATGATGTTGCACCACGCTTCATCACCGCCCAGGATATCAGGCACTATCTTACAAAAAGCTTTCGGGAACAGACCTTTATCAATGTTCTTAATGGCATTATGCACATCTTCCTTACCTGCTGAAACACCACGCTTGGCGTAAATATTATTATCCACCGGAAAAAAATGATTAAAACAGTAAAATAAATGGAATGAAGAATTATGATGTCCTTCAGGCTGCAAAAGTAACAGATTCCGTGCAGAATGCCCGATGAATGTGTTACTTTTGCACCGCGTTTTTGACTGTTATTGAATTATATGCAGGTTCACAGGGATTTAGACCACTTACCGGTATTCCGCAATGCTGTTATTACTATTGGCACATTTGACGGCGTACATGCAGGACACCGCTTTATATTGCAACAGCTGGAGCAGGCTGCTGCCAGCTGTGGGGGCGAAACGGTTATCATTACATTTGACCCGCACCCCAGGGAAGTATTGCTCCCCAAGCCCAACAACATAAGATTGTTAACCACGTTACAGGAGAAAATATCGTTGCTGGAAGGCAGCGGGGTACATCACCTGGTAGTGGTTCCATTCACACAGGCATTCTCTGAACTCTCCGCCCGCGAGTACCTGGAAGACTTTCTGATTGCACGCTTCAAGCCCAACACTATCATCATTGGATATGATCACCGCTTTGGTCACAACCGGGAAGGCGGACTTGAACTGCTGGAAGCCGAACAGGAAAAATACGGTTTCAGGCTCATTGAGATCCCGCAGCAAGTGGTTCATGACCTCATAGTAAGCTCCACCAAGATCCGTAAAAGTCTGCAGGAAGGAGATATACAGCTGGCCAACGAACTGCTGGGCTACCCCTATTTCATGTCAGGTGAAGTAGTGCACGGCGACAAAATGGGCCGGCAGCTGGGTTATCCCACCGCCAACCTCCGCCTGGCCGATGAAAGAAAACTGATCCCTGCGGAAGGCATCTACGCCGTGCGGGTGCTGGTAGCGGGTAAGCCAGCCCCCATTCCCGCTGTTATGAGTATCGGGTTCCGTCCCACATTCAATGGAACAGACCTCCGGCTGGAAGTGCACATCTTTGATTTCAATGAAGATCTGTACGGACAGCAGCTCACCGTTTATTTTGAATCATACATCCGGGCTAACCAGAAGTTTGACGACATAAAAGCGCTGATAGTACAGATGGATAACGACTCTGCAAAAGCCAGGACGATCCTGGGAAGCTGAGTAGCTCCCGTTAATACATCACCTTATACATCAGTTCCTTCATCAGTTCGCCGTCTTCAACACCACTATCGTTAATGCCTATACTCCGCAGGTTATACTGATGCAGGAGGAGTACCGCTTTTTCTGTACCTTCCGGGCCATACTGGCGGGCGGCGTTGAGATAATCCTTCACAAAAAAAGGATGAACTCCCAGTGCAGAAGCAATTTCCTTCTCCCCTCCCTTTACACTGAACACAAGATTTACTTTAGCAAAGAAATTATATAAGGCTGGCAACGTCATCTGTATGGGCGCAGCTTTGGGGTTGGCGGCAAAATAGCCAATGATGCGAAAAACCTTATCCGCATTCTTTTGCCCAAGAGCATTTTGTAATTCAAATACATTGTACTCCTTACTGATACCCACATATTTCTCAATATCCCCTTCATCAATCTTTTTCTGAGCAGGCAGGTTAACAAGTAATTTATCTATTTCATTGGCAATGCGCGAGAGGTCATTGCCAATATGATCTACCAACAAAATAGCTGCTTTCTGTGAAATGGCCAGTCCGCGGCTAGTTACATAAGTCTCCGCCCAGGCCGGCAGCTGGTTATCATACAGCTTTTTGGCAGAGAGCATTACCCCTTTCTCTTTAATAAGCTTGGCCATTTTACTACGGCCGTCAATTTTACCCTGTTTATGAGCCACCACAAAAATGGTGGTGTTGAGCGGATTATCAATATAGGTTTCCAGTTTGAGCAGATCCCTCATAGCCTGCGCTTCCTTGAGAACCACCACCTGCCTCTCCGCGAACATGGGATACCGTCGGCAAGCGTTGATTACTGTACTCCAGTCTGTATCCTTACCATACAGCACAGTAAGGTTGAATCCTTTCTCAGCTTCATCCAACAGTTCATGTTCCGCATAGCTCGTCACCTGGTCTATAAAAAATTCTTCTTCTCCTTCCAGCCAGTATAACGGTCGGAATTTTTGCTGTTTCCAATCTTTGATAATATCCTGGTACTCCATTTTTTCAACTTTAACCTACAATAATAATATCCGCGGGATTCAGCAGCGGTAACCGTTTGAAGCGAAGCAGGAGCTGAGCCACTGCCACCACATCTTTCTGGCAATAGGCCGCGATCCGCGGCAGGTCTTTATCCTGCCAGTATACCCTGCCCACCATGCTGCCGTCAATATCATCCTTGGGGGTTTCTACGCCAAGGATGGCTGTAAGCAGCTTAAGGGAGGTATAATGTTTAAAATCCCCGAAGCGCCACAGATGCAGGGTATCAAGCATGGGAACTTCCCACGGTTTGAAACCATGCAGCTGTAAAGGCTGCGGCAAAGATAAATGATGAATAACAGACCTTCGGCAAATAAAAGGAATATCAAATTCCCGGATGTTGTGCCCCGCAAACTGGAAGCGGGGATACTTCGCATAGAATTTATTTACCAATTCTAAAAACCCATTCAATACAACTGATTCATCATCATTATAAAACGACTTCAACCGTAAAGAATAGTGATTATGCTCCAGGTGGAAAAAGCCGACTGAAATGCATACAATACGGCCAAATTCCGCGTAGATGCCAGCTCTGTCTGCATATCCCTCTGCAGGGTTTTCGGATTCTGGCGCAATTTTTGCCATTTTCTCCTGCCAGAGCTGTTGCATGTCCATAGATAAATGCTCCAGTGCCGGAGCACCGGGGGTTGTTTCTATGTCCAACACTAATAACTGATCTAATGCAATGTTCGGTAACACGTTTGAGAAACTATTTTATATATTTCTGAATATGATAATATTTATCTCTATTTTTGAATAACGATTTTTAACCATATAACAATTAAACATAAAAACAAAACAACTATGACGGAGAACACTTTTAACACGCCTGCACCGGGCTCACCCGGATCAGAAAAACCACGCAGCCGCAATGGTCTAATTTACGGTATTTTAATTGCTGCGCTCGCAGGCACCTGGATTTATATGTTGTATGATAAAAACAAATCCAGCGAACAGATCGTCCAGAAAAATGTGCAAATAGACTCAATTTCTTCTTCCCGCGACGCCCTACAACAGGAGTACAACGCTGCCAACGCCCGTCTTGACGACCTGATCTCTCAAAACACCAGGATGGATAGCCTTGTAAAAACCAAGGACAAAGAAATTCAGGACATGAAGGCAAGGATCTCCAGCATCCTGAGCAACAAAAACGCTACGCAGGCTCAGCTTGCTGAGGCACGCCGCCTGATAGAACAACTGAAAGGTAACATTGATGGCTATCAGCAGACTATTGAGCGCCTGGAAGGTGAAAAAATTGTACTGGCCGGTGAAAGAGATGTAGCCCGTAAAGAAAGGGACTCTGTATCCACCGTTAAAGACAGCCTGAACAAAAAAGTAGACCTTGGCTCCGTACTTCATGCTTCCAATATTAAACTGCAGCCAATCAGAGTTAAGCACAACGGCAAAGAAATTGAAACCAGCAAAGCTAAACGTGCCGATATGATGCGCGTATCCTTTGACCTGGATGATAACAGAATCGCTCCTACCGGCGACAAAGAGATCTACGTAGCCATTACCGCTCCTGACGGCTCTCCTCTCGCAGTAGAAGCACTCGGTTCAGGCAGATTCACCCTGGAAGATGGTACCGAAAAATTATACACCACCAAGAAAACAGTGGCATATGTTACCGGTCAGAAACAAAGCATAAGCATGGACTGGAAACAAAACTCCGATTTCAAACCAGGTGATTATGCAGTTGAGATTTATCACAACGGTTACAAAATTGGTCAGGGCAAAGTAACCCTGAGAAAAGGCGGACTGTTTTAATTCCAATAGTGTTTTACTAAAGATATCCGGCGGGATGGAACCAGGTTCCATCCCGCTTTTTTCATCCCAAAACGTCAAAATTTGCCGTTTTGGCTGAATTAACCTGAAAGATGAACCCAGGCATATCATGCAACCATAGCACACCCTCAGGACATCCCCGCATCAAGTCCACCTCATATCCGCATTTCCTTCGGTATTACTATACTATACATTCGATATCACTACGACATACAGATATCCCATACGGGACAGATGCATATTAATCCTTCTCATTCCCTTTCCAGGGAAGAAGGTATGCTTTTGCTTTCCCATTTTCTCCTGTTTAGTCTCCTAAAGGCCTGTTTCTGATATTTTTTTCTCCAGATTCGATTTGTTAACGATTAGTTATTGATAAAAAGTCATATATAAAAATAAAATTAAATTAACGTTCTTTGTGCCGTTAATAACAAAGTAGTTACGTAGACCGGTGAACATTAGCTGGATTACCAGCCATCAATGCTTGCAAAAAAAAGTGTGACCAATTTATTTTTGTATCTGATATTAACCCAATCATCAAGGAATCTGTTCCGGTATCTAATCATTCCCTGAAAGATGCGTTAATATTTTATTTCCGGATACATCTGATGAATAGGCCCTCACGATCTCTCCGCCGTGTCTCAACTATCCGGAATAAGTTCAGCAGCCCGATAAAAAAACATGAAGCATGGAAGACATGAATAAAATAGTGTACGTTGTAGATGATGATGAGATATTTCATTTCATTATCAGAAAAATGCTGGAAACGCAGGGCAATAATCTGGTGATTAACTCCTTCCTTTGTGCGGAAGAAGCGCTGGAGCAGCTTTCCATGAAACCGCAACCCACACTGCCTTCCCTGATTATCCTCGACATGAACATGCAGCGCATGAATGGATGGGATTTTATTGAGGCTTACAGAGGGCTTAAAACTTCCTTTAAGAACACGATTCCTATCATCATGTGCTCTTCCTCCGTTGATTTACGCGACATGCAAAAAGTACAGCACACCCCCGAACTGATGGCGTATATCACCAAACCATTGGATAAAAATAAAATGAAGGTGATAGAAGAATATTTATAGAAATCAGTTTTAAGATAAAAAGAAAATGGTTCGTATAACATATACGAACCATTTTCTTTTTATCTTAAAACTGATTTCTATTAGGCTAAAACAGCATTGCCGTACATTTCTTCACGAAGCGCTTTCACGCGATCATCTGCCAGGTATTCATCGAAGGTCATCAGTCTGTCGATGATGCCTTTAGGCGTAATCTCGATGATACGGTTAGCTACAGACTGCATGAAAGTATGGTCATGTGTCGTGAACAGTACGATGCCCTTATAGTTGATCATGCTTTCGTTGAAAGATTGGATTGACTCGAGGTCCAGGTGGTTGGTAGGCTCATCGAGAATCAGGACGTTAGGGTCTTGCAACATCATACGGCTGATCATGCAACGCACTTTCTCACCTCCACTCAGTACAGTGGTTTTCTTCATGATCTCATCACCGGCGAAAAGCATTTTACCCAGGAAGCCACGGAGAAACGGCTCGTCTACGTCTGTAACGTGAGCCGGTACATACTGGCGCAGCCAGTCCATGAGGTTCACATCTTTATTGGCGAAGTATTCTGAGTTATCGTTGGGCAGGTATGCGTTGGTAACGGTAGTACCCCATTCCAGTTTACCGCCATCAGCTTTTACTTCATCATTGATCACCTGGAAGAAAGTGGTGAGCGCGAGATGGTCTTTGGAGAGGAAAGCAACCTTATCGCCTTTATTTATTGAGAAAGTAACGTCTGTAAATAATTTACGGCCTTCCACTATTTTTTCCAGTTTCTCAACGTTCAGAATCTGGTTACCTACTTCACGCTGCTGCTTGAAGATAATACCAGGATACTTACGGTTAGATGGCTGAATATCTTCGATAACCAGTTTCTCGAGGGCTTTCTTACGGGAAGTCGCCTGCTTACTTTTAGAAGCGTTGGCGCTGAATCGCGCAATAAAGTCCATGAGGTCTTTACGCTTCTCTTCCATTTTCTTGTTCTTATCAGCGATCTGACGGGCCATCAACTGTGAAGACTCATACCAGAAGGAGTAGTTACCACTGAAGATCTGGATCTTGGCACGATCAACGTCTGCTACGTGGGTACATACCGCATCGAGGAAGTGACGGTCATGCGATACAACGATCACAATATTTTCGTAATCGGCCAGGAAGTTTTCCAGCCAGCCGATAGTTTCCACGTCAAGGTCGTTCGTAGGCTCATCCAGTAGCAGAATATCAGGATTACCGAACAGTGCCTGTGCCAGCAGCACGCGCACTTTCATATTACCTGGCATATCCTTCATCAACACGCTGTGCATATCTTCTTTCACACCGAGGTCACCCAGGAGCACGCCTGCATCACTTTCTGCAGTGTAGCCACCCATCTCGCCGTACTCAGCTTCCAGTTCTCCTGCACGGATACCGTCTTCTTCTGTGAAATCCTCTTTGGCATAGATGGTATCTCTTTCATGAGCTATTTCCCACAGCTTCTTGTTGCCCATCAATACTGCATTCAGTACCGTAACTTCATCAAATTCAAAGTGGTTCTGTTTCAGTACGCTCATACGCTCGCCGGGAGTGATTTCCACGGTGCCTTTGTTCGGCTCAATCTCGCCGGACAAAATTTTCAGGAAGGTAGATTTACCCGCTCCATTAGCCCCAATCACACCATAACAGTTCCCTTTTGTGAAATTGAGGTTTACTTCGTCAAACAATACTCTCTTACCGAAAGAGAGCGTTACGTTTTTAACACTGATCATGCTGGCCTGTTTTGTAAATTTTGAAGGTGCAAAGGTACAAATACTATGTTGGCTTTCCAAGTTAAAGCAGAATCCTTAAAGGGGTTTTAACACTTGTCTCAATCATCTCCCGATGAAACATTTAAATATCTTACTATTTCTTTATTTAACGTGGCAACAAAAAGGTTATCAGCCAATTAAACCGGTTTCTGCCTGAACACTGTAATTGGTTCTGTACGTATCTTTAACGCACAAAAAATATCAGCTCATGACAGATTACAACCAGGTGTTTGAAAACAACAGGAAATGGGTGGCCGCCAAAACGGCTACTGACACGACCTTTTTCGAAAAAATGGCCGACACGCAGCACCCCGACTACCTGTACATCGGCTGCAGCGACAGTCGCGTGCCTACCAACGACATTATGGGACTGGATGCCGGTGAAGTATTTGTGCACCGCAATATTGCCAATCTGGTGCCCAATACAGATCTCAATGTAATGGCTGTGATCAACTATGCCGTTGTGCATCTGGAAGTAAAGCATATCATCGTCTGCGGCCACTACAACTGCGGTGGCGTAAAGGCTGCTATGCAGCCCAAAGACCTGGGCCTGCTCAATCCATGGCTGCGGAATATCCGCGATGTGTACCGCCTGCATATGGACGAGCTCAATGCCATCCAGGATGAACATGAGCGCTACAACAGGCTGGTAGAGCTGAATACACAGGAGCAATGCATCAATGTTATTAAAACGGCCGCCGTACAGAAAGCATACCTGCAAAGAGGCTATCCTACAGTTCACGGTTGGGTGTATGACCTGAATAACGGTATGCTGAAAGATCTGAAGATCGACTTTGAAGGCATCCTGCATGAAATACAGAAAATCTACGACCTTACCGGTTCCGGCGCCCTGATGAAAAAAGATATCGAACAATAAAAAATTCAGATACAATGGGACCAATAGGTGTTTTTGATTCCGGCTACGGCGGGCTGACCGTGCTGAAAGAAATCATTGCCGAGCTTCCGCAATACGACTACGTCTACCTTGGAGATAATGCACGTGCACCCTATGGCAACCGCAGCTTCGATACCATACACGCCTACACGCTGGAATGTGTACAGAAGCTGTTCGACATGGGCTGCCCTTTAGTAGTGCTTGCCTGCAATACAGCTTCATCGAAAGCGCTGCGCACCATCCAGCAGAAAGATCTGCCACGGATAGCTCCCGACAGACGCGTATTGGGTGTGATACGCCCCACCACCGAAATGGTCGGCACTATCACCCAGACCGGCGAAGTAGGCATCCTGGCCACCAGCGGCACAGTGGCATCTGAGTCGTACCCGGTGGAGATAAAGAAGTTCTTCCCACACGTACAGACCTATCAGCTGGCCTGCCCCATGTGGGTACCACTGGTTGAAAACGACGAACACGAAGGAGCCGGCGCTGATTACTTTGTGCAGGAATACCTCGGCAAGATCCTCTCTCAGTCGGACAGTATTGACACACTGGTACTGGGCTGCACCCATTATCCGCTGCTGATGAAAAAAATCAGGCAATACCTGCCCGGTGGCATCACTGTATTGGCGCAAGGCAAGATCGTAGCTCACAGCCTGAAAGATTATCTCAGACGTCATCCTGAAATGGAAACCAGGCTTGGTAAAGACGGGACACAACGCTTTTATACCACTGATGACCCGGCTATATTCGACCGGATGGCCGAAATCTTTTTCGGAAAAGCAGTAACATCTGAAAAGTTGAAACTGGATTGATTCTAACAAGCATAAAAAGCATCGGCCCGGAGATCTTCCGGGCCGATGCTTTTTATGGTAATAGCTGAAGTATTATTTCCCTTCCAGCTTCAGGAGGAATGCATAGTTGAGTGCTATATCTTTCAATGCTGCAAAACGGCCAGATGCACCGCCGTGGCCGGTTTCCATATCGGTATGTAGCAACAGCAGGTTATGATCCGTTTTCAGTTCGCGGAGTTTTGCCACCCACTTCGCTGGCTCCCAGTATTGCACCTGTGAGTCGTGAAGACCAGTGGTAACAAGCAGATTGGGATAAGCTTTTGCAGTAACATTATCGTAAGGTGAATAGGATTTCATGTAATCATAAGAATCCTTGTTCTTGGGATTTCCCCATTCATCAAATTCACCGGTTGTTAGCGGAATACTTTCATCCAGCATAGTCGTCACTACATCCACGAAAGGCACCTGTGCAATTACACCATGAAACAGTTCAGGACGCATATTGATAATGGCGCCCATCAGCAGCCCGCCGGCGCTGCCGCCCTGTGCATAGAGATGCTCCCTGCTGGTATAATTGTTCTTTACAAGATAGTCTGCGCAATCGACGAAATCCGTAAAGGTATTCTTCTTCTTAAACATCTTCCCGTCTTCATACCACTGGCGACCCATCTCCTGCCCTCCACGTATATGCGCAATTGCAAATGCAAAACCACGATCCAGCAGGCTTAACCTGTTTGAGCTGAAATCAGCTTCAATAGAATGACCATAAGAACCGTATCCATACAACAACAGCGGACTTTTCCCATTCTTACTGAATGTCTTTTTATATACGATAGACACCGGTACTTTCGTTCCGTCACTAACGGTAACGTACACACGTTCTGAAACATAATCCTTTGGTTCGTAACCTCCCAGCACTTCCTGCTGCCGTTTCAGCTCCTGCTTGCCCGTTTCCATATTATAATCATATACAGAATTAGGCGTGATCAGCGAAGTATAATGGTAACGCAGTTCTTTGCTGTCCATTTCCGGATTCACACCAACATAGGCTGCATAAGCCGGCTCCGCGAAAGGCAGATATTTATCTGTATTCGTTTTGTTATTGATGATCCGAAGCTGTGTCAGTCCGCTCTTTCTTTCAGACAGCACCATGAAGTCTTTGAACATTTCAAGCCCTTCCAGTAATACGTCACTGCGGTTAGGGATCAGCTCTTTCCAGTTCTCTCTGCCTGTTTTGCCAACAGCAGTTTCCATCAGCCTGAAATTGAGAGCTTTCCAGTTGGTAACGATATAGAACTTATCATCACGATGGTCTACATCATACAGCATTTCCTTTTCGCGCGGGTGGAAAACCTGGAAGGCGCCATCCGGCTTGGAAGCATCGATGATGCGGCATTCGGAAGACAATGTACTGCTGCTGTTGATAACGATATACTTGTTTGACTTGGTTTTGTATACGCTCACATTGTAGGTATCATCTTTTTCGTGGAATACCTCTTTATCCTCCGCAGTACCGAGGGTATGGCGCATAATCCTGTCCGCGCGCAGCGTAACAGTATCCTTCCGGCTATAGAACAACGTTTTGTTATCATTGCCCCAGGTAGAAGCAGCTGTTGTTTCGTGTATCACATCCGGCAGCAGCTGACCTGTTTCCAGGTTTTTGATATGTATAGTGTAACGGCGGCGGCTTACGGTATCAATACCATAAGCCAGCAGCCTGGTATCCGGGCTTACGCTCATTGCTCCAACCTGACAATAGGCGTGACCTGCTGCCAGCTCATTCACATTGAGTATTATCTGTTCATCCGCTTCCAGGCTACCTTTCTTCCTGCAATGCACCGGGTATTCCTTGCCTTTCTCGTAACGTGTATAATAGTAATACCCGTTTTTCAGATAAGGTACGCTCATATCAGTTTCCTTGATGCGGCCCTTCATTTCCTCGAATAACTTCTCTCTCAGTTTACTTTCAGGCGCCATCGTTGTGTCCAGGTAAGCGTTTTCAGCACGAAGCCACGACAGTACTTTAGGGTTCTCCCTTTCATTCATCCAGTAATAGTTGTCGATGCGGGTGTCCCCGTGGATAGTGAGTTCTTTTGGTATCTTCTCCGCGACAGGCGGTTTTACATTTTCCTGTTCCTTCATAGTTCCTTTTTTTTCTTGACATGCTACCAACACTATTCCCAGCAATAAGTATTTACCCGGAAAGCCTTTTAACATAGGTGTAAGTGTTTTATGATTTATTAAATTTAAAGGATTTCGCGCAAAGGACTACGATTTGTTTGATTATTCTGATGAAGAAGAATAAAAGCGAATGACCTGACTTAACAAGCCAGGTCATTCGCTTTATCTTCACTTACCACATCATCAAACAACTCACAGTATCCGCATTTTAACCGGATCCCAGTTAATCAGTTTCTTTGTGAAATAGCTTTCATTGGTAGCCAGGGCTGGACCGGCAGCACGTAGGCCAAATGTAGCATCTTCTACTACGGGCTTGCCTGTACGCATCGACTCAAAGAAATTCCGGAAGTGATCCAGTCTGTCGTCATAGCCATGTGGGGCAGCAAATGCAGAAGAGGTTTCGACTGCATTGCCGTTATTGCTACCGTATTTACTGTTGTATTGCTGCACAAACTTTTCCTGTTCAGCTTTTGTAAAAGTGTTATAGGTATCCCAACCTCCATAACCGGGTGCTTCAGGTAGTTTGTGCTTTTTGATGCGGAAATCGTTCCAACCCAGTTCCAGTACTCCTTCTGTTCCTATGAGTCGTGTGTATTCACCACCACCGCTACCGTCTGCAAAATTAACGCGCAGGGTCATCTGGAATGCGGGATGTTCCTTTGTTTCAGGGTAATCAAAGATCGCCACTACTACATCCGGAACATCGCGGCCATCCTTCCATTGCACCAGGTTACCGCTGGCGTAGATGCGTTCAGGACCCAGGGAGCCGGTGATAAAGTGAAGGCCGGAGATAAGGTGCACGAAGAGATCTCCGGGAATACCGGTACCATATGCACGATAGTTACGCCAGCGAAAGAAACGCACGGGATCAAAAGGTACTTTGGCGGTGTCTTTCAGGAATGCGTCGAAGTCGATGGTTTTAGGAGAAGCGTCAGCAGGAATGGAATACTGCCATGCGCCGAGCGCACTATGACGGTCCATACGTGCCTCCACCACATTGAGACGGCCTATCTCCCCTGCCTGGTAACGCCTGCGCGCCTCGGCCAGTGCCACACTGCTCACACGCTGGCTGCCTACCTGGAATACTGCTTTGGTACGTTGTTGTGCAGCTATCACCTTATGACCTTCCTCAATCTGCTGTACCATTGGCTTCTCACAATATACCGCCTTGCCGCTTTCCATGGCTGCAATAGAGATGGTATCATGCCAGTGATCAGGAGTAGCCACGATGACGGCGTCGATATCTTTGCGGTTAAGCAGCTCGCGGTAATCACGTGTAGTGAAAACATTGCGGCCGTATACATCTTTTACGCGGCCCAGGTGCCCATCATACAGATCGGCTGCTGCCACCAGTTCCACACCAGGCACCTTCAACGCCGTATCCACATCGCCAAAACCCATAATACCCATACCGATGCCGGCTATACGAATTTTATCATTGGGGGAATATTTCTTTTCCGGCTGCAGGATATGCACCTCCTCCCTGTCGCCACCCATTGCTGCCAGGCGTCCCATTCCCAGCAGCGCAGCGGTGCCGCCGAGATGCCTGATAAACTTTCTACGAGATTGATCTGACATAACTGAAATTTTAAAATTCAGACATGATAATAAAAAAAACAGGAAGGAGATAGCAGGAATTTATAAGCGGTAAATCACATCTTCCTGACATATTCGAAAAATATACTCCTTTTTTAATAAAAAGTTAATAGAAACTTCATGATTACTTCATAAAACCTTAACGGCCTCAATAGTACTATAGTGGCTGAAGAGCGGTTATTTCGCGTGCAAATGCACTGCTTTATGAAACTACTTTTACCTATGTTCCTCCTGGTCATGCTGGCAACCGGCGTATATGCGCAAACCGGTAACAGCATCCGTGGAGTTATTACTGACAAACAAAGCGGCCAGCCACTGGTAGGCGCCGCCGTAAAGCTCAAAGGAGCAGACCGCACATTAACAGGTACCACCGGCCTTGATGGCAGCTTCCTTTTCCGCCATATTCCTGCAGGCGATTATGAAATCAAAGTAAAAGATCTCGGCCATCATGAAACAGAACAGCATCTGCATCTCCAGGACGGACAACCACAAACGTTGACCATCACACTCGAATCAAAGGACGTATCGCTGAAAACACATACCGTAAAAGGTAAAGGTGACAAGAGCAGTGAAAAGAACGCGCTGAAAACCGTACAGCAGGCTGATATGGTGATGAATGCCGTTTCTGCACACGCTATACAGGTCTCTCCTGATATTACCATCGCCAATGTAATGCAGCGCGTGTCTGGCGTTTCGCTGGAACGCAGCAACAACGGGGACGGACAGTATGCTATCATCCGCGGTATGGATAAAAGATACCAGTACACACTGATTAATGGTATCAAGATACCAAGCCCGGACAACAAGAACAGGTATGTACCGCTGGATATTTTTCCTGCGGATCTCGTAGACAGACTGGAAGTATATAAAGCACTTACCCCCAACATGGAAGGCGATGCCATTGGAGGCGCCACCAACATGGTGATGAAGGATGCACCGGAGCGCTTTGTACTAAATGCCAACGCGGCTATCGGATACGCGCAAACACTTTTCAACAACGACTTCACCAGCTTCAGCCGCAGCGGCTCCGCGAAAACATCGCCCCGTATACGCAACGGCAACAACTATGAAGCCACTGCGAACGACTTTACCAAAAACCCGCTGCACTATACTACCAAAAAAGCACCGTTGTCCAGCATCTTCGGCATCAGCATCGGTGGCCGCAGCAAAGATAAAAAACTAGGTGCCATCGCAGGTATCAGCTACCAGAATACTTACCGCTACAACACCAGCCTCTTCCTCCAAACAGAAGTAGACAGGCGTAACAACCAAACCGCCTTTACTGGCGCCAAAAACAGGGAATACGCTATTCAGCAGCAACGTACCGGGTTACACGGAAAACTGGATTATCAGTTCAATGATGATCAACACATCTCCCTGTATGCTGCATACATGAACCTCGGTCAGAACCTCTTCCGTTTCAGTAGCGACACCAGCCTGGAATTAGGCCGTACCGTACCCGGATCAGGAAGGATCAGCAACAACTACCGAAGTGAAAGGTCCGTGCAACAGATCTCCAACTTCACCTTACAGGGTGAACACAAACTGGCTTCACACCTGCATATGAACTGGTCTGCCGTATACTCCAAAGCCGTAGCCAATGTGCCGGACCGTACAGAACTGAACCTGACTACAGGCGTTACACCGCAGAAAGACAACTCACTGAAACAGGAACCTTCTCTCCTGGATGCGCTTAACGGCGTTACCCATGAGTGGGCACGTAATACAGATGAAGACAAAAGTGGTTATCTTAATTTCGTATATACGCCAAAGTTATTCGGCATAAAAACGGAAATATCCGCTGGTGGTATGTATCGTCATAAACAGCGCAGAAGCGATTATGACCAGTACAACCTCCGCCCGGATTCTTCTACACAGGTTTTCTTCAATGATATTGATCAACATGGCCTCACTCCTTTCAACAGACTGGGTACCAAAGACGATGCACTCAACTATAACTTCACGGAAAAAACAGGCGCTTACTATGCGCAGGTGAAATTCCAGGTAGGCAGGCTCCAAACCCTCGCTGGTGTACGCGTAGAGCATACCAGGTCTGAATGGCTGTCTGACGTGGATCAGAGCGTAGAAGGAAAATCCGGCAGCGTGAAATATACAGACGTACTGCCGGGTGTTCATTTCAAATACATGCCCGATAGCAAAAGGAATATACGCTTGTCTTACTACTCCGCAATCAGCAGACCAGGCTTCTATGAGATGGTACCACACTTCGGCGGAGACCCGGAACAGGACTACCGGGAAGTAGGCAATCCATATCTGAAAAGAGCCACTTCTGATAACTTCGACCTGCGTTATGAATACTTCCCCAAAGCACTGAACGAGCTGCTGGTAGGCGTTTTCTACAAACGTATCAAAGATCCTATTGAATCGGCACTGGTACAGACAGGCAGAAACATCTTCCTCATGAGCGGCAACTTTGGTACCGCCACCAACTACGGACTGGAAGTAGAAGCTGCGAAGTATATCCGCAAATTTGGTGTACGCATTAATTACACCTTCACCAATTCCTCTATTACCAGCAATAAAGTACTGTGGCAGCGCAGTGATAACGGTGATGTAGTTCCGCAGACTGTGAGTCAGAAACGTCCGCTGCAGGGTCAGTCACAGCACATCGGCAATTTCTCCCTGTTATACAAAGACACCAGGAGCGCTTTCGATGCGCAACTGGCGCTGGTTTACACCGGCGAGCGCATTGAGATCATTTCTCCATTCGTGGATAATGATATCTGGCAGAAGGGATTTGTTCAGCTGGATTTCTCTACAGAAAAAAGAATCTGGAGAAATCTCTTCGCATACGCCAAAGTGGGTAACCTGCTGAACACACCATATGAACTGTTCATCAAACGCCCCAACACTAAAGACAATGCGACCGGTGTGCCCAACCAGGAAGCAGGCAAGAATGCTGCTATACGCAAAAACACCTATGGTCAGACATATCTTCTCGGTCTTCGTTTCAAACTCTAAAACATCCGCATCATGAAATTCAATCTTCATATACTCGCTGCACTCAGTACAGGTATTATATTTTCTTCCTGTCATAAAGAAGCAGAAACACTCATTTCAAAACCAGTGATAACGCCGAGTAAGCCTATCACCTCCGATACCCTGTCAGGCAGCATACAAGGTACCTTGCTGGCAGGCAAGACATATTATTTTGCAACAGACATCACCATCAATGATGGCGATACGCTTACACTCCAAAGCGGGGTGAAACTGATTGCACTGGGCGATGGCAGCAGTCAGCTGAAAAGCCCACAAATCACAGTGAATGGCAGCCTGGTTAGTCTTGGCACCAAAGAAGCGCCTAACTACATCACCGTTTCACCGGAACTGCGGAAGCCAGACAACGCCTTCAAAGGCATCTGGGGCGGTATACAGTGCACACCTGCAAAAGGCAAAGCCGGCGGAAACCTCATACTGAAATGGACGCATGTAGAATTTGCAGGCGGACCGGTAGCCGTAGGTAACGACATTTATAAAGCAGGGGATCCACGCTATATGATCTATTTCGCCAACGTGGATAAAAACTTTATCCTGGAAGACAGTTGGATCACAGGTAGTAAAGATGATGCCATTCGTGTGGATGGCGGCAGAATCAGCGTAATGCGCAACACCTTCGAAATGTGTGGAGAAAAAGGTGGTGAAGCACTGAACATAAAATCAGGCTCTATAGGAGACGTAGCTTATAACGTAGCTATTGGCGCCGCTACCAATGCATTCAAGGTGTCTAACTCCGGCGATAAAACCGTACAGGCAAATGTGTATGTTTATAACAACACGATGGTGAACTGCGGTTTCCGCCAGACCAAGGAAGGCCGCGGCGGTGGTATCAACTTTGAGGCGCTGGCGAAAGGCAAAGCCTTCAATAATCTCTTCATCAATTGTCGCGTAAGCATGCGCGTTGTTGGTGGAGCAGGTACCGGCGCCGACCTCGAAAACCTCAGTTATGGTAATAACCTATACTACGGCAACGCATCAACGCTGTTCAGTCAGTTCAATGCAACTGACGGTGTGTCAACATTCCAGCCCGGTGATATCCACGGGAACATCAAGGAAAACAATCCGCTGTTCTATAGTTACGATATTGACCAGTTCGACTACACAACACTGGGTGGCACTATAAAAGCGCCCGCTATAACATGGAAGCAGCAGCCGCTCGCGTTACTGCAGCAAGGCACTTCCAACTTCCGTATTAAAACCAATTCTCCCGGCGCCGGAAAAGGAGGTACCAGTTTCGCTCCCATGAATCCGACCACGGTGAGAAATGAAGCTGCTGCTGATGTGAAAGCTCCCGGTAAAGATATAGGCGCCTATCAGCTGGATGGAAGTGGTAACCAGCATTAACAGACCTGTCAGAAAAAACGTAACTTAAAAGCAGACCGATTGTTAAACATCGACATGAAAAATAAACAAGCCCTGACAATATGCTTA
Organism: Chitinophaga sp.; assembly: GCF_035538455.1. Taxonomy (GTDB): domain Bacteria; phylum Bacteroidota; class Bacteroidia; order Chitinophagales; family Chitinophagaceae; genus Chitinophaga. The sequence continues at coordinate 27,644 of NZ_DATLKJ010000075.1, forward strand.
CTGGCAGCTGGTTTCAGCGCCTGTCAGCCCAAACATAAAAAGGCGCCTGCCGCAGTTGCTGCCAATGCGGTAAAGCCGGTTGTGGTAACAGCCCAGACACAATACGACAGCGACGATCCTGCCATCTGGATTAATAAAACAGACAGTTCCAAAAGCCTGATAGTAGGCACAGACAAGAACACAGACGGTGCTTTGTACGTGTATGATCTTGATGGAAAGATTGTGAAGAAGATCGGCGGCCTGAAAAGACCCAACAATGTGGATATCGCTTATGGTTTGATGTTGAATGGCGCTCCCGTTGACATTGCAGTAGTCACCGAAAGAGAAACCAACAAGCTCCGTATTTACCGGCTGCCTGATATGACATCTATTGACAATGGTGGTATAGATGTTTTTTCGGGAGAAGAAGAACGCGGACCTATGGGTATCAGCCTGTACACCCGCCCTTCCGATAACGCCATTTTTGCCATTGTAAGCCGCAAATCTGGTCCGGCAAACGGTTACCTCTGGCAATATCTCCTCACAGGCAATGAGCAGGGAATAGTAACGGGAACGGTAGTACGAAAGTTTGGTGCTTACAGTGGTAAAAAAGAAATTGAGAGTGTTGCCGTTGACAATGAATTAGGATATGTATACTACTCTGATGAACAAACCGGCGTTCGCAAGTATTATGCAGACCCGCTAAAAGGCAATGCAGAACTGGCTCTCTTCGGTCAGGGCGATTTCAAAGCTGATAATGAAGGCATCAGCATCTATAAAACCAGTGACAGTGCCGGCTACATTCTCGTCTCCGATCAGGATGCCAATAGTTTCAATGTGTACAAACGGGAAGATGCCAAACCTGTATTACTGAAGAGAATTCCGGTAACCGCGGTAAACAGTGATGGCTCAGACGTAGTAAATGTAAACCTGGGGCCTAAATACCCTAAGGGTTTGTTTGTAGTAATGAGCACAGACAAAACGTTTCATTATTATGATGTGCGTGATATTTTTGATTGATTTTCCCGATGAGCGGATCATTGTCTGAACTGTGATTTTTTTGATTAGTGTGATTGTTCTGATGAGCGAAGATTATAAAAGAACATAAAAGAGAAGACCTATTTAGCACTATGCCGAATAGGTCTTCTCTTTTTATACTCGATTTTCTTCTTAATCTTCGCGGTATTCTTCTTCTTAATCTTCGCTCATCAGAACAATCACACTAATCAAAAAAATCACAGTTCAGACAATGATCCGCTCATCAGAAAAATCAAATCAATCACCAGAATTACAGTTATTTTTCTACGGTGAGGCCGGCGCCGATGAATTCTCTGTTGAGGCGTGCGATGTTTGTCAGTGAGATTTCCTTAGGGCATTCAGCTTCGCAGGCGCCGGTGTTTGTGCAGCTTCCAAAACCTTCTTTGTCCATCTGAGCAACCATATTGAGGGCGCGTGATTTTCTTTCAGGATGACCTTGCGGCAGCAATGAGAGCTGTGAAACTTTCGCAGACACGAAGAGCATAGCGGAAGAGTTTTTGCAGGCAGCTACGCAGGCCCCGCAACCGATACAGGCTGCTGCTGCGAAAGCCAGATCTGCTTTCACTTTATCCACAGGCAGGCAGTTGGCATCCTGTGCATTACCCGTGTTTACGGAGATGTAACCACCGGCTTCGATAATGCGGTCAAATGCGCTTCTATCTACAGTGAGGTCCTTTAATACCGGGAAAGCGCCTGCTCTCCAGGGTTCTACCGTGATCGTATCACCGTCTTTGAATGCGCGCATGTGCAGCTGGCAGGTAGTAGTACCATCCCAGGGACCGTGAGCACGGCCGTTGATATGCATAGAGCACATACCACAGATACCTTCGCGGCAATCGTGGTCAAATGCAATTGGTTCTTTTCCTTCGTTGATCAGTTGTTCATTCAGCACGTCAAACATTTCCAGAAACGACATTTCAGAAGAAATATCTTTCACCTGGAAAGATTCAAAACCACCCTGGTCATTTTTGTTTTTCTGCCTCCACACTTTCAATGTGAGGTTCATGTTATAATGTTCCATAATTCCTGGATAATTACTTGATTTATAATTCCTGGCCGATCGTTACACAATCAACCAATACCCTTATTTGTAGCTACGTTGTGTTGGTTTACATTCTTCAAATACCAGTGGCTCTTTGTGCAGTTCATACTGGTCGTTGCCTTTGTATTCCCAGGCAGCCACATAACTGAAGTTTTCGTCGTCGCGTTTTGCTTCGCCGTCTTCTGTCTGAGACTCTTCACGGAAGTGGCCTCCGCAGGATTCACGGCGTTGCAGGGCGTCCATACACATCAGTTCACCCAGTTCGAGGAAATCGGCAACACGGCCGGCTTTCTCCAGTTCGGGATTGAACTCGTTAGCAATGCCCGGAACACGTACATTTTTCCAGAATTCAGCGCGCAGCGCTTTGATCTCTTCAATAGCTTCTTTCAGACCCTGCTCGTTACGTGCCATACCGCACTTATCCCACATGATCTTACCGAGTTTTTTATGGAAGTGATCTACTGATTTTGTTCCTTTGATGGACATCATTTTGTTGATAGTGTCCTGTACAGCTTTCTCTGCTTCAACAAAGGCAGGATGATCGGTAGGGATGGCTTTTGTGCGAATTTCATCAGCCAGGTAATTACCGATAGTGTAAGGAATAACGAAGTAACCATCAGCCAGGCCCTGCATGAGTGCGGAAGCACCGAGGCGGTTTGCACCGTGATCAGAGAAGTTGGCTTCGCCGAGTGAATACAGACCAGGAACTGTTGTCATCAGCTCATAATCTACCCACAGGCCGCCCATTGTATAGTGTACTGCAGGATAGATACGCATTGGTGTCTCATATGGGTTCTCGCCGGTGATCTTGGCGTACATATCAAACAGGTTACCGTATTTTTCTGCTACTACTTCTTTACCGAGTTTAATAACTTCCTCTTTGGAAGGATGCTGCATCTGACGTTTGTTGGCTTCAATGTTACCATAACGCTCGATAGCTGCAGCGAAATCGAGGAATACCGCCTGTTTGGAGGTACCTACGCCATAGCCGGCATCGCATCTTTCTTTCGCTGCACGGGAAGCCACGTCACGGGGAACGAGGTTACCGAATGCAGGATACCTTCTTTCCAGGTAATAATCCCTCTCGTCTTCAGGAATATCGCTGGCTTTGCGGGTATCATCCTTTTTCTTGGGAACCCAGATACGGCCGTCGTTACGCAGTGATTCAGACATGAGCGTCAGTTTCGACTGGTGATCGCCGGATACCGGGATACAGGTTGGGTGGATCTGTGTGAAGCAAGGATTTGCAAAGTAAGCACCCTGTTTGGTTGCTTTCCATGCAGCCGTAACGTTGGAACCCATCGCATTGGTAGACAGGAAGAAAACGTTACCGTAACCACCGCTGCAGATCAGTACAGCATGGCCGAAGTGGCGTTCCAGTTCGCCTGTAACCAGATCACGGGCGATGATACCACGCGCCTTGCCGTCTATTTTAACGATGTCCAGCATTTCATGACGACTGTACATCTTCACATTACCGAGTGCTACCTGGCGCTCCAGTGCAGAGTATGCGCCGAGCAAAAGCTGCTGGCCTGTTTGTCCGGCAGCGTAGAAGGTACGCTGTACCTGTGTACCACCGAAAGAACGGTTGCTCAGCAAACCACCATATTCACGGGCAAAGGGAACACCCTGTGCCACACATTGGTCAATAATATTACCACTCACTTCAGCCAGACGGTGTACGTTAGCTTCACGTGCGCGGTAGTCGCCACCTTTCACAGTATCATAAAACAAACGGAAAACAGAGTCACCATCGTTCTGATAGTTCTTGGCAGCATTGATACCACCCTGTGCAGCAATACTATGTGCACGGCGCGGGCTATCCTGAAAGCAGAATGCTTTTACTTTATATCCTAATTCTCCCAGCGACGCAGCTGCTGAAGCGCCGGCCAGACCAGTACCGATCACGATCACTTCCAGGCTGCGTTTGTTGGCAGGGTTCACCAGTTTACAATGTCCTTTATAATCTTCCCATTTATTGCTTAATGGTCCGACAGGAATTTTTGCGTTCAACATATATCCTTACTTTACAGAATTATTTGAAATAGATTACAACCGGAATGATGGCAAAACCAACTGGAATGGCTATTCCGAAGACCCATACACCAATAAAGTTGATTAACCCGTTGTATTTTTTGTGATTTAAACCAAAGGTCTGGAAGGCACTTTTAAAGCCATGGATCAGGTGGAATGAAAGTCCGATCATGCCGATTACATACAATACAACCAGCCAGCCTTGCTTGAAAGTTTCCTGCGATACCAGGTAAAGATCTTTAAATGGTTTTTCTGCACCGGCATAGGAGTGAACGGGCATCTCACCATAGTGGAACTTGGCCCAGAAGTTGGCCAGGTGTATAACAATAAAGATAAGCAGAATGCTTCCCATGATAGCCATCTGACGGCTGAACCAGGAAGATGTCTGATTACCGGGGCTCACCGCGTACTTTACAGGACGGGCTGCTCTGTTCCGGAAAGTAAGCTGGAGCGCAATGATAGCATGCAGCAATATCACCACTTTCAGCCCCCAGGCAATGAACTGAATCAGGCTGTTATGGCCCATGAACTCAGCGTACTTGTTAAACGCCTCCCCTTCATCGTTATAAAGCAGCTGGAAGTTACCCGCCAGGTGCACTATAACAAAACTGCAAAGGAACAAACCGGTAGCACCTACCAATAACTTCTTACCGATAGAGGTGTTAAAGAACTGTGACCACTTCATAAGTAAAATTCTAAGCTTCCTAGTATAAAAGATGATTGAAATGTCGCGCAAATTTAGCGCAGGAAAAATAAAAACCAAATGATATTTATCAGGTTTTACAGCTATGCAGGGTAAACACAGAATCACAATTAACTGAAAATCAATTCTTCACACATAGCTTTTTTCAGTTTGGAATGAAAATTCTGAAAATATTTTTTATCCGGTCATTCCAAAAGCTTCAACATGATGTTGTCTATTTTATTATACAAATGCAGGGGCTGATATGTTCGCCAGTTATTATCGTCCATCAGGTGAACATAATTACTGAGGTGAGCCCTCTCAAATTCCTGACGGGTCTGCGGAGGCATATTAAGGCAGGCAATCCACCCACCTTCATCTTTAATATCCTCCCACCATTCTTCATAATAACAATCATCTGAAGAATGAAAGTTCATAACGTTTTCGGCAATGAGGATATATTTATAGACTCCCTGGGATATAAGCAGGTCTATAATCTCCCGCTTCAGGGTCATGATGTCGTTGTCGATAGCATCATTCCATTCACCCAGCAATTCTATAATCACAAAACTATACTGGTAATCAGCATAGAGAATCTTCAGGTACAGGTTACGTGATCCGAAATCATCCCACTGAGGGTGCACGTAATAATTATAGACGGTATTGGAAAATTCAAACTCACTGTACTCCCGGCCATAGAAGGGCGACAGCTCATCTTCTTCGGCTGTATACAGATGTCTCCAGTTATAATATGGCTCTATATCATGCATGGTTATTTTATCGCTGCGAATTAATGATATCTGTTGTTGTCACTGTAAAGTTCGGAGGAAATCATGCTTTCGCAAAATCATCTACCGCTTTTTTTACACTACCTGCTTTTAACAACAACTGCTGCGCCTGTTCGTAATCTGTAATAGACAACTTCTCCATCAGCATCTTTACCCCACGATCTACCAGCTTTTCATTACTGAGCTGCATATTTACCATTTTATTATCTTCCACTCTGCCCAGTTGTATCATCACAGCTGTGGAGATCATATTCAGCACCAGCTTCTGTGCGGTGCCACTCTTCATGCGTGTGCTGCCGGTCACAAACTCAGGGCCTACCACCACTTCCACAGGATAATCCGCTGCCGCAGATACCGGTGAATCAGGATTACAGCTGATACTACCAGTAATGATACCATTGCTGCGGCATTTATCCAGCGCGCCAATCACATATGGTGTAGTACCACTGGCGGCAATGCCCACTACTACGTCTTTATCGGAGATATTGAATTCCTGCAAGTCTTTCCATCCCTGCTCGCGGTCATCCTCTGCAAACTCAACAGCTTTACGGATAGCGGTATCTCCGCCGGCAATGATGCCTATCACCAGACCATGAGGTACGCCAAATGTAGGTGGGCACTCAGATGCATCTACAATGCCTAACCGGCCGCTGGTACCGGCTCCCAGGTAAAACAAACGGCCACCGGCCAACATCTTGTCTGCAATGGCGGATACCAGCTTCTCAATCTGCGGTATAGCCTTCTCCACTGCCAGTGGAACTGACCGGTCTTCTCTATTAATATTCGTCAGCAGTTCCTGCACAGTCATCTTTTCAAGGTGACGATATTGGGAAGCCTGTTCAGTTACTTTTACAAATGTCATATTTCTTCTGTTCTAAATGATTAAGCATGATATACCAACAATCCATCCATGGGCGTGCGCAGGATCTTGCCCATAGGCAACTCATACAGTTCACACAACTCTTTAAGGATGTCCTGGAAATGCCAGGCGATGCCTCCGGTGAAGTGCAGCTCCGTTGTCCAGCTCTCGCGGTATTTATAAATATGATTAAAGAAGAAGTCATTCAATCCATCTTCCAGAATATTCTCGATCATAAAATGCTGCCTGTTGTCTGACAGAAACTCTGCGTAATTCGCCAGGTAACGGTTTGCCAGCGGTTTACGATATACGCTCTCCAGGATCTCATCCTTGGTAGTCTTATATTTCAGATCGAAACGTGCTCTCAGCTCTTCATCAAAAGTATTGTAGAGGTAATACTGTAATACTTTCCTGCCAAGATAAGCACCGCTGCCTTCATCTCCCAGCACATATCCCAGCCCGGGGTTATTTTTCACAATAGTGTTACCATCATAATAACAGGAGTTGGAGCCGGTACCCAGAATGCTGGCAATACCTTCACCGCGGCCGCAAAGCGCGCGGGCGGCTCCCATCAGATCGTGCTGTACTTCTATGTGCGCAACCGGCCATACGGACTTCAACCCCGCTGCCACCAGCTCAATATTCTTCTGTTGGGAAAGCCCCGTACCATAAAAATATATTTCATCCACCACCGTGCCTTCAGGCAACTGCTTACTTAATTCAACACCAAATATATCCCGGATCTGCTCTGCAGACTGGAAATATGGGCTTACACCCTGTGTTTTTAAGATAACAGGTTTGCCGGCTCCCAGCAAGCCCCATTCCGTCTTGGTAGATCCACTGTCTGCTATCAGCTTTATTTTTGCGGCCATGACCTGTAATTTATGAAATTAAAGAATCGTAAAAGTTTGCCCCCGATTTATGCTATTTTTGTCACAATTTAAATAAAAGGGTTTCATATAAACAAATGGAGTCCTACAAGATTAAGCTATGAGGATGGACGCACCTGGCAGATTTATTCCGCCGGCAGCTTATATTTCATGGTTAGGATTGGTCATAAATTAGCGGGATAATAATCAAATTATGTCTAACAGGAAGCTGAATGTTTTTTTACCATTACTTTTCGCAGTTGTCTTAGCCTTGGGAATGTTCCTCGGGCATAAAATGCCGGGATCGAATACAGGTGGCGCCACCGTATTCTTTACAAAGCCGGCCAGAGGCCCGTTACAGGAAGTAATGGACCTGGTAAAAGCAAAATATGTAGACTCACTCAATACAGAAGAATTACAACAGGAGGCCATAGAAGGTCTACTCACACATCTTGATCCCCATTCTGTTTATATACCACCTTCCCAGTTGCAGCAGGTCAACGAAGACTTGGAAGGCAACTTTGAAGGTATCGGCGTGGAGTTCAATATTACTGCAGATACGGTGAATGTTATATCTGTTCTGAGCGGCGGCCCTTCTGAAAGTGCTGGCGTGCAAACCGGCGACAAAATCCTTAAAGTGAACGATAGCGCTGTTGCAGGCACCAACATCACAGCCGAAAAGATCCGTAAGCTGTTGAGAGGCCCTGCCGGCTCTATAGTGAACACCACCATACTCCGTCAGCAGGAAAAAATAAATATCCCCATCAAGAGAGGCGTTATTCCTTTATACAGCATAGATGCCAGCTACATGGCTGCACCGGATGTAGGCTATATCAAAATCAGCAAGTTTTCTGCCACCACATATGATGAATTCCTCGCTGCCATGCGCAAGCTGGAAAAACAGGGAATGAAAAAACTGATTATCGACGTGCGTCAGAACCCTGGCGGATTCCTGGATGCAGCCACCCGTATTGCAGACGAATTACTCGAAGATCAGCGGCTGATCCTCTACACCAAAGGCAAAGCCTATCCCCGCGCAGATTATAAAACCAAACGCCCCGGTATGTTCGAGAGAGGCCCGCTGGCTATCCTCACCGATGAAGGCTCCGCATCCGCCAGCGAGATACTGGCCGGCGCCATACAGGACTGGGATCGTGGCGTGGTCATAGGCCGTCGCACCTTTGGTAAAGGCCTTGTACAGGAGCAATATGACCTCGACAACGGAGGCGCGCTGCGCCTGACAGTAGCCCGCTATTATATCCCTTCCGGCCGAAGCATCCAGAAGCCCTACGGTAAAGGACACGAAGCCTATGATGAAGATATTGCTGAAAGGTTCAATCACGGTGAATTCGTGAACAAAGACAGTATCAAAATCACGGATACTGTACCTTATAAAACCCATGCAGGACGCCGCGTGTACGGCGGCGGCGGTATTACGCCGGATATCTTCATCCCATTTGATACGTCCCGCTTCTCCCCTGCGCTAACGGCCATCTATACACGCGGATTATTCAGCAACTACGCTTACACCTATTATACAGGCCACCGCGACGAATTCAAGCAGTACAAAGATGCTGAAGACTTCACCAAAAACTTTCAGACCAGCGCCGCTATGCTGAACGACTTCAAAGCTTTCGCCAAAGCCAAAAACTCTCCCGGTATCGACAAGCTCACCGCCCACGATGAAACCGAGATCAGAACAAGACTGAAAGCTATGCTGGCACGCCAGCTTTACCGCACGGAAGGTTTCTATGAAACAATAAATACAACTGATCCAGTGGTAAAGAAAGCCCTGGAAGAATTGAACCATTGATGCTGGTGATCGTGTTTGATTTCCCTAATTGGAGGAGATTAGATTAGTCGCGGAATTATGATGGAACAAACAGATTAATCTTATTTATCTAAATAAAAAAAGACCGGCCCCGGCAGTTATTCTGCCGGGGCCGGTCTTTTATATGATATCCATATCATTCAATCTCCATCAATCGAACATCAAACAAACATCCTTCAGGAGAATCACAATAATCATCATTAATCACAGTCTATCTGTGTTCGTCTGCCTTACGTTGCATCTTGGGCAGCGATTGTACAATCAGATCATCCATTACGTTCACTGCTTCATCGAGATAAATATCTTTTGTTCTGATCCTGATCCAGTCCTTATTACGTGCAAGTTTGGAGGAATCGCTTCCCAGTCTTTCCAGGTCGGCTTTCATGTTTACGATGTTCAGCTCTTTCACTTTATCATTTACAGCATCGTATTTTTTCAGCGCTGCGGTGTTGGATTTCTGCTCTGCTTTATAAGTCTGGAGATTCAGTGAATAAGTTTCCTGTTTTTCCAGTCTTTTCAGTGTAGCGAGATTTTCGTTCAGCAGCTTGAATGCAGGGCTAACGGCCATTCTCTTCTCACTGTTCTTGCGGAGTGATTCGGCATTTACCGGATTGATCCAGGGGGTGAAGCTTGCGCGGGGAATTTCGTCCCAGGCGAGTGCATCGCTGTCTTTACGCTCTGCCACTTCATAATATGGATCTGGTAATATTACATCTGAGGATACACCTTTCAGCTGAGTGGAACCGCCGTTGGCACGATAGAACTTCTGCTGGGTGAGCTTGAGTGCTCCGAGGCTACCGCCATCCTTTACAGGATAGAAATCGTCCAGGTTGAAGAGGCGTTGTACAGTACCTTTACCGAAGGTCTGAGAGCTGCCGATGATCACAGCACGCTTGTAGTCCTGCATTGCTGCAGCCATGATCTCTGACGCAGAAGCACTGTATTCATTCACCATGATAGCCAGCGGGCCATCATATTGTACGTTCCTGTCGCGGTCACGCAATACTACAGCATCCCCACCTCGTGACCTTACCTGTACCACAGGGCCTTCAGGAATAAAAAGTCCTGCCATCTGCACCACATCCTGTAAGGAACCACCGCCATTGAAGCGCAGATCGAGGATGATGCCTTCCACTTTTTCAGCCTTCAGCTTAGCTACTTCCTTAGCCACATCGTCGGCACTACGGGCGCCGTTGCGGTCATTGAAATCGTTGTAGAACTCAGGCAGATAGATGTATCCGATCTTGTGCTGACCATTAATAATGGCAGATTTCGCAAAAGTTTCGTCCAACACTATTTCATCACGCACGATGGTAATGTCTTTTACGGTACCATCTACGCTTTTCACCGTCAGTTTCACCGGTGAGCCCTTCTTACCACGGATCAGTTTCACGGCATCTTCTACAGCATAACCGGTAATATCCACAGGTTCAGCATTGCCTTGCGATACTTTCTGGATTACGTCGTTTACTTTGAGCAGTCCCTGTTTCCAACTGGGGCTACCTGTTACGATACTTACCACTTTGATTTTGTCGCCTTCTTCTTTAAGCTGGGCGCCAATTCCAAAGAACTTACCGGCCATCTGCTCTTCAAACGCGCGTTTTTCATCCGGCGGGAAGTAATCTGTATGGGGATCCATTGTAGTAGTAATGGCATTTACATACATGTTGAAGCGGTCATTATCATTCTGCCTGTTTTTCAGACGTTCGAAGTAGCGGTCATACAGCTGCTTCACCTTTGTACGGGCTTCAACTTCCAGTTCAGCGTCAGTCTTCACTTTCGCACCGGCGCTGTCCTTTTTATCTTTATCGCGGATCTCCTGGAGATCTGTTAATTTCTCCAGCGTACGGTATTTCAGCACTTTGCGCCATGCTTCCTTACGTGCAGTTTCGTCAGCCGGCCAGTCCACTTTTTCCGGATCCAGCACCACTTTCTCTTCAGCGGTAAAATCAAACGGCTTGGAAAGAATCTCAGGGTAAATGCTGGCGGCTTCAGTCACCCGCTGTTTAATCAGGGCGTTGATGCTACGGAAGCAATCAAGAGGTGCACCTTTCAGCTCATCATCAATATGTGTGGAGAGCGGCGTCAGTTTGTTAATGTCGGTTCTCAGGAAAAATTTCTTCTCTGCATCCAGGCTGCGCACATATTTATCAAAAACTTCTTTGGAGAATGCGTCATCAATTTGTTTGGGTTGGTAATGCCCTTCCTTCAGCATTTGCCCTACCAGGTTCATGATCACTTCATAACGACCAGGAGGATCGTCGTTATGCCCCAATTTATTATTGTTAAAGGCCAACACGCCGGCAGAGACGCTAAGAAGCACAACCGGTATAATCACTTTCAGTCTCATATGTCTTAATTGAACGTAAACGTTATCTAATCAAATATAAATTAAAATCACCCGTCGATTGGGTAAATTAACCCCTTTTAACAAAAAATTGGGCCAAACGGTGAATATAGCCTTTAGTTGTCATTTTTTGGCCGTCAGCCGGAGCTAAAAAATGACAGCCAAAGGCCGCCGCAACTGAATTTATTTCACTAGTTTATAAACAGCTCCTTTAAAGCCATCTTTGGTGGATGAACTGGTAAGCACATACAATTCTCCCTGCTCATCTTCGCCCCAGCTCAGTATCTGCAAAGCATCCGCAGGGCGGCCGGAAAGTTCCAGGTCTGCGCGTGACCACTTATTACCTCCTTCCGGTACCAGCACAAATGCTTTACCGTTATAATCCCCGAAAACATATAGCCCTTTCAGTGAAGGAACATCTTTTCCGCGATAAACATAACCACCGGTAATACTGATGCCTATGTCGTGGTTATATTCATGAATAGGCGCTATCAGTTTACTTTTGTCAGCAACCGGGGGCACGTTGAAATCATGGTATCCTTCCAGGACGCGCCAGCCATAGTTACCGCCCTTGGTGATGATATCCACCTCTTCATATTTGTCCTGGCCCACATCACCGGCAAACAGCCTGCGGGTACCGCGGTCAAATGAAAAACGCCAGGGGTTACGCAGGCCGTAAGCCCAGATCTCAGGTCTCGCTCCTTCCTTCTTTACAAACGGATTGTCAGCAGGCACTTTATACGGAGTACCGTTAACGTCTATACGCAAAATCTTTCCAAGCAATGTATTCAGGTCCTGACCATTTCCGATAGTACCGTGCTTATCGCCGCCGCCGCCGCCATCGCCCAGCCCCACGTATAGATAGCCATCAGGACCGAAAACCAGCTGACCACCATTGTGATTAGACTCAGGTTCGTTGATCTCCATCAATATTCTTTTGGACGCAGGGTCTGCAACATTCGGATTGGAAGCGGACACAGTAAACTCTACCAACCTGCTTTTGTGGTCCAGTACTTTTTTCACAGGGTTATCCACCGGTGAACTGTAATACACATAGAATTTATGGTTCTTCTTAAAATCAGGATGGAATGCCATCCCCAACAATCCGCGCTCGTCATATGCAGGGTTTACCTTTATCATATCACTGCTTACATCCAGAAATGGCTGAGATAATTGTTTCCCATTCTGTACAATCCATACCTTTCCTTCTTTTTGACAAAAAAATAATCTTCCGCTGCCGTCAAACGGAACCGCCATATTCACCGGAGAAATAAATTTATCTGTGACCAGCTCCAGTCTTGCTTTCCGTACAGGAGGCCCCTTGGTTTCGCGGCCTGGGCTTGCACACTGCGCCATATTTGCAAATACAAGAGGCAGCAGTGCCCCATACAATAGATTACGTATTTTCATAGTAAGCGGAATTTGCCTGTTAAAATATATTTTAAAATGCAAAGCTGGTAGTACCAAGCTAATGACTTTTTGCTTTTTTATGTGCATCTTTTTACCTTCATGAAATAATAAACACTTTAGGTTTTGGACACACCAGCATCAACAAAGAACGATCCATATGCGTCGTTACGCTTCACAGAATTCAACTACTTTCTCATAATCCGCTTTGCACTTGTGTTTGCGCTTGCCATGCAGTTCGCTATCATCGAATGGAAAGTGTATGCGTTATCGAAAGACCCATTCTCGCTCGGCCTCATCGGCCTTTCAGAAGTAATCCCCGCGGTATTGCTGGCCCCCTTCGCCGGACATCTCGTAGATAAACTGGAAAAACGTGCCGTATTACTCAAATGTATAATCGCTTACCTCTTTATCAGCACCGGGCTATTCCTGCTTACCTGGGATCAGGCCGTGGCCGGTATTCCTACACGCTGGGTGCTGTTCATGATCTATACACTGGTTTTCCTGGGCGGTATTGTAAGAGCTTTTACCAGTCCGTCTACTTTCACCTTGTTGTCGCTGCTGGTACCACGCCCACTTTATGCCAACGCTTCCACCTGGAGCACCTCTGCATGGCAGATAGGCGGTGTACTGGGCCCTGCACTGGGCGGACTTTGCATCTACTGGTTCGGTGTACACTGGTCAATGCTGCTGGTGGTAGCAATATTCCTGGCGCCCCTATTCAGCCTGATACAGATAAAACCCAAACCCATCTATTATAAACCACAGGGCGAAAGTTTCTTTGACGGCCTTACGCAGGGAATGCGCTTTGTATGGAATACGAAGGTTGTTCTCGGCGCAATGGCGCTTGATATGTTTGCGGTATTGTTTGGCGGTGCTGTAGCCATGCTGCCGGCCTTTGCCACAGACATACTGCATGTAGGCTCGCTGGGATATGGCGTGCTGCGCTCTGCTCCTGCGGTAGGCGCGCTGATCACCATGTTCATCCTGGCACACAGGCCGTTGTCTCACAAACCCGGAATCAAGTTACTGGCGGCCGTTTTCGGTTTCGGACTTACCATTATTTTCTTCGGCTTGTCCAACAACTTCTATCTCTCCCTCTTGTTATTGCTGCTCAGTGGCACACTGGATGGAGTCAGCGTTATTATACGGCAAACCATCCTCCAGCTGAAAACACCTGATGAAATGCGTGGGCGCGTTGCTTCCGTCAGCTCCATGTTCGTTGGTTCCTCCAATGAACTGGGCGCTTTTGAAAGCGGCTTTGCTGCGCGTGTAATGGGACTAATACCCTCAGTGGTTTTCGGCGGATGCGTTACACTTGGTGTAGTGATCACTACCTATATCATATCACCAGCCATGCGTAAGCTCGACCTGAAGCCATAGCTTATATTCCCATCGTCTCTTTCAGTCTTTCCAGCACATAATAAACAGCAGGACAGACAGTACTGTTCAAATAAGTGATATTGGGGCGTTTGAAGAAATCATAACTATCTGTATAAGGATAATTTTCGCAGTCGCCCGGACGTACGTCATAGATGCCGCAGGCATTGTCCTCCCCGAGAAAAGGACAGGGAGATGATTTTACTACATAGTCTTCGTCTTTATCGATGCGCAGGTAGGTATCAATAAATGCACCTTCCTTCATGCCGAGATACTTGGAAATGCGTTTTATATCAGGAGCTTTAAATCTGGGAGAAATACTTTTGCAGCAACCCGCACACTGCATGCAGTCGATCTTGCTGAAAGCCTCTTCATGCAGGTCCGGCAGGAGCTTTTCCACACCTTTGCCCCTGCGTGTCTGCAGTTTCTGAAGAAACTGTTTATTGGCCTTTTGTTTGTCTTTGGCCTTCTGCTGCCAATCTTCTAATATTTTGCTCATTACTGCAAAGATAAATAAAACCAGGAGTTAGCTGACAGCCGATAGTCCGACAAATCCATGACAGTATTCATGCCGATGGATACGTTATTTATCACTGTTTTCCCTCTCCCATACCCACTGTTTGGCGATTGCTTAAAAACTGCATAGCTTTGCGCTTTCTATTTCTAATACCTGCTTACATCATGAATCTTTTTGATATTCAACAGATTGAGTTCGTGCACCGGCACATCGGGCCGAATGAAAATGAGACCAACCAGATGCTGGAAACCGTCGGAGTAGCTAACCTGGATGAACTGATTAGCAAAACAGTACCTGGCGCGATCCGCATGCAACAGCCACTGGCCATTCCCGCGGGCATCAGCGAAAATGACTACCTGCGTCAACTGAAGGAGACTTCCCTGAAGAACAAAGTATTCCGCAATTACATCGGGCAGGGTTATTTCGACACTATCACTCCCAGTGTTATTCTGCGTAACGTATTTGAGAATCCGGGATGGTATACACAGTATACGCCTTACCAGGCTGAGATCTCACAAGGTCGCCTGGAAAGCCTGCTGAACTACCAGACTATGGTAAGCGATCTTACCGGACTGCCTATTGCCAACGCATCCCTGCTGGATGAAGCCACGGCGGCAGCAGAAGCCATGACCATGTTCTTCAATGCATTGAATAAAGATCATGATCACGTAACCAGACCTAAGTTTTTTGTTGACGCTAACGTATATCCACAGACGTTAGACGTGCTTTATACCCGCGCTACGCCACTGCATATTGAAATAGTAGTAGGCGATTATAAAACTGCCGAACTGAATACAGACTATTTCGGTGCTATACTGCAATATCCCAACAATGTGGGTGCTGTAGAAGACTACCAGGCGTTTATTGAAAAAGTACATGCAATAGACGCTTTTGCTGGCATTGCTACAGATCTGCTGGCGCTCGCACTGCTCACCTCTCCCGGAGAACTGGGCGCTGACGCGGCATTTGGCTCTGCACAGCGTTTCGGTGTACCATTAGGTTTCGGTGGCCCGCACGCCGCGTTCTTCGCCGTGAAAGATGATTTCAAACGCTCTATTCCCGGCCGTATCATCGGTGTGAGCATCGATGCGCAGGGTCAGCGCGCACTGCGTATGGCGCTCCAGACACGCGAACAGCACATCAAACGTGAAAAAGCCACTTCCAATATCTGTACAGCACAGGCACTGCTCGCCAATATGGCCGCTATGTATGCTGTGTTCCACGGCCCTAAAGGACTTAAAGACATCGCTACACGCGCTGCCCTGCTGACACAGACACTGGCAGAAAAACTCCAGGCTAAAGGACTGAAGCTCGCTGCACAGCACTTCTTCGATACCATCGTTGTGGAAAATGCAGGTGATATCAAAACCACCGCTGAAGCAGCAGGTATCAACTTCCGTTATTTCGCCAATGGCCATGTTGGTATTTCTGTTGATGAAACCACTACCATTGCTGACATCAACGATATTCTCCAGATCTTTGGCGCTGGTAAAACAGATGCTGCCACTATCAGCAAAGGCGCTGCCGCTATCCCAGCTGCACTGCAACGTACATCCGCTTACCTGCAGCATCCGGTGTTCAACAGCCACCACAGCGAGTCTCAGATGATGCGTTACCTGAAATCACTCGAAAACAAAGATCTTTCTCTCAATACTTCCATGATCTCCCTCGGTTCCTGCACCATGAAACTGAATGCAGCTACTGAAATGATTCCGTTGAGCTGGGCACACTGGAGCAAAATGCACCCATTCGCTCCGAAAGAACAGACCGGTGGCTATCAGCAGATCGCAGAAGAACTGGGCGAATACCTTAGCAAAATCACTGGCTTCGATGCCTGCAGCCTGCAGCCTAACAGCGGCGCTCAGGGCGAATATGCCGGCCTGCTGACCATCCGCGCTTATCACGAAAGCAGAGGCGAAGGACACCGCAACATTATGCTCATCCCAATCAGTGCACACGGTACAAACCCCGCATCAGCCGTTATGGCCGGTTTCAAGGTAGTAGTGGTGAAAGCACTGGAAAATGGCTACATCGATGTTACTGACCTGAAAGCCAAAGCTGAACAATATTCTAAAGACCTCGCCGGTATCATGATCACATATCCTTCCACCTATGGTGTATATGAAGAAAGTGTGAAAGAAATCTGCGAAATTATCCACCAGCATGGCGGACAGGTTTACATGGACGGCGCCAACATGAACGCTCAGGTAGGACTGACTGCTCCGGGCCTGATCGGCGCTGACGTATGCCACCTGAACCTACATAAGACCTTCGCTATTCCTCACGGTGGCGGTGGTCCCGGCATGGGCCCCATCTGCGTGGCAAAACACCTGGCTCCATTCCTGCCTGGCCATGTGGAACTAAACGGCGGTAAAGCAGCAAACGCAGTATCCGCAGCTCCATACGGCTCTGCAAGCATTCTGCTGATTTCATACGCCTATATCCGTATGCTCGGTTCCAATGGCGTAAAACAAGCTTCACAGTTTGCTATCCTGAATGCCAACTACATGAAGGCGAGACTGGAAAAAGCATACGAAATACTGTACACTGGCGTAAGCGGTACCTGTGCACACGAGTTCATCGTAGACCTCCGTCCGTTTAAAGCTACTGCCGGTATTGAAGCCGAAGATGTGGCCAAACGCCTGATGGACTATGGCTTCCACGCTCCTACCCTGAGCTTCCCTGTACCAGGCACCATCATGATTGAGCCTACAGAAAGTGAAGATAAAGCTGAGCTGGACCGCTTCTGCGATGCCATGCTGTCTATCCGTGAAGAGATCCGCACTGTTGAAGAAGGCCGCGCCGACAAGCAGAACAACGTACTGAAACATGCACCACATACACAGTTCGTTATCACAGCCGACGAGTGGACCCGTCCTTACAGCCGCCAGCAGGCTGCTTATCCGCTCGAATATGTGAAAGACAACAAATTCTGGCCTTCTGTAAGCCGCGTGAATAATACGCACGGCGACAGAAACCTGATCTGTACCTGCGAACCAGTTAGCGCATATGAAGAAGTGAATGCATAGCATTTAACTCATCTATAAAATAAAAAACGGCTCTCATTGTGAATGAGAGCCGTTTTTATTTTATCAGGAATGTTTATTTCAGTATTCCTTCCAGTACCTCCAGTTTTCCGTCAATAGGCTGTGTAATATCCAAACCAAGGATTCTGGCTACTAACGGATACACATGTATGTTCTCGAAGGTACCAATCCGCGTATTGCTTTTGAAAGCCGGTCCCCAGGCCATGAATATAGCATGCATATTGGCCAGGTTGTTGTCGAAACCGTGGTGGCCGGGAGGAATGCTTTTACCAGACATACCAAAAGCATAATCAGGTTCTGCCAGCAGTATGATGTCACCAATACGGTCGTATACATCTTCCTGCCCATAATGCCACCTTTCAGGCGCTTCCTTCTTCAGGTAAGCCGTGTAATGATCTTCATGTTGCTTCAGAAAATCATAGGCCGCTTTGATCTCTGCTTCATTATTTCCGTAGAGCAATACTTTCTCATGGCCAAAGGCTACTTTCAGTGGCTTCAGTACAGGCGTGTCTGGCAAGGTAATGATATTACTTGTGCTCACCTGCTGCATACCATGATCTGAAACAACGATAAAATTGACCGGAAGATTCAGTTTGCTCACAGCTTCAGTCATCTTGCCGATAGCAGCATCCACAAACTGAACGGCTTTACGCACACTGTCCGTTTCGGGACCATAGCGATGCCCCATATGATCCACTTCCGGAAAATAGAAGGTAATAAGGTGTGGGCGTTGCTCTTCCGGCATGCTGAGCCAGTTCACCACCTGTTGTATACGTTGATCGATACCAGTTTTCTCCTGGTAGCGGAAATAATAGGTAGGACGTATGTTCTGTATAGCGCTCTCTGAGCCTACCCAGAAGTAACTGGCGCTGATCATTTTTTGTTTTTCCGCCAGTACCCACAGTGGTACACCACCATACCATGTACCATCTTCAACAGCCTCGCGGTTACCAACCTTGTATACCGCGTCACGTTTGCGGTCATAGAAATGGTTATCAACCAACCCGTGATGGGATGGATACATACCTGTAGCCAGTGTGTAGTGATTGGGGAAAGTCAGGGTGGGAAATGACGGTTGCATGGCTGTGGCACGTACCCCTGCACCGGAGAGGCGAAGCAGGTGCTGTGCATGGTATTTGTCCGCATAGTCATAACGGAATCCATCTATGGATATGAGTATCACATAAGGTCTTGACTGTTGCGTAGCGCTGTTCCTCCGCCCTTCTGTAACCTGTTGTGTTGTGTCCTGTGCATAACTGCCTGTATGAATAACCAGCAGTACTACGGCCATTAAAATAATCCTTTTCACGCTCGATGTTTTAATATTTTAATAAGTTTTTGGGAGAAGAATAACAGCAGGATGGGTCTTAACGGGTTGCAAATTAGGTGAATTTCTATTATAATCGTTTGATAATATTTTATCATATTTCTCGTTCCCCAGCTCTCAAAATGGCAAAATAACAATCAACT
>NZ_DATLKJ010000076.1:0-15509 GCF_035538455.1 Chitinophaga sp.
ATAGTGCCATTTGCCTGGGATCGTTTTTGTTGACGGCATCGCGGAGATAGGTGATTGCTTCGTCATATTGTTGTTCCTGCAGGTATTCCATTACCCTGTTCTTGTCCAGTGTTTGCTGGGCCTGCGTTTGGTGAGCGCCTAGTATCAGCAGGAACAGCGGGATCAATAGATAGTTTCGCATAGTTCATCGTTTTCTACGCTAAAACTATATATTTAGTTTTAAAACGAAAAATTTAGTTAATAAAGGAAACGTTAAAATCCTTCCAGGATATTCTTAAACTTTCTCATGGTTTTGAAGAGATTATCGTGGATGATGGGGTCGGAAACCCACCTGGGGATTTTCCGGTTACGGTCTGTGGTAACAAGGTAAGTAATGCCAACATTTCCGTTCTGTTGTTCTTCCAGTACCCATTTGCCGCGGGTGCCCGTGATGCGGGTGATTTTACTACTGACAGGAAACTGGCTGTGGGTGGTGCTTTCAAAGGCGATGACACTGGCGCCGGCATTGCCCTGCCTCTCCTCAAAATGGTAGGAAAGACAGCAATCCTGGTCGTCCACGGGCCAGGGAATATCATATTGTATATAGGTGATCCAATGGTTATGATCGGGTAAGGGGATGATGCGGTAGGTGCTGGCATTGATATTCCACTGTGTGCCTCTGGCCTGGTTGCGGAGCAGGTCTGCCACGGCGGTGGGGGTGGTATGCACCATGAAAACGGCCTTTATTTCTCTGACTTTTTCGCCGCCTGCTGCCGCGATCCAGCGTTCATAAAGACTGATGGCGCCATCCTGTTTCACCAGCCGGAACCCTTCCGTATTCTGTGCGCCCATAGCGGATTTCGGGCCGGTGATAATGCTTAAGATTAATAATAGTGACTGCAGGAACTTCATACATCAACAATTTATTACTGTAAAAATGAAAAAACATCATTTCTCCGAAAAGAAATTTCATATGAACCGTAGAACCGGGACTTTAAGCTGTTGAATCCCTGCAACAGGAAAACGGTGTGACCACTTTGGGAAAATTATAACAATGTTTTTTCATTTCCAATGGAGGGTAAGGCTAAGTTGTGGCGTTTTGTCAATAACACCTGAACTGGAGCATTTTAGTAAGCTGTGAGCAATAATTGAACTTGATGTTAAGTACCTGCAACTGTATTTTGAAGAAGTGGATATTGTGTGCCTTCCTGCTGACTTTATCACAGGGAGTCCTGGCCCAGGACCTGTTAACCGGAAAGGTGACAGGACAGTTCACGCAAGAGCCATTACCGTTTGCCACAGTGTATTGGAAAGTTGCCGGTTATGGCTGTATGACAGACAGCGCCGGCATTTTCCGTCTGAAGAAGAGTTTCCGCACGCCGGATACATTGGTGGTTCGTTATGTTGGCTATAATGTAAAATACATACCTGCGCAGGAACTGCAAAAGTGGCCCGAACTGGTCATTGAGATGGAAACAGCGCGGAAGGAGGGTGTGGAAGTGAAGGCGAAGCTCAACAAGGGCCTCGTATGGTGGCGCCAGGTGGTGGCGCATAAAGGGGAGAATGCGCCTGCGCATTACAACTCCTATTATGCAGAGTTGTATAATAAACTCGAGGTGGATCTGTCTAACCTTCAGCATTCGAAATGGCTGCGGTCCGGCATGATGAAGCCATTTGCACCTTTATTACACCGCATCGACTCTACTACTGAGTCCCAGCCATTCCTGCCGGTGTTTCTCAGCGAATCCATCTCCGATTATTATACCGGCGGCTCACCCTCCAGGGTAAGGGAGGAGATAAAAGCGTTGCAGACCAGCGGTATCCGGAACGAATCCGTCATGGAATACCTGGGGGGCATCAACCAGAAGATCAATACCTACGATAACTACATGAGTATATTCGGGCGTGAGTTTGTCAGCCCCGTCAGCGCAGCCGGCGACCGGTATTATAACTACAAGGGACTGGACACCGTATTGCTGCATGGCGAGAAATATTATCATCTCGGTTTTGCGCCCAAGCGGGAAGGAGAGAACACCTTCTCCGGCGACTGTTGGATACATAGTAGCACCTGGGCTTTACAGAAGATCAGTATGACTGTAACCGGCGCTGTGAACATTAACTTTGTGAAGCGTCTGGATCTAATACAGGAGTTCTCCCGCCTGAATGAGAAAGAATGGATTGTATCCAAGGACAGATTTATTGTAGAGCTGAGCCCGCTTGGAAAGGAACGGACCTCATTTATTGGCCGCAAAACAACGTTGTATCGTCATGTGGAGGTCAATCAGCCACATATCGGCGACAGGCTGGGCGCCAATAGCAAGAAAGAGGAAATCGTGATTACGGACAGCGCCAGGCTGACTGACAGCAGTTACTGGACCAGGTTGCGGCCGGAGCCACTTTCCAGGAACGAGCAATACGCCTATACACTGGTGGACACACTAAGGTCGATGCCCGCTTTCAAAAAGCTCAGTAATACGGTCACTTTCATCGTGGATGGTCACATCAAACTGGGCAAAGTAGAGATAGGGCCATGGTACCGCTGGGTGAGCCGCAACCCGGTAGAAGGTATGCGTTTTCGTTTCGATCTGGGGACTACAGCAGCCTTCAGCCGTAATTTGCGACTGTATGGCTATCTGGCCTATGGCACCCGTGATGAATCCATCAAAGGGAAGTTCACGGTTGCTTATGAGTATCACAACTGGTCCTTCCACTCTTCCTATAAAGACGATCTGGATAACCGCCAACGAGGTTTTAACGGAGAAGAGGTTTCTCTCGATAATATCTTCGGCCAGCTGATACGCCGCTCCGGTATCAAACAAAAGTTCATCCGCGAGAATGAAATAAAATTCGCTGCCACACGCCGTTTTGGTGACTTCTCCATACAGGGCAGCGCAGCGAGAAGCTCGTATACCACCTTTGATCCGCTGCCTCCACACAAGATTTTCCTGCCGCCGGGAACAGACAATGGCCCGGTTGTAAATACAGAGTTCCAGGTAAAACTGCGTTATGCACCCGGTGAGAAGGAGATACGTACCTTCCGCAAAGTGCGCCGTCTGCGCAGCAACCAGCCAGTAGTTGAGTTGACATATGCCTTTGCTCCTTCCGGACTATTGGGCAGCCGCTATCAATATCAGAAGCTAAATATGAGCATCAGCCAGCGTTTCCGTATCCCTGGCTGGGGACAGGTGAACTACATGGCCTATGCCGGAAAGATTTTTGCGCCCAGGCTACCGTTTATGTTATTGCAGATGCATCCCGGCAACGAAACCTATTACTACAACAAAGAGGCTTTCAGCCTGATGAACAAATATGAGTTCTTCAGCGATCGCTATGCAGGTATCAATGTAGAACATAACTTTGACGGCAAACTGCTTAACCTGCTGCCTTTCATGCGTAAAACAGGTGTACGTCAGTTCTGGAATGCAAAAACGGTCGTCGGGGATCTTTCTCCTGCCAACAGGATCTATAACCGCATTGAATACGGCGACTATGGCATGCGCTCGTTAAAGGGAAATATCTATACAGAAGTGGGTACCGGCTTCGATAATATTTTCAGGTTCTTCCGGGTGGATGCTGTCTGGCGCTTTTATCCCAACAGCTCGCAGGCTTCACATCCCAGCAACTTCGGTATTTTCGGTAGTTTCAGATTGCAGTTTTAGTAATGACGGCTAACTGTAATGGTTATACGATGTGTATTTCTGCATCCGGTGATCTGGTTGCAGTAGGATACCGTAATATTATGTCCGTCAACAGAGCAGGACGCTGAGTTTGGAATACCCGTTACCGCAATTGTTGCTGGCAGTATATCTGCATAAATATCAACCCGGAGTGAACAGCGTCTGTTTTTATCGCCAATGCTTGCTGTGCGAGAAAATCACCTTTTAATTTATTCCTGTGACAGTGGGGTTTGTAGCCGTGTGTGTGGACATTGCACATTGTAATGCTCCATGATCTTATTATATCGTTTATAGGGTTAAATAAATATATAATCCGGGCTGGCTTTTATCGCCGGCCCGTTTTTTTATTTGTTTACATTTGTACAGCATTTTAAACACGTTAACAGGACACGTATGAAAAGGTCAAGCATTTTACCAGGGTTGCTGGCGCTGATGAGCCTGACGGCTGCGGCGCAGAACCACCCGAAGACAGGCATTGTTACTACTACAAGCAAAGAACCCCGTAAAGATATAAACAGCTTCGTGAACCGCCTGATGTCGCAGATGACACTGGATGAAAAAATAGGACAGCTCAACCTGCTTACGCCGGGTGATATTGTTACCGGTTCTGTAGCGAGCAGTAACGTGGCTGCCAAGATTAAGGCCGGCAATGTAGGCGGGCTGTTTGGTATTAACGGCGGTGTTGAAAAAATAAAACAGATACAGGAGCTGGCGGTAACCGGCAGCCGTCTTAAAATTCCCTTACTGATAGGATTAGATGTTATCCATGGTTATAAAACCGTATTCCCGATACCGTTAGGGTTATCGTGCAGCTGGGATCTACCGATGATAGAGCGTTCTGCACGCATTGCTGCTACAGAGGCCACTGCAGAGGGCGTGAACTGGGTCTATTCACCGATGGTAGACATCGCGCGTGACCCACGTTGGGGCCGCGTGGCGGAAGGATCGGGTGAAGATCCGTATCTCGGCGGCGAGATTGCCAAAGCCATGATAAAAGGTTACCAGGGCAACAGCCTGGCTGCTGCCAACACCGCTATGGCTTGTGTAAAGCACTTTGCACTTTATGGCGCAGTGGAAGCGGGAAGAGATTACAATACCGTGGATATGAGCCGTGTAAAAATGTTTGAATACTATCTGCCGCCTTATAAAGCCGCACTGGATGCGGGCGCCGGCAGTGTCATGACTTCTTTCAATGAAGTGGACGGCATACCGGCTACCGGTAATAAGTGGCTGCTCACAGATCTCCTGCGTAAACAATGGGGTTTCAAAGGCCTGGTGGTAACGGACTACACCGCTATCAACGAAATGATCGCGCATGGTATGGGGGATTTGCAGGCAGTGTCTGCACTGTCTCTCAATGCCGGTGTGGATATGGACATGGTGGGTGAAGGCTTTATCCAGACCATTAAGAAATCATTACAGGAAGGCAAAACCACGCAGCAACAGATTGATGATGCCTGCAGAAGGGTACTGGAAGCCAAATATAAACTGGGACTGTTTGAAGATCCTTATCGTTATTGTGATGCGTCCCGCAGCAAAGAAGTGCTGAGCGCAGCACACAAAAAAGCAGCGCGGGAATTTGGCGCCCGCTCTATCGTGTTATTGAAGAACAATAACCAGGCCCTACCCCTGAAAAAATCCGGCACCATTGCGCTGATAGGACCGCTGGCCAACGATAAGGTGAATATGCTGGGTACATGGGCTGTATCCGGCGACAGACAACTGGCTATTCCTGTGTTGGATGGTGTGCAGCGCGCGGTTGGCAGCAATGCTAAGGTACTCTATGCGAAAGGCGCTAATATCAGTGATGATACCGCATTTGTGAAGATCGTCAACAGCTTTACGCCCTATGGGAAAACCATTGCGGATGAAGCAAAATCGCCCGGGCAGTTGTTGTCTGAAGCTGTGGAAACAGCATCCAATGCAGACGTGGTGGTAGCCGTGGTAGGAGAAACCGCTGAAATGACCGGCGAGGCTTCTTCCCGCACAGATATCAGTCTTCCCGCCAGTCAGCAAAAATTATTACAGGCGTTGTCTAAAACAGGCAAACCGCTGGTGGTGGTTGTAATGGCAGGCCGCCCGCTCACGTTGGGTATGGAGAACGAGATCGCTGATGCCCTGGTAGATGTTTGGTTTCAGGGTCAGGAAGCGGGTAACTCCATCGCAGATGTATTGTTCGGCGATTATAACCCCTCAGGAAAGCTGACCATGACATTCCCGCAGCATGTAGGACAGAATCCGATCTACTACAATCATAAAAATACCGGCCGTCCTCAGCCTGTAGGTGAGCCTGCGCAGAAATTCCACTCCAACTACCTGGATGTGTCTAACGAGCCGTTGTTCCCATTTGGCTACGGTCTCAGCTATACGAAATTCACTTATAGCCCGCTGCAGCTTAGTAAGAACAACATCACGCCTTCAGAACGCCTGCAGGTAAAGGTGAAAGTGAGTAACACAGGTAAGTATGATGGTGAGGAAACTGTTCAGCTCTACATTCATGATGTATACGCTTCCGTGGCTCAGCCGGTGAAAAAACTGAAAGCATTTCAGAAGATCATGCTGAAAGCTGGTGAAACAAAAGAGGTAACGTTCCAGCTGACCACAGAAGACCTGAAATTCTACAATGCTGACCTCCAATATATTTATGAGCCGGGAGAATTTAAAGTGATGGTGGGCAGCAATTCCAGGGATGTGCAGGAAGCTACTTTTACACTGGTAAAAAATCAGAAATAATTTAGGTATTTTGAGATTTCGGAATTATCTGATTTTCGAATTTATGAATGCAGCGGAGATTTAAAATTTCCTAAATTCCTAAATCCGAAAATTCGAAAATACAACAACCACGTTAATTACATTTTATGAAAGGAAAGTACTTGCTTACCCTGCTGCTCGCAGGAGGATGTTATTATGCAAATGCCCAGGAAAAGGCAAAGCCTGAGGATACAGAAGTATACACGCCGGTACCGCCGGAAGTGAAGCCTGCAAAGAAATGCGGAGATGCGCCGTCTGACGCGATCATACTATTCGACGGTACTAATCTTGATCAGTGGGTAATGGCAGATGACAGAAATGCTGCTGCCCAATGGACTGTGGAGAAAGGGATACTCACCGTAAACAAGAAAGTAGGGAACATCGAAACAAAGAAAGCATTCACCAACTACCAGCTGCATATTGAGTGGCGCGTACCCGCCAACATTACCGGAACTGGCCAGGGACGTGGTAATAGTGGTGTATTCCTCGCTTCACTTGGTAAAGGAGATGGCGGCTACGAGCTACAGGTATTAGATTCTTACAATAGTAAAACCTATACCAACGGTATGGCCAGCAGTATCTACAAACAACATGTGCCGCTGGCTAACCCCACATTGAAACCGGGAGAGTGGCAGGTTTACGATGTAATCTGGACTGCTCCTGTATTTGGCACTGACGGTAAATTGGTATCACCTGCACGTGTAACAGCATTGTTCAACGGCGTGCTGGTTCAGAATAATGTGGAACTGAAAGGCCCTACGCAATACATCGGTCAGCCATCTTACGGCCAGGCGCATGGCGCGTGTCCGATTAAATTGCAGGCGCACGGTGACAAGAGCGAGCCACTTAGTTTCCGTAATATCTGGGTAAGAGAGTTATAATATTTGCGGATTTTTTTATTTCGATATTTAGTTATTTAAAAATGCAGCGGAGACAATAACTAAATATCGAAATAAAAAAATCCGCAAATGCCAAAAAGAAACCTCCGGACATCGTAATGCCGGAGGATTCCTGTAAGCTGGACTATTTCTGCTTCATAAAATTGCATTATAACGCTGCGGGGTAAACGCAGCTTTCTTTTTTTGTTTTCCGGCGATTTCCCTTTTTGCGTAAATGATTTTCCTGATTGGCATATGAAGCCGCTGGGCCTCACTCAAGACGACAAGGAAGCACTGATTGCCTTTTTGCAGGCGATTACAGACAAACCCTATAAAATGCCCGGGCCGGAAACATTACCACATTAATTATATCACTATCTTACAGCTGTAATAACCTATATAAATTGAGAAAGATGAAAAGGATTTTCTTTTTTGTACTGTTAGTAATCGGCATTGCTGCGAAGGCACAGCCACCAAAAGGCCCCGCTAATCCTGGTACTATTTATGGAGCAGGCACTACGGCAGGGGGAGCAGTGGAAGCTATGCAGCTGCCATCTTTATTAAAGAATGATACCGCTAAGATGCAGGTGAAAGTAAAAGCAAAGGTATTGGACGTATGCCCTAAGAAAGGCTGTTGGATGAAATTGCAGGTAAATGATAGTACTACCGCTTTTGTGAAAATGAAAGACTACGGCTTCTTCGTGCCGATGGACATCAAGGGGAAGACTATTGTGCTGGACGGTCTGGCTTACAATCATGTTACTTCTGTAGCAGAGCTGAAGCATTATGCTGAGGATGCTAAGAAGCCGCAGCAAGAGATTGAGGCGATCACGGCGCCTAAACGGGAGATCCGTTTTACCGCAAGCGGTATAGTAGTAGTGGAGTAAAAAAGGAGGTGAGGCCAGGATTAGCCCACACCGTTCGAATCCTATATCAATGGAATAACTTAAGATCGCAGGAAAAAAGGACTTGATAAATGGTTACTGGGCATTGCTAACTGCAACAGGCGAGCAGCCATAGTAGGCTTCGAAGTCCATCCACAGTTCGCGTTTTGTTTTGTATCCTGTTTTCCGTGCGATCATGCTCATGTTGGTTTTTGTTTTTACAATAAGATTATAGGCAGTCATCATTTTCTGCTGATGCAAATATGCTTCAGGTGTGATGAAGTAGAGGTGTTCGAATGCTGATTCGAGTACTTCCGGCTCCATGTTGTATAATGCTGCAAGTTTATCCACGTCATATTTTCCCTGCACATTTTCCGTGAGGTATTCAAATACCTCGCTTAAGGTGGCGTCTATTGCTGGGGTTGAGGAACTTTCAATGGATGAAAGTTCGTCCTGTCTGGCGAAATTGATAAAGAGGTCTACGCAACACCTGTGCAGGAAATATTCGGCCTGTACTTCCAGGAGTCTGCATTTCCACATGGAGAGCAGCAATCCGCGGGAGGCAGGGGTTATCTTATAAGGCTTTAAATTCAATGTGCCGCTTTCATCAGTTATTTTTTTGGTAGACAAATTATGCAGCTGGGGATACCGCCTGGCAAGGTCTGGTAGTATTCCCGGCTCGATATTGATGTGGAAGCTGAAGACAACTTTATCTGCTCCCACCAACGCTTTGTGAAAATGAGAGTGGAGATTGAACAGGTTTACTTCTTCTGCTCCAAGCCTGAAGGGGCCTCTTTCAAAGATATCTGCCATCACGCTGTCGGCGTCCATATAATGGAGAGCCAGTATATGCCGCGGTGTGAATGGCGCCAGGAGTATATCTGTGTTAGCGAACACTTCATGCGTCCATATAGAGAAGTCTTTTAGTTTAATATTCTGGCAGACCATATCACAATCGGCATCCCTGTAAAAGAACACACCTGCATATGGAATAATCAGATGCATATATTCTTCCGGTATGGTTTCAATAGGGGTAAAATCTCTCTCATCCTTCTCTATCCATAATATTTTTCTAGGACGTTTAGATGCCATATTGCAGATTTTATAAGCCTGGAATTTATTTGCCTGTCTCACGAAAGGGGATAGTAACAAATTTCTGTTTCACTCTATAGACTTCGCTATAACATTTGAATATTTATCATTTGAACTTGTGTGTTGAAATGACTTCGGAATTTGCATTTCGAACATATATAATACACCTCTCAAAATGCTTTAGTACTACGATTGAGGACCGATTTTTTGTTAATCCGTCATTAATTTTTTGTAACGAGAATTATTGTTTCATGCGGTAGTAGCGCAGTTCTGTGCAAATAAAAAGTCACCGGCAAGATTACCAGTGACGTATTTCTCTATTGGTGAAAAATGAAAATCCGAACAATAGTTTTATCCGTTATTGCTGAGGCCAGGTGGGGAGGCCCTTTTGCATTTTGTCGAGTGCTTCGGCGTAGACCTTCTCATCTTCGCTGCCTTTCTTTTCCTGTAGCGCTTTCCTTTCCCATTCTATAGCTTCATTGTGTTTGCCTGTTTTATAAAGGAGATTAGCGTATGTGTCCCATGCTTCTGGAGTGGGATCAAATTTTTCAATGTTGTATTTGGAAACATCCACGGCGAAGTTCAATATTTTAGGATCATTTACCTTTTCAAATATGAACCAGGAGAGTGTGTTAATATTATAGTCACTGTGTTTGAGTGCCGTTTTGTAATAGTGCATATAGTATTCTCCGAATTTTTTCCAGTCCTTGGCAATATCAAAATAGTAAAGCATACGGCGACCTATTACATATTCTTCTCCGGTAGTTCCGTATTTTTTCGTTACTCTTTGCTGTATGGCATCCCAGTCGGGATTTGGGTGTTTTTCTCCGATGTAAGGAGCTATTTCTTCGTTATTAATAATCTGTTTTACCACACTCTGTGCGCTACTTGGACCTAAAACAGCATTTATTTTTTCCTGATCATTAAGGAACATTTGAAAACCTTTGTCATTGGAGGTGCGTGTAATATGTCTGATAAATGTCAGGTTGTCTCTTGAAAAAGGTTGTGTAAGGGTGCTTATGAAGGTGTTCCCTATCTTTGTTGTGTTTGGCTGGTCCTGTTTACGAAGCGCCATTAAAGTCAGGCGTCTCAGGAAAGCAGAATCATGTTTACCCTGTTCATATTGACTAAGGAACTCATTGTATCTGTTGTCGTTATCGTTCAGATCCATATTTCTGGCGATGACGAACTTTGAGTCAGGAGTATATCCTTTTGCCTGTTCAATAAGCATACTGTTGATTTCTCTGATTTCATTGGCAGGAATCTTAATGATCTCACGATCGTAGGTGAGAATACCATTTTCTTCTCCTTCTACATCAAAAGGCTGCGTATAAATGGAGGCGCTTAAACCCTCGGTTTCCAGTTTTTTCAGTCGCTTGGTCATGATTTCATATTTGCCTTTCAGTTCTGCGGGTGTGATCTGGATATATCCCCATCCCTGCAGATCGTTCCATTCGTGATTGGGTACAGATACGCCAATACCACCAAATTCACCCAGTACTCTCGCTTTGCCTGGCTGTGCCGGAGCATTCATTGGATCGGGGTAGGAGTGTACGTCAGTCATGTCACTGCTAACCCAGGGATTATCAGAGGGGGCACGTAATTGTTCATTAACGTATAGTAACTCACCTGTATGCCCATTCACGATTCGTGAAGGATCTTGTTTTTTTACCCATTCTGTAAGTCTTTGCTGATCATAAGCCCCCCAGCGTTCATTGAAGAGCACCCAGGTAACAATACTGGGGTGATTATGGAGCTGTTCCATTGTTTCCTGCGCCTCTTTTTCAAAGGCGGCTTTGGCTCCTCCCGGCATATGATGAGGAGGATTTACAAAATCCTGCCATACGAGAACTCCTGTTTTATCTGCATGGTAATACCACCTTTCCGGTTCTACTTTTATATGTTTTCGGATGGTATTAAAGCCCATTGCTTTAATAGCTTTGATATCAAAAGCAAGGGCTTCATCTGTAGGGGCAGTGTACAAACCGTCTGGCCAGAAGCCTTGATCGAGCGTACCCAGGTTGTAAGTGTATTTATTATTCAGGAAGATGCGATCTACTCCTTTCTCATCTTTCTGTATGGTTATCTTACGCATGCCTGCATAGCTTTCCACCTGATCTACCGTGCCAGTGCCTTTCACCAAGCGCACAGAAATGTCATACAGAAAAGGATCTTCAGGAGACCAGAGATGCGGACCAGGAATACTGAGTGATAAATCTGCAGTTGCAGTCTTATTGTTTTTGGACAGTGATTGTTTTTGAGTGCTGATAACTTTCCCATTTGCTTTGGCAGTTACTTCTACAGCAATCGCATCGCTACCTTCCGCGTTTACGTTTACGTGTAGTATCCCTTTGTCGATATCTGGAGTTGCTTTTATACTACTGATATAGGAAGATGGAACTTTTTCTGTCCATACCGTCTGCCAAATACCGCTGCTGGGAGTATAATAGATATCCGCCGGGTTTAGTACCTGCTTGCCATGCGGATTGGGACCATCATCCGTTGGGTCGTAAACTTTCACCAGCAGTTCATTTGCACCAGGTTTCAGAAAGTCGGTAATGTCAAATGTGAAGTGCTGATAGCCGCCAGTATGCTGACCTACCTCTTTGCCGTTCAGAAAAATGGTTGCCTGCCAGTCTACTGCGCCGAAGTGAAGTAACAGCCGTTCTCCTGGTGCTAATGTTGGTTTTTGAATGTTTTTTTTGTACCAGAGCTGCTGATCGGGCATCAGAGATTTTTTCACCCCGGATAATGCTGATTCGAGTGGAAAGGGTACGAGAATTGTGCCTTGGTAACTTGTTGGAAAAGCTGTGGAGGAGTCTTTGATAGCATACTCCCAGAGGCCATTTAGATTTTGCCAGTTTTTACGTACCAGTTGTGGGCGCGGATATTCTTTTAATGCATTTGCAGGACTTACTTCCTTAGCCCACCGGGATTGCATGACTACAGGCTGTATTTTATAGCTGTCGGTTCCTGTTTTTGCTGTGTTGCCTTGCGCATAGCAGCTCACAGAGGTAATCCCGGAAAGGATAAGTACATTCAAGACATTTTTCATCATTAGGCTTTTTGTATGTTTGGTTTTTTGAGCAGGAATGGATACTGCAGTTGTGTCTTTTATAATTTAGATATTTTAATTGCGGTCAGTTGTTAGTTCTTTCTTCAATTTTGTCACCATTTGTTGGTCTCCTGATTTGTCAGCGGCAGTGATGAGCCTCGCAATAAAGGCTTGGTTTTTATACCCCTTGTTGTATTGTTCGAGTAAAAAGAAGTATTGTTCATCCGGGTCCAGTGCTTTCTTCGCCTTGGTGATAAATGAGCCGGCATCTGCAACTCCCCCGATTGCCTGATATACCAGTTCTCCGTCCGGGGATAAGAAGAGGAAAGTGGGAAACCCTTTGATGTCATATTTTTGCATGATCATTTTGGCGTCTTTATACCAGTTCTTTATCTCCTGGTTATCTTTGGATGTAACATCCATTTGCACTTTTAGATTTATGAAATTGGTGTTCATATAATCTGCTGCTGCTTTAGTCGTAAATATAGAATCGGCCATATATTTGCAAGGGCCACACCAAGTGGCGAAGCAATCGACAAATACATATTTATTAGACCTCTTTGCCTCTGTTAGTATTTGTTGCCAGGATGTTTGGCTTTCAAACTTAATATAGGTTGTATCTGAATTCCTTGGGAATATCGTTGATAATAATAAAATAAGACATTTCATATTAATTTGTATCAATATCCTGGATTTTGTGTTAAATTTCTATCTCTAAGTATGTCATTTAAGGTAATAGGATACAATTGCCAGTTACTGCTCCATGTACTACCTTTTTGAGATGCAACTATCTGCATAATGGCATCTATATTTTGGGTCCTTTTGAGATCTAACCATCTGTGTCCCCACTCAGAGAAGAGTTCCACTTGCCGTTCATGTAAAATATCTTCTAGTAATGTTGAAGTTGTACTTGCTGTTGTCTCGGGAAGGCCAGCTCTGACTCTAATTGTATTAAGATCATTAATGGCGTCTGATATATTTCCTTGTTGTGCCCTAGCTTCTGCCCGTATGAGATATTGTTCACCGAGCCGTAGAATGGTGCTATATTCTGTTATCGGTTGATATTGCAGGTTAATTTTATACTTATAAGGGTAGAAGTAATCAATGCCATCTTTATTAACACTTCCAATCCATTTTATTTTACGTTGATCAGTGGGCTCAAAATAATCCATCAGATTCTTGTTTAAATAAATTGGCCAGTCTCTAGAAGGGCCTGTTGACGGTAATACAAATGTTTTTGCATCCTCAGTGTTCCAGCCGTTATTAACTGGTTGCAGTTGCCAAATTGCCTCATTATTGTTGCTGAGAAATGTACTGTCTAAAGACGTAATGTTAAACAATGATTTATTGTTTATAACTACAGAAGCTATGTTTTCTGCAGAAACCCAATCTCTTGTGAATAAGTATGATCTCGATAACATGGCTGCCGCGGCCCATTTTGTCGGCCTTACCCTTTCTGATGTTGAACGAACTAGCGTCCCATCAAGGTATTTATCACTTAGTAATAAATATGCTTCTTTTAGATCTGCAATTATTACCTGCCATATTTGTGCTTTGGGGGTTCTTGGAAGTATTATATTTTGTTTATAATCTGTATTTATTGCCAACGGGACATCCCCATATAAATTTGTAAGGTAAAAATAGCTAAATGCCCTTATGAATTTAGCTTCTCCTATTAGTTGTTGTTTAATTTGTATAGATATTGATTTTGACTGTGAAAGCCCTTCTATAGCAGCATTAGCCACATAAATTAATTGATAATAGCTACTCCATAGGTCTGGAGTGCCAACGATTGAAGCATTTAAGGCATTTTTATAATATGCATTCAGCCGTACATCAGCAATACCATTTCCATATATTGTTAATTCATCAGCCGATAGTCCGCAATAGGTAGATACGCTAAGTGCGCCTCCATCTTTTATAGATGGTTGACTCATGTTAATATAGATGCCACTTAATACAGCAATAGCGGTAGCGTTACTGCTATATACATCAATATTGCTGATCCCATTGTTTGGAGTGTTTATTTGTACAAACTTCTTGCAAGAATTAATCAATAAAAGAAACGTAGTAACTACGATGAACTGTGTCAATAGTAATTTATTCGGGTATTTCATTTTTTACTGATTGTGATTTAAATAATGGGGGGATAAGATTATAAAACTATCTGAGCCCCAATTGTGATTTTTCTTAATGGAGGAAGATATGTAGAACTTTTTATTTCTGGATCCAATCCTTTGAAGGGGGTTATGGTAAGTAGATTTTGCCCATGAATAAATAACCTACATCCTTGTAGGCGAATCTTCTTTTTCCATTGATCAGGTAATTGCCATGATATTGATACGTTCCTTAGTTTAAGAAAAGAGGCATCTACCCAAAGTGCATCACTGTTGTTTATGGTATTAAACCATAATGGAAAAGAAAGTGCGTCGCTGTAATGATATTGCTCTATGGGAGCCTTATCTCCGGATTTCTGCCAACGATCTAATACCCAGATTGGTTGATTCCCAAGAATATTCTGAAAGGTTCCTGGAGGGGACGAAAGACCTAGCTGAATATCTTGTTTTGCTATTTGTTTTACGAATTGAAAGGAAACGTCAAGCTGAACCCCTTTATAAGTGAAACTATTATGAAAGCCTCCATAAAATTGGGGAGTGGTATTTACAATACGTATTCTATCGGTTACAGGATTGGGATCTGTAGTTAAATTGCCTTTGCTGTCCATGAACTGATAGTTCCCTGTACTTTCATTTACACCTATGAACTTGTATAGTTGTACTACGTTGATAGACTGCCCTACTATAAGTAACGATGCAAATGCTGAAGTAGCAAGTTCAGGGAAGGAAACTAGCTTATTTTCCGGAATAGTTAGATTTAAGTTAGTAGACCATGTAAAGTCTTTCTTTTTAATATTGATTGTATTAAGATTAAATTCCCAGCTTGTATTTTGAACTATGGCTGGCAAATTATTAGGAACGAATTGAAATCCTGTCAATAGTGGAAGCCCGATTTCCAATAATTGATTGGAAGAACGGTTTCGTGTATAATTTGTGTTTAACAAAATCCTATCCTGTAAAAATCCTATGTCTAAGCCTACCTGCAGTTTTTTAGTTTCTTCCCATTTTAAAAAGGGGTTTGTTAATCCATTGGACTGCAGTCCTTTAATGCCTTGATAACCAAGATCCGACATTAT
>NZ_DATLKJ010000077.1:0-35949 GCF_035538455.1 Chitinophaga sp.
CTACACGCATTTGTATATCCTGGACGATCACCAGCAGCTGTTACCTGTCGGTGTAGACGGAGAGATCTACCTGAGCGGGCAGTCAGTAGCGAAAGGATACTACGGCAAGCCGGAACTGACTGCAATGAAGTTCACTGAGAACCCGTTCATACCAGGTATGCCGATGTACCGCACCGGTGATATAGGCCGCTGGTTGCCGGATGGGCTGGTCGCCTTCGGCGGCCGTAAAGACGACCAGGTGAAAGTAAGAGGCTACCGCATCGAATTGGGAGAGATACAATATCAGCTGGAACAACATTCCGGGGTAGAACAGGCCGTAGCCATCGTAGACGCCGTAAACGAAGAGAACAGGATATTGGCTTACTGGGTGGGAGAGGATGAACTGTCGTCTACTGACCTGAAAGCTTACCTGTCTGCGAAGCTGCCATCCTATATGGTGCCCGACTACTGGATAAAACTGGAGACCATCCCGCTGAACAGCAACGGTAAGGTAGACAAGAAAGCACTGCCCCGTGAAGGTATCAGCGCACAACGGCAGACGGAATATGTACCCTGCCGCAATGCGATCGATGAGCAACTGGTAGCCATCTGGGAAGAAGTGCTGGGTTGCGGGAACATCGGTATCCGCGACAACTTCATGGACCTGGGCGGCCACAGCCTCAAAGCCACAAGGGTCATCTCCCGGATACAGGAAGTGTACGGCGTCCGCATCGACCTTAAACATCTCTTTATAGAACCCACTGTAGAACATCTCTCCGACTATATCGACACCATGATGTGGATGGGAAATCCACAGGAAACATCCATATCAGGGCAAAACGAAATAATCTTTTAGTATGAAAACTATCATCAGTATATTATCCGCCTTCAGATCAAAAGGTATCCATTTCTCACTCGATGATACCGCCACGAATTTAAAAGTGCAGGGAAATATTCAGGCACTGCAGGAGGAGGATAAACAACTCCTGAAACAATATAAGGATGACATCATCGCCCTGTTGAAAAAGGCAGGGGATGTATCCCATATGCATATCACAGCGGCCGCCACTGGAGATTCCTACCGTCTTTCGTCTGCGCAGCGCCGCCTTTGGGTACTCAGCCAGTTCGAAGAAGGCAGCGTTGCCTATAATATGACCGCCGCTTTCCAATTCGACGGAAACCTCGGCAAGGATGCGCTGGAATATGCTTTCGGTAAGCTGATCGTGCGTCATGAAATGTTACGCACCGTATTCAGAACAAATGAACACGGAGAAGTCAGGCAAGTGATACTCAGCCCGGAGCAACTCAGTTTTCGTTTAGTCTTTAACGATATAAGCCAGGAACAAAACCAGGACGATTTGCTGAAACGTTTCCTCGAAGACGCTTCGGTAAAGCCCTTTGACCTCGCCGCTGGCCCGCTGTTAAGGGCTTTCCTCTTCCGCTTGAACGACCGCCGTTGGGTATTGTCCTATACCATCCATCACATTGTCTGTGATGCCTGGTCCATGGGCATATTGATACGGGAACTGCTCTCATTTTATACCGCCGGCAAGCAAAACGAAAACCTGCAACCGGAACCCCTTCGCATCCAGTACAAGGATTATGCTGACTGGCAGCAGGAGCAGCTGCACAACAACGCATTCGCACAACATAAGGATTACTGGCTGCAACAGTTTGCCGGGGAGATACCGGTACTGGAGTTGCAGGGAAAAACACGGCCCGCTGTTAAAACATATCGCGGAGATGTAATCAGAAGAAAGATCGCACCGGAGTTGTGTGCAGGCCTCCGCAGTATATCGCAGGAACAGGGCGGCACTTTGTTCATGGGATTATTATCCGTGGTCAATCTGCTGCTTTACAAATATACCGGCCAGAAAGACATCATTATCGGTAGCCCGGTAGCCGGCAGGGAACACCCTGACCTCGCCGGCCAGATCGGCTTTTATCTGAATGTCCTGCCACTCAGGGTAAGATTTGAAGGAACGGATTCCTATCATCATGTACTAACGCAGGTAAGAGATACGACGATGGATGCATACGGGCGCCAGGCGTACCCCTTTGATGAGCTGGTAACGGACCTCAACCTGCAGCGCGATGCCGGCAGGAGCGCGCTGTTCGATGTGTTCATTGATTATCACGATACCGTAAGCGGAGGCGCAGATAAGACCGTCAACAGGTTTGGGGATCTGGAAGTGATGTCCTACCCGGTAGGAGAGCACGTAGTGAGTAAGTTCGATCTTACGTTTATGTTCATCGAATCAGAAGAAGGTGTGCACTTGTCACTCGAATATAACAGCGACCTGTACAACAGGGAAATGATCGATAACATGCACGGCCATTTCCGGGAACTGCTGAAGAACATCCTGGCTGATCCCTCTGCACAGATCCGGCGCATAGCATGTATCAGCGGAGAAGAGAAGAACAGCTTGCTGAATACTTTTAATAACACCCCGCAACACTTTGCCGGTTACAGGAATGTGGTGGCCATGTTTGAAGAACAGGCCGCAAAGCATCCTGACCGCATTGCAGTAACCTGCAAAGGCACTAAGCTCACTTACCGCGAGCTCGATGAAAAAGGAAATCAGCTGGCAAACTATCTGAGGGATGGCTATGGCGCCGGAGCCAATCAGCTCGTGGGTATCATGCTCGACAGATCAGAGAAGATGGTGGTAGCGCTGCTGGGCATATTGAAAGCAGGTGCTGCATATGTGCCGGTTGATCCTGAATACCCGCAATCGCGCAGGGAGTACATTATCAAAAGCACCGGTATAAAAGTACTGCTGACACAGACGGAATACATCTTTGACCTGTCGTACTATTCCGGTGGTGTATTTGCCGTCGATGCGCAGCTCGATCTGCTGAACAATAGCAAAGACCGGGTAAACGCCGTTATACAGGAAGACCACATGGCCTACGTCATATACACTTCCGGCTCTACCGGCGTCCCCAAAGGATGTGTACTCAATCACGGGAATGTTTCCAATTACATACAATGGGCCAACGATTATTATTTCAAAGATAAACCTGCACCGGATTTCGGCCTGTTCACCTCGCTGTCTTTCGATCTTACGGTGACCAGTATTTTCTGCCCGCTGACCAGCGGCGGAAAGATACACGTATACAGTTCAGAGGAACACATCGTGTCTGTACTGAACCACAGCTTCAGCGCCGGCAGCGGTATCAACAGCATTAAACTGACGCCTTCACATATCAATGTGCTGAATCACCTCGAAATATCTTCCGGTAACATCCACAGCGCCATTGTCGGCGGAGAGGAAGTAACACCGGTACATGTCAGCATCCTGAAGCGCATTAATCCTGACATGATCGTGTATAACGAGTACGGACCTACGGAATCAACGGTCGGTTGCGTGGTGAAACCGCTGGAAGAAAATGAAGAAGTACTGATCGGCCGCCCCATCAGCAACACAGAGATCTATATACTTGGCGACGGCGACAGTCTCTGCCCGGTAGGCGTCAACGGAGAGCTTTGCATCAGCGGTGCAGGTCTTGCGCAAGGCTATCTTAATCAGCCTGAACTCACGGCACAGCGGTTCATTCCTAACCCGTTTAAAGAGGGAGAAAGGTTATACCGCACCGGGGACATTGCCCGTTGGGAGTCCGACGGACAGATAAAATACCTGGGCCGCGCAGACGATCAGGTGAAGATCAGAGGGTACCGCATAGAAACAGGAGAGATAGAACGGGTACTGCTGAATCATGAAGCCATAGACCAGTGCGTGGTCCTGGTCAGGAAAGACGAGGACGGCGAAAAAGAACTGGTAGCCTACGTAACCGGAAGCGCATTGCCTGGCTCAACAGAACTGCGGTCCTGGCTTACAGGTCAGCTCCCGGCATATATGCTTCCCGCTTATTTTGTTCCGCTCAGCGAAATACCGCTTACTATCAACGGCAAAGTAGATAAACGGCAGCTGCCCGATCCTAAAAATATGGATGGCAGCACAGCTCCTACCTATGAAGCGCCGGAGAGTGAGATACACCGGCAGCTGATCGCATTGCTGGAAAAACTACTGAAACGCAGCGGGATCGGTATCCGGGACAATTTCTTCGCTATCGGTGGAGATTCCCTGAAAGCAGTCACTTTTATTATAGAGATCCGGAAACAGCTGGGACTTGAAATAAGTATCAATAAGCTATACGAATTGCCGGTGATCGCTGATCTGGCTGAGTATCTCAGTGCAGGTAACCAGGAGAAGGAGAGTGTAAGCGCATGGCTGAAAGCAGGATGGGCGGAGATAGAAAAAGTCAGCGCGCTGGTGGAAAGAGAGAATGCCACGAAACAACGGATCACAGAGCCGTATGAAGATATTTACCCGGTGGTGCCTATAGAGCAGGGAATGATCTATTCTTCCATGTTGAATACGATTGACCCTGTTTACTACGATCAGTTTTCCTACCTGGTGCATATCGAAGACCTGGACATGTTCCGGAAGGGGATGGAACACATGGTGCAACGGCATGCGATGCTGCGCACGAAATATTATATGGGCAGTTTCAGCCAGCCCGTGAAAGTCGTGTTGCGCGAAATACCCATACCACTGAGTTATGAAGATATATCCGGTTGTACGGAGGCCGAGCAGGCGGAGAAAATCCGGGAGTATATACATGCCGATCTCAGCATCCGGTTACAGTTCGACGGTGATCTGCTTTGGCGCGTCATGATGTTTAAGCTGGGCCCCGGCAATTATTATGTTACCTACAGCTTCCACCATGCATTACTGGATGGATGGAGCGTTTCCGTGATGAGAACAGAACTGGCCAATTATAACGGTGCTGCCTATACGCCATTGAAACACTCCTATAAGGATTACTGTGCTGTTTCGTTAGGAAAAAGGAAGTCCGGCAAAATTGATGCTTATTGGGAACAGCTGCTGGACGGTTACACCCGTAATAAACTGCCCTTCAATCACAGGAGCCTCGCTATCAGTACGGAGGGTGGCATGAAGAAAATATCCCGTGTAATCGATGAAACGCTGCTTGCACAGCTCACAGAGCTGGCCACCGCACGCGGACTGTCGTTCAAATCAGTCGCGCTGGCGGCGCATATGTTGCTGCTGCATGTGATCACGGGCGAGAAAGATGTCGTAACCGGCGTGGTTACACACGAACGCCCCGAGATTGAAGACAGCGAACATATCCTGGGATGTTTCCTCAATACAGTACCCGCCAGAATCAGGTTTGAAGAGGTGACGGATATATTGTCCCTCCTGGAAATGATGCACAGCTACCTGATCGCCGCCAGGCCCAATGAGATCCATCTGAGTGAAATTGCAGCCATTATAGGTGAGAAGTCCACCTCCGGTAACCTCATCTTCGACACAATACTCAACTATACCGATTTCCATACCTACGAGGATATCAACAGTCAGTCAACCCTTCGCACACTGGAGTCTGCGTTGAATGAAAATGGCGTGGGCACATCCTTCGAGATGACAAATACCCTCTTTGATGTAGAGGTAGATAAAACGCTCGACAGGTTCTCTGTCAATATCAAATATTCACCCGCTTACTTCAATGAAAAAGATGCCGTATATGCGTCGGAGTTATATGTGCGCATACTGTCAGCGATTGCCGCTGATGTGCACACCCCTGTGAAATCGTTGCAGCTGCTCTCCGAACACGAAGTCATAGAGATTGTATACGATTTCAATGCCACCGCCGAAGCATTCGACGAATCAAAAACGCTGCATGCC
The DNA here is from genome assembly GCF_035538455.1 of Chitinophaga sp. Classification (GTDB taxonomy): domain Bacteria; phylum Bacteroidota; class Bacteroidia; order Chitinophagales; family Chitinophagaceae; genus Chitinophaga. Next base: position 5,694 of record NZ_DATLKJ010000077.1, read on the forward strand.
CTGTTGGAGGAACAGGTACAGAGAACGCCTGACGGTATCGCACTACGGCAGGACGGTATGGATATAACCTATAGTGAACTGAATGAACGGGCTAACAGGCTCGCGCACTACCTGGTGGAAAAAGGTGTAAACCAGGGCGATAATATAGGCCTGCTGGCTTCCCGTAGCTTCAGTATGATCATCGGTATGTTCGGTATTCTGAAAGCCGGAGGCGCTTATGTCCCGGTAGAGCCGGAATACCCGGTAGACCGGCAGGAATACATCCTGGAAAATTCTGCAGTGACCCTCGTACTCACAGATGGACATTATCCCCTTGAAGACAGTGGCAGGCTGAATATGCTGACGATGGACGATACATTGCTGGCCGGCTACAGTGGGGAAAACCTGATGCGCTGGATTGACAGCAAACAACTGGCCTATACGATCTATACGTCAGGGTCTACCGGCAGACCCAAAGGAGTAATGATAGAACACTGGTCCGCAGTGAATCTCGTGGAATGGGTGAATGATACATTTCAGGTAGGGGCGCACGATCGTCTGCTGTTCATCACTTCTATGTGCTTCGATCTCTCCGTGTACGATATATTCGGCACACTCGCTGCTGGCGGCACTATTGTGATCGCGCGCCAGGAAGATGTACAGGATGTGAGCCGGCTCAAAACGTTGTTACTGGAAGAACGTATTACCTTCTGGGATTCCGTGCCTACCACCATGAACTATCTGGTAATGGAACTGGAAGGAGAGCGCTCAGGCTTCTCACAAACTGACCTCCGCGTGGTGTTTATGAGCGGCGACTGGATACCGGTGCAATTGCCGGACCGCATCCGCAGGCTGTTCCCCAATGCGGCGGTAATCAGTCTTGGCGGCGCCACGGAAGGTACAGTATGGTCCAACTACTACCCGGTGGACGCTGTGGGCGAAAACTGGAGCAGTATCCCTTATGGCAAACCAATCAGGAACAATACTTTTTATATACTGAACGATCAGCTGATGCCGGTACCGAGAGGGGTAGCAGGAGAGCTTTACATCGGCGGCGTTGGCGTGGCCAGGGGCTACGCCAATGATCCCGTCAAAACGGCGAATTCTTTTGTACAGGACCCCTTCATCACCTCCATGGGAGGACGCATGTACAAGACCGGCGACCTGGGCCGGCTGGCTACCGACGGCAACATGGAGTTCCTGGGCAGAAAGGACAACCAGGTGAAGATCCGTGGTTACCGCGTCGAGCTGGGCGAGATAGAAAGCGCCCTGCTGAAACATCCGGGTATCAGAGAAGCGATTGTGGATATATTCAGGGATGCTGACAACAACAACCAGCTTTGCGCTTACCTGGTACCGGAGCAGGAAGAACCTGACAGGCAGGAGATAAGGGAGTTCCTTCGTGTAACGCTGCCTGCATACATGGTGCCCAATCAGTACATGATGCTCGAAGCCATGCCGCTTAACAGCAACGGTAAGATAAACAGGAAGGCATTACCCGCGCCGGCGGAAAATACTGCGGAGCAGTCCGCCGCAACATATATAGCGCCTTCCACTCCGCTCGAAATAAGAATTGCGGATATATGGAAGTCGATCCTGCATGTGCAGAAGATAGGTATTCATGATGATGTCTTTGAGATGGGCGCAAGCTCATTGTCCGTAGGGGCATTTATCAACAGGCTGCACAGGGAGATGGACATCCGCCTGAATATCCGCGACGTGTTTGCCAACCCGACGGTCGAAGGCATTGCCGCCTTATCATTTGATACAGGTAGCAGCTTTGCCACCATTGTGCCGGCTGCAAAAGACGACGCTTATCCGCTGTCTTCTTCACAGCGTCAGCTCTGGATGCTCAGTCAGTTTGCAGATGTGAGCATGGCATACCATATGCCCGGCGTATATGTGTTCGAAGGAGAGCTGGACATTGTGGCGCTTCAGTATGCATTCAATAAACTGATTGCCCGCCATGAAAGTCTGCGCACTGTTTTCAGAGAAGACGGCGCAGGCGATGTGCGGCAGCAGGTCCGCACGCCGGAAGAAATGGCCTTCAGTATTGAAGTGAAAGACATCAGCCATGAAAATAATAAGAACGAAAAAGCACGGGCCATCGTACAGGAAGAAATACTCCATCCTTTCGATCTTGCGGCCGGGCCATTGATGCGTGCCGGTCTGCTGTTGATGGAGGAAAGAAAATGGCTCTTCGTTTTTGTGATCCATCATATCGTTAGTGACGGCTGGTCCACCTTCATCCTGATCAATGAATTGATGCTGTTGTATAACAGCCGTATCAACGGAACAGACGACGGCCTCACACCGCTGCGCATCCAGTATAAAGATTACGCGGTATGGCAACAGGCGCAATTGGAAAATGGAAGCCAGCAGGAACACAGGAACTGGTGGATGCAACAGTTCACCGGAGAGCTGCCCGTACTCAATCTGCCCACAGACATGCCCCGTCCTTCTGTTAAAACCTACAACGGCGGCTCCGTCTTCAAAACCATCAACCCTGCCGTAACAGGACGTTTAAAAACGTTGTTGCACCAACAGGGCGCCACCCTGTTCATGGGATTGCTCGCAGTGGTAAAACTATTGCTGAACCGGTATACAGGGCAGGAAGATATTATCATCGGCAGCCCGGTGGCAGGGCGAGACCACGTCGATCTGGAGAACCAGATAGGATTCTATGTAAACACAATTGCCCTCAGAACAAAATTCAACAGCACCGACAGCTACAACACCCTGTTGCAGCATATCAGGCAGGTGGCCCTGGGTGCATACGAACACCAGGTGTATCCCTTCGATGAACTGGCATATGACCTCAACCTGCTGCGGGATGCAAGCCGCGGTACCCTCTTCGATGTAATGATGGTATTACAGAATGCAGGAATGAACGGCACGCAGCCCCAGAAAAACATGGGCGAACTGACCGTGAGTGCCTACGAATCTGAAGACACCAGCAGCAAATTTGATCTCGTTTTCGATTTTGCAGAAGCTAGTGACGGCATCAGGGCCAGGATCGAATACAACAGCGATATTTTCTACCCCGAAACCATACAGCGGTTGGCTGCACACTTCGAAAATCTCCTCGAACAGGCGGTAACCCATCCCGATATGCCAGGCTGCCAGCTGGATATGATCAGTCAGGAAGAGAAAGGTACCCTGTTGGAAACATTCAACAACACCGCAAAATCATACCCGGATAATAAGACGCTGGCCGCGTTATTCGAAACCCAGGCCGCACTTACCCCCGGCAACACCGCACTGATCTTCGGCGATACCAAACTTTCTTACCGCGGACTGAACGAACAGGCGTCCCGGCTGTCGCATTATCTCCGCAAACATTACAATATCCTGCCCGACAGCCTCGTCGGCATCCGCCTCGAACGCAGCGAACATATCGCCGTTGCAATGCTGGGGGTACTGAAAAGTGGCGCCGGTATTGTTTCCGTGGACCCAACCTATCCGCAGGAACGCATTGACTATATCATGCAGGACAGCGGTTGCAACGTTGTCATCGATGAACAGGAACTAACGCGCTTCCTCAACGAGGCCGGAACATACCCGGTGGTGAATCCTGTTGGTATCAGCGGTCCCCGTAACCTCGCATATGTAATCTATACATCCGGATCTACCGGCAGTCCCAAAGGATGCATGCTGGAAAACCGAGGAGTGATCAATCACCTGTTCAGCAAAATTGACCTGCTGGAAATGAATGAAAACACGGTGATCTGCCATAACTCAGCCCTCCACTTCGTAGGTGGTATATGGCAACTCTGGGCTCCGCTGGTAACCGGCGGCTGCGTAGCACTCTGCGATGATGAAGAATTGAAAGACGTAGGCAGGCTGCTGCATAAAGCAGAAACACTGGGAGCCGACATGCTGGAAGTGATCCCGTCACAGCTGAACGAATACCTCTCCCATGAAAAAGAAATCAGGGCCGCGCATATAAAAACATTGATCCTTACCGGAGAGAAACTGAATGCACACTTCGTAGACAGATGCTATGCCGGCAATCCGCAGATGAGGATCGTCAATACCTACGGCCAGACAGAATTCTCCGATGTGACGGACAGCTACATCATCCCGCGTAACTATATGCATAGCACTATTCCGGCAGGCCAACCGGTTCAGAATACCCGGAACTATGTATTGTCACCCAATGGATCGCTATGCCCCATCGGCGTCATCGGTGAAGTATGCACCAGCGGCGACGGACTTTGCAGAGGTTATATTAATAAGCCCGCACTTACCGCTGAGAAGTTTGTGCCCAATCCTTTTGAAGAAGGAGCATTAATGTTTAGAACCGGCGATCTGGGCCGGTGGCTCCCCGACGGCACGCTGGAGATAACCGGCAGAAAAGACGATCAGATAAAGATCCGCGGTTTCCGTATCGAAATAGCAGAGATAACGAATGCCCTGCTGCAACACGAAGGGCTGGAAGAAGCCGTGGTACTTTTCCAGGAAGCCACCGGCCTTACAGCTTATATCAGCGGCAACAAACAATTTACCGCCACAGAGATCCGCGCTTATCTCAGTAACAGGATACCTTACTACATGGTGCCTGCCGCATTCGTGCAGCTCGACAGTATGCCGCTGCTCGAGAACGGTAAGGTCAACAAGAAGATACTGCCGTTACTGGCAACAGGGATGGCAGCAACCAACGTATCCTATACGCCGCCACAGGACGAAATAGAAACAGCATTGGTGAAAATATGGGAAGAAGTACTGAATAAAGACCGTATAGGCGTACACGATAATTTCTTCGAGCTGGGCGGGCATAGCCTCAAAGCAACGGTTATCGCTAATAAAATAAAACATGTCATTGGCGTGGGTATCAGCCTGAAGGAAATCTTCAGGTCACCGGAAATCCATACGCTGGGTGAAGAAATAAGGAAGAAACAGTGGCTGGAAGATTCCAGGTCACAGGCTGAGATGGAAGACGAATCGAGAGAGATCATCAGACTCTAATACCCGAAACAATTAAACCCATACATGATGGAGAAGATCGATAACCTGATCTTAAGTTTAGCGGAAAAGAATATACTGCTGGGCGTATCAGAAGGAGAGCTGGTGGTGAATGCACCCAAAGGAGCGCTGACGGCTGAACTGATTGGTATGATCAGGCAACACAAAGAAGCGCTGATTGCCTTTCTGTCCGTACATACAGCCGCTGCACAAAACGTTGGCAGTATCCCCGTAACACCGGAGCAGGAGTGCTATGAACTGTCACCCGCACAGCGCCGCTTCTGGATGCTCAGCCAGCTGGAAGACGGGAACCGGGCTTACAATATCATCAGGCAATATGTGTTTGAAGGCGCCCTGAATGCGGAAGCACTGGAAGGGGCCTTCAACAGAACTATCCGTCGTCATGAAATACTGCGGACCGTCTTCAGAAAAGACACGCAGGAAGAGATAAAACAATTTATCCTGCAACCAGACAGCGCAGGGTTTAAGATCAGCTGTCATGACCTGAGCAAAGAGCAGGACCCCGCAACGGCTGCACAGCACCTTGTCAACGCTGATAGCCACTATGCCTTTGACCTGGCAGTATGGCCCCTGTTGCATGCTTCGCTGCTGCGGATGTCAGACAATCAATGGATCTTCTCCTGCGTAATGCATCACATCATCGGGGATGCATGGTCAATAGAAATACTGGTGCGGGAACTGATCGCATGCTACAACGCAGCGGTAACTGGTGAAGACGATAGCCTCGCCCCGCTGCGCATTCAATACCGGGATTATGCCGCCTGGCTGCAACAACAACTGTCCGGTGAGAAATGGTTGTATCATCATAACTACTGGTCCAGACAGCTCAAAGGAGAACTGCCGGTATTGCAATTACCCTCCGGCAGAAGACGCCCGCCTGTAAAGACATTCAACGGCAGCGTAATACATAGCAGCATTGCGCAGGCTACCGCTGATGCGTTGAAAATACAATTGCAGGAGCGCAACGCCTCTTTGTTTATGGGATTGCTGACTGCCGTAAATATATTGCTGTACCGTTATTCGGGGCAGCATGATATTATCATCGGTACGCCCGTCGCAGGGAGAGAACACATCGATCTGCAGGGGCAGATAGGAATATACCTGAATACGCTGGCTTTACGGTCGCGCTTCGATGGTAAAGACAACTTCGGACAAATCCTTTCACATATCCGCCAGGTAACACTGGATGCATATGAACATCAGCTCTATCCCTTTGATGAACTGGTCGCCGGGCTGGACCTCCGCCGGGACCCCGGTCACAGCCCGCTTTTTGATGTGATGGTAGACTTGCACAATACCGCAGGCGTTGCTGATAACAGCAACTTGCAGGACCTCGGCAACCTCCGGGTAAGCCCGTATAATGAGACAGAAAAAGGGATGAGCAAATTCGATCTGACATTCTTCTTTACAGAAACAGACCGGGGCTTGCTGATGGATCTTGAATATAACACAGACGTATACACGGAAAGCATGGCGCAGCAGATGGCCCGCCACTTTGGACAACTACTCGCGGCCGCGCTGGCGCATCCCGATAAACCTGTATCCACGCTGGACTACCTGGACCACGCCGAAAAACAACTGCTGCTGCAAGCTGCTGCTGACGTGCCGGAATTCCCTTCAGGAAAAACAGTGACCGCACTTTTCGATGATCAGGTACGGGAGAAACCAAACCATATCGCGCTCCTGTCAGAAGGCCGCAGCATTACCTTCCGCCACCTCGCCAGCCAGTCAGACAAACTTGCACATTACCTGGGAACACGCTATGAAACAAAGTCCGGCGACATCATCGGTATACTGCTCGACAGGTCTGATAACCTTGTCATCGCACTGCTGGCTGTGCTGAAAGCCGGCGCCGCTTATGTAATCATAGATCCCGTCTACCCGGCAGCGAAAAAGGCGCATATGATGAGTGATGCCGGCATGAAAGTCTTGATCACACAAACGGATCACCGCGCGGACTTTAAAGATTACGGCGGAAATATTTTCTCTATCGACGTACAACTGGATATACTCAACGAGCCTGCTGAAAAATTCACCGCGACCGGTAAGCCGGAAGACATCGCCTGCATATCGTATACTTCGGTAAACGGGCAGTTGGTAGGCGTAATGGTAAGTCATCGCGCTTTAGTGGAAGCATGTTACAGCATACTAACAGACACGAATATCCGCAGTTGTACCACCTTCGGCCTGATGTCATCCGTGGCAGAGGCGCCGGGAATGACGGCGCTTTACATCGCCTTGCTCTCCGGCGAAACCCTGCACATGTTCAGCGCTGCAGAAGCCGCTGATATGACAACGATCAGGGCTGCAAATGACAACAACATCCCCATACCGAAACCGGAACACTGCCTCATTTTCAGCGGAGCATTACCAACCTCTGACATCACCAGCCGCATCGATGCGCCACTGGTATACAGTCTTTACGCCCATCAGGAAATACCTTTGGGTAAACTCCTGACGGTGATCAATGAACGTCACGTAGTCCCGCCGCAGGCGGGAGCTATTGTCAGGATACTGGATCAGCACCAAAACCTGCTGCCCGCAGAAGTGCCCGGCGAAATATACATCGGGGGAACAGGATTGGCAGATGGGTATCACCACCATCCACAACTGACTGCAGAGAGATTTGTACAAGACCCCTTCCTGCCTTCATCCCGTCTGTTCCGGACAAACGATGCCGGTTTCCGGCAAGCCGATGGTACGGTAGTGGTATTGGGCAGCATGGACAGGGAAGCGCTTCCGCAATATGATGAACAGCTGGCGGAAACAGCAGATGCATATATCCCTCCCCGTAATCAGGTAGAAGAGGAAATCGCCCGCATATGGAAAGAAGTACTGAATGTGGAACGGGTGAGCGTTAAAGACAACTTCTTTTCGTCAGGAGGACATAGCATCAACGCCATTAAATTCTTTTCGAGGATAGGGAAAATATTTAAGGTAAACTACAAGCTGGATAGTCTTTTCGATCGTCCTGTGCTGGAAGAGATAGCAGGCGAGATAGCCACACTGCTGGCCAGGGAAGAGGATGCGAAAGAGCCGGATGTTATTGCGCCACTGCCTGCAAGCGATGCGGGTTACCCCCTGTCTTCATCGCAGCAGCGCCTCTGGGTAATGAGCCAGCTCGAAGAAGGGAGCACCGGGTATAACACTTCCGGCGCATTCCGCCTGGAAGGAGAGCTGGATATGAATGCAGTGAAGAAGACGCTCAATGCGTTGATAGAACGTCATGAAATTCTCAGAACAGTTTTCCGCGAAGATCAGGACAGCATGATCCGGCAATGGGTATTGCCACCGGAGGAAATTCCCTTCCGGCAAGGGTTGCACGACCTGCGGCATATACACGAACAGGACGATACATTGAATAACCTCATATACCGGATATGTAATGAGCCATTTGATCTGACAACAGGCCCGCTGCTGCGTGCCCACCTGTTTCACCTGGCGGAAGGCCAGTGGGTATTCCTGTATGTAATGCACCACATCATCAGTGATGGCGCATCTATGGGTGTACTGATAACAGAATTCCTGCAACTATACAACCATCTGGTGAAAGGCCAGGATAGCCCGCTGAAACCCCTCAGGTTCCATTATAAGGATTATGCAGGCTGGCAGCAGCAACAACTGGAAGGCACATCCATAAATCAGCACCGGGATTACTGGATGAACAGGTTCCGGAATGGCATCCCGCTGATGGACCTCTCCAGGAAAATGCGCCCCGCCTTTTTCTCTTATAAGGGTAAACAACATACCTTCTTTATCGACGCTGTCACTACAAAGAAACTGGCGGAAATCACCCGGGCTGCAAATGGAACAACTTTCATGTCGCTACTGCTGTTCGTCAAGCTGCTGGTACATAAATATACCGGCGAGCGCACGATAATGACCGGCGCCTCCTTTAACAACCGTGATCAGCAGGAGCTGGAAAACCAGATCGGCCTGTACCTGAACAATCTCCCACTCGTGACCGGAATAACAGACAACATGAGCCTGACAGAACTGTATGCGGCCGTGAAAGACACCGTACTGGGAGCCATGCAACATCAGGTGTATCCGCTCGACCAATTGATGAATGACATCGGCTACAGAACAGATAAATCACGTCCCGGCCTTTTCAATATACTGGTGGAATGGCAGACACACGTGGAAGAGATAAAAGAACAGGAGATGGAAGGCCTTACCGTAAAACCTTTCACACAGGAACGCAATGTCAGCATCTTCGATATCAGCTTCGACTTCCAGCAGGCGGAAGACGAAATATTCGCTGCCATCACTTACAATACTGACCTCTTTGATGAAAGAGACATATTGCTGCTGAAAAAACGTTTGCTGCAACTGATCGCTAATGTTACCGCCAGTTATAACGGTGATATACGCATAGATCAGCTTGACTACAAACTGGAAACAGAAAAAGTACTCGCACTGGATGGGCTTCACAACGCTGACACGCAGGAAGCCTTTTAACCCCGATAAAAAAGACGTCGCTTTTAAAATCATCTACATGCAAAAAAGAATACCAGCTACAGATGAACGCTCACTGGAAACAGAAGCGTTAGCTGCTGACTTCTGGCTTACCCATACCTCCGGGAATATCAACCGGTACGACTTTCAGGAGCTTGCATCCGCCGGCCTTCCGGAAGCGCCTGCCGTTGCGACCGTTGTCTGTCCGTTGGACGAACAGCACTGCAGAGAAATCAGGAGATTGTGCAACCAGTCCGATATACTCGTATACAATTTTTACGCTACCATTTTCAGCCTGCTGCTGAACAGGTATTTTAACCACACTGAAATCATCTTCCTGGCAAATGCCGGGACGCCTGAAGGTTACATCATTTTTTCTTCGCCTGTCAATACCTCCGCCTCATTCAAGGAAATATTTGCTGCCAACAAAAACTTTATCCTGCAAGCTATTCCCTACGCAGCCGGTTACAACGACATCGCAGCATTCATTGGAGAAGAAAAGCTGGCAGCCCTTACAACTACTGGCCTCGCGGTCAATACGCCTGCTGACCGGATGGACGGCTATGATCCGTTGTTCTCTTTTATAGTGACAGAGAATGTCACAACGCCATCCATACAGGTAACTTATCCGGGAGACTATTGCAGTAATGAGTGGATGACGTTATTCCTGGATAATTTCAGACATCTGGCAGGAGAGATAATTGCGCATATCTACGAACCGGTGTCAACCCTGAGCGTTACAGGAAATCTCGAACAGCAAATGCTGGCACGCTTTAACAACACGCAACGCCTGTATCCGAAAGACCGTACAGTGGTAGCGTTGTTTGAAGAACAGGCTGCTGAAACGCCTCATGCTACGGCCGTGGTATACGATGCCGGCAAACTTACTTATGAAGAATTAAATACCCTCGCTAATCAGTTTGCTGATTATCTCAGGAAACAATGGAACATAACAACGGATGACCTGGTAAGCATACGCCTGGATCGCAGCCATATGATGCTGGTGGTGATACTGGGCATCTTTAAAAGCGGCGGCGCTTATGTGCCGGTAGATCCTGAATACCCCGAAGACAGGATCAGTTATATCGTGGGCAACAGTCGTTGTAAGGTTGTTGTGGATGATGCATTACTGGCGGGTTTTATGGCCACGCGTGATGAATACGCAAAAGGGAACAGTACGCTGAAACCCGGTCCCCGGGATCTTTCCTACGTCATTTATACTTCCGGTTCCACCGGTAAGCCCAAGGGGGTGATGATAGAGCACATGGGTATGCTCAATCACCTGTTTTCAAAGATAGATGTACTTGGACTTCACGCAGGATCTGTTGTAATACAGAACGCGTCTCAGAGCTTCGATATATCTGTCTGGCAGTTCCTGGCCGCACTGATCTGCGGTGGAACGGTCATCGTATACGATAAAGACCTTGTACTCAACATCGGCGCTTTCATCGCCTCACTGCAACGCGATAAACCAACCATACTCGAAGTAGTGCCTTCCTACCTCTCCGCAATGCTTGACCAGCTGGAAGATAACGGCGACTTACACCCGCTTGACACGCTCACGTACATGGTTGTCACAGGGGAGGAACTGAAGCCTGGTCTGGCAACGCGCTGGTTTAACCTGTTCCCCGGTCGTCCGCTGGTAAACGCTTACGGCCCTACGGAGGCATCAGATGATATTGCACATCACGTAATGTATCACATGGATGGCGCCTCCAGGGTACCCATCGGCAAAACAGTACAGAACCTTCGCATCTACATCGTGAACGACGATATGCAGCTGTGCCCCGCAGGCGTGAAAGGAGAGATCTGCGTTTCCGGAGATGGCATCGGCCGCGGTTATCTGTACAATGAAGAAAAGACACGCGCCGCATTTATGACAGACCCCTTCAGGGATGAACAGGATGTACGCATGTACAGAACCGGCGACATAGGCCGTTACCTCGTGGATGGCAATATAGCCTTTTACGGCCGGCGTGATGATCAGGTAAAGATCCTTGGTAACAGGATCGAATTGGGTGAAATAGAGAGCGCGCTGCAACGTCACCCTGCTGTAGATATGGCAGCGGTGATAGTCCATGTATCCGGTGCCGGACAAGAGTTAGCCGCTTTTTTCACCAGCCGGGGAGAATTGGAAACAGCCGCATTGCGCGCGCATCTCAGCAATTCGCTACCCGCGTATATGGTGCCTGCTTATTTCGTGCAACTGAAAACCATGCCGCTCACGCCCAACGGGAAAACAGACCGCAAGAAACTACAGGAACTGGAAATAACAACCATGCGGTCGCCTGTTTCGTATATCCCTCCCCGTAATAAAACAGAAGAACAGCTGTTGTTGATATGGCAGGAGCTGGCTGGTCATCAGGGAATGGGGATCAAAGACAACTTCTTTGAAGTAGGAGGCGACAGCCTGAAAGCAACCCGTCTCTCAAGCCGCATACATAAAACTTTCGGCGTGAAATTGCCGCTGCGCCTACTCTTTACAGTAGCTACAGTGGAGGAGCAGGCAGCGCTTATCTCACAGAGCAGCGCAACAACTTTCTATGCCATCCCACAGGTGCCACAGCAGGAATACTATCCGGTATCGCCATCGCAACAAAGGATCTGGGTACTGAGCCAGTTTGGCGAAGCTAACATAGCCTACAATGTTCCCGGTGCCTGTATATTCAGCGGAAAACTGGACCACGAGGCGCTCAACACGGCTATCCGCATGTTGACAGACCGCCACGAAATATTGAGAACCACATTCACCGAAGATCCGGATGGCAATATTGTGCAACGTATCCTCCCCATCGACAGGACAGGCATCCGCATGAACAGCCATGACCTGCGGCATGCAGACGAACAACGGCAGTTGCTGGAAAGATGGATGATACAGGAACATACCGCGCCTTTCGACCTGGCTGAAGGCCCGCTGATGCGCATCTCCCTGTACCAGCTGGCCGGTGATCAATGGGTGTTCTCTTATGTATTGCATCATATTATCACAGACGGCTGGTCAACAGGAATACTGATCAATGAACTCCTCCAATGTTATAATGCCCTGGTGAACCAGGAGCCGGTTGCCCTGCAACCATTGGAGATCCAATACAAAGACTACGCTGCCTGGCAGCTTGATCTGGTGAAAGGACAGGGAGCCGCTGCACACCGCAATTACTGGCTGCAACAGCTGTCCGGCGAATTGCCGGTGATCGGGTTGCAGACAGATTATCCACGGCCGCCAGTGAAAACATACAGCGGAAGCATCGTTCAGAAAACGTTCAGCGCCACCTGGCTATCCAGGCTGAAATCCATATCCAGAGCTGCTGACGCCACCCTCTTTATGGGCTTGCTCGCTGCACTGAAGATGTTGCTTCACCGCTATACTGCACAGGATGATATGATCATCGGTACGCCCGTAGCAGGCAGGGAACATGCAGACCTGGAAGAACAGATCGGCGTTTACATCAATACACTCGCCCTGCGCACACGCTTCAGAAACGATGATACTTTCAGTGACCTGTTAGCGCAGGTAAGACAAGTAACACTCGATGCGTTCGAGCACCAGGTTTATCCCTTTGATGAGCTGGTGGATGCACTGCAACCACCCAGGGATACAAGCCGCAGCCCCATTTTTGACGTGATGATGATCCTGCAGAATGCAGATGCGGATCATAACCGGGAAACACGGCGCCTCCACAACCTCACAGTAAATGCCTGGCCTTCAGGTGAACAGGCCGTAACCAAGTTTGATCTGACATTTGTCTTTGTCGAAGCAGGAGAGGAACTCCTCCTGAGCGTTGAATACAGAGACGATATATATACGCAACATACCGTGTCACGCCTGGTGCAGCACCTGGAACAGCTGGTGATGGCAGCAACAGATCAGCCATTATGGCCGCTTCAGCTGCTCAGCTATATGGCTGCGGAAGAGAGAAAAGAATTACAGGAAGACACGGAGAGTATTCCATCTATTGATACGCCGCTTTCTATTACCGCTGCATTCCTTGCACAAGTGAAGAAAATGCCGGACCAGACCGCCCTTGTCTGTGGAGATGTATCCCTGACTTATTCGGCGTTATACGCAAAGGCAACACAGTTGGCCGCCCGTCTGCAAGACAAATACCACCTGTCGCCCGAAGAGCTGGTGGTGTTGAAACTACCGCGTAATGAATGGATGGTAATCTCCATACTGGGCGTATTACTGGCCGGCGGCGCCTATATACCAGTGGACCCGGATTATCCTGCAGAGCGGGTAGCATACGTACTGGCCGACAGCGGAAGCCGCATACTGCTGGATGAAGCATTGTTGGCTGAACTAAAAGCACTGCCGGATAATAACGGTCTGGCATATACGCCGGCGGTCATAGCCCCCGGAAATCTGGCCTATGTAATCTATACGTCGGGATCTACCGGTAACCCCAAAGGGGTGATGATAGAACACCGTAATGTAATGTCCTTTTTCAGAAATATGCGCCCGCGCTTCTTCCTGGAACCGGATCTTGTAATGGGAGCTACTACCGGCTATACATTCGATATCTCAGTACTGGAGCTGATCGGTACGCTGGTATCCGGAATCAGAACGGTGCTGATACCGGAGAAAGATCCGGTGCAGATTCTGCAATACATCAGTAGCGGTCGTGTGAACGCATTGCAGGTAACGCCTTCCAGGCTGATGCAGCTGCTCGAAACAGACCCCGGAGCCATCAATGTATTGGGACTGCTGAAAGTATTGCTCGTGGGCGGCGAGGCCATGTCCCCGTACTTATACAGTATCCTCAGATCGCTTCATGCAACACAGGTAGTGAACGTCTACGGGCCTACGGAAACAACAATCTGGAGCAGTTCGCTGCATATCAATAACGCAGCTGCCCTCTCTGTTGGCAAGCCCCTCGTAAATGAGCAGATCCTTATTTTGGATAGCCGCCAGCAACTGACGCCATCAGGTATCGCAGGGGAGATCTGTATTGCCGGGGAAGGAGTCGCCAGGGGGTACCTCAACAGACCGGAGCTCACCACAGAAAGATTCGTTGCGCATCCTTTCAGGGAAGGACAGCGCATATACAGAACAGGCGATCTTGGCCGGCGGCTGCCCGATGGCAATATCAGCTTCATCGGCCGGAACGACGACCAGGTGAAGATCCGCGGATACCGTATCGAACCGGGTGAAATAGCAGCTGCATTACAGCGCTATCCGGATATAAACAGCACACTCGTGCTGGTAAGACCAGCCGCTTCAGGAGAACCCCAACTGGTAGCTTTCATCACAGCAGCAACCGTTCTCAATGTAACGGATATACGAATATTCCTCAGCCAGTTCCTCCCGGCATATATGCTGCCGGACCAGTACATACAACTGGAATCATTTCCGCTTACACCCAACGGTAAAACCGATCGCAAAGCATTACTGAACATGGCCGTATCGCAGATGGACACCGGTACTGCCTACGAACCGCCCGGTAATGCTACTGAAGAAGCGCTCGTGCGGATCTGGGAACAGTTGCTTAACCGGGAAAAGATCGGCATCAGAGACAACTTCTTTACACTGGGAGGCAATAGCCTCACGGCAGTAAGGGTACTGTCCATGATAAGAAAAGACCTGGAAGTAGATATCAGGATTGAAGAAGCATTCAGCAATACTACCATAGCTGCGCTGGCAGAAGAGATCACAAGAAGAAAATGGGCTGCCCGGCGCGAAAACACCGTCTCAGAAGGAAATATAACAGTCACCATATGAAACTGAAATCACTTATAGATGAACTGATCGGCCTCGGCATCCACGTGCATCTGCAACAGGGAGAACTGAAGATCTCCGGGCCGCAGGAAAATATTACTCCTGAAGTGATCAGTAAGATCAGGGAGAATAAAGCTGCATTGATCGGATACCTCGAAGCCGCAGACGACAGGCAGCACCTGATGGCCGCCATACCACGCACAGAGGAAAAAGCCTGCTATGAACTCTCTTCAGCACAGAGACGCCTGTGGATACTGAGTCAGCTGGGAGAAGCAAGCATCGGTTACAATATGACGGGAGTCTGCACCCTGGAAGGAGCCCTCGATGAAGCCGCACTGGAACAGGCTTTCCATGCGCTGATAGCCAGGCATGAGAGCCTGCGCACCATCTTTGAGGAAGACAGCACCGGCATCCCGAAACAACGTATCCTCCCGCCCGGCACAGCGGGGTTCAGCATCATCCGGCATGACCTGAGAGCAGAAACACACCCGAAGGTAGCTGAAACCCTCGTCAGGTGCGCATTCTCTTGGTCCTTCGATCTTTCCTGCGGGCCGCTGCTGAGAGCGGAATTGTTACGCGTAGAGGAAGAAAAGCGTGTATTCGTTTACGTGATGCATCACATCATCAGTGATGGCTGGTCAATGGGTGTACTGATCAATGAACTGTTACAATTATACCACGCATATGCAAATGGCCTCACAGCTCCGCTTCTGCCTTTGCGTATCCAGTACCGGGACTATGCCGCC
The DNA here is from genome assembly GCF_035538455.1 of Chitinophaga sp. GTDB lineage: Bacteria > Bacteroidota > Bacteroidia > Chitinophagales > Chitinophagaceae > Chitinophaga. The sequence goes on from NZ_DATLKJ010000077.1 coordinate 21,576, forward strand.
TGGCAGGAAGCGCAACTGAAAGAAGATGCCATGCAGAGAAGCAAATACTGGTGGATGGAACAGTTCAGCGGAGAGCTGCCGGTACTCGACCTCGCCTGGGATAAAATACGCCCCGCAGTCAAAACCTACAATGGCAGCAGCGTGAGCATGAAGCTTCCCGCAGGTGACTACCTCGCCCTGAAAGACCAATGCGCACAACACGGCGCCTCGCTTTTTATGGGACTGCTGGCAGTCGCAAAAGCACTGCTCTACCGCTACACGCAACAGGAAGATATAATCATCGGCACACCAATGGCGGGCCGCGAACATCCCGACCTCGAAGGGCAGATAGGATTTTATGTGAACACACTGGCGCTCCGCACGCGCTTCAGCGGCAAGGCTGGCTTCAGGGAACTGCTGGAAGAAGTGAAACAGGTAACGCTGGATGCTTATAATCACCAGGCTTACCCCTTTGATGAACTGGTGGATATGCTGAAGCTCCCCCGCGATATGAGCCGCAACCCACTTTTTGACACCGTTCTTTACCTGCAACAGTTTACAGCTGAACAACCACAGCAAGGAAACCTGAAGATCGGAAATTATAACGCCGTCAGGAGTGAAACCGCACCTTTCGATCTCATGTTCAGCTTCACCGAAATGCCCGGAGAACTGCAGCTGGAACTCATTTACAATACGGACATCTATACAAGGGATTTTATACAGCAGCTGGCCGCCCACTACGGCCAGTTGATGAAAGCCGCTGTAGCAGCTCCGCAGCAACCGCTGATGCAATTGGAACTGTTGAGCGCCGCCGAACGGCAACAACTCCTGCACGATTTCAACAACACAACGGCCGGCTACACAGCGGCCAACCTGGTCGGCCTTTTCAGGGAAACGGTCGCACGCACACCTGATCACCCGGCAACTGTATATGAAGAAACAACACTGACCTATCGTGAACTGGACGCTTACTCAGAACGGCTCGCTGCCTACCTGAAAAACAAATGCCAGGCCGGCGCAGATGAATGCATCGGCATCATGCTCGACAGATCCGCATTCATGATCATCGCCATGCTGGGTGTGCTGAAAGCTGGCGCCGCTTATCTTCCCGTAGACTATGAATATCCGCAGGCCCGCAAGGAATATATGCTGAAAGATGCAGGTGTACGCACGCTCATCACACAAAGATCGCACGCACAGGATGCCGGCTTCTTCCCCGGCCACCTCTTCATCATAGATGAACAGCTGGAATCCCTGGACACAGATGCGCCCCTCGATGTAAAAATATCCCCCCGTGACATGGCTTATGTGATCTATACTTCCGGCTCCACAGGATTACCAAAGGGCGTGGTAATAGAACATGCCGCCTTCCTCAATAATGTGCTGGGAATGCGCGACGTTTTCGGTGTGGCTGCAGGAGCCAGGGGCCTTCAGTTTTCATCGCCCTCATTTGATGCCTCTGTATGGGACATCTTTGTCGTGCTCGCATCCGGAGGAACTGTTTATATCGTCAACGACACCGTGAGAAAGCATCCCGCCATGCTGGAAGAATATATCCGTGAACATGCCATCACCACCGCTTTTCTTCCTCCTGCTTATTCAAGGCTGCTCTCGAAAGAAAAGATCGGCTGCATGACACAACTCATAACAGGCGGTGAAGCAGCGATTGTAGAAGATGCACAGGAATTTGCAAAATATGGCGCCTATTATAACGGTTACGGGCCTACGGAAACTACTATCTGCACCAGCATTTTCCGCCTCATGAAAGGAGAGGTCACACAATACCCGCGTATACCCATCGGCCTGCCCCTTGCCAATACCCGCTTATACGTGCTGGATGAACATCTTCATCTGCTGCCATTGGGCGTTCCCGGAGAAATATATATCGGCGGCGCAGGGCTGGCCCGGGGATACCTCAACAACCCCGCACTCACGGAAGAACGCTTTGTTCCGGACCCATTCAGGCCAGGCGAAAAAATGTATAAAACAGGAGACACCGGCAGATGGCTTGCTGACGGCAACATGGACTACTTCGGCCGCCGCGATAACCAGGTGAAACTACGTGGCTATCGTATCGAACTGGGTGAGATCGAAACGGCCCTGCAAAGTCATCCCCTGATAACGGGCGCGGTAGTGCTCATCCGCACCGGCGCCTCCGGAGATAAGGAACTGGCAGCCTGGTTCACGGCAAAGGAAATACTAACGGTACAGGATATACGTAGCTACCTGGGCAACTCTCTGCCCGCATATATGCTGCCCGCCCATTATGTACAGCTCGAAGAATTTCCGCTCAATACCAATCGTAAAGTGGATCGTCACCGGTTACCCGACCCTGCAGGCGCTGGCGCTGCCTCTGCTGCCGCTTACGTTGCACCGGGCAATGAGCTGGAAGAAAAACTGGTGGCCATGTGGCAGGAGGTGCTGGGAAAAAACAAAATAGGTATCCGGGATAATTTCTTTGAACTGGGAGGACATAGCCTCAGCGCTATCCGCCTCAGAACACAGATCCACCAGGAATTCAATGTGGCAATACGGTTGGAAGAAATGTACAACAAAGCCACCATTGAAGAGATCGCCCATGATATCAACAGAAAGCTGCGCCTGAGACAATCGCTGGAAACAAATTACGCTAATGAACCAGCTGCAGGCAGTTTAATCATTTAATCGTTTAGTTATGATAGAAGCTCTCATCGACAAATTACTGGATCTCAATATAGGGCTCGAACTGCTGGAGCAGGATAACCTGAAGATACATACCGGTGGCGCCAGCATTCCGGCCAGCTTACTGGAAGAAATAAAACTGCATAAAGCGGATATTATCAGCTACCTGAAAACACTCCGCCAGGAAGACGATTTCCGGCATATCCCCAATGTACCGGAGCAAGACAGCTATGCCCTGTCAGCTGCACAGAAGCGCCTGTGGATACTCAGCCAGTTCCACGAGGCCAATGTCGGGTATAATATCCCCGGAGCCTACATGTTTGATGGTAACCTCGATATCGCCGCCCTGGAACATGCGTTTGGGACAGTGATCACACGCCATGAAAGCCTGCGCACCGTATTCAGGGAAGATAAAGCCGGACTGGCAAGACAATACATCCTCTCTCCCGAAACAGCAGGCTTCAGCATCCGTCAGGTGGATCTCAGAAGAACAGAAAATACAAAAGAACAGCTGGAACACCTCGTAACAGAGGAGTTCGCACGCGCATTCAACCTCTCCAAAGAATCACTGCTGCGTGTGAGCCTTTTTCAGACAGACGACAATAAATGGGTGCTGACCTACGTCATGCATCACATTATAAGCGACGGCTGGTCTATGGGCGTACTCATGAATGAAGTGATGGCGCTCTATGACGCTCATACGAAAAACCTGCCCGACCCGTTGCCACCCCTGCGCATACACTATAAAGACTTTGCGGCCTGGCAGGATGTACGTTTGAGTGGCGCTGCCTTACAGGAACATAAAGACTGGTGGTTAAACCAGTTCGATGGGGACATCCCCGTACTGGAACTCCCCTCAGATAAAATACGTCCTGCCGTAAAAACCTATAACGGCAGCAGGATCACACGGCTGGTCAACGCAGAAAGAACCAGCGGCCTGAAAAGCCTTTGCCTGGAACACGGCGCCACACTTTTCATGGGACTGATGGCAGTTGCCAACGCACTGTTCTACCGGTACTCACAACAGGAAGATATTGTTATCGGCACGCCTATGGCTGGCCGTGATCATAAAGACCTGGAAAATCAGATAGGGTTTTACGTCAATACCCTCGCGCTTCGCAACCGCTTCAGCGGAGCAGGCAGCTTCCTGGCTTTGCTCGCAGGTGTGAAACAAGTGGTCATCGGCGCACATAACCACCAGGACTTTCCCTTCGATGAACTGGTGGAGCTGCTGAAACTGAAACGGGATATGAGCCGCAACCCGCTCTTCGATGTGCAGGTAATCCTCCAGAATACCATGATGCCCTCCAACTCATCAGCGGAAGATGATGGCAGCCTCAAAGCAGATCACTATACACATACAGATAAAGGCACGATCGTTTTTGACCTGGTGTTCAACTTCGTCGAGATGGCAGAAGGACTTCATCTGGAAGTGATGTACAACAGCGATATATACGACAGGCTGATGGTGGACCAACTGGCCCTGCATTTTGAACAGATCCTGTCCGCTATCCTCAGCGATCCGCTGAAGCCTTTGATGGAACTGGATTTCCTGTCTGCGGAAGAAAAAGGGCAACAGTTGCATGCCTTCAATGATAACACCGTGAAATACCCGGAAGGGCAGACATTGATAGACCTGTTCAGAGAACAGGTGGAACGTACCCCTGATAATATGGCCGTTGTCTGCGGTAACCAATCGCTTACCTATCAGCAGCTGGACAAAGCCTCCGGGAAGCTGGCCGCTTATCTCAAACGTACTTACTGCACAGGTGCGGGAGATCTGGTAGGCGTACTGCTTAACAGGTCAGTAGATATGATCATCTCCATTCTCGGGATTATGAAAGCAGGTGCGGCATATGTGCCGGTTGATCCGGAATATCCCCGCCAGCGCAAAGAGTTTATTGTTCGCGATGCAGGCATCCGCACCCTCATTACCCAGACAGATTACCTCTTTGAAGTGGATTATTTCAATGGCAGCCTCTTTGCCATCGACGTGCAGTTATCCGGGTTAGATGATAACAATATAATTACCGGCGCGGAAGTGATGCCGCACGATCTTGCCTATATCATCTACACATCCGGTTCTACGGGCACGCCCAAAGGTGTGATGGTGGAACATGCCGGCGTCACTAACACCGTGCGCGGCATCCAGACAGTATTTGCCGTAGGGGCTGAAGACAGGGGCCTGCAATTCGCCTCCGCTTCCTTCGATGCTTCTATATGGGATGTTTTCCTGATGCTGACCTCCGGCGGCGCATTGCATGTAGTAGATGATACCACAAAGAAAAATCCCGCACTGCTGGAACATTATATAGAAGAGAATGCCGTCACAGTGGCATCCTTCCCACCCGCCTATCTGCAATTACTGCATACAGACAGCCTGCGGGGCATGAAACAACTCATCACCGGCGGTGAAGCCGCCATCGCAGAAAATGCCAGGGCATTCACTGCATATGGCCGCTATCATAACGTATACGGCCCTACGGAAGGAAGTATCTGGGCTACCACTTTTACAATGCTGCATCCGGACGACCTCAGAAGCGCCCGTGTTCCTATAGGCCGCCCCGCGCCAAATGTAAAGATCTATATCCTCGATGCCCGGCAGCAGTTGTTGCCGCCGGGAGTGCCGGGAGAAATCTGCATCGGCGGCGCCGGCGTCGCAAGAGGCTACCTCAATAACGAAGAGCTGACAGCGGCCCGCTTTGTTGCCGATCCGTTCCGCCCGGGCGAAAGAATGTACAGAACCGGAGACATCGGCCGCTGGCTGCCTGATGGGAATATTGATTTCGTTGGCCGTAAAGATGATCAGGTTAAGATCAATGGCTTCCGTATTGAGTTGGGCGAGATAGACCTTGCGTTGCAGACCTGTCCCGGTGTCACAGGTGCTGTAGTACAACCGGTCCGCAATGCAGGAGGTGGCAGAGAACTCGTAGCCTATATCACAGGAGAACGTACACTATCGGTAACGGATATACGTGCCAGCCTGGCAAACATGCTGCCGGCATACATGGTGCCCCACCACTTTGTACAGCTCGACGAGTTTCCGCTTACCACCAACGGAAAGATAGACCGCAAACGATTACCCGATCCGTTAGGTTTATCGATGGATGCGGGCGTTCAATACACTGCTCCCCGCAATGAAATGGAAAGCCATCTCGTCGCGGCATTTGAAGAGGTGTTGAAAAAACAACCGTTAGGGATAAACGAAAATTTCTTTGTACTGGGAGGAGATTCTATAAAATCTATTCAGATCGTCTCTCAACTGAAGCAAAAAGGGTATTCCCTGGCTTTCCAGCATATCCTGCAACACCCGGTTATCGCTGATCTGGCAACGCATATCACACTCGCTACACGCCAGGCAGATCAGGAGGTGGTGCAAGGCCCCGTAGCTTTAAGTCCGGTACAGCAATTCTTTTTCAGTACTAACACGGCGGCGCCCCACCATTATAATCAGTCTGTACTGCTGATGGTGAACACGCATATGGAAGAAACGGAAATGAAAGCTGTACTGGACAGGATCGTGTTACATCACGACGCATTGAGAATGGTGTTCCGTCAGACGCCTGACGGCTGGCAACAGGAGAACAGAGGGCCAGCGCAAACCTACAGCTTTGATGTCATAACGGTTGCCAACGAAGACGAATGCCGGCATCATTGCGACGTGGCGCAGGCTTCCTTTGAACTGGCCACCGGTCCGTTGTTCAGGGTTGTTTTGTTCAGGCATCCTGCCGGCGACCGGCTACTGCTCGCGGCGCACCATCTTGTAATAGATGGCGTTTCCTGGCGCATCCTGTTTGAAGACCTCTCTGCGCTTATTCAGCAATACCGCTCCGGACAACAGCTTTCACTACCGCTGAAAACCGATTCTTATAAATACTGGCAGGAAAAGAACCTGGAATATATCCATAGCCAGGCATTGCTGCAGGAAGATGCCTACTGGCTGGCCATCAGCCGGGAGAAACCGGCGCCGCTACCGCTCGACCTTCCACAGGGACGCAACTGCATGGGGGATATGGTATCCTGCTCTTTTGCATTAAGCGAAACCGAAACCACCCGGCTGCTCACCCAATGCTACCAGGCCTACCAGACTGAAATAAATGACGTGCTGCTCACCGCACTGGGGCTTGCCATAGAAGCAGTGTTCGGACTACAGAAAATGCTCGTATTACTGGAAGGGCATGGCCGCGAACAGGTAGCCGAAGATGTCGACATCAGCCGCACCGTCGGCTGGTTCACCAGTATGTGCCCCGTGATGTTGCAGCTCGGATACAACAAGGACGTCAGTGCACAACTGATCCATGTAAAGGAAACGCTCCGCCGCGTGCCCAACAAAGGCGTAGGATACGGCCTGCTTAATTATCTCGCAGACAAACAATATAACATACGCCCGGAAATTGCATTCAATTACCTCGGGGATTTCGGATCAGGCATTGCCACTGCCTCCGGCGATCAGCTGTTCGGATTCACCAGCGCCTATCGCGGCCGTGAATGGAGCAACAATATTGAGAGAAGCACCGTGCTCGATATTTCCGGTATGGTAGCGGGAGGACAGCTGCAGCTGTCGGTCGACTATAGCGCACAACAGTTTGAAACAGCTACCATCGAACGCCTTACGCAGGTTTACAAACAGCAGCTGATGGAACTCGTGGAGCATCTCTCATCAATCCCCGCCGGCGCAGCACCGGAAACAACGTTGTTACCAGTTTCATACAATCAGCAGTTATACTTCTCCCGACTTGAAATCTACGATCAGCTGCTGGTAGGCAGACATGTTTTTACCAACATGGATATCGGCGTATTTACGCAGGCGGTTGCCACGTTGGTAGAACGCCACGAAGTACTGCGCACCGTTTTCGTTATGGAAAACGGCGCCGTTAAACAACAGGTCATATCCGCGAAGAATTTCCATTTCAAACCAGGAGAAATACCCGTTTCATCTGCGGCTGAAATTGAACAGCAGATACTGGACGAACGCCGCAAACAGTTCGACCTGTTTAGTCCTCCGCTGTTCAATGTAAAGATTTACAAATTGCCGGAAGGCGCCATGCATGTATTGTTCCTGTTACACCACAGCATCGCCGACGGCTACTCCATGGGCATCCTGCAACAGGAGCTGATGCTCATCTATACGGCATGCCTGGAACAAAAGCAACCAACATTGCCACTGCTGCCCTCAACGTATCACGACTATGTACAATGGCAGGCCGGTTTTCTGAACTCCGCAGAAGCATTACAACATGAGGCATACTGGCAGGAAAAACTCAGCGGCTGGGAACCCGGTAAACTGTTGACAGGTCAGCATGATGGCGCAGTATGCATAACAGAGCTGATCAACGGTCCGCTGTTCGATCAGCTGGACACTTTTGCAAAGACGAATGGCATCACGCGGTCTTCTTTATTATTAGGTGTCCTGATGGTATTATGGGGGCGGCTGGATGGAAAGGATGATGTAGCAGTGATGACGGCAGTGTCAGGAAGAAACTCCAGGTATTATACAACGATCGATGTACCAGGTATCATCGGTCTCTTTGCGAACCCTTTATTGGTAAGGAATACCGTAGACGGAGACCTGCCGGCCATTACATGGATCAGGCAGGTGCAGCGCGGGTTCACCGATGACCTCAATTACAGCGCTTATCCGTTCGCTAAGCTCATCGCTATAATGCCTGCGCTATCCGCTCCGGATCTGCTTCGCCAGACTGTTTATTACAACTATCATAATTATACCCACCTGAAAGACGCGGTGTATACAGGCAGTCACCCCGCCCCGCAGGAAATAACAGGCCCGGTTGACTATCCGCTGGGATTATCAGTATCCGAGTACCGCAACTGCCTGAAACTTGAATTGGTACTGAGTAAGCGTGTATTCCACGAAGAAGAACTGCATGCTGTGAAAGAACACTATCTCTTCCTGCTGAAGGAAATAATGCAACATCCCGCCCTGCTGGTAAAACAACTGCAGGAACGCATAGCAATGCAGGACGAAGTACATGCAAACCTTAATTTTTCAAAATAAAATCACGACATATGAAAGACAATAAGTGGTTCCTGAAGCCCAACGTAATTATTGAGCCGTTGATCGAAAGATGGTATGCGTGGTCGCATCTGATTTCCCCGGCTACAGCTGCCATGAACATCACAGGCAGACACCTCAAGATCATGAACTCTTACATACAATCACCGGAAATACATGCTGCGGCGGTGATGAATCCCAAAATGCTGGGCGGCCCCTTTATGGATTACAAGGTATCCCGTGTGGATGACATCAGGAAGCTGCGCGAAGAAACGTTGCAGAAGCAGTCGCTCGCTATCGAACTGTCTGACGCCATTCAGCAGCTCGACCGCATGCTGAAAAGCCATGCCAAAGGTTATTCACTGGAATCGTTGTACCCGCAGGTGCCGGAACTGCTCAGAGGCTACGTGGAATTGAAATATGATCTCAACAACAATCCGTCTTTCAGGCTCTTTGAATCGCTGTTGTACAAAAGCCGCTTCTATAATAAATCATGGCAAAGCATCGCGCTCTGGGTAACAGATAATGACGAGCGTCCTTTCTGCCTGAGCACTGCCAGGCTGGATGAGCCGCATGTGCTGCACCTTCCTGTTCCCTTTGATCACGACGGTATTGACGCGCTGGCCAGAATGAAAAGGGAAGCCGGTTCAATCGATGATATAGCTGCGAAGCTAGGCGTGAAAGATGCCGACAGGGCTTTGTTCGAAACCTTCTTCACTCAGCAGGAACATCCCGTGTACAGGAAGTATGAAGGAGAGCATGTGAGGATGCGCTATTTCGGACACGCCTGTATCCTGGTTGAAACAAAAGACGTCAGCATACTGGTAGATCCCCTCATCAGCTATTACGGTTACGAATCCAGCGTAGCGCACTACTCAGATATTGATATCCCCGATGTGATAGATTATGTGCTGATCACCCACAATCACCAGGACCACATCCTTTTCGAAACGCTGCTGCCTCTCAGACACAAGATCAGGAATGTAGTAGTGCCACGCACAACCAGCGGCGCATTGCAGGACCCCAACCTGAAGATGGCTTTCAATCATGCAGGTTTCAACAACGTAATTGAGATCGATGAGATGGAAGAACTGAAGTTCTTCAACTGCGTGATCACCGGCATCCCGTTTACAGGTGAACACAGCGACCTCGATATTAAGGCAAAGACATGTTTCCATATTGCAATCGACAGATTCACATTCCTCTTTGTAGCGGATTCCAGGGTGATGGAAGCAAAACTGTATGAGCATGTGCAGGCGGTTACAGGCGACGTGGATGTAGTGTTCCTGGGCATGGAATGCGATGGCGCTCCGCTCACCTGGCTCTACGGCCCGTTGCTCACAGAAGAACTGCCCCGCGATAAAGACCAGTCAAGAAGACTCTCTGGCTCCGACTTCACAAAAGGTATGCACCTGGTAGATATCTTCCATCCAAAGGAAGTTTATGTGTATGCAATGGGGCAGGAGCCCTGGCTGGAGTTTATCAGCACGGTAAGATATACCGACGAATCCAACCCGATTGTGCAATCCAATAAACTGGTACAGGAATGTACCACCAGGGGCCTTATTGCCGAGCGCCTGTACGGTGAAAAAGAACTGCTGTACACGTACAGCGAGGTACCTGCATAACAGGAACTGACCATCCTTTAAATCAAAAATATGAAGCAGCTCTTAAGTATAATATTACCCCGCATCGGGCGGATGGGCGCACTGAAGTATACTGCCTTGGGGATCCTTTCCGGCATGTGCAGTTTCCTGTTCATCAACTGCGTAACCAGGGTGGCCGGGCAGATTATTGCAGGCAATTTCAAAACAGTCAGTATAGAATACATTCTCGTCTTCGCACTGATTATCCTGTTCTTTATCTGGATCAGGAAAACCCTGTCGACGGCGGTCATCAGTATTTCCCAACGGCTGTTCTGGCAATTGAGGAAACAGATCATTGCGCTGGTGCTGAAAGCGAAATATCGCCAGCTGGCCGACAAAGAACGGGAAGTGTACGCTGCTATGGTCAGTGATGTAAATACCCTCACAGACGCATCCCGCGGTATTATCGAATTCTTTACGGCGCTGGTGCTGGCCATATGTTGTCTGGTGTACCTGTCCACCATATCGTTGGCACTCTGGGGCATTACACTGGTGATTGCATTGCTGGGAATCAGCGTGTATCATCTCAATTCCCGGAAAAACCTGCAGGATATTGAACGCTCACGCGGTATGGAGAATGACTTCGTAGGTCACCTGAACGACATCCTGGGCGGTTTCAAGGAAATATACATGGAACCGGGAAAGGGCCAGTACATCTACGACCACAGCATCAGCCCCATTGCAAAGCGTGCCTACCGCAATAACGTATCAGCGCTGAATGGCCTGCTGATCAACCAGATAACAGGACAAGTGCTGTTCTATGTACTCATCGCATCCGTGTTGCTCTTCTTCGGCCTGAAACTCCATATTCCGGCTAATGACCTGGTAAGCTATATTTTCACGTTGCTCTATCTGCTGGGTGCTATCGAAACCATTATGGTGCTGCTGCCAAACATCGTGAGGGCGGGCGTTGCCGCCGATCACATGATCTCCCTGAAAAATCAGCTGGAAGATACCGTGATGCAGCAACATATGCCGAAGCAATATATCGGGATCAACGACTTCCAGCAGATCACCGTGAGCAGACTCGAGTTCTCCTACGGTGAAAAAGACCAGTCATTCAGCATAGGACCTGTCAGCCTTCAGATCAATAAAGGTGATGTGATCTTTATCTACGGCGGCAACGGCAGCGGCAAAACTACTTTCGTCAACGCCCTGCTGGGGCTCTGCACCCCGTCAGCCGGAGAAATACGCTTGAACGGCGAACTGGTCGACGGCAGCAATTACCCCGATTACCGTACAGCCTTTGCCGTTATATTCAGCGACTTTTTCCTGTTCAACGGATTACTGACAGAAAAGCAAGCCGATATGGAGAAATGGAATGACTACCTCCGGCTGTTTGAACTGGAAAATAAGGTGGTGCTGGAAGAAGGACGTTACTCGACCACCAGCCTCTCTGCCGGCCAGCGGAAACGCCTTGCACTGATTGCAGCGCTGATGGAAGAAAAACCATTGCTCGTACTGGATGAATGGGCGGCGGACCAGGACCCCTATTTCAGAAATAAATTCTATACAGAGATCATCCCCATGCTCCGGAAGAGCGGCTTCACCATCGTCGCCATCACACATGATGATAAATATTATCACTGTGCCGACAAGTTGTATAAGATGGACGAAGGCCGCCTGGAAAGAGAGAATGCAGATGCCGCAAACTTAAGCTTAAATGAGCGCTGATATGAAGAAACCACAGTTATTCCTGTTGCACTTTGCGGGTGGCAACTGTTACTCTTACCAGTTTATGACACCCTTGCTGAAAGGCTTCGAGGTGGTCGCACTGGAACTGCCCGGACGAGGGAAACGGATGAACGAGCCGCTGCTGAAAAATTTCAGCCTGGCAGGCCGTGACATCTTTTACCAGGTCCGCAGCCGCCTTACAGGTGCTCCGTTTATTATTTATGGACACAGCCTTGGCGCCTATCTCGCATTGAGAGTAGCCGGCCTGCTGCAGAATGCCTCTAAGTCGCCCGCATACCTCATCGTAAGCGGAAATGCAGGCCCCGGTGAACATACAGATACTGCTGACCTTCACCTGCTCCCGCAGGACGAGTTCCTCGTTGAAGTGAAAAAACTGGGTGGCATGCCGCAGGAGTTTCTGGAACATAATGACCTCCTCGCATTCTTTGAACCGGTGCTGAGAGCAGATTTTCAGCTGTCTGGCAGGCATGGCCTCGAAGATGAACCCCCGGTGAATATTCCCCTCTTTGCCATGATGGGCAGCGAGGAAGAGAAGAATGACCGGCTTGCTAACTGGGGGCGTTTTACCACGGCGGCCTTCAACAACGCCATCCTCGAAGGCAATCACTTTTTTATTTACAAACACCCGGAACGTATTGTCAATATAATCAACGACTGCTTTACCCGCGTGCACGTAAAACCCTGACCCGGTATAACTCCTGAAAGCTAATTACTCCTTTACGCCAAAAAAGAGGACATGAAAAAGATCCATACACAGGCCTTTTACCCGCTGATCGCATTGGTAATCCTGGTTTTTACTTTGTCTGAAAGTATGTTCAATGTGCCACCACTCGGGAAGCTGCTGAACCCCTTCACCGGAATAGTGCAGAACAACCGCGACCGCGGCCTGAACACACCGCAGCTTACGCTCCGGAAAATGGGCCTGACCGATACCGTCAGCATATTCTTTGACCAACGCAAGGTGCCGCATATCTACGCCACTAATAATACAGACCTCTACTTCGCACAAGGGTATGTAACCGCCGTTTTACGCTTATGGCAGATGGATTTTATGAGCCATGCGGTAGCTGGCCGGATGTCGGAAATATTTCCCGGCGGCTACTTGGAATATGACCGCAACCAGCGCAGAATAGGTATGCTCGAAGCTGCAAAGGCTTCTTTGTCCGCAATAGAAAATGATCCCGAAACATTGAGAACGCTCACCGCCTATACGCAGGGCGTGAACGCTTATATCAGCCAGCTGGACTATAAGGAAATACCGCTGGAATATAAACTGATGGATTACCGCCCTGAAAAATGGACGAACCTGAAAAGTGTATTACTCATGAAATACATGGCCGGCACACTGTCTGGTTATGAGGAAGACTTCAGCATGTCGTGGATGATGCTCGCGCTGGGAGAGGAGCGGTTTAATAAATTCTATCCCGACTTCACTTCCCGCATTTCACCTATGGATGGTAGCACCCCTGCCGTTGCACCAACTACAACTGCCTACATTCATCAACCCGCATATCTGCGCTTTTCTTTCTTTGCTTCAAAATCAGTACTGCCACAAAATACCTACAATCCTAAACTTGGTAGTAACAGCTGGGTGGTGTCTGGGAAGAAAACCTCATCCGGACATCCTATCCTCTGCGCCGACCCGCACCTCAACCTCTCGCTGCCTGCCATATGGCTGGAGATGCAACTGTCTTCGCCCGATATGAATGTCTACGGCGTTTCTATCCCCGGCACACCGGCAGTGATCATCGGCTTCAACGAACATATCGCCTGGGGCCTTACTAACGGCGCCGACGACGCGAAAGACTGGTACAGACTGAAGGTCAGCAACGATTACAAAAAGTACGAAATGGACGGCCAATGGAAAGAACTGACATACATGGTCGATACCATCAAACGCAAAGGCCAGACGGATTTTTATGATACGGTCTATCACACCGTACACGGCCCCGTACCATATACCAAAGACTTCTCGTTCGGGCGCCCTGAACTGCTCAATAGTGCCCTGAGATGGGAGCTGCATAAGCCCTCCAATGAATTCCTCACCTTTATACAACTGAACCGGGCAAAGAATTACAGCGAGTACAGAACGGCTATCAGCCACTACGCTTCACCGGTACAGAACTTTACGTTTGCCTGTAAAGACAATACCATCGCTGTAAACCATCAGGGCCGCCTGCCAGTAAAAAACGCCGGCCAGGGAAAGTTCGTACAGGATGGTACGCAGAGCGTCCAGCTGTACACACAGTATATCCCCAACGACAGCCTCCCCGCCGTACTGAATCCCGCTTGTAATTACGTAGTGTCTGCCAACCAGCATCCAACCGATGCCAGCTATCACTGGTACTACAACGGCTATTTCAGCGAGAACAGGGCCAAC
>NZ_DATLKJ010000078.1:0-35583 GCF_035538455.1 Chitinophaga sp.
ACTACTATTAAGTTACGAAAAATTTTACTTTTTAAGCTTGCTGTGGCTGTAGCTGTAGCAGAAATAGATGACGAGGCCGATTACCAGCCAGATAGAGAACACGATCCAGTTCTTTAGTGCGATCTCGGTCATGAGGTAGAAGCAGCTTAACAGGCCTAACACCGGTATCAGTGAGAGGCTGCGGGTAGCAGCATAGAACGTGATCAGCACGGTTACTACCATAAAAATGAGGAAAGGAATATTGTGTTTCCATACTTCCCAGCCTCCGGCGAAGGAGAGTTTGGCGCCTACTTCATTGCGGAAGAAAATGGCCAGGCCGATTACCAGTACCGGTACAATGATGCGGCCGTTGATATAGGGCAGGCGGAAACGTTGCTGTGTTTTATCATCGTTTTCGTCTCTGGGCAGTATGAGTACGCCACCGCATACCAGGATAAAGGCAAAGAGGGTGCCTATACTGGTAAGATCTGTTACAATGGTGAGGTTGAGGAATAGTGCAGGGATACCTACAATCAGACCGGTGATGATGGTGGCGAAAGAAGGTGTTTTAAAGCGGGGATGTATCTTGCTGAAGCGCTTTGGCAGCAGACCATCGCGGCTCATGCTCATCCAGATACGGGGCTGCCCTATCTGGAATACCAGCAATACACTGGTGGTGGCTACCACGGCGCTCACGGAGATGATATAGCCGACCCATCTGAGGTTTACTTCATCAAATACAAAAGCCAGGGGATCATCTACTTTTAATTTGTAGAAGGGCACCATACCAGTAAGCACCAGAGAGATCAGGATATATAATACTGTGCAGATAATGAGCGAATAGATCATGCCCTTGGGGAGGTCCCGCTGCGGGTTTGCGCATTCTTCCGCGGTAGTGCTCACTGCATCAAAACCGATGTAGGCAAAAAACACAGCGGATACTCCTTTCAGCACGCCGGAAAAACCATTTGGCAGGAAGGGCGACCAGTTGGCCTTATCCACATAAAAGAATCCAACTACGATCACAAACAGGATCACCAGTATCTTAAGCGCCACCATGAAATTGGCGCTGCGTTTACTTTCCCGTATGCCCATATAAGCCAGGTAGGTGATCAGTACTACCACCATGAATGCAGGCAGGTTGAATATGAGCGGCAGGCTGCCGATATGCGGTGCACTGGCAACAATATCAGGCGTAGCGCTGTCGTAGTTGCTGGCCAGCCACTTCGGCAGTTCCAGCCCGATCCCTTTGAGCAAGTTGTTGAAATAGCCGCTCCAGGAAATAGCCACTGCGATATTACCGATGGCGTATTCCAGGATCAGGGCCCAGCCTATTACCCAGGCAGCCAGTTCTCCGAATGTTACATATGAATACGTATAAGCGCTGCCGGAAACCGGTACGCGTGCGGCAAATTCCGCATAGCAGAGAGCAGAAAAGCCACAGGTTATAGCGGTGATGATAAACAGCAGGGATACACCCGGACCGCCGTGAAAAGATGCTTCACCGATAGTAGAGAAAATACCCGCGCCTATTACCGCTGCGATTCCCATTGCTGTCAGGTCTTTCACTTTTAGCACTTTATGCATTCCTCCTTCGTGGCCATCAGATAACCCTTCGTTGGCATCCTTTAAAATAGTGCTAAGTGACTTTTTCCTAAACAGCGAGTTAGACATTGGCTAGTAAAATTACAGTTAAAAGGTAGAGGCGCGAATATAACGCGATTTTAGATACAAAAAACTATTGTTCGCGATTTAAAAGATAGTCAGCAAGTTCCATTAACGGTTTTTTACGGGAGGATAGTACGGCAATATTTTCGAGGCTTTCGAACGCCATCTGCTGGAAGCGGTCTTTTTCCTTTTCTGCCCATACGTCTACTTTGCAACTATGGAAAATATCGAGCACGCGTTCTACTTTATTATCCGGGGATGAAACGAGCAACTCTTTCAGGGCTGTCTTTTCCGCGGGGTTGCACAGTTCCAGCGCTTTCAGGAGCAGGAATGTTTTTTTATTCACGAGGATATCGCCACCTTGTTGTTTTCCGAATTTATCAGGATCGCCGAATGCGTCCAGGTAATCGTCCTGTATCTGGAAAGCGATGCCAATATTTTTGCCGAATGAGTAGATGTGTTCCTGATTGCCTTCACTGCTGCCACCGACGATAGCGCCCAGCTGCAGGCTGGCGGCGAGCAGCACAGAAGTTTTGAGGCCGATCATATTTACATAATCGTTGTATTGTACCTGTTCAGGGTCCATTCCTTCAAAGTCCATATCCAGCTGCTGACCTTCACATACTTCAATAGCGGCTTTGTTGAATACAGAGATGATCTTCTGTTTGTACTTTGACTGTACTTTGTTAAGTCTGTCGTACACACTGATTAACAGGACATCTCCGGCGAGTATCGCAGCCGAATCGCCGAATACGGTGTGCACAGTAGGCTTACCGCGGCGAATGGGTGCTTTGTCCATGATATCGTCGTGTATCAGTGTGAAGTTATGGAACAGCTCCACGGCCATACCAACTGAGAATGCATCGGGATGCAGCGTATCAAACAGTTCATTGCCCATCAGGCACAAAACGGGGCGTATGCGCTTGCCTCCGATGCTGAGCATATGGGAGGCAGCGTTATACAGGCTGGCGGGTTGTTCCGGAAAATGTTGCTTATTGAATTCTTGATTAAACTGTGTAATTAACTCGTTAAATGAATGCATTTCAGGTGGATCTAATTATTTTTTTATTTTTTTATTTTGCTATTTTTTCTTTGCCTTGTTCTTCGCTGTGGGTACTGGTTTCGAAGAGGCTTTCTTCCCGGCTGCCGCTTTTTTCGGAGAAGCCTTTTGTGCAGCTTTTTTGGCTGCTACTTTAGGAGCAACGGCTTTTTTTGGATGGGAAGCTGTTGCTTTTGTTTCTTTTGCAACAGTAGCTTTTTTCACTGCGGCTTTTTTAGCAACAGCTTTTTTAGCGGGTGCTTTCTTCGCATCTGCAGCGGCTTTTTTCGCGGTGGCTTTCTTGGCAACGGCTGTTTTGGCCGGCGTCTTTTTAACGGTAGCAGCGGCATTCTTTGCAGTGGTCTTCTTCACCGCAGGTTTGTCTGCCGATTTTTTGGCGGCAGCCTTTTTCGGTGCAGGTGGCGGGGCCAAAGGCGCTTCAACAACGGCAACCTTCTTTGCTTTTGCATTTCCGGTGGCAGCGGGGACTTTGTCTTTTTTACCGACCGCCTTTTCCTTCTTCGCGCCTGTTTTCTTCGGTGTAGCAGGCTGCGCAGGCACTGCTTCCACAGGTGGCGGTGTAGTTACATCTACAACGTGTGTTTCAACAGCTACCTGGTCCACTACCGGTTCAGGAACTGGTTCCGGCGTAACGGTGACAGCGGGTTGCATTGCAGGTTGTTGCTGCCATGGTTTCTTCGGGATATAATTACCTTGTTTTTCTTTTTTCTTCTTGCGGTTATCTCTCCTATCGTCCCGCTGTTTGGGCAAATTCTGTCTGCGGGTATCGCGTTGTGCGAGTTCTCCCAGTTCACTTTCGAGGTCATAGTCCAGCTGGCGTTTGGCCAGGTTGGAAGCGACCACCCGAATGCTAACCTTATCACCTATACGAAACTTACGGCCGCTGGCTTGTCCGACGAGGGCATATTCATTTTCATTGAAAACAAACTCTTCTCTTTTGTTCAGGTTATGGATGCTTACGAGGCCTTCGCATTTGGTATCCACTGTTTCCACCCAGAAACCGAAATGTGCCACGCCACTGATCACGCCATCAAAAGTATGACCAATGAACTGTTGCATGTATTCCACCTGTTTGTATTTGTTGGCCGCCCTTTCTGCCTCCATTGCTTTGCGTTCCATTTCAGAATCGTGGCGGCATTTCTTTTCCATTTGTTTATCGGGGTGTATGTTACCGGCGAGACATTCAGCCAGGACACGGTGTACCAGTACATCCGGGTGGCGGCGTATCGGAGATGTGAAATGGCAATAGTCTTCGAACCCAAGCCCGTAGTGGCCCACATTATCTACCGTATAGATGGCCTTAGCCATTGTGCGGATACCCAACGTTTCCAGCACGTGCTGTTCCGGTTTGCCTTGCACCATCTGCAGCATGGTATTGAAAGACCGTGCAATATTTTCCGGTGAGCTGGTATCAAACCGGTAACCGAACTTTCCGGCGAATGCAGCAAACACTTTCAGTTTTTCTTCATCCGGCGTATCGTGCACGCGGTAAGGGAAAGGCACGGGTTGCTTGTTAACACGGAGTTTAGAAACATATGCAGCGATGGTCCTGTTGGCCAGGAGCATAAACTCTTCAATCAGCTGATGCGCTTCCTTGCTTTCTTTAATCACGATACCTACCGGCTTGCCGGTTTCATCCAGTTTGAAGCGTACTTCCTGTGAGGAGAAATTGATTGCGCCGTGTGCAAATCTGTCCTGGCGCAATGTCTGGGCAATCTTATTCAGCAGTAATACTTCTGTATCGTAAGGGCCTTCATTTCTCTCGATTGTTTCCTGCACCTCTTCGTAGGTAAAGCGGTGATTGGAATGGATTATGGTCCGGCCTATCCAGTGTTGTTTTACCTCGCCTTTTTCGTTCATCTGGAACATAGCGGAGAAGGTAAGTTTATCTTCATGCGGGCGTAAAGAGCAGAGTTCGTTGGAGATCTTTTCCGGCAGCATGGGCAGCACGCGGTCGGGCAGGTACACAGATGTGGCGCGTTTTTCAGCCTCCTGGTCCAGCGCGGTACCGGGGATTACGAAGTGGCTTACATCGGCAATATGCACGCCTATTTCATACAAGCCGTTTTTGAGCTTGCGGATGGAAATGGCATCATCAAAATCTTTGGCATCAACGGGGTCGATGGTAAAAGTGAGGATCTTGCGGCAGTCTTTACGTTTCTGTATTTCCGCTTCCGTTATATCTTCTTTGATCGCGGCGAGTTCTTTCAATACTTCATCGGGGAAGTTGAGGGGGAAGCCGGCTTCGATGAGGATTTCCTTCATGGCCAGGTCGTTGGTATCGGCAGCATCGAGGATTTCAATGATTTCTCCTACGGGTTTGCGTGATTTCTCTCCCCAGGCTACTATTTTCACGACGGCTTTATCGCCGTTCTTTGCATCTTTGAGTGAGTTGGCCGGGATATAGATATCCGGCATGAACATTCCCTTGTCTGTAATCAGGAACCCGAAGTTCTTATTTACCTGCATGGTGCCGGTAAATTCTGTTTTATTTCGTTTAAGGATGTCCGTTATAACGCCCTCCATACGGCCCTCGTTGCGGGCCTGCTTGATAACATCCACCAGCACTTCATCTTTATCCAGGGCGGTGTGCAGGTTCTTCTGCTTTACCATGATATCTTTGGTAAGGCCGGGCACGATTATGAAGGCCATACCTGACCTGGTCAATTCTACCACACCGCGGAAGGTTTTCTTCTGACCGGCGTGTTTCTTATCTTTCTTCTTTTTACTCATGTTTTGTAGTAAGTATTATTGACTGATAGCAGGCAGGCTCCTGTTTACGTAGTCAAAAATAAAATTATTAAATAATTCCGCCTCATCGAAGAGGAACGAAATTTCGACTGGCATCACGGCGATCTGCAGGTTTTGCGCTGCCAGTGTTTTCCTGAGGAGATGCAGGCGGACGGCATCTTTCTCGGTAGTGATGACAATCTTTTCTGTGCCGGGCATATCGTTCCGTTCTTTTTTGATCTTCTCGATATCTTTCTCCGAATAATAATAATGATCCGGGAAAGGCAGCAGGAACACCTGTGAAAAACGGTTTTGCAGTGTCTGCAGCAATGGCGCCGGCCTTGCTATGCCGCAGGCCAGTAATACGGATGCTTCATGGGAAACGGTTACAGGCTGCAGGCTGGCCATATCATACAGGGTGCCATACTGCAAGGTAGTAAAAAACAGCCGCTGATGAGGCAGCGGGTTAATTTCTTTTTGGAGCGCCTGTTTTTCTGCAACGGACATATCGGGCGGGCACTTGGATACAATGATGCAATTTGCGCGCTCGTATCCTTTGCGGCCTTCTCTCAATCTGCCGAAGGGCACTACATGGTCACGGGTAAAGAGGCGGTTGTAATCTGTGATCAGTATGTTCATTCCTGGTTTGATGGAGCGGTGCTGGAATGCATCGTCCAGCAGTACTACCTGCGTGGCCGGCTCGTCGCCCAATAGCTGGGGGATGGCGAGCATACGTTCTTCTCCTACACAAACGCTGATGTCGGGGAATTTATCATGGAACTGCATGGGTTCATCTCCGATGTCAGCGGCCGTACTGTTTTCATCCGCGAGGATATACCCTTTGGTGCGGCGGTTGTAGCCCCTGCTCAGGGTGGCTATTCTGTAATGCTCTTTCAGCAGCCGGATCATGTATTCCACGTGTGGTGTTTTACCGGTACCTCCGACAGAGAGGTTGCCGGCGGCAATTGTGGGTATATCAAATTCCACGGCGGTGAGCAGGCCTTTGTCATAAAACCTGTTGCGCAGCCACATTACGAGGCCATACAGGAGAGAGAAAGGATATAGTAACAGTTTCAGATATTTCAGCACGATGATAGTTTTAGAATAAGACTGTATCAGGTATTAATTCCTGAAATGGTAAATACGTTCCGGTGTGATCACTGTTTGCAATGGCACATCCCAGTTGTCGATATCGGTAATGGCGGGCACAGGTTCCAGCAGGGAAAGTCCTACTGTACGCACATCGGGGCGACATTGTTTCAGGAAGCGGTCGTACATTCCCTTGCCGTATCCCACGCGATGGCCCAGTATATCGAATGCCAGTAAAGGTACAAATACGAGATCTATCGCTTCGGGCAATACTTCTGTGCCGCTCAGCGGCTCGGGAATACCGAACCTGTTTTTTACCAGGATGGTATTGGGTTCCCAGGCGAAGTGGAACATTTCACCGGTTTTCATATCGGCTTTGGACAGTACCAGCTTGATTTGTGGCTGATGCTCCCTGAGCCAGGATGCCAGTGGCCAGGTGTCCACTTCTTTTTTTTCTGAGATGGGCAGAAAGAGGTGTGCTTGATGAATGCCGTCGTAGGTGAGCCGTCTGCAATTGGCCAGTATCGCCTCATTGAGGGCAGTGGTGGTAACATCGTCCAGGTTGAGCCGTAGCTCCAGGAATTGTTTTCGTATATCCTTCTTAGTGGTCATTCAATAAGGTATTGAGCGGCGCTGAAAGCAGCTGCGCCTGCTGCCGTACAAAGTCCGGGCTAAGCGTTGCCGTCTGCGGGATGCGTCCGATTTTCGGGAATCCGCTCCATCTCACAATATCGTCTTCGTTACTGTTCCTTTCGCCGCCGAAAATCCAGCCGATAACCCTTACGCCTGTACGTTGTAATTCCCTGGCAGTGAGCAGGGAGTGGTTAATGCTGCCCAGATAGTTCTGTGCTACAATGATCACGCCTGCGTTCAGTGTGCGTATGAGGTCTGCGGTGAAAACGGTATCATTTAACGGCACCAGCAGTCCGCCTGCCCCCTCAATTACAAGGGAACGTTGCTCTGGTTGCAAATTGTCTGCCAACCGGGCAATAAGTCCCGCATCGATGGTAATTCCTTCTGCGCGGGCCGCCAGATGCGGCGATGCGGGCATTTCCAGGCAGTAAGCTTCTTTATGACAAACAGTCAGTTTATTGCTGATAAGGGACTGAATGGTCTGTGTATCGGTACCTTCTTCCGTTCCGGCCTGCACAGGTTTCCAGTAATCGGCCTGCAATGCTTCTGTAACACATGCGGACACCACTGTTTTTCCAACGCCAGTCCCAATGCCGGTGATAAATATTCTTTTAGTCATCGGGGACAAAAGTAGGACTTTGATTTGTATGATTCTTTTGATTTTCCTGATGAGAGAAGATTGGGCGGAGATTAGCGGGGAGGATAATAATTGTGTGAAGATCAGTCATGAAGAGGATGGTGGACGGAAGGTTGCTCCGTGTGGATTGGGGCAGTTGATCGCAGATTGCAGGGGATTATGTATTTTCGTCATTGTACAACTTTCTTGTTTTATGAAATATGCAGAAAACATACTTGCAACGATTGGAAATACCCCATTGGTAAAACTGCACCGGGTAACCGCTTCCCTCCCCTGCCCGGTATTTGCCAAAGTAGAGTTCTTTAATCCAGGCAACTCCATCAAAGACAGAATGGCCCTTAAAATGGTGGAAGTGGCAGAACAGAAAGGGCTGCTGAAACCCGGCGGCACCATCATTGAAGGCACTTCCGGTAACACTGGCATGGGACTGGCCCTTGCGGCGGTGATCAAAGGTTACAAATGTATTTTCACCACTACCGACAAACAGTCCAAAGAAAAAGTGGATATTCTGAAAGCTGTGGGCGCAGAAGTGATCGTTTGCCCTACCAATGTAGAGCCTGAAGATCCGCGCTCCTACTACTCTGTATCCAAGAGACTGGCTACTGAGATTCCGAATTCATTTTATGTGAATCAATATGATAACCTTGCTAACCGCGATGCACACTATGAGCAGACTGGTCCTGAAATATGGGAACAGACAGACGGCAAGGTTACGCATCTCATAGTGGCAACCGGCACCGGAGGTACTATCACCGGCACCGGTAAATTCCTGAAAGAAAAAAATCCCAATATTAAAGTATGGGCTATCGATAGCTACGGTTCGTTGCTGAAGAAGTACTTTGAAACCGGGCAGCAGGATATGAACGAAGTGTACCCTTATATTACTGAAGGTATCGGGGAAGATTTTGTGCCGCAGAACTATGATATGGATGTGATTGACGCCTTCGAAAAAGTGACCGATAAAGACGGTGCTGTTATGGCACGCCGTATTACCAAAGAAGAAGGCATCTTTGTGGGCTACTCCGCAGGATCAGCTATCTCTGGGCTTTTACAGCTGAAAGAAAGTCTGAAGCCTACTGACCTTGTGGTAGTCATTTTTCATGATCATGGCAGCCGTTATGTAGGTAAAGTATATAACGACCAGTGGATGATGGAGCGTGGTTTCCTGGATGTAAAGACCGTGAAAGATGTGGTAAATGCGCGCCGTAACCTACCGCTGGTAACTGTTACAGCCGATGAAAAAGTAAGTGATGCGATTGCAAAGATGAAGAAGTTTGATATTGAACATATTCCGGTAATGCATGGCAGCAACATCGTTGGCGCCATCTCAGAGAATGGATTGTTCAATAAACTGATTGATGATGTAAACCTGAAAGACGCACAGGTGCGACAGGTGATGCATGCGCCTTTCCCACTGGTAAGTGAAGACACACCGATAGAAAAGCTCTCTGTATATATTAACCGGGAGAACGGCGCTGTGCTTACCAAAGATGAAAGCGGCGACCATCACATTGTTACCAAATATGATATTATACAGGCGCTGGGAAGATAAGAGTCATGCAATTCACTGATCAGCTCCAACGTACAATAACACTCGCGAAGCTGCCAGGGAAGATCGTTTCCCTGGTGCCTTCGCAAACAGAGCTGCTATATGCGCTTGGCCTTGATGCCGAAGTGGTGGGCATCACCAAATTCTGTGTACACCCTGAAAGCTGGTTCCGTAGCAAGACCCGTGTTGGCGGTACCAAGCATGTACATATTGATATTGTACAACAACTTTCTCCCGATCTTATTATTGCCAACAAGGAAGAAAACACGGCTGCCGACGTTGACGCGCTGGCTGCGCATTTCCCGGTATGGGTCAGTGATATAAAGTGTCTGCAGGACGCTTGTGATATGATCAACGGCGTGGGCGCTGTTACGGGTCGTGCTGTGGAAGCTGCTGCCCTGGTGGAAAAGATACAACAGGGTTTTGCACAACTGTCATGTGCTGCAACACCGATACCTACTGCTTACTTCATCTGGCGAGATCCGTGGATGGCTGCAGGCGGTGACACCTTTATCCATGAGATGTTGTACCGTTGCGGCTTTGAGAATGTGTTCGAACATCTTACCAGGTATCCTTCTATTACGCCTGAGCAACTAGCAGCCAGCGGCAGCAGGTTGGTGTTGTTGTCTTCAGAACCTTATCCTTTTAAAGAAAAACATATTGCCGAGATCCGGGCATACCTGCCGGAGGCCCAGGTGCTATTGGTTGATGGCGAGATGTTTTCCTGGTATGGCAGCCGCCTGCTGGAAGCTCCTGCTTATTTCCGCGAATTGCTTACGCGGCTCCAATAACTTTCACGAGGAGGCAACCTCCTTCTTTCCATTGACGTAAAACAGAGATGACGGCATTCGTTTGATCGACTCGACGAAAGCGAGATATATCTTTTCACTTCATCAAATACCTTTTATGGAAAGAAGAAAATTTGTTTCAGAGATAGGGCTGACGCTGGCACTCGCCTGCACAGCGGGTCTGGCCGCATGCAGCAAAGGCGGCGGCGGATATGGCGGTGGCGGCACCACTCCTCCCGGCAACGGCAATGCGAGGCTCACCGTAGACCTGAATGCAACGTTGCTTAATCCCGGTGATTTCAAAATACAGAATGGCGTTATACTGATACGCACCGGCACGGGTAATACGGCCAGTGCATTTTCTGCATTATCCAGCACCTGCACCCATCAGGGTTGCACCGTGGCCACCTACAATAATACTACCCACCTGATTGAATGTAACGCGCCTTGCGGACATGGCAGCAGATACGCTACCACCGGCGCAGTGAATACGGGTCCGGCTACGGCGGCACTTGCATCCTACAGCATCACTGTAAACGGGAATACACTGACCGTAAGTTGAAGTTATTTTTTTATCACCTGCAAAGTCAATACTGGCAAGCATTCCGGGACATGCTCATTTGTGCCGGATGTAAGGCATCCTTCGTGAGATCCGGGTAAAGTACATTTTTCTTTCCGCAGATTTTCATCTGCAGAAAATTCTTTTCGCTATAAATCTTCTCATTAACTCCTTATATTTGCTTTCCTTTAAAAAAAAATACAACGTAAAGTATGGGAAAATACAGAGCTGGCGTATTATTCGGCGAGGAGCTGGATGCGCTGTACAACGATGCCAAAGACAACGGATTTGCAATGCCTGCCGTGAATGTTGTGGGGACTAACTCCGTTAATGCGGTGCTGGAAACAGCTGCAAAGGTGAATTCTCCGGTTATTATCCAGTTTTCCAATGGTGGCGCCCAGTTTTTTGCAGGTAAAGGAATGCCTAACGATAAACTGCAGGCAAACATTGCCGGTGGTATTTCCGGTGCAAAGCATGTGCATGAAGTAGCCAAATATTATGGCGTTCCTGTAGTATTACATACTGACCACGCTGCCAAAAAGTGGCTGCCCTGGATTGATGGTCTGCTGACTGCCGGTGAAGAATATTTCAAACTGCATGGCCAGCCGCTGTACAGCTCTCATATGCTGGATCTGTCTGAAGAACCTATTGCTGAGAACATTGAAATTTCTCATAAATATTTTGAGAGAATGAATAAACTGGGAATGTCCATCGAGATTGAGCTGGGCGTTACCGGTGGTGAGGAAGATGGTGTGGACAACTCAGGTGTTGACAATTCCAAGCTGTACACCCAGCCTGAAGAAGTAGCTTATGCATACGAAAAATTATCGCAGGTAGGCTCCCGCTTTACTGTAGCTGCGGCTTTCGGTAATGTGCATGGCGTATATTCTCCAGGTAATGTGGAACTGCGTCCTGTGATCCTGCACAACAGCCAGGCGTATATCCAGGAAAAATTCAAGACCCAGGCTAAACCTGTATACTATGTATTCCATGGCGGCAGTGGTTCTCCGAAGCATCAGATCGCGGAAGCGCTGGGTTACGGCGTGATCAAAATGAACATCGATACAGATATGCAGTGGGCGTTCTGGGAAGGGGTGCATGATTACTACGAAGGCAAGAAAGAATACCTGCAGGCCCAGCTGGGTAACCCCGAAGGTGCAGACAAGCCTAACAAGAAATACTATGATCCGCGCGTATGGCTCCGCAAAGGTGAAGAAACCTTTGTAAAGCGCCTTGAAGAAGCGTTCCAGGATCTCAATTGCATTAACAGAAACAAATAGTTGAGATAGCTTTTAATTTTTAAAAGCTAGGTTTCAGTTATTTACTAATGTATTAATTGCATAATAATTACACGGAGGCATCGGTGAATAATATTATATTATCACCTTTGGCTCCGTTTCAGTTATATATACGATTAAAAAAAGTCTTTTTTACCAAGTCTGTATACCTAAACGCTGAAAGGTATTTTATAATTCGTATCTTGCACCACTATTTTCTAATCTAATAGTAAAATATGTCAAGCTGGTTTAAGCGTATTAAACAGGGTATTTCCACTACCACCAGTGAAAAGAAAGAAGCACCGGATGGATTGTGGCATAAGTGCCCAAACTGTAAGAAAACCACCACTGTAAAGGACCTGAAGGAACATTATTATGTTTGTGACAAGTGTAACTATCACAACCGTATTAATTCCGGAGAGTATTTCGAAATTATTTTTGATGATAACCAGTTCGAGGAACTGTTTCCCAATATTTATCCGACCGATTTCCTGGGCTTTAAAGACCTGAAGCCATATTCTGACAGGCTGAAGGAAGCGCAGAAGAAATCCGGGTTGAAAGACGCTATGACAGTAGGCACCGGTACGGTGCTGGGGAACGATCTCGTAGTGGCCTGTATGGACTTCAATTTCATCGGGGGCTCGATGGGTTCTGTAGTAGGTGAAAAAATAGCGCGTTCTATTGACTATTGCATCGTGCACAAGAAGCCTTTGATGATCATTTCCAAATCAGGTGGCGCCCGTATGATGGAAAGTGCGTTCTCTCTGATGCAGATGGCTAAAACATCCGCGAAACTGACACAGCTGGCTAATGCACGGCTGCCTTATATCTCTCTGATGACTGATCCTACCACTGGTGGTGTAACCGCATCTTTCGCTATGCTCGGAGATATGAACATCGCTGAGCCTGGCGCCCTGATTGGTTTTGCTGGTCCCAGGATCATTAAAGAAACCATCAAGAAAGATCTTCCTGCCGGTTTCCAGAGTGCTGAATTCCTGCTGGAACACGGTTTTCTGGACTTCATCATGGACAGAAAAGAATTAAAGACCAAACTCGCCAATGTGTTGAGTTTGTTTAAGAATTAATTTTTGATTTTGGGATTTCGAGATTTTGGAATTTTTAAATACAGCGAAGATTAATACTTGATTTAATTGTCTTCGATGTATTTGAAAATTCCAAAATCTCGAAATCCCAAAATCAAAAATATTTCAATCCCATTAAATTAAATGGCAGAATTAAAGAACAGATCGGCATATTTTGAGTACGCAATAGAGGATAAGTTTATTGCAGGAATGGTATTGACTGGAACAGAGATAAAATCTATACGTGCCAGCAGGGTTAGTTTTAATGATTCCTTCTGCTATTTTTCGAAAGGAGAATTGTTTGTTAAAAGCCTTCATATCGCAGAATACTCCCACGGCACCAGCGCCAATCACGATCCTCTCCGCGAGCGCAAGCTACTGCTCACCAAACGGGAATTGAGAAAGATGGAAAACAAACTGAAAGACAAAGGTTATACCATCGTACCGCTCCGTATATTCCTTTCCGATAAAGGGCTTGCCAAGATGGAAATAGGCATGGGTAAGGGTAAGAAGCTGCATGATAAACGTGAATCCATCAAGCAACGCGAGTCTGACAGGGAAATGCGCCGGATTATCAAATAACGGCACTGCTATCAGGTTTCTGGCAAAGCATTTGCTACGATATTACCAAAACCTGGTACCTTGAAACTACTGAATACCTCCCTTTCGCCAAGGCTTTATGTCCTGGCTCTCCTGCTGTCAGCATTATTCCTGCAATCCTGTATGTCCGGCGAGAAGCTGTATAACAAAGGCCGCTATGATGCCGCTGTTACAGCATTTGTGAAGAAGCTGCATCGCAAGCCGCAGGATGCCACTGCCCTGAAACTTCTCCCGGCAGCTTATGAACAGGCAGTTAAGCTGCATGAAGAACGTGTAAACCGTTTTCTGGCTTCCAACAATGAGCTCAAATGGGAATCTGTTCGTGCGGAGTATCGTACACTGCAAACCCTCTACAATGCCATCCGCAGCTCCCCTGCTGCTATGCAGATCGTAACACCGAAAGATTACAGTAATGCCATTACCGGCGCACAGGAGAACGCTGCGGAGATCCGTTATGAAAGGGGTGTGTCATTGATGGAAAGAGGAGATAAAGCCAGTGCAAGACAGGCATATGATGAATTTGCGGCGACGCTCAAACTGGTCAAGAATTACCGTGACACCAAAACCCGCATGGATGAGGCATTCCAGGCAGCTGTTATCAATGTGGTGGTGAGTGAAGTAGATGTACGTTCACTTTATTATCAATTTACGGCGGATCAATTCAGAGACTACCTGGTCAGAGATTTACAGATGCGTAACATCAACCGGTTTGTGCAATTCTATGATGAACGTGTGGCCCGTGGTCAGAACCTTCGTCCGGATCAATACATTGAGATGCGCTTCCTTGACTTCGTAGTGGGACAGACCTACTATGACCGTATACAGCGGGATGTATCAAAAGAAATTGTCACAGGTACCGCCAAAGACACTTCCGGCAGAATAATCGAAATCAGAACTACTGTAAGGGCTACGCTTTATATTACCACCAAGACTGTTGTATCAAGGGGTATACTGGATTATCGTATTCTTGATACCAATAACAGCGCGGTGTTGCGTACCGACCGTATTCCCGGCAGCTTCACCTGGCAGAATCAATTCGGCACTTATCGTGGCGATTATCGTGCGCTCAGTGAAGAAGACAAGCAGCTAATCGGTGGCCGTGAAGAGATACCTCCGCCTCCTGATGAGCTGTTCAAGTTATTTACCCAACCTATTTTTGATCAGCTGACCCGTGACCTGCAAACATTTTATAACAGGTTTTAGTGTTAAGGGATTAACCTTTAGTAAGCGTTTACTAAAGGTTAATCCCTTAACGCGGCATCCTTATGAAGCGATATGTGAGTTCAGTAACGGTATCAGCTGATGTGCAGGTACTACGCCGCTTTGGCGCCACAATAATTTGCCGCTGCGAAACAGCAGTAAAGTTGGTACACTGCTGATCTGCCACTGGGCAGACAGTTGCGGGTTCTTGTCCACGTCTATTTTAATGATCCGAATCCGCTCACCCAGCTTCTCTTTCACTTCTCTCAAGATTGGCGGTACCATTTTACAGGGGCCACACCAGGTGGCAAAACAATCTATCAGCACCGGCGTATCGGATTGTATGATTGTCTGAAGATTTTCCATAGCACTGCATTTTAAGCCAATCTGCAAAATACCAATTTTTAAGGACCCGGAAATATTCTATAAATCAGGTACACTTCAATACTGTCCGATTATGAACTGGTTATCTACCGTTATTTACTTTACCTGGTTCCTCTCAGCAGGATCATTCCGTGGCTATATTAAAGCCAAAGGCTGACAGCTTTTCAGCCATCAGCCTTCCCGTTATTACGTTTAGTCATTATCGTCAGTAACGTATACGACTAAACGTCATTAATTATTGAGGTTTGGATTATTCTGTACTTCAGCAATCGGAATAGCAAACAGGTAATACGGGCTATTGGGCTTGAATTCAGAACCATCGGGCAGTGCGAGGGTACGGTGACCACGGGCAGCTACCTCCTTGAATGTGCCGTCAGGACGGGGCACGCGGATGATACTGTCGTTGCCATTATAAGACACGAATGATCTCCTTATAACGGAAGCGCCTGTACGAATGATATCAGAGAGCGCAAAACCTTCTCCCCACAGTTCTTTCCTTCTTTCTATCATAATTGCGTCTATCAGGGTCTGGCCTCCGGCTCCGTTGTATGGGGTTGCGTTACGTGCACTACGCAGGGCATTAAGCGCTTCCGTAGCTTTGGCACTGTTACCTGTACGGGCATAGGCTTCCGCTTCTATCAGGTACATTTCTGCAGCACGCATTAACACGAGATCACCCACCATGGCACCTGGATCGCGGAAACGGAACTTCTTGTAGCGCAGGTAACCTTCTTCGTCCGGTAACGTATCCCAGTCGAACAGACGGGTACGTACATCGTTGTTATCGAAGAGGTCCTTGAAATATGGATCCGCCATAAAGCTTTTGTAGTAAGACACCGGAGATGAAACATCCAGGTAGTTGAAGTTATAGCTGGCGTTGCTCTGGTTGGGCGTTTGTCCGTGCCCCCAGATCCATTCAGGGTTGTTGATGTCGTTGAAGCCTTTCAGGTAATCATCAGCGGGCATCAGCGGATAACCCTGGCGTGCAGCGGCTGCATGCGGGATGGCTTCATTGAATTGCCTGTTATAGAGATAAGCCCTTGCCAGCAGCCCTTCCGCTACGTTGAGGTCGATTTTCCATTTTTTTGTCTGATCGCGGGTATAATCTTTCAGCAACGGCAACGCTTTGGTCAGGTCGTCGATTGCCTGCTGATAAACCTGTGCGAGTGTTGACTTCGGTTTACCCTGCGTTTCTGTGCCGGAAGGTTCCGTATAGATGGGAACTGTTTTCGCATTGCGGTCTGCGGCCTGCTGGTAGAAAGAGGCCAGCGTTATATAGCTGTTGGCGCGCAATACATATGCCTGTCCTTTGAGATAGCGGCGTTTTGCATCATCTCCGGGAACGTTGTCCAGCTTATTGATGAGGATATTGCTGTTGTCGATCACCTTATACAATATAGTCCAGAAGCCTCTCACACGCGTTTGTGTCTGATCGGTCATCTCTACGAAAGTATAGGCGTTGCGCAGACCATAAGCAGTGGTTACAGCCACATCGCTGCCCATCGCATCGCTGGTGAGGTGGATGGACTTATAGCCTGGTGTGGCATATGTGAAGAACTCTTCAAACATATAGGACCAGGTTCCGTTGATGATCGTTTCGGCATTATCAACGCTGTTGAGTACCTGATCTTCCGGCACTGCATTGGTGGGCCTTGTATCAAGAAAATCCTTGTTGCAGGCCGCCAGTGTAGCGATGGTGAGTATTGCGGAGAAAATGAGTTTTTTCTTTTTCATGATACGATTTTTAGAAGCTCAGATTAACGCCGGCAGATAGTGATTGGATAGCCGGATAACGATAATAGGTAGTACCATCTACTGTCTGCTCAGGGTCCATACCTTTGTGATTATAGATGGTCAGGAGGTTTTCGCCCTGAAGGTAAACAGTAACGTTGTTCAGGTGCGCCCTTTCCATCAATGGCTTAGGCAGTGTATAGCTCAGGTTGACACTCTTCAGACGTGCATAGGAAGCATCGTAGAGGAAGCGTGTGGATGCCGAAGTCCAGTTAGTATTCTGGGTTGTGAGCTTGGGTACATCGGTGTTTCTGTTATCAGGTCTCCAGGCATCTTTCATTTCAGCAGACCATGCGCGACCGGGGGTATTACCAGTTCCCATGAGCATAGTGTAGTCCAGATCCAGTACTTTACCACCGAGGCTGTAAGTAATCAGGAAGGAGAAAGAAAATCCTTTGTACGTGAATGTATTGGTCAGACCGCCATATATATCAGGCAGTGATGAACCGGCATAATATTGTGTAGCAGCTGCATAGTTGCTGGTATCTCTGATCTTGCCATCGGCGGTAGTATAATGCCACATGGGGGCGCCGGTATTGGGATTTACACCAGACCACTCTCTCAGCCAGAAATCGTAGATGGATTTTCCCACCATCAGTTTTTTATACCCGCTATTGGTGATGATCTCTTTGCGCGGCAGTTCAGTGATTTTGTTTTTGTAGTGGGTAAGATTGAGATCTACTGTCCAGCTGAAGTCTTTTGTTTTAACCGGAATACCATGCAGGTTTACATCCACACCGGTGTTTTTCAGCTCACCGATGTTTTCATCGATAGCACCATAGCCTATTGAAGGTGGCAGTGGTTTGGAATACAGCAGGTCTTTTGATTTACGCTGGAAGAATTCCACTGTACCGCCCAGCCTGTTGTCGAACACAGAGAAATCTACACCCAGGTTGAGGTTGAGGTTTGTTTCCCATTTCAGTTTATTGTTGTAGAGGTTTCTGCGGTAGGTCCCCCCTTCACCGAGGTTGCTGGTTACTACCATCAGAGGCAGGTAGTTGTAATAAGCTGAAGCGCCGAGGTTATCGTTGCCCTGTGCACCGTAGCTGGCGCGGAGTGTGAGCAGGTTAAGCCAGGAGCTTTTCTTCAGGAATTCCTCTTCAGTGGCTTTCCAGGATCCGCCTACAGACCAGAAAGTACCCCATCTTCTGTCTGGTGCGAAGCGTGAAGAACCATCGCGGCGCAGTGAACCGGAGAGGAAGTATTTTCCTTTGTAGTCATATTCCGCGCGGCCGAGGAAGCTGGACAGTGTGTAGGTGTCGGCGTACCCTTCCAAGCCTTTGATCAATGCAGCATCATCCAGTTGATCCAGTCCGGGTACGGATAAGGAGAGTCCTGATTTAGATCCGTCGATGTAAGTGTATTTATATTTATACGCTTCCTGGCCTGCGAGCAGGTTCAGGTGATGTATCTGATTGAATGTTTTTTCGTAGGTGAAGATGTTGTTAAAGGTCCAGCTGAAAGTGCGGTAGCTGGCCTTTCTTACGGTACCTCCTACTTCTGCATCGAAGCCGAGGGTCGGGTTCGTGTAGTCGTGCTCGTTACGGGCGGAGTAATCGGCGTTATAGCTTGTTTTAAACTTCAGGCCGTCCCAGATGGAGGCTTCTCCGTAGGCGCGTGCAGACACATCATCGCGGAGTACGTTGTGCTTGTCGATGCCGGAAGTCTGAACGAGGTTGCTTCTTGGATAAGCGGCATCAGGGCGGTAAGCGCCGTAATCGAATATTTTGTTGCCGTTTGCGTCACGTAATAATGCGCCGCTGGCGTCATGCTGATAAACCGGGTAGAAGCCGGCGATGTTGCGGCCATAGATCACATAGTTGTCAGTACGGCTATCTTCAGAAGGAGGCGCCTGCTGATCAGAGTGTGCAGCACTTACGTTCAGACCTACTTTCAGCCATTTTCTTGCATCTACATCTAAGTTGGTGCGAACATTATAGCGTTTGAAGCCGGAGCCCAGATAGATACCCTGATTGTCGAGGTAACCACCGGAGATAAAGTAGCGTGTTTTGTCAGTAGCGCCGCTGATGCTGAGATCGGCTTCTGTGCGTCTGCCGGTACGTTGCATTTCTTTATCCCAATCATAGTTCCACAATGGCTTTGCGCCTGCGGCGAGTTTGCCGTCAAGTCCTACCGGTTGCGGGAATGCGGCGCCGTAGGGATTGATACCAAGATCGCTCACCAGTCTGCTGGTGGCTCTCTTTGCAGCAGCTACCGAGTCCAGTCTGTTGGTAAGCCCTGCGTTGAAGAGTGCGCGCCAGTACATCTGGAAATAATCATCTGTAGATACGCGGTCGTAGTTGTCCACAGCTCTTTTAGAGAAGCCCTGACTAACGCGCACGTCGATATTACTTCCTTTCTTTCCTTTTTTAGTTGTGATGATGATAACGCCGTTTGCACCGCGTGAGCCGTACAATGCGCTGGAGGCTGCATCTTTCAGTACGCTTACAGACTCGATGTCGTATGGGTTGATAGCATTGACGTTGCCGCTGTAAGGTACGCCGTCCACTACATACAGCGGATCAGATGAAGCGTTGATGGAGCCTATTCCTCTGATACGGATGGTTGCATCCGCACCGGGCTGGCCGCTTTTGGTGGTACTTTGTACCCCCGGAGCAAGGCCCTGCAGTGCATTGGATACGTTGGAGATCTGCCTGTTCACCAGTTCGGTTCCTTTGATCTGTGCAACGGAACCGGTGTAGGAGTTTTTCTTCGCCGTACCGTATGCAATTACTACTACCTCATCGATATCTTTACCGGAAGACTGTAAGGTGATGGTAAGCGGAGATGCGCTGATGGCGGTTTCCTGTGGTTTCATGCCGATGAAAGTGATCACAAGTGTAGTGGCGGCAGGATCATTTACATCCAGTTTGAAATGACCGGAAGCATCGGTCACGGTTCCTTTGGTGGAGCCCTTCACCACTACGGTGGCGCCAGGAAGCGGCTCTTTCTCTACGGCAGAGAAGACGGTACCTGTTACGGTCCGTGTTTGTGAAAATGCCGCCAGAGGTCCCAGCAGCAATAAAAAGACTAGCAATCGTTGTAACATAGCTACAAAATGTTGGATTGGTTTAAGTGAAAATTACCGGCAATACGGTGACAGCTCCTCTCCGGGCTGGCGGAGAGGCAGAATGGTATTGCGATGCATCCTCTTGTTGGTAAAGCGTGAGGTTAGTTGCTACAACAGCAACTTAAATGATTGGCGTTGCATGGCTGGTTCCTTTCTTCCATAAATGGCTTCCTTTGTGATCAATTAGTATTACTCTATTATTCCTATAGACTAATGGGACGCAAAGCTAAACCCTTTTAACCTAATCAACAAAAGAAATGTTAAAAAAAACGAAAAAACTTCAGCCGGATAGTAATAAAGTCAATGCAGTAAAAGATTTTGGAATTACATGGTTTTACATATCAAGACAAAAATAGGATCTGCATATAGTTTTTGCAACTATTAAATGATCAGCGGTAATCTTCATCAGCAGATCATCCGCCTTTATGCATCAGCAAAACGATCACGACACCGGAAGCGGTGAGCGTGATATTAGCTACTGCATAAGCCACTGTATAACCCAGCGCAGGCACTTTACTGTTGAGAGCGTCCTGTACGGCCAGCAAGGGCGCCGACTCATCGTGTGCGCCAGCACAGGCTCCCAGTCCGATAGCCGGATGAAATTTAAAAATGTATTTCGACAGAAAGAGTGCCAGCACCATTGGCAGCAGACTTAGTACGAGGCCTGCCAGAAACAGGGTGAGTCCTTCTTCTTTCAATCCACTCACAAAACCTTCACTGGACGTGAGTCCTACGATAGCGATAAAGACATGTAGTCCCAACTTCGACAATACCCATTGTGCTGAGGGCGGGATATAGCCGAAGCGCGGATTCACGCCACGCAGCCAGCCGAAGAATAAACCCGCCAGCAGCGCGCCTCCGCTGGTACTTAATTCAAGCGGCACATTACCAATACGGACACTCAATGCACCCACGAGTGTGCCTAGTACAATACCGCCTGCGAGGTACACAATATCTGTTTCCACGCCAGTGCGTTCTTTATAACCAAGTATAGACACCGCAGCGTCCAGCTCCTGCTGTATGGCCACCAATTCTGCTACATCGCCTTTCTGGAGTATGGTGTGACCGCTCAGTGGTATTTCGATACCAGCGCGGGTAATCTTCCTCACACTAACCCCATGCAACTCTGGTTCATGGATCACTTCTCCGATGGGCCGGTTCACTGCGCGTTTGTTCGTGATAACTACGTTCACAGTATGCACCGGAAATGTGAGCAGCTCTGCATCAGCTACTTCTTTGCCCAGCAGCGCTTCTGCCGCAATTGCTGAACTGCGCTGCCCTCCTACGCCAATAATATCTCCGGGAAGGATCACAAAGTTCGGGCTTACATTCATCAGCTTTCCTTCTCTCCTCACCCTCAGAATATATAATAGTTGTTTTTGGTCGAGCAATACTTTCTCAATTGCCGATACGGGTTTACCATTACCGATCAGGTCATCATTCACAACATAGGCCCGGAAGGCCACCTGGTCGTATGCATTGCGGATATTACCTTGTCCATCTGCGACGGGATCGCTGATCTGGTCTTCCATCTCTTTGGTTATTGCTATCAGCTTTGCACGGCTGCCGGACATAAACCAGGGGCCAATTACCGACAGAAACCAACTGGTGCCGGCCGTACCGAAGATATATGTTACTGCATATGCCACGGGTATCTGATTGATTAGTGTTGTTTTTTCCGTATCGGAGATATTCAGTTCTCCAATAGTGTTGGATGCCACGCCAATGATAGCGGAACAGGTGTTGGCACCGGACATCAGTCCGGCTGCAGTACCGGTGTCAAAATGCAGCAAAGACGCGATAAGCCAACAGAACAGGAGGCTGCTGCAGCACACGATGAAAGAGAACAATGCAATGGGCAAACCATCTTTACGCAATCCCTGAAAGAACTGCGGGCCTATACCATAGCCTGTGCAGAAAAGGAAGAAGAGGAAGAAGATGGATTTTGCGGTACCGGGGATTTGTACATGTATGCTGCCAATGGCGATACCTACTAATAATACGCCAGTAACGGTGCCTAATGTAAACCCTTTGATATGCACCCTGCCTATCAGGAATCCGATCAACAGGGTAAGCATAACTGCTATTTCAGGATATTTCTGTAACGTTTCTATCAACCAGGGGAGCATAACAGATACAATGATGCATCTATACTACAACCCAGTGTAACAATTGGTTCGGTTGGTATTAATTTTCGCTTTCGAAGCCTTCATCAATGAGCCAGTTGCCGCTATCGGCAGCTTGTGTAGCCAGTTCATCACAGCGATTGTTGAAGGGATTGCTGGCATGTCCTTTCACCCATTGCATTTTTACGCGGTGCTTTTTATAAAGTGGGATAAAGCGCGTCCAGAGGTCTTTATTCTTTTTATCCCTGAATCCGGTTTTCACCCAGCCCCACAGCCATCCTTTCTCGATACTGTCAACTACATACTTGCTGTCTGTAAAGATGATCACATCCAGTCCTTCGCGTGTAAGCGTTTCCAGTCCTGTGATCACGGCCAGCAGTTCCATTCTGTTGTTGGTGGTTTTACGATACCCCTGTGATAATTCTTTTCTTACCTTTCCCCATATCAGCAGTATCCCATAACCGCCGGGGCCGGGATTTCCGCGCGATGCACCGTCTGTATAAATGTGTAGTTCCACGACTGTGATTTCTTATAATGTGTGAAGATTTGCGCGAAGATAGAGTTTTGTTTTTTGTCTGAACTGTGATTTGTGTGATTCGTTTGATTTTTCTGATGAGTGAAGAGCATATTGCTTTATTAAAGCGAATAACCCATCTGATACTATCAGACAGGTTATTCATGCTTATCTTTTGTCAGAAAAATCAGTTGAATTACATCAATTACTATCCGGTGCTTTGCTCAGACCTGGAACACGCCTACGTTAAATGGTTGTTCAACTGGTGCATTGTTGGCGGCTTTGATACTTTCGGATATACGTTGACGTGTGTCAAGCGGATCGATGATATCATCTACCCAGAGGCGGGCTGCAGCATAGTAAGGGGTGGTCTGGCTGTTGTATTTATCGGTGATTTCTTTGAGAAGTTTTGCTTCGTCTTCGGGGCTGATCTCCTGCCCTTTGGCTTTGAGGGAGGCCACTTGTATCTGCAATAATGTTTTGGCAGCCTGTTCCCCCCCCATCACTGCTATCTTAGCGGAAGGCCATGCATATATGAAGCGGGGATCATAGGCTTTGCCGCACATGGCGTAATTGCCTGCTCCGTATGAGTTACCGATGATTACGGTTATCTTGGGTACTACGGAATTAGATACTGCATTTACGAGTTTTGCGCCGTCTTTGATGATGCCGGCATGTTCGCTTCTGCTGCCTACCATAAAGCCGGTAACATCCTGGAGGAATACCAGCGGAATTTTTTTCTGGTTGCAGTTCATGATGAAGCGTGCGGCTTTGTCGGCGCTGTCGTTATAGATAACGCCGCCCATTTGCATTTCGCCTTTGCGGCTTTTCACTATTTTACGCTGGTTGGCAACGATGCCTACGGCCCATCCATCTATTCGTGCATAACCGCAAAGGATACTCTTGCCATAGTCCTGCTTGTACTGATCAAAAGCTGAATCATCTACGATACGGGCGATGATGTCCAGCATATCATAGGGGCGGCTGCTGTCGGCGGGGAGTATGCCTGCCAGTTCTTCGTGCGGCTTTGCCGGCGCCACCGGTGCGATGCGGTCGAAACCAGCGTTGGGGGTATGTCCCAGCTTGCCAACGATACGTTTTATCTGGTCCAGGCATTCTTCGTCTGTTTTAAATTTATAGTCGGCGATACCTGAAATTTCGGTGTGCGTTACGGCTCCGCCCAGTGTTTCGGCATCTACATCTTCTCCAATGGCGGCTTTTACGAGATAAGGCCCTGCCAGGAAGATAGAGCCGTTGCCTTCCACCATCAGGACTTCATCGCTCATGATGGGGAGGTAAGCGCCACCGGCTACGCAACTGCCCATTACGGCTGCGATCTGGGTGATGCCCATCGCGCTCATGCGTGCATTGTTGCGGAAGATGCGGCCAAAGTGCTCTTTATCGGGGAAGATTTCGTCCTGCATGGGAAGGAATACGCCGGCGCTGTCTACCAGGTATATAACGGGCAGGTGATTTTCCATGGCTATTTCCTGGAGGCGCAGGTTCTTTTTGCCGGTTATCGGGAACCATGCTCCGGCTTTCACGGTCATGTCGTTGGCTACGATCATGCACTGACGGCCGCTGACATAGCCAATACCGCCCACTGTACCTCCCGCGGGGCATCCTCCATATTCTTCATACATTTCATATCCGGCAAAGGCGCCTATTTCGGTGAAGGGCGTGTCTTTATCTACCAGGTATTGAATACGTTCCCTGGCGGTGAGCTTGCCACGTTGTCTTACTTTCTCCAGACTCTTTTTCCCGCCGCCCTGCTCGATCACCCCCATGCGTTGTTTCATGGTGCTGATAGCACGGCGCATGATATCCTCATTTTTATTCAGTTCCAGTTCTTCCTGCTTCATAACGTTTGTTTGTTTTGGTTTTACTTCTAAAAATAGGTACAAATAGATTAAATTACGCAAAGCCAAAAATTAATTTTATGCAGCTTACAGACCACCTGGCCAGTTCCATAGAAAACCTGTATGACGGTAAGCCATGGCTGGACGTCACTTTCCGTGAACATCTCAGCAGGGTGGATGCAGTACAGGCTTCCAGGCGGCTGCGGGAATCCAACTGCATCTGGCAGATCGTTAACCACGTTATATACTGGCATCAGCGTGTACAACGCTATATATACAATGAAGCCCCTGAGCAAGAGGGTGACCTACCTGATTTTTACATGCCTGAGAATCATGGGGAGGAAAACTGGCAGGCTACCCTACACCGCCTGCAGCACTCTTTTGAGCAGATGGGCGCTACGGTGCGCAAGTTCCCGGAAGACAAGCTATTCGAGCCATTCCCGGGTACGGAGAAGCCAGCTATTTATTTTTTACAGGGGGTTGCGGAGCATGATGCTTACCATATGGGGCAGATAGTTTTGCTGCGGCTTTATGCATGAACCACCTCCATTTCGTAGCGCTGTTCGTACATTTCCTGTCCCCATAGCTGCATGAACTTCTCGCCTGTTTTGTGAAAGCCAGCTTTCTTATACATTTCTATAGCGGTGGTCTGCATACTGGTGGTGAGCAGGTATACTTTTGAATAATTCTTTTCCCGACAGAAAGCCATAGCCATATTGAGCAGCTGCCTGCCCAGTCCCCTGCCCCTGAAATCGGGATGTACCAGGAACCAACGCAACTGTGCCATGTAGCGCGAGGCGCCTAATATCGCTACGGCGCCCACGATCCTGCCATCGGCTACCGCCAGGAACACCCGGTCCTTACTGGTGTTATAGGTAGTCAGAAAATCCTGGAAGGTTTTACATACATAAGCTTCGAACTCAAGATTATAGCCTGTTTCGCGGGCATAGAGCACCCCATGCAAGTGAATGAGGTAACCAATATCTCCCGGCTGGAGGTCATAACGGTAATGGATATCCGTAGTTGGCGATGGTTGGCTGGTCAGTATGCTTTCAATTGTTTTCATCGCGCTTGCTACCTGTTCTTGCTGGTGGGTAGCGAGCGGCTCCAGCAACTGACTGATTTCACCGGAAGATCTTTCATTGAGCATGGTCATCAGCTTCCTGCCTTTGGGAGAAAGGTGCAAAAAGAAGGTACGGCCATCTGCGGATGACTGCTGCCGGGCTATGAGGGCAGCCTTTTCAAACTTCCGGAGCATGCGGCTCAGGTACCCGCCGTCTACCTTCAGGGTTGACGTCAGATAACCGGCTGTACATTTCTCCTGCTGGCCGATTTCATAAAGTACCCTGACTTCGGAAAGAGAATAATCGCTTTGCAAGATATGATTATCCAATACACCTATCACACCGGTATAAAAGCGGTTGAAATGGCGTATATCTGCTACCGTATTGTTTTCAGAAGACATATGATGTTGTTTATCAGCATGAAATTACAAAATTAGTTGACAGAAGCAAATATTTTACTTGACTAAAGCAAATATTTTTCCGGGAGATGGAAATGCATATTTTGCCACCACAACCGGGCAGATATTATCTTTGTCATTTGCATCTTTCGGTAGGAAAGTATTATCTTGATTAAATTTGATTTATGTCGCCAGGATTATTATTCTCGTTTGTCATTGCTTACTTTATTATTTTATTGGTTGTTGCCTGGTACACGGGGCGTAATTCCAACAACGATTCATTTTTCATTGGTAACCGTAACAGTAACTGGATGCTGGTAGCATTCGGGATGATTGGCACTTCGCTGAGCGGGGTTACCTTTGTAAGTGTGCCGGGAGCTGTGGGAAAAGATGCCTTTACCTACTTTCAGATCACACTGGGTTATTTCATCGGGTATGTCACTATTGCCTATGTGCTGATACCACTATATTACCGCCTCCAGCTTACCTCCATTTATAACTATCTGAGTACCCGTTTTGGTATGCGTTCCTATAAAACCGGGGCTTCCTTTTTCATCCTCTCCCGTTCCGTAGGTGCTACGGCGCGACTGTACCTGGTGGTGAAGATATTGCAGAATGCTATCCTATCCAGTTTCGGGGTGCCGTTCTGGGTTACTACGCTCATCATCCTGCTGATGATCTTATTATATACTTATGAGGGTGGCGTAAAAACGATTGTGTACACCGATACTTTGCAAACTACCTGTATGCTGGCCGGGCTTGTGATCTGTGTGTTTTATATCCTGCATACCATGAACCTTGGCTTTGGTGAAAGTATCAGCGCCATGCAGGCGAAGGGGCTTACCCGGATCTTTGTCACCGACCCTGACAGCAAGTTATTCTTCCTGAAACAGATAGTAGCCGGCGCCTTCATCACCATTACGATGACGGGTCTTGACCAGGAGATGATGCAGAAGAACATCTCTGTAAAAACACTGAAAGATTCTAAAAAGAATATGGTATCGCTGGCCTTCATCATGCTGGTTGTGATCGGGTTATTCCTGTTCCTCGGCGGGCTGCTCCACCTCTATGGTGCGCAGCAGCAGGTAGCGGCTACCGGCGATAATCTCTTCCCTGAACTGGCCCTGCACCATATGCCGCCGGTGATCTCTGTGATATTCATTATTGCGCTGATCTCGGCACTGTTTCCCAGTGCAGATGGCGCGATGACAGCACTCACCTCCTCCTTCTGTATCGACATACTGGGTATGCAGCGGAGAACGGACTGGACAGATGCCCAGAAGAAGAAATACCGTCAGCGCATACATCTTACGATGGCATTTGTGTTCTTGCTCTTTGTAATGATGTTTGAATGGATCAACAACCAGAGCATGATCGGCATAATCCTGAAACTGGCCACCTATACATATGGCCCGTTGCTGGGATTATTTGCCTTCGGTATCTTGTCAAAACGGAGTGTGAATGACAAACTGGTGCCATTGGTATGTGTAGCGGCGCCTCTGTTGTGTTTTATTATTGATAAGTATCAAAGCAATATTTTCGGCAGCTTTCAGATAGGCCTGGAACTGTTGCTCATCAATGGGCTGTTCACTTACCTTGGGTTGATGATGATTTCACACAGGGAAGTTGTTTCTCGCAAAGCAGCGTAAGGAGCAAAGACCGCAAAGAATTTTTTTAAGTTAAATAAGACTGTTTAGTAGTACCCAACAATATTTACGGACCATCAAACAGTTCTTAGCTATCTTAGAAAAATTCTTTGCGGTCTTTGCTCCTTACGCTGCTTTGCGGGAAATATTACAACTCGTGGTGTTTATTCAGTTTATGTAATTCGAGAATAGTTGTTTCCCCGTTATCGCTTTCTCTATACATGGGCACAAACTTCCGGTTGAACTTGATTTCCCTGAAAGTATACGAAGTGCGTTGCAACACGGTGTTGGAATAGACATCGTTGAATCCTCTTATTAATACATACACTTCCACA
The DNA here is from genome assembly GCF_035538455.1 of Chitinophaga sp. Lineage (GTDB taxonomy): Bacteria > Bacteroidota > Bacteroidia > Chitinophagales > Chitinophagaceae > Chitinophaga. Next base: position 28,039 of record NZ_DATLKJ010000078.1, read on the forward strand.
TCGGCATTTTCGAGATCGTCGGCTGTGAAGCCCAGTAGCGGGCTATTTTCGTCGATCGGGTGCACGACAGTCCAGTTCATGGACAATGATTCTATTTTGCCTCTTTCCAGCGGCAGGAAATAGAACTTGTATTCTGATTTACCGTTTTCCTGAATCTGCAATCCCATGGTGACCTGTACCTGTACATCGGTGAGGGTGTGGTTGTCTTTGTAGGAGGCAAAGCGGAACATGAGTCCGGTACCTTCTTTATAGGGGGCTATCAGTGCATCATCGCTGAATACAAGGTGGGCTTTCGGTCTTGAGAAGCGGCCATAGATGAGACCAGTAGCTACCGCAAAGGACAGGAAGCCCGACATCGCTTCAATGGCCGCCACTACATTGGCACCATCGCCAACGGGATTCACCCGGCCGTACCCTACCGTGGTGAAGGTTTCTGTGCTGAAGAAAAAGATCTCTTTAAAGCGGGTCCAGGTGGTACTGCCAATGATACCCTGAAATTGCTCCAGTCCTATCCAGCAGTAGATGCCAGTGTAGATGAGGTTGATGGTAATATAGAACAGGAGTATCGCGCAGACAAACTGCCAGACGGGCAGATTCAGCAAAGCATGATATACATTGAGACGGTCTAAAAACGGGCGTCCTTCCCTCCGGATATTGAAGGAGCCGTCGCGGTTGATAAAGCGGCCGCCATAGCCGGTCGGGTTAGTGCCAAACCCGGTGTCGTTGTTTAATCTTGAAAATGGGTTGATCCTTTTAAGGAGCGACATACGAACAGATAATTTTACAGAACAAATCTATAACAATGATGGATATGATGGATGTGGTGATGGTTTTTATGGATACAGCAGATGATTTTATAAAGTTACCTATATTTGCTATCCAAAAGTAACCAGTCTACCAAAAGAAAGCTGGTATCTCTCACCAGAATCAATTGCCGGAGATGCAAACGAAAGAACTACTTATGGACAGCCCGGTGATCCGGACCAAGACCACAACGCCGGCTGCAGGATGTCCGGAAGGCATTCCACACCGGGAATGCCAGAAAGTGATCATGCCTGTACGTGATGCGCTGGACGTGATCAATGGAAAATGGAAGCTGCCTATTATCATTGCCATATCACGCGGATTCAAGCGTTTCCGTGAGATAGAGCGTAATATTCCGAAGATTACCTCCAAGGTATTGTCGAAAGAGCTGAAGGACCTAGAAACACACAAGTTGCTGAAGCGAACGGTGTTTGACAGTCAGCCTGTAACGGTGGAGTATACACTGACCCCATATGCTGCTACACTGAATCCTGTTATTGACGCCTTGCACAACTGGGGATTGCAGCACCGGAAAACAATGTTGGGGAAGTAAGATTTTTTATTTGGTTATGTGATTATTTGGTTATGTGGTTATTTGAGCTCCGCTGCATTTCAAATAAATAAATAACCACATAAAAAATCTCTAAATTCTAAATACCTTCGCCGTTTATATTTTTTTAAGGAATATGACTTTTAGCGACTTAAACCTGAATACATCCTTGTTGAATGCGCTGGATGAACTGGGGTACCAACACCCCACCACCATCCAGCAGCGGGCTTTTTCAGTGATCATGTCCGGACAGGACGTTTGTGGTATAGCGCAGACGGGTACCGGTAAAACGATGGCCTACCTGCTGCCCGTATTAAGGCTGTTCAAGTTTTCGAAAGAGAAACACCCACAGGTATTGATTATGGTACCTACCCGGGAGCTGGTGGTGCAGGTAGTGGAAGCCGTGAAAAAGCTGACCACGTACATGAGCGTGGAAGTGCTCGGTGTATATGGCGGCGTAAACATGAACCCGCAGATGGCTGCCGTACAGGAGAAAGTGGATATACTGGTGGCGACGCCGGGCAGGCTGTATGATATTATACTCAGCGGAGCGCTGAAAGTGAAAGCCGTAAAGCGCCTCGTAATAGACGAAGTGGATGAGATGCTGAACCTTGGTTTCCGCACACAGATACAGAATATCCTGGGCCTGCTGCCCGAAAAGCGGCAGAACCTTATGTTCTCTGCTACCATTACCGAAGATGTAGAGAAACTGATCAATATATATTTCGACAACCCTGCGAGGATTGAAGCCGCGCCGGTAGGTACTCCGCTCGAAAACATCGAGCAACAGCTGTACCGGGTGCCCAATTTCAATACCAAGGTCAACCTGCTGGAGCTGCTGATTACCCGCGATGAAAGCATGACCAAAACGCTCATTTTTGTTGGTACCAAACAGCTGGCGGACGATCTGTACGAACAGCTGCAGACCCGTTTTCCGGATAAAGTAGGTATCATTCATTCCAATAAAGAGCAAAACCACCGTTTCAATACTGTGCGGCAATTCCAGGCGGGCACTTTCCGCTTCCTCATTGCTACAGATATTATTGCCCGTGGTTTGGATATAACGGATGTAACACACGTCATCAACTTTGATACGCCGGAAGTACCCGAAAACTATATACATCGTATTGGCCGTACCGGAAGGGCGGACAAGAAAGGTATCTCCATCCTGCTCACGAAAGATCTGGAAACGGAAAACCTGGAGCAGATAGAAAGTCTGATGAGCTATGCTATCCCAGTTATGGAGCTACCTGAAGACCTGGTGATCTCGGATGTACTGACAGAAGATGAAAAGCCCAAAGTGCATATGCGCAATACCCTGGTGAAGGTTCCCAAGCGGGAAGATGCAGGCCCTGCCTTTCATCAGAAACTGGCTAAGAATATGAAGACCAACAAAAAGGTCAGTCATAAGGATAAGATGATGATGAAGTACGGGAAACCTAAGAAGAGAAAACCTAAACGATGATTCTTGTGATTGGTTTTGATGCTGCAGATGTGAGAAGAATTGTGCGTATGATCTAATTTGTGCAGATGCAAACAGGCATGATAAAATACTGATCAGGCAGATAATTGATATACCACTTTTAGAGACAACATCCCATTCAGAATTGCTGAATGGGATGTTTCATTTTACATATATTATCCTAAATCTTCATTCAAAAAAAATCATATCGCATCTATAAAAACCAGTACTGTCTTCACTCCTATCTTCCCGCATCATTATCATCTCTCTGATCACAAAAATCATAGTCAGTGATTAACCGTTGATTAACAATTTTTACCTTATATTAGAAAAACCAATCCCTCAAGCTAACCGAATATACATTAAGCATGATTCTTACCGGGGTGAGACAACGAGCTATTTCACTGTATCAATTTTTTGAAACGTATTTTTCTGTTTATTTAAATTGTAAGCGGGCATTACACCAGCCTGATTGAGTATGTATCAACCTTCAACTACTTCTAAGCATAGTCGCGCATGAATGGCTTCACTAACGATATTGAGCTACTAGATCAGTTGAAAACTGGTAACCCTGAGGCATTTGATTATTTTTATACTACATACCGCCAATGGCTGTTAATAACGGCCATGACTATATTAAAAGACGAGGTGGAGTCGCAGGAGCTGGTGCAGGAGTTTTTTATTGATTTCTGGCAGCAATCCCTTTATAACCGGATTGAACTTAACAATATTGCCTCTTTGAAGAACTTCCTGTTTGTCAGCATCAAGAACAGGTGTCTGAACAAGTTATCGAAAGATGATACCCGCCGGAGGAGAATGCAGCAGATGTTACGCCCTGTGCACTACACGCTTCCCAACAACAAGCTTGAGAACAATGAACTAAAAGATCAGCTGGAAGAAGCTATTCAGCAATTGCCGGAACGCCAGTCCCAGGCATTCCGCCTTGCTTACCTGGAGCATAAGACACGAAAGGAGATTGCAGCTGTTATGGACATCAGTGAAGAAACCGTAAAAAAACAAATCGCTAATGCACTGAAATCGCTTAGAGAGACACTGAAGAAAGTTCAGTTATAAGATACCCCAAAATATGATAAATCCTGTTTTTAAAGAGATGAAAGCTGAATGCCTATATCAGTTAATGACCGAAAAGCTGGCAGGTATCATATCAGCAGCTTATGAACAGATGCTGGATGAGATGTTGGAGAAGGACAGGTCTGTGCAGGCCTTCTGGAAAGAAGTGAATACGGCCGGTATGCCTGATGGGCATTACACCTGGAAACAGGTAAGCAGGATGCCTAAGATTACCACCAGTAAGAACAGGTCACCGTTAAGCTGGCTGCTTTCATCGCTACGAGGTATGAAATAGTTTCCATAGTGCTCTTAAAATAAACCGATTCCCGTATGTCTAAATCGCCAAAGCGCCTCTTCATCGAGAGAGATGATTACATGTACACGCCTTATCAGGCAATTCCTACAGCTTACCATAACCACCTCATTCCTTATGCGAAGTATTACTACCAGGAAGATCACGACGGGTCAATCTTAGACCAGAACATTAAAACAGGCGACTTCTCCATCTGGTTCCATTCCATCAGAATGCACCACGGTATACAGTTGCAACCTTTTGCACAATACCATGTAATAGCCTTACACGCTTCCGACGACATTCCGGTAATGATTGCGGATGAAGCCATGGGCCAACAGAAAGAAGTAAGCATCTTCAACGTAATGCCGGAAATGCATTCCCACATTACTACCGAAGACAATGCAGAAAGCTTTCACATCAACATCGAACCGGCAGCACTCCCGGCACTCGCCAGGGAATTCCCGGCCTTACGGCCGCTGGCGGCACTTCCCATTATGGAAGTTACCCGTATTATCAACAAGGCACCCTTCCGGCTCAACCCGGTGAGCAGACTGATAACAGAGCGTATCCGCAAAAGCAAATATATCGGTAAACCCGCCGCACATTTCTTCCGGCGCAACGCAGCTGACTTTTTCAGCAACTACGCACGCCTGCTTGCTGCTCCTGATCCGATTATGATGAACCAGGTGCAGCTACAGCTGCTGCACGAGATATTCCAGTACATTGTCCATAATCTGCATCTGCAACATACGCACGAAGAGCTACACCAGGTATTTAATGTAGATAAAGCGATGTTGGAAAGGCCATTCGAACAGGAGTTTCACATTACTATTCCGGAACTGGTTTTACAGGAAAAAATGGCGCTCGCCTTCGACCTGCTCGCGGGTACAGATATTCCGATGTCGGGCATCCTGGAACGTATCGGTTATAGTGACCTGCCTGCGTTTACACGCACTTTTGACAAGTACTTCCGCTGCGATCCGATATTATTAAGAAACGCACAATAATTTTTCCCGCAAAGGTGCAAAGAAGGCAAAGATTGCAAAGGATATTATCAAGTCAAATAATCTTTGCTTTCTTTGCACCTTTGCGAGATACTTCACGTCTTTGCCAGAAGTCCCAATGATTCTACAAAGAGATCTGCCGCCTTCTTCCGGTAGGTTCCTTTCTGCCATAATACATAGGCATACCGCAGCAGCTCCCTGTCTTCGATGGGTACTGCCACGAGGTTTTTCCATCCCGTAAGCGCCTGCTCATTGAGCAGTGTGGGCCAGTGTCCCTGCTCTACCAGCGACAGTAACGCGTGTACATCGTTGAGTTCTATTTTTATGTCGGGTATGACGTTGTGTTTTTTCAGTACTTCATCCAGAAAATCGCGGGAGCTGAAACCGCTGGCAGCCAGCACGATTTCCATGCCGTGCAGGCTTTTCAGGTTGATATGCGAAAGTGTGGCCAGCTTGTGCTTCCGGGATACGGCCAGTACTACTTTCGCTGTGAATAGCCTTTGTTTGTCGAAATCACCCGGTACCTGATCCTGGTGGAATACAAGGGCAAAGTCCAGCTCCGACGACCGGAGTTTTCTTTCCAGGTCGTCGGTGGTGCCGTAGTCTATGAAGATGCGTATACCCGGATATTTTGCCGTAAAGGACTTCAGTGCCGGCAGTAACATAGAGGTGAAGGCATACGTAACGCCTATGCGAAGTTCACCCGTAAGCATCTGTTGCAGATCTTCTATGGCTTGCTTTCCTTTCTCTACGTCCAGCAATATCTGACGGGCATGCAGCAGGAATACCCCACCTGCTTCTGTGAGCCGCACCTGTTTACCGATGCGGTCGAACAGCGGCATGCCCAGCTCATTCTCCAGTTGCCTGATCTGTTGCGATAAGGTGGACTGCGTTACATACAGCGCAGCGGCAGCCTCTGTGAAATGCAACATCTCAGCGGCTTTCACAAAATAACCCAGTTGACGAAGCTCCATGCATCAATCGTTTTTACTAATCAATATGATTAAAACAATCTATTTTACAAATATATCATTCCTGCCGAAATTTGCGCTACATCATTAACGGCGCAGCGCGCCAACTGACTATTAAAAGGAGATCTTTCAAATGTATGCACTTCGTTCTTTAAAGTCCCGGAATTTCCGGCTTTTCTTCTATGGTCAATCTGTTTCCATGATCGGCACCTGGATGCAGAAAACAGCTGTATGCTGGCTTGTTTACCGGTTAACTAATTCTGCGCTCCTGCTGGGTATTGTAAGTTTTGTAAGCCTGATACCTTCCCTCCTGCTGTCGCCTTACGCCGGCAGTTATATAGACCGGCATAACCGTTTCCGTTTACTTATGCAACTGCAGGTAATAGCCATGATACAGGCCGGCGCACTTGCCGGTATGCTATTGCTGCGTTGTTACAATATTCCCGCTATCTTATTACTTTCATTGGTACAGGGCATTGTAAATGCCTTCGACGTCACCTGCCGGCAATCGCTGATGGTGGAAATGGTGGATGACCGGGAAGACCTTCCCAACGCTATTGCACTTAACTCCACCGCTGTGAACTTTGCGCGCATAGCGGGTCCTGCGCTGGCGGGAATTGCGCTCAGCACTTTTGGGGAAGACTTCTGCTTTATCAGCAACTTCCTCAGTTATATACCTGTGGTCATCTCACTGCTGATGATGAAAATAAGTACCCCTGTAATGGTGAAGCCTGAAACCAGTATCTGGAGTGAATTACAGGAAGGGTTCCGGTATATTTCCGGGGACAGGGATTTGTCATCCCTGTTGCTGATGCTGACTGTCAGCAGTATGTTCGTGATGCCTTTCAATACATTGATGCCACTCTTCGCCAAAGATATTTTCAATGGCGATGCCCGGACGTTCAGTTGGTTTGAAAGTGCCGCCGGGCTTGGCTCTGTTCTTTCCGCCATTTACATGGCCCAACTGAAGCGTGATAAGGATCTGGTGAAGATCATGATCACAGCCAGTATGATATTTGCTGCGAGTCTGTTGCTACTCTCTTATTCTGCCTGGCTTCCGCTGGCATTGCTCTTCATGATGTTTTCCGGTATGGGTATGATGGCGCAGGCATCTGCAATCAACACCTATATACAGACGCATGCTGTTCCGGCGATGCGCGCAAGAGCTATCAGTTACTACATCATGGCTTTTCAGGGGATGATACCGGTAGGCAGTTTACTTACCGGCGTACTGGCTAATCTTATCGGCGCCAGGCTTACGGTCTTTGTGGCTGGCCTGATCGGAATGATAGCCGTGGTTACCTTCAGCATAAAAAGTTCCAGCCATCAGCAGCTCAAAGAAAAGTGCTGCTGATGGCTGGAACGAGGAGTCAGGAACTAGAATTTGA
>NZ_DATLKJ010000079.1:0-56031 GCF_035538455.1 Chitinophaga sp.
GTCCAATGAAATTGTGAACCCGTTTTACACATATGCTTATTGTGCTGAATAACCCGCCCACGGCCATATCACCCGATTAAAGACAGGGAGGATTTAACCATTTAAATGTTATGAAATGAAAAAGAAGAAACTTTCTCTCCAGAAGAAATTAATGATCGGCAAATCCGCCATCGCATCTCTTACCGAACAACAGAAATCTTCCGCAGAAGCCATCTCTTATCACACGTTCATTAACTGTGATCTGGAAGCCCGCAGAAACGGACAACTCTGCTAGAGAAATTTTATTGACGGCTTTAACGCTGAACATCTGAAAAGCACGTTGGGCTTGTTGGTGAGGCTATGCGTCATTGACAGGCTCATCGGGCTTTGTTGTTAAACAAAGATCTCCCCGTAAACATTTTACAGCAGATAGTAGTTATTAATCTGAAAGCGGAAACATCTACCTTCAAAATTGCACTATGGAAAACCTTAAAACAGCTGCGGGCATAGTGGATACTCTTCCCGGATCAAGTAAACTCCTCACACCTGCACTAAGTACAAGGAACCTGGTGATACCGCCAGAAGACGCTGCCGCCGTGTTGTTTATGAGCGTACCGCCACCAGGGCAGAGCAACTGGGCCTGGCTGGCATGTATTGTCGGGGTGCATGAGTTCTTTATTGGGAATGGAGAAATACCACAATGCCAGCTGATAACTCCGCTGCTGGGAATCGTCTGCTGTGGATCTAATCCGCCGTCAGACTGTAACAGAGCCGGGCTGGCAAGCATGGTGCTGGCACAGGTGAATGGTATGGGCAGAACTGAGCATGTCGGAAACGTTGTCTTACCACAGGTGCAGAATTCAATCAATTACAAGATACCTGTGATCCTGTCGTACGTGAATCAGCAAAGCCAGGAAAACGGGCATGCAGTGGTGATTTGTGGGTATGATAATAATGGGAATGTATACGTGATAGACCCCGCTAGCGGTACCAGTATGGTACCCTTCAACGATTTAATGGCTCAGTATAACAAACCTGTTTCGGAGGCGGCCTTTGTGGAGATAAGGAAATGACTTTTATAGATAGGAATGAGCGTATAGCTGCCGGAATAACTCCGGCGGCTATACGCTTTTTTATTAAAGATTCAGTTCCAGTCTTGCAAAAAGGAACCGGCCGTTGAAGCCGAACTGTGTGGCGCGTCGGCTGTAGAGGAATTGATTGTTGGTGGTGTTGTTAGGGTTGGCGATCAGATCCGGGTATATATCAAATACATTATTGGCGCCAATACTGAGCTTAAGCTCTTTCAGCAGTTTGTAGCCCAACGCTATATCTGTAACTACTTTTGATTTGAAGGTCTGGTAGAAAGCCGGGTCGTTGGTGGCTTCTTCCACGCTGCCGAAATATACATTGCGTACAAAGGCATTGAACTTCCCAACCGTATAGGATAAAGTGAGATTCACTTTTTCGCGGGGTACGCTTCGTTCCAGGTAAATGCGGCTGGCCCTGCTGAAATAAATATTCTCTTTACCAGCCAGCTTCGGTGATGCTTTCACTGCCCCCACCTGTTGCGTATAGGAAGCTGTGGCGGCAAGATCTGCACGAAAGCTGCCTTTCCCCAGCCGGGAACCGTAGGTAAGCACCAGGTCAACACCTTTGGTTTCTGAGTTGATAGCATTGGCAAAGAAAGCCGCCTTGTTGGCATTGGCCTGCCGCAGCAACTCATAGATCTCCTTGTCTGTAGGGGAAGCGCCAGGTGCATTACTACCGGAGAACTGATCGGTGTACACGATGCGGTCGTCGATATGTGTGAAATAACCATCCACCGTAAGACTGAACTTACCGAAGCGTCCGGTGAATCCTGCACTCAGGCTTTTGGATTTTTCGGGCTTCAGCTGCGGTATTCCCAGCAACTGTGCCGGGCGGCTGTCGTTGGTGAAAGTACCTACTTCATAAGGCACACCATCCACGAAGAGGGTAGCTGTATTGGAAAAAAAGCGCTGGTGTAATGACGGCGCGCGGAAACCGGTGCTGGCGGAGGCACGCAGTGCGGTCTGTTCTCCCAGTTTATACCTTGCCGTTAGTTTGCCGTTGAACGTTGAGCCGAAGTCGTTGTAGTTCTCAAAGCGTGCGGCGCCTCCCAGCAGGAAACGTTGCGTGAAGTTCACCTCCGCATCCACATAACCGGCAATAGCGCTACGGGTGGCGTCTACCGCGTTTTCAGGACGGAAGCCCGGAAATACCTGCGCACCACCTGGCCGTGGTGTACCATCAGGCCCAAACCTGGTATTGATAGCACCCTGCGGATCAGGAACCAGGATAGGATTACCGGATGCATCGGTGCCCAGTTTGGTGGCGCGGCCATAGTCGGTGTAGGAGTTTTCTGCACCGGCTACCAGCTTATAACGTTCAAAACGATGCTCTGCTCCGAAGCTGATGTCCAGTCCTTCCAGCACATTCAGCCGCCGGGAGAAATCCAGGTTGGTAGTGTTCTGTGTAAAGATAGGCCCACCGGCTTTAAAGCGGGTAGGAGAGGCCTTCTCCAGTGAAGCATTGAGCGAATTCTCCACGCTGAAGTCGAACTCATTTTGCCCGAACACATTGCTCAGATCTACCTTCCATTCACCAAGCGAGCCGCGTATACCCAGCGCGAGGGAGCGGTCATAAATGTCAGAATGAATCTCAGGCAGGAAGCCAAGCGGATAAATGTCGATCACATTACGGCTGTCATTCGGAAGCCGGTATACACCGGCAGCTGAGCCTTTGCGGTACCCGATGCCACCAAAGGCATACACTTCTGCGCCGTTTTCCAGAGGCAGGCTGGCGTTCATGAATACCTGGCTGCTGCGGAGGCGCGACTGCCCCACCCGCATGCGTATATCGTTGCGGGTGATGTTATTGGCCAACAGGAAGGAATCTGTTCTGTCTGCGCCACCAGGATAGCTTTTGTAAACAGGACCTGTCCACGGGCCGGAGCGGTTGGTGTAGTCACGGAAGTCAAAAGACCCGCCAAGGTTGATGTATCCGCCTTTGGGGCCCAGCGGAATACCATAGTTGACAGCTGTCTGAACTGTCTGTCCATCCATACCGTTGGGTGCTTTGGATGTAACGTTAGCGCCTGTAGTAACGTTCACGCCTACACGGTTTACAGTACTTTTCAGTACGATATTGATAACACCGGCAATGGCGTCGGAGCCATACTGTGCAGCGGCGCCATCACGCAGTATTTCAATACGATCGATTGCAGCCGTGGGAATGGAATTCATGTCAGTGCCTACGGCGCCACGGCCAAAGGTACCATTGACATTCACAAGCGCCGTGTTATGCCGGCGTTTTCCATTCACCAGTACCAGCACCTGATCGGGACCAAGTCCACGCAGTGAAGCCGGGTCAATGTGATCCGTACCATCGGCCACCGTCTGCGTGCCGGAGCTGAAGGATGGCGCCACATAATTCAGGATCTGGTTGATAGAAATCTGCGGCGCATCAGACACGATGCGCTTTACATCTATCACATCTACAGGAACCGGTGTTTCCGTTTGTGTACGGGGCAGGTTACGAGAGCCCAGCACCACCAGTTCGTTCATAGTGGTACTTTCAGCCAGGGTAAAGTCCAGTTGCAACGTCTTGCCCGCGGTTAGCGTCACGTCTTTGTGCTGTGTGGTAAAGCCCACATGGCTGACGCTGATCGTATAACTGCCTGGCACGATGCTGATACTGTACTTCCCCTCAGCATTCGTATATGCGCCCTTGTTAGTTCTTTCCACATGCACAGTAACGCCCAGTAACGGGCCTTTCCCATCGGAAATACTGCCCTGTATAGTGGCTGTTTGCGCATATGCATGTGAGACAGATAGGAGGATGAGTAACGCCCATAAGCATGTGGGCCGGTAGATGCGGTTCGGCATAGTAGGTAGATTTTGGTTATATTTAATTTACAAATAAATCACCAGACGGATAATATTTCTTTTGAAGAACAGCATGTCGTATTACCCCATCAGAATTGTCGTATTACCATTTCAGGCAGGAAGGGATTTCACTGTAGGTTTGTGGTGTTCAAAACAATTATCACATGAAACGCTACGCTTTTTTATTTACATTCATCTTACTGATAACTAGTATACAGATGAATGCACAACAAACAACCAGTCATTATGCCGCTGTAAACGGTTTGAAACTATATTATGAAATTCACGGGAAAGGCTATCCGCTGGTATTGCTGCATGGCGGAGGCTCTACGATTGAATCCAGCTTTGGCCGCATACTGCCGCTGTTGGCGGCTTCACACCAGGTGATAGCAGTAGAGCTACAGGCGCACGGGCACACAAAAGATATTGACCGCCCGCTGAGTTTCGGGCAGGACGCTGATGACATAGCCACTTTAATGAAAGAACTGCATATCGAAAAAGCAGACTTCCTGGGATTCAGTAATGGTAGTACCACTTGCCTGCAGATCGCTATCCGTCATCCTGAACTGGTGAACAAACTTGTACTGGTAGCAGCACTCTACAAACGTAGCGGTATGCCGCCGGGTTTCTTCGACGGTTTTGAGCATGCCACCCTCAATCATATGCCGCAACCTTTGCAGGATGCTTATCTCAAAGTGAACCCCGACGACCAGAAAGGACTGCTAGCCATGTTCAATCGTGACGTGGCCAGGATGAAGGTTTTCAAAGACATCAATGATGCGGATATCAAAGGCATACAGGTGCCTTCGCTGGTGATAAATGGAGATAAAGACGCTGTGCTGCCGGAACATGGATTGGAGTTGTCGCGCTTATTACCGCATGGACAAATGATCGTGCTGCCTGGTGTGCACGGTGAAGCGATCGGCGAGATCTGTACCCCCGGCAAAACCAGTAAACAGCCGGAACTGACAGTCGCATTGATGGAAGAGTTTCTGAAGAAATGATAATATCTGGGAATTTTGAAATTTTGGGATGTAGGAATTTATAAATCCCAAAATCTCAAAATCCCTACATCCCAAAATCTCAAAGTCCCAATACAAAATCCTGTAAGGCTGCACCAATCTCTGCAGGAGAATCTTCCTGGACATAATGTATCCCTTTCACACTTACTTCTCTCTGGCTGGACCAGGTGCGGCAGAACTCCAACGCACGGCCAACAAGTATAGCGCCCGGTTCTGCGGCTATCATCAGTTTGGGAATATCGTTACCGGCCATCCATTTTCCATACTGCTCCACGATCTGTGCGATTTCTTCTGGCTGGCCCTCAATTGGTAATGATCTGGGGAAGATCAGCATCGGCAGCCTGTCTTCCTCGCTCCGGAAAGGCGCACGGTACGCATCCATCTCTTCTTCGCTCATCTTCCTGATAACGCTCTTCGGTAATACAGTTTCTATAAAGAAGTTATCTTTCATGATCATCTCTTCTCCCTTTTCAGAAAGCAAAGCCCTGAAGATGCCATCGCGGCCAGGAGGGAAGTCGCTCCACAGGCGGGGTTGCACAATCGCTTCCATATAGGCAATGGCCTTGATCTGCTTCGGAAAACGGGATGCCCGGTAAAAGCCCAGTGCGCTGCCCCAATCGTGCAACACCAGTGTTACGTTCTTTAGGTCTAATGCATCAAACCAGGCATCCAGGTAAGCGGCATGATCAGTGAACTGATATTTTTTATCAGGTGATTTGCCAGATCTGCCCATACCTGCCAGATCTGGCGCGAGGCATCTGCGGTGTTGGCTCAGCCACGGAATAATGTTCCGCCACAGATAGGATGAAGTAGGGTTGCCATGAAGAAAAACCACCGGCTCTCCGTTGCCGGTATCAACATAACTGATCTCTGTATCAATGCAGGTGATTGTTTTACGAGGGTGATTGTCAGCGGCACTGATGCCGGTAGAAGTAGTGCCAGTAATAGCGGATGTGGTGTTCATGATGTGGTATGTTTATGCAACAAATCTACCAACAGCATCGATGGGAGTATAGGTCCATTTTGCGCAATTCGATAAGGCCACTATGTAGCCGCACGCTCAAAGCAGTGCAGCAGCTTTTCTACGGCTGTTCTCAGCCGGTAGGCTGTATAGGCCGTGAAACCCAACAGTATGGCCGGTGGCTGGTAATGCGCCATGAAATAGGAATCGAGAAACGACACCCTGATCTTTTGCCGATGGATCTCTTCTTTTAAACGCGGAACATTTACATGATCACGTAAACGGCAGAGCAGATGCATACCGGCCGGGATATGGCATACATCCAGGTATGCCGGCAAATGTTTCTCCAGCAGGGTAATCAGCACCAGCTGCCTTTCTGCATATAACAGGCGCATTTTATGAATGTGCCGGATGAAGTGGCCCTGCTCCATGAAGCTGTGCAGGATGCACTGATCCAGCACGGGCGACTGGCGGTCTATACTTTCTTTCACCTGGCGAAAGGTGTCTGCCAGTGCAAGGGAAGGCAGCACCAGGTAAGCCAGGCGCAAGCCGGGAAACAGTACCTTGCTGAAAGTACCGGTATAGATCACCCTGGCATGTTTATCGGCGCTCTGTAGGCAAGGCGTGGGCCTGCCTTCATAACGGTATTCACTGTCGTAATCGTCTTCCAGTATCCAGTTGTCACCTGCGGCGGCCCATGCCAGCAACTGTTGCCGTTTGTGATCCGAAAGACAATAACCCAGCGGAAACTGATGGGTAGGTGTTACATAAGCCAGCCTGGCATCCGGGAAGTGTTGCAGGGCATAGTCTATGTCCATGCCATCTGACTGCACCGGCACAGGGCAGATATTCATTTGCGCATGCTGCAGCGCAAGCCTTGCGCCATGATAGCCCGGATCTTCCATCCATACTTTACTGCCTGGTTGCAACAACGCCAGCAACACAAGGTTCAGGCTTTGCTGAGAACCAGTAACTACTACGATCTGCTCCGCCTCACAGTTAACACCTCTCGCTACGCGCAGGTAAGCGGCGATCGCTGTGCGCAGTGCTCCGTAGCCAAATGTGTCCTCATAACCCAGGTGATAATGCTTCAGTGTTTTTAGGATATTACCCGCCACTTTATACCACGTATGATAGGGAAATTTATCGAGGGAAGGCAGGCCGATCTGGAAAGGATTTTCTTCAATACGGCTACCGTAAAGTGTTTCACCGTATGCAGGTAAACCTTTAACAGGAGGCGCCGCCGGTTGTACCTGTAATAACTGTTCAGGCAGTACCGCGGCAATGAAAGTACCGGCGCCGGTTCTGCTCTCAAAGTAACCTTCTATGATCAGAGCCTCAAAGCACTGACTCACAATGATACGCGATACGCCCAGTTCTGTTGCCAGGCTTCTGCTGGATGGTACACGGTCGCCCGGTTGCAGCTGCCCGCGGGTGATCATCTCCCTGAACTGTTGGTAGAGCTGCATGTATAGCGGAACGGTGGATGTTTTGCTGAGTTGAATACCGGCAGGAATATAGCCGGAGGTTTCCTTAGGCATGCGATTAAATTCCGTACTAAGATAACAGAAAATGATGAATGTGGCAGTGGTGTAACGCGGATGGCTAAACAGCTATTGCGTTTGTTCACGCAGCCGTGTTACCTCCCGTTGCAGTGTCTTCTTCTCCGACACGGATTTGGTAAGGCTCACCGCCTTGTCGTAATGCAGAATGGCTTTACCCGTATCCACTGTTGCATACAGGTAACCCATCAGCGCATGGTAATCGCTGAGCGCTTCCAGTTGTAGTTGTTCTGCTTCTTTTATGCCCTGCTCATAACCATATACCCTGGCGTAGGCAAAGGTTCTGTTGAGCGCTGTAGCGGGTGAATATTCAACCAGGATAAGCTCATTGTAGAGTTGCAGGATATGCTGCCATTTGCCCTCATCTGTGGGAGTCGTATGCCAGTAGGCGATACCGGCTTCGAGGTGGTATTTGGAGGCGGCCTGGCCGGTGCATGCATTTACAAGGTAATAATTACCGCGGGTAATCAGCTCCTGGCTCCAGCGGCTTTTGTCCTGTTGTTCGAAGAGAATGGTTTGCCCTTCCTGGTCTTCGCGGGCATCCAGGCGGGAGCCCTGGTAGCACATAAGCGCCAGCAATGCATTGGCCTCCGTAGTGTTGGTGAGCGGATGCTCCGTAAGCAACAATGCCAGCCGCATGGCTTCAGAGCAAAGGTCTTTCCGGATCAGGTGATTGCCTGATTTGGAGAAATAGCCTTCATTAAATAACAGGTAGAGTGTCCGCAAAACAGTATCCAGCCTGAATTGTATGGCGCTCTCCTCCAGTACCCTGATCTGGAAATTATCTTCGCGGAGATTTGCCCTCGCCCTGAGCAATCGCTTTTTGATGGTCTCTTTTTTAGACAGAAAAGCATCAGCAATTTCTTCTATACTGAAACTGCAGAGGATCTGCAACGCCAGGCAGATCTGTGCTTCCGGGGAATTAGCCGGGTTGCACACGGCAAAGATCATGGCCAACTGACTATCCGCAATCACCCGGTTGTTGAATTCAAACATTTCTGCAGGCTGTGTCTCTTCCTTCTCCACCACGCCCCTGACTTTTGATTCAAAGATCGTCAGCCGCTTCAGGTAATCTTTGGTTTTGTTGCTGGCCACGGTATAAAGCCACGCCGCAGGATTATCAGGGATACCATTCACTGGCCATGTTTCCGTGGCTTTCAGGAACGTTTCACTGACAATATCCTCTGCCGTTTCAATGTGCTTCAGCCCAAACTGGCGGCACAACACCGCGGTCATCCTGGCATATTCCAGTCTGAAAAGATGTGGCAGCAACTCATGAGGAGAGGCGGGCTTTGCAGTCATTGGCCTACTGTTTTTTTCTCACAATCACTTCCCTGACTTCCACCGTACCGCCTGCTTTCAGCAAGGGGTTGGCTTTCGCCATTTCCACCGCTTCGTCAATATCCATCGCCAGAACGATTACATAGCCGTTAATGAATTCCTTGATCTCTGTAAAAGGACCGTCAGTAACAATATTGTCCGGTCTCACCGTTTTAGCGCTGTCGGCCGACAAACTATTACCTGCATTGGCCAACCTGTTCCTGGCAGCTATACCAGCCAGCCAGTTCATTCGTTCCTGTAGCATGTCCGGCGTGGGATCATCATGCTTCCCGTCTTTGTTTCTGAAAATTAATACAAACTCTTTCATGACATTAAATAGTTGATCTATCCTGATGACGACCGGTAATACCGGAGGGGGACAAAACTTCTCAAATATATGAAGATCAGGTAGCAGTTAATCATGCTACATTTGCCAGGTCGGTACATTTACCCGTTTCATCGGTACATATGAAAAATACGTTGCTGTCAGCCATTAATTTGCATATGCCATCCCGGAAAGCCCCCCATATCAGTATCCACATCGTCGGCTGGATTCTCTTTATGATCTTCCCGCTGCTGTTCATGGCTAACGGTAATGGTTACACTGCGCTGGTTTCTCCGGCCACGCATTACAGTTACTGGCTGTTCTGTGGATGTTATATCTGCCTGTTTTATATCAACCGGTATGTCCTCATCCCGTGTTTCTTCCTGCCCCGCAGGTATATCTGTTATTGTGCCGCAGCTGCGCTGTTGTGTGGATGTATCTTTATGTTACAACCGTTCGACAGGTTGTTACAACAGAAGTGGGCTACGCCGCCGGCTTCCGCCCTCACGATGGCATGGGTGTATGAACCGCCACTGATAGATATTACAAGCCTGTTCATTTTTTTTATGATAATGGCGCTGGGCACTGCCATTACCACTACCCGCCGCTGGCAGGAGACAGAACGGCGCGCCATCAAGGCAGAAGGAGAGAAGATACGTGCAGAGCTGTCCTTCCTCAAAGCGCAGGTGCATCCGCATTTTCTTTTCAACACGTTGAACAACATCTATACGCTGGCGCTTACAAAGAATAATAATACGGCAGACAGTATCATGAAACTGTCCAACATTATGCGTTATATTACGGATGAAGTAAGCGCCAACTATGTATCGCTGCAACAGGAAGTGGAATGCATCCGTGACTATATCGCCCTGCAACAGCTGCGGCTGATACCAGGACAGGTGGAGTACCACGTCTGCGGAGAACTAAACCAGCGGAAGATAGGCCCGCTTATATTGATGACTTTCGTGGAGAATGTATTCAAATACGGCATCAGCAAACATTGCCCGGCGCCCATTATTATCCGGTTGCATGCCCTGCCGCATTGTATTACCTTCTATTGCAGCAATCGCATATATCCGCAGCGGGCTGCAAGACAAGGCAGCGGTGTAGGCATTCCCAATACCCGGCAGCGGCTGGAACTGCTGTATCCTCAACAACATAAACTTGACATCACAGACGATAACAACTTGTACACCGTAAGGCTCACGTTATTTACAGATTAACCCGCAGCTTGCCTGTTTCAACCAAAACACCCGTATGAAAATCAAAGCCATAGCTATCGATGACGAACCCCTCGCGCTAGAGCTGATAAAAAACTACAGCGCGCAGTTCCCCGCATTACAGTTACTGCAAACCTTCGACGATGCATTGTCCGGCGCAGAGTTCCTGCGGCACCGGCAAGTAGATCTGTTGTTCATCGACATCAGCATGCCTGATATTACCGGTATTGATCTGGTGAGATCATTGCCCGAAAAACCAATGATCATCTTTACCACTGCCTACAAACGCTTTGCCTACGAAGGCTTTGAACTGGACGCCCTGGATTACCTGCTGAAGCCCATCAGCCAGGAACGCTTCGCCCGCACCATGCAAAAAACACTCCGGCAGTATCACAACAAGCACATCGCTGATAAGACGCCGGAGCCAGCATCGTTTTTTGTCTATGCAGAATATAAACAGGTGAGGATCATGCTGAATGATATTGAATACATAGAAAGCCTGGAAGACTATATCCGCATACACCTCAGTAACACCAGACCTGTACTGACATTGATGCCCCTGAAGAAGGTGCTGGAAAAACTACCGCAGGACCGCTTCAGAAGAATACACCGCAGTTATATTGTAGCAGTACGCTGCATCTGTACCATCGCGCATCGCAGAGTGGTGCTGTCTTCCGGGGCCATGTTGCCGGTGAGCGATACCTACGCCGACTTTATCCGTGAGTGGAGCGGAAAGATCAATATCCTCTGATCGGCACATCTTAGGGCTTTACCGATACTCACTTGATAAAAAGTGACGTGTGGCAGAACTTTAAGACAAACAACCGCAAATCTTATGGAAAGAAAAAATTTTCTCAGGTCATTGGCTATGACAGCCATCTCAGCACCCGTGCTGCTGGAAGCTTGTAAAAAAGACAGTAAGGAAACTGATGCACTGCTGGCCGGTGGTACTGCCAAAACAGAAGCCGCCTGTATACCGACAGACCCGGATATGGCAGGACCTTATCCTTTGTACGGCAGCCGTGGCTCTGCTATCAACCGTGTTAATATCGCGGACAATAAACCTGGTATTCCGCTGAACATTGACATTACCGTGCAAAGCGTGTACAGAGGCTGTGCACCGGTTACCAATGCCCGCGTGGACATCTGGCACTGCGATAAAGACGGTTACTATTCAGGCTATGTTAATGATGGCTATCTGGGCGTTCAGAATAACCAGGGCCGTTTATTTGGCAGGGGACTACAATACACTAACAGCGTAGGAAAGGTACATTTTGCCTCTATCTATCCAGGGTGGTATCCTGGCCGTTGTACGCATCTGCATGCACAGATCTTCATCGGCACTACGCTGTACCTTACCACCCAGATTGCATTCCCCGACGCTATCAACGCGGCGGTGTATAACACATCACAGTACATAGCCCACGGTCAGAACCCAACTACCAACTACCTGGACAGCATCATCAGTGATTCTCTGGCTACCGAACTGGCCACCGTTACAAACTCCGGCGGCGTATACAATCTTTCGCATGTTATCAAAATCTGATAGCAACCCTTAACTGTACTTTCTATATAATCAGCAACCTATCACACGGCGACGACTAAACGAAGCCGGCTTTTGTTACCACTATGCAGCCAGCACAGATCACGTTAACCTTCAGACAGGTGATCAACGCCTCCAGTACAGGAGACTTTGAAAGCCGGGTCTTTGAGGATTCCTACATCGAATTCATTATGCAGGCGCAGGCATATAACCAGGAAAAACTATACAGAACCTTCAGCGAACTGAAAACCCACAAGCCAAAATCCAACTCCCTGCATTACAAAGTAGGATTTGCCGTCGGGCTGTATGTTCAGGAGCTCGGAGGCCGCATTCCCGGCGTAAAGGATAGTCTTGGAGTTACTGCACTGCCTTTTGATACACATCACTTTGAGATCATAGAATCTGATATTGAGGACCGGCAGCAGCATCAGGTTGCCATTATCTATACCACACCGCCGCTTACATGGCTGGGAGTGGTAGGCGACAGACTGCTGCTGGTATCCAATGATCAGTC
This sequence comes from Chitinophaga sp., assembly GCF_035538455.1. Taxonomy (GTDB): domain Bacteria; phylum Bacteroidota; class Bacteroidia; order Chitinophagales; family Chitinophagaceae; genus Chitinophaga. The sequence goes on from NZ_DATLKJ010000079.1 coordinate 12,352, forward strand.
ATACCTTAATAACGGAGCGCAGGCTACTTTCATGCTCCCCCTTCAGCCGCAGCTGGCCATCAGCAGCTATAAAGCACTGCAGTTGCAAACCGAAGAGAGCAGATGAGATTTTTCCCGCAGACGCATGAGTTGATTTGGGTTTTCTCGCAGAGGCGCAAAGAGTGCAAAGAAGCAAAGTATATTTTTAAGTTTATTAAGACTATTTAATAGTACCCGGCAATATTTACGGACTATCAAACAGCTTTGCCAGCTTAACAATATCCTTTGCTTCTTTGCACTCTTTGCGCCTCTGCGAGAAAACTTCCGTTACCTAGTGAACAAGTACCCTCACAAGGCTGTCAACAAAAGGGCGTGTATACTTCCCCATTGGATCGCGGTCAGGGTCCAGTATAGTGACCTCTATACCCGCTGCTTGAGGATGCCGCAACAGCGGGATCAGCAGCGCTTCCAGTTCTGCATAGGAAAGACCGTCATCCTGCGGGGAGTCTACCGCCGGCATAATATCGTTGTGCAGCACGTCCACATCCACATGTATCCAGAAGCCATCGAGAGGCTGATGGGCAATCATCTCCAGGAAAGCGGCGGCACAACTTTCCATACCCTGTTTGCGGAGGGCGGGAAGATCCAGGTAATGTATTGATGAACGGTATATTTCTGCCACATAAGCCGGTTCCTGCCAGCGGTTGCCAACAGCCCAGGTATGCGCTTCCTGCACATACGGTGTACACTGTTGGATATTGGTCAGCTTGGCATGTCCGTAACCTGTTACCAGGGCCAGGTCCATACCGGCTGCCGCGTGTGTGGAAGAGAGTGTAGCAGGCATATAATCCGTATGCCCGTCGAGGAAGAAGAGACCGTAACGGCCTTCCTGCTTTAACCCCAGCATATTGCCGATAAGAATACTGCAATCGCCGCCAATGACCAGCGGAAATGTCCCTGCCTTCATCAATTGTCGCAGCAGGATAGCTTGTTCCATCGCATAGGCCGCAATAGCATCTGCATTGCGGATACCAGACGCCGGATCAAGATCCATCGCATAAGACGGCGCCGCCAGTGTATGTATATCGGTAACGCCTAAACGATCATAAAGGCCATGTTGCCGCAACCATGCAGGCAGCTTGTCAACACCTGGCGCAACGCCGGGTGTAAGTTCCTTTAGCCCCAGGTTGAACGGGCATTCCACGATAGTCAGTTGTTTCATGCAATGTAGACGGTTTCTGCTTTCCTGTATCCGGTAAGGCTTTGCTGCCGGTGTTTCTTGAAGAATTTGTTCAGGTGGCTTTCATCAGTAAACCCGAATTCAAGCGCAATTTCATTGATCCGCATATCGCTGTATTTCAGACGGTATTCTATCAGCCGGATACGGCAGACAGCAATAAAATGTTGTATCGTTTCCCCGCACTGGTTTTTGAAATAGCTGCCGAGATAGGTTTCCGATATGCCGAAGGCTTCGCCGATAGCTGATGCTTTTAGCTTATGCGGACAATGAATGTTGGATTGTATATAGTTGATGATCTCCAGCATACGCTTGTCGGCATTGACTTTCAAACCGGTGGGTTTCATGCCGGAAATGTTCCGGGCGGCAACTACTATCAGTGCATTAATGAAGTGCATGGTCAGGTCTTCATGATACAACCCCGGCTGCCGTATACCATGCAATATCGAGGATACAATCGAGCGCACCAGCACACTGTCTTCCCGGTTCCGCATAATGCAGCCAGATACGTGCGAAGCATGTTCCAGTAGTGTTTCCAGCTGCGCTATGGTTTTCCATCGGTGCTCGCTGATGTATTTGCAGTTAAACCGGATGAGCAGGATTTCTGACGTAGTACCAATATCCATATATTGATGATCGCCGGGCGTAAAGAGCAGCAGGTTTTCCGGCCCGTAGGCCAGCCGGTTACCGTTGATCTCCACGGAGCCTGTTCCTGAAATAATATACACGATCTGGAAAAACGTCAGTTCCTTTCTGCTGAGCGGGCACTCATTCACCTTTTCATAGATCACTTCTACGGGTTGGTGTATATTGATCTTTTGCATATCATAAAATTACTTTTTTATCATTGAATTGTACCGGAAGTCAGACCATACCCTGCTATAATTTTGTTGCCGCTGAAATGAAGAAAAGCGATAACAAAAGTATATGAAAACAGGATCTGGATTTAGCAAAAATACCATAGCGCTGGCAGCGATCTGCCTGGCGGCGCTGATGTTTGGCCTGGAGATTTCCAGTGTGCCGGTAATACTTCCAACACTCGAAAAGGTGCTGCATGGCAACTTCCGGGATATGCAATGGATCATGAACGCCTATACCATTGCGTGTACCACCGTGCTGATGGCTATCGGCGCACTGGCAGACCGCTATGGAAGAAAGCGCGTCTTTGTCATTAGCCTTGTATTATTTGGCATCACGTCGCTGATATGCGGACTGGCACAACGTGTAGGCATCCTCGTGATAGGCAGGTTGTTGCAGGGCGCCGGCGGCGGGGCTATGCTGATCTGCCAGATAGCTATCCTCTCACACCAGTTCCGCGATGGCCGGGAACGCAGCAGAGCCTTCAGCATATGGGGCGTTGTTTTCGGCATAGGGCTCGGCTTCGGGCCAATCATCGGAGGATTGATAGTAGCGGTGTCCAGCTGGCAATGGGTGTTCCTGGTGCACGTAGTGATCACCATTGTAACACTGCTGCTGGTATCCGGCAGCATCCGGGAATCCGCTGATCCTCACGCAGAAAAAGTGGACATCATCGGCATCATCACGCTGTCCGCCACCGTATTGGGATTGTCTTACTATATCACACAGGGTCCTGAGATCGGCTTCTCCAGCGCAGCAGGCATTGGCGTCATCACATTGGCTGCATTGAGCTTTATCATCTTCCTGATCGCTGAAAAAAGAGTGAAGCATCCCATGTTCGATTTCTCTGTGTTCCGGATCAGTCGCTTTTCAGGGGCATTGCTTGGCTCAATGGGTATGAACTTCAGCTTCTGGCCATTCATGATCTACCTGCCCATCTATTTTCAAAGCGGACTGGGATATGATGCCGTTACTGCCGGTATGGCCTTGCTGGCCTATACACTACCGACACTTGTATTTCCGCCGGTAGGAGAGCGGCTTGCCATGCGTTACAACCCCGGAGTCGTTATCCCCTGGGGAATGCTGGCCATTGGCATCGGTTTCTTGTTGATGAAGACCGGCAGCGCAGCGGCACGTCCCGGCTGGCAAACCATGCTGCCTGGTCTGCTGATAGCCGGCGCCGGCCTGGGGATTATCAATACGCCGGTTACCAACACCACTACAGGCGCCGTATCGTCCGATCGCGCCGGCATGGCTTCCGGTATCGATATGAGCGCCAGAATGATCGCGCTGGCGGTAAACATCGCGTTGATGGGATTCATTCTCATAGAAGGCATATTGTACTACCTGAAGCGTGCACTACCAGATACACACGGCCCTTTGCACCAGTTGGCAGAAAAGATCGCCTCCGGCAGCGTAAATACCGCAGGAAATGAATTCCCGGAACTCGCCGCTGCCGATCCTTCCGGGAAAGTTGTACACGATGCCCTGGTACATGGTTTCGGGTTGGTCATGCTGTATGGGGGAACCGGTATCATCGTCCTGGCAGTAATCAGCTTTGTTGTGTTCAGGCAGGAGAAGAAGGCGGCACAGGTAATGGAACAGGCCGTATAAATGCAGGTAACACCCTAAAATCAGACTGCCGTCAAATGTAAAAGACTGCCTTAAAGGGTGAAACGCGACGTCGTTAGAAATCCGTGACTACCGGAATTCGCCGGGTATACGCCTTTGGCAGCGCTTTCATAGGCTTTTCCTTCGCTTGTCATTCGGTTCTCACAGGTATTAAAAGCGCACTGCTGGTTGTCTAACCCTGTGTTTGCTTACAATGATCTTATACGGAAATTACAACCCGGTTCCGCCCAGGTCTGCAAATAATAACCAGGAGGTTGCTGTATCTTTACATTGGAAGATTGTACATGTAATACCAGCACCCTCCTGGTGATTTTTATAACCTCAAAATCCATTAAAATGAAAACATTGATGTTAATGATCGTAGCTGCTTTACTATTAAGCAGTGCCCCTGCAAGCGTAGCCCGTTCTTCAAAGGTCATCCGTGCAACTGTAGTGGTACATGCCTATTTTCAGCACACCGGATTCAACCTCAGCATCTGTGCATTGCCAATCTTTGGGCCCTATGTAAAGGCTGACGGCGTCTTTGCTGCACCGGTCAGTTGTCCTTCCAGTACTGCTACTGTCGATGTAACCGAAGGCCAGTCACTGGTTTTTACCACACAGTTGTATATGAAGCTCAACACTGTAACGAGCCTGCCGCACGTAGTCACCGCAGCGGATATAGCAGCTGGCAGTATAGTGCTGATCTGCCCGATATGATGCTCCTCATTGGGTCTTTTCAAGCCACTTCAGGAGATCCTGCATCATTTCCTGTTTGTGGGAAATGACCGTTTCTGTTCCGTCCTTTTTTACTATCTCGTTAAAAAAATGATCCGTGGGGTAAGTCTTAAAAGTAAGGTTCTTTTTCCCCAGTCGCAGAAACTCCAGCCTTACATACTCCTGGCTGTAGATGGGGGAATTGTCGTCCCTGGTGCCAGCTGCCATGAAGATGGGAATATTCAACTGTACCAGGTTGCTCAGTGGAATGTCAGTACAGAAGCTGGCCCACCGCTGATAGGTATTGTCTTCCCATTCATGTTCCGTATCATTGGGCGCCGCATAGATCCTGGAAAATACGGCAAACAGGGAATCAACCTCATGCTGTGCATCCGGCTGAGAGATAAGTCCCTGTGCAGCTCTGATCCTGACAGCCGTGATCCAGTCGTAAAGCTGGTTAAGCCCGGAGCCTGCAATGCTGGCACAGTGTGTAATCTTTTTATTGATAACAGCCAGTCGGGGCGCCACCTGCGCCCCTTCTGAATAACCGTATGCAATGATCCTGGACCTGTCAACAGGTAGGTGTGCACAGACATAATCAATTACACGGGAAGCTGCCGCCGCGCGCCACTGCAGGCCGCTACGCTCTTTATATTCACGGGGAACAGGCAGCAGGGAAATAGCATCAGATACGCTGGCACTATCGCGTTCTATCCTCACCGTATCGCAGAAGGGGATACCAGGTTTACTGATCATCACTACATGAAATTTATCCCTTAATTCAAGCACATCATTATCAAATGAATTGGCTATAAAGACACTTTTTTTCAGCTTCGCATAAGTGGCCAGGGGGATATGCCCTGAGCCATCAAGAGAAAGGAGCACCGGCTTAGTTTTATCAATGCCCGATACCGTTATATAGAAGTGAATATCACCAAGTTCTTTATCATGTATGGTATAGGCCTTCAACCCATAATCCCCGGGGCGGGTAGGTTGGCCACATACAATCTGACCAAAAGTCAGCAACAGGAACAGAAAACAGGCACGCATAAATAGTTTTTGAAGTCCGATAATAATGAAAACTACAAAACATTTTTAGAGAGAAATAAAAATGCCCCGCAGACGGTATAGTCTGCGGGGCACATATACTAAACTAAAATGCTAACACGTGACTGAGCTGCCTTAGCAAACCCACTCTGTTGCTGAGCAGGTCGCATATTTCGTGATAGGCAACGTACGGTTGTTGTCTCCGCTTGTTGCAGTTTGGTTCAGATTGGAAACTTTGATCTTGGCAAGTTTCAATTTAGAAGCTACTTTCTTTTTCATAACATTTCTGATTAAAGGTTAATGGATGTATCTAAGATACTTGGTGCATCATAGATAATCAATCACGGAAAAGGATGATTTTTATCTTGTTTTTAATGCTGCGTCCGCTCTATCAGACAGTATTATTATAGCTAGATAAGAATATGAATATTTCCCTCGCTGCCCGGGGAAAATAGTTTAATACTGCGTTTCCGCCGCAGATAAGGATTGTAGAACTAACGGCTAAGGTTAAACGAAAAAAGAGGAGTGCTGTATTTTGCTGGTATTAAGGGATTTACTTATTTTCAGATACGCGGAAAAGCAACATCTCAATGACCAGTGACCGGAAGTAACTATTGTAGCCGAAAGCCGCATTTCTTTTCAACTTTCTGAACAAAATCCTTTTTATATATCATATCCTGTAATACCAGAAACCTTTAGCAAGCTCAAAGTATTTTTTAACCAGGGATCTTTTTATTTATTTATCTTTTTATTTAGATATTTAGTTATCGATACCGCAAACGTCTGCACAAATGACTAAATATCTAAATAAAAAAATAAATAAATAAAACGGTCCCTATGCCTTTAGCGCCATATCATAGCGATCCAGTCCGGGACCATAGAAGTCAGGCGTGATGTGGGTGACAGCAAATCCCCGTTTCCCGAAGAAAGGCGCTGAATGCTGGCTGGTGTCCAGCTTTATGGTACAATGCGGGCTTATCTTCCTGATCATACTGATCCTGTACAGCAGTAACTGTTTGCCAATACCTCTTCCCTGAAAATCTCTGTGTACAAGTCCCCAGGTCATACCTGCTGTATATGTATCCTGATGGAGGTAGTAACCACCGCAACCAACCACTTCACCATTTATTCCAGCCACATAATACTGTTCCGTTGTATTGTCAATACCCGATATCGCCCGCTGCTCCTGCGTTCGTTTTCTGCACCACCTTTCCGGGGAGTCCGGAAAGATAACGGGGAGTTTGTTGTTGATCAGACCACCAGTCTGGTGTGAGGAAGTCGGAGAATGATTTTACAGAGAATAATGGAATAGCATTTACCTTTGCAGGAGACAGTATTTTCTGCATCATTCAACAGACCGGAACAGATGGACGCTACCGTTGAAACTATATATGACTCTGCGATATGTTCGGTGCACAATTTCCTGTGCCAGTGCCAGGACTGTACCGTATCGGCCACAGAACACCAGGAGAAATTCTCCATTGCATTTATCCGCCAGGGCAACTTTGTATTCAAAGTATTCCGCAATGACCTGGACGCCTATAACGGCATGTTCCTCGTTTGTAAGCCGGGCTTTGAACACCGCGTCGGGCATGTACATGATATGCCTGATCAATGCACCATCTTCTCCTTTCCTGCGGAAAGCATTGCCCGGCTGGAAGAGCAGGCCACTGCGCTCAATTGGTTCCTGAAGAATCCTGATATTCATTCAACACTCGTGAAGGCTACGCCTGAAATGGAATATCTGCATCACCGGATATTCCGCCTCCTGCAAAAGCCGCATTTCCCAAGACTGTGGGCAGAGCAGCTGATGATGGACCTCTTTGCGCTGGTGCTATCCAGAGGAGACAGACAGCAGATGGCCATGCTCAGCATGAAGCAGAAAAGGAATTACCTGCCTATGATTGTGCAGGTGAAAGACTACATCAATGACAACCTCTCTGATGATATTTCCCTGCCTCAACTGGCTGACATCGGGTACCTGAGCCCATTTCATTTCAACCGGCTTTTCAGACAGATCACCGGTATCAGCCCCTATAACTACCTCGTGCAGGTACGGCTGAAACAGGCGTCCATGCAGTTGCTGCATACGGGACGTTCTGTTACGGATATTGCATTTGACGCAGGCTTCAACAGCCTCGAACATTTCTCCGCGGCTTACAAAAAACAATACGGAAAACCACCTTCACACATCCGCCGCTAAAAACAGCAATATATCTTAAATCCTTTCCCCAAGGGCAATGTAGCTTTGCTTTATCAAATAAAATTTATGAAAAAGCAATTATTATCCACCCTGGAAAATGCCCGCAAGTACACACTGCATGTTGCTGGCGCCATGCCCGCTGCAGACTATCATTTCAAACCAGCCAGTGAAGTATGGACCTTCAATGAACTCATGCATCACATCGGCTACGGCATCCGGTGGTGGCACGAAAACTATATCCTGCAACTGACCGCAGACTGGAATCCATCCACCATAACCCGTACGCCCAAAGCTACGCAAGACTATCTGTCAGCAGGTTTTGATCTGCTGGAGGCTACGCTTCAAAAAACCGCTCCGGATGAAAAAGCCGTCATTGGTTTTTATGCCACCCTTGATCACATCACCCATCATCGCGGACAGGCAACGGTATATCTGCGTTGTAAAGGCATCACGCCACCAGAATACACTTATTAAAAAACAACGGGACTATGGAAGTATATTATATCAACAGTTATGATGTGGTGGACATGGAACTGTTCAGCAATTATCCGCCCAAGGTGATGGAGCTGCTGCAAAAGTATGGTGCAGAAGTAGTGGCCTCTGACCTGGAAGGGATTGCCGTGGAAGGTACGCCCCGTATGATGAATGCTATTGTAAGGTTTCCGTCTGAAGACGCGGCCCTGCAATGCTATAATGATCCTGCATACCAGCCGCTCAAAGCCATCAGGCAGCAGGCTGTGCGTAACTGTACGATGGTAATTGTTAAGGGGTATCATTGATAGTCGTGGTGAGTTGATGAGATGATATTTTCCTATATTGCATTTATCCGTGAGAGAGTTAAACAAACCGAAGGAGTCGGTTGTAATATACAATGTTGAAAAAATAAAATCTTTTTCACCTCAAAAACTATCTTATATGAAAACCTCAACCATTATGATGGCTATTGTTATTTGCTCTACAATAATAGCTGGCAGTATTATCAATACAAAAGCATCCGGAGATTCTTCGTACCGGCATACCGCTTTAAGGCCGGATACCGCAGAGAAATTCACAATCAGTGTAGGTTATCATGAAAACAGAATATTGCGGTTTATTCAGGTAGAAACAGCAGGCGATAATACTGTAGGAGAATTAAAAACAAAAGCAGAAGCCCAGGCTAATATTCAATGTAATGGTGGTAGAGTAGTCTATAAAAAGAAAAGGCTGGATGATGATAAAAAAATTAGTGAGTTTGATATTCATGCCGGAGATACCTGCTTTCTTGCCTGTATAAAATAAGGATGCGCTATACACTTTGATCCTCATAGCAAGCTGTGCGTAACAGTAAGGTGATAATTGTTAAGGGATCTTCGATGATGATGAACGGATATCGTCCGGACTGTGATTTATATGATTTATATGATTGTTCTGATGAGCGAAGATTATTATTGCTGACAGGAATATTTTTCTTAACATTGTTATCTTCGCTCATCAGAACAATCATATAAATCAAATAAATCACAGTTATGATTTACCACCTGCCACAGGTGATATTCGAAGGAGAAGGAACACCGGACGACAACATTATCATTCATGATTATGTTGCTGCGCCTGGATCTTTCAGAGGGAAAAGCGTACTGCACATGAACGCAGTGAGCCTGGTGATTAGTGGCAGCAAGACCATGCAATTTGCCAATAGCAAGGTGGAGGTAGACAGCAACTCTTTACACCTGTTATCTTCAGGAAACTGCCTGGTCTCAATGGATCTGGTGAGAGGGGAGGAATACAGGAGTATCCTGATTTTCTTCGACAGTGCCGTGCTGGCTGAATTTCTGCTCAAGTACCGCGACAGGATCGGGGAGATGAATGAACAGATGCCTGTTGCCGGTAAACTATATCTTTCTTTCAGGAAAGACGCGTTTATCCGCAATTATATTACCTCACTGGAGCTGCTTATCACCAACGGAAAAGGGTTGTCTGGCGCTATGAGGCAGCTCAAGTTTGAAGAGCTGATGTTGCACCTGCTGGAACAGTATCCGCAGGAACTATTGTCATTTCAGGCTGGTAATAAAGCAGACGCGGAAGACCTGGACATCCGCAGAACTATCGAAGGTAACATTACCAGTAACATCGGCATCGCTGATATGGCTTTTCTCTGCAACACCAGCATCTCTACTTTCAAACGGCGCTTTGCACGTCTATACGGCACCACGCCCAATAAATGGATACTTCACCGGCGTATGGAGATTGCCAGGGAGTTGTTGCATCATAAAGAAAAACCCGGTGAGATCTACCACAAGCTTGGTTATGAGAACCATTCCAGCTTCTCCAAGGCGTTCCGGCAAACCTATGGCGTAACCCCCAAAGATTTTCAGCCCGCCGTCCTGAACGTTCAGCACTAGTTTTTGAACGCATCGCCTTACAGTACGAGGCGTGCTTCCGGCTAATTTTACACCCGGATCAAAACTGGTATCTATGACAACTACAATCACACCAAACAAAGCTACTGTTATACGTTTCAACAGGGAGGTAGTAGAACAGGGGAACCTGGCGACCTTTCATGAACTGGTAGCCCCGGACTGCATCAATCACAGTGCGCCGGCCGGCGCTCCCAGCGGGCCGGACAGCATGGTATATTTTCTCTTTCACCTGTTCCGCAAGGCATTCACTGATATTAAAGTGATCATTCACCAGCAGGTGGAAGAAAATGACCTGGTGGTAACCTATAAATCATTTGAGGCTATACACAGTGGCGAGTTCGACGGCATACCGCCCAGTCACGAAAAAGTGACAATCAAGGTAATGGATATGATCAGGCTGCGAAATGGCCGGTATGTGGAGCACTGGGGCGTCACCAACCTGTTTGAGGTAGTAGCGGCAGCGCGTGCAGTGTGACACGTTTGGTATCCTGATTAAAATAGAAACGGAAGGAGTGGTGGCTCCTTCCGTTTTCTGTGTTGAAAGATATTGAATGATCACATCTTCACCAGTTTGAACCGTTGTTTGTTATCAATCACAATAATATACACACCGGGCTGCCATCCGCTTATATCCAGGCGTGTGTTGCCGGTTATCCGTTCCCTGCGCACCAGTATGCCCTGCAGCGTGTAGGCTTCCAGCGTATACACTTTGCCGTTGGTCCCAGGCACTATTACATAAGCTGTAGCAGGGTTGGGATATAGCGAGCTATTGCCGGCCGGAGTGGAGAATGGAGTTGTCATATGGAAGGCTGTGGCGGTTTTGGGTACATTGGCCGCCACTATCGTGCACAACGAGTCGGGGATGGCTTTAGCCGCCACTCTCTCAAAAAGAATGCGCTGGCCGGCAGCATTGAAGTGCACATTGTCGCCGCTGTTATAGGCGGGATCAATGAATCCGTCTGCAGTAGCCAGACCGTTATAAAAATCAATAGCATGGCTACCGAAGTATTGGAAGATCGTATCTCTCATCTGTCGAAGCCTGTTGGCAGCATCGTACCCAAGGTTGCCGCGTGGCTGTGTGGTAGACACCCATAATGGCACATTTGCCTGCGCTGCCAGTTGCTTCAGCAACAGGAAATTGGCTGTTTGCTTCGCAAGTGGGAAGCCACGTGCCTCATCGTTGGTGGGCATATTGATAATGATGGCATCCGGGTTCAGCGACAGCGCTTTGGTGATATTATGTTGTGTATCTACGTTGAAAGTATTACCCAGCACGGTATACGGTGGCGTGCCGTCCGGGAGGACATGCTGTGTGGTGTAACCACCTATAGCGAGATTAATCACAGTATCAGCAGCATTGTGCGCTCTTTTGAGATAACGTGCGTACCGGAATACCCAGCCACTGTCGCGGTTCGGAAGGCCGTCACCCCAGGCGGTGGAGGAGCCCAGCACCACAATCCGTAACGGTCTGTTGCAATGAGGTACCGTATCCGGCGCAACCGCACTCACCATGTTGCTGTAGTAATACCTGCTGCCGGAGGCTTCCATCTTCAACCGGTAGTAGTATAATTGTCCTGGCATCACGGAGGTGTCGGTATAGCTGTAATAACGTGTGGTAGTGGAATTACCGGTAGCGGATACATTTCCTTTCGTAATCCAGTTCGCCGTATCTGTGCTGCGTTCAATGATGAAACGTACCGTATTGTTCTCGCGGAGCGTACTCCAGCTGAGTTGCAGCTTGCCTGCTGCAGGGCTGGCAGCAAAGGAGGAGAGGCGGAAAGCAATGGTATCAGGCGCCTGGCAGATACGTTCCGGCAGCATGGCGGCCACCACGCGTTCATACAGGATACGTTGCCCGGCTGAATTAAAATGGAAACCGTCGCCGCTGGCGTATACAGGATTGATTGTATTGCTGCTGCCGGCGAGTGTTGTCCAGAAGTCGATGGCTTTATCGCCGAAGTAATAGAGAATACTGTCACGCATCTGTGCCAGTCTTGCAGACCCCGCAGTGCCGAGGTTATCGCGCGGTTGCGTAGTAGCCACCCACAGCGGGATGTTGGCCTGTGCGGCCTGCTGTTTCAATGCAAGATAATTGGCTACCTGCACAGACAATGGAAAGCCTTTGCCTTCATCATCATTGGAAATATTGACGATAATAGCATGTGGCGCCAGCGCAATGGCCCGTGTGATATTCTTGTTGACATCTGGTTGATAGGTATTGCCCAGCACCGTATAAGGCGGTGTGCCGGTGGCCTGGATATGTTGCGTGGTGAAGCCGCCGTTGGCGAGATTGATCACCGTATCGGCAGGGTTGTGGTTGGCCTTGAGGTAGCGTGCATACCGGAATGTCCAGGCGCTGTCGCGGCTGGGGACGCCGTTACCCCAGGCGGTAGAGGAGCCCAGCACTACAATGCGCAGTGGATCAGTACAAGTGGCTGGTGCTATAGTGATTTTCCCTTTCACTACATTGCTGTAGAAATGACGGCCATCGGCGCCTTCCATATCCAGGTAATAGAAATATTGCTGTTGCGGAACGACATTGTTATCTGTAAACGTATAATCGTTTACGCTAGTGCTGTTTCCTGCTGCGGCCACCTGTGTCAACTGGCTCCAGTTCAGTGAATCTGCACTTCTCTTTAAGGTAAAGCGCAGCGTATTCATTTCCGCAGTGGTGCGCCAGCGTAGCTGTAGCTTACCGTTTACATCGCTCACGGAGAAGGCGCTCAGCTGAAAAGAAGATACCGGCTGGGTGCCACAGAGTACTTGTGGTAGTTGTTTGGCTACCACACGCTCAAACAGGATGCGTTGCCCGGCTGAATTAAAATGGAAGCCGTCGCCGCTGGCGTAGGCAGGATCAATTGTATTGCTGTTGCTGGCCAGCCCTGTCCAGAAGTCGATGGCTTTGTCGCCGAAGTAGTAGAGAATACTGTCACGCATCTGCGCCAGTCTTGCAGACCCTGCGGTACCGAGGTTATCGCGCGGCTGCGTGGTGGCTACCCACAACGGAATGTTGGCCTGTGCGGCCTGTTGTTTCAATGCAAGATAGTTGGCCACCTGCACAGATAATGGAAAGCCTCTGCCTTCGTCATCGTTGGAGATGTTGATGATGATTGCATGTGGCGCAAGTGCAATGGCCCTTGTAATATTCTTGTTGACATCCGGTTGATAAGTATTGCCCAGTACCGTGTAAGGCGGCGTGCCGGTGGCCTGGATATGTTGCGTGGTGAAACCGCCGTTGGCGAGATTGATCACCGTATCGGCAGGATGGTGATTCGCTTTGAGGTAGCGGGCATACCGGAACGTCCAGGCGCTGTCGCGACTTGGTACACCGTTGCCCCAGGCTGTGGAAGAGCCCAGTACTACAATACGGAGCGGAGTGGTGCAGGATTGTGCATGACCGGAATTGAGAAAGGCCATGGCCAGTAACAACAGTACAATTTTTTTCATTGCTAAGGGATTAATGATTGAAGAAAATGGTCAGTGGGTGTACGGTATAGGCTATACGTAATGGGTTATTTTTAAAGCTAATGAAATAGTTGCAGAGTATATGTTAAGAATAAATAAAATGGGCAAAATAACGGAACACTGCTGTATTCACTCAGTTAATCTCCTGTTAATGGCTGTTGAATACAGGGATCAGATCTTCCTGCCTGATCCCTGTATCCACTGTATTTACACCATTCCTCAGTCATGCCAGACCATTTAGAGCTTACTTTACCGTTCCTGAATAGTCTTTAATATCCGCATAGACAAACTCTATCTTCCTCAATGGAACGTTTCATTTATTTTTGTCAAAAGATAAAGAAGCGGACATGGAAACCATTGTGCAGGAAACGCATTACAGCCGCCAGCAGGAGCTGGTGAACGGCCTGATACATGCAGCAGGCATTCTTTTCGGGGTCAGCGCATTGCCGGTACTGACAGGCATCGCTGCCAGTCATGGTAACATACCCGGCATTGTAGGCGCGGGTATTTACAGCTTCTGTTTTATCCTGCTTTTCGCCAGTTCAACGGTATATCATCTTTCGAGGGAAGCGTCTGTGAAGAAGCTGTTTCTCATCTTCGACCATATCAGTATATATTTCCTGATTGCCGGTACTTATACGCCTTTCCTCCTGGTATATATGAACAATGCCTTCGGTATTACGCTGCTGTCGGTATTATGGGGGCTGACTTTGATAGGCGTGATATTCAAATCGTGGTTTACCGGCAAGTTCGATGTGGTTTCCACGATTATCTATCTTCTCATGGGGTGGATACTCGTGGCCGGTGGCCGCCGGTTTTTCACAGAGTTGCCATTGTCAGTACTGATCATGATATGTATTGGTGGCGCACTTTATTCAGCAGGCGTCTACTTTTACCTGCGGGATAGATACAAATACACGCATGCTGTATGGCACAGCTTCGTGCTGGCCGCTGCGGTCTGCCACTACGTGGCAATTCTTCTTTCCATGTAGCAGAAACCGGAACACTGTCAGCTTTTTGCTTTTAGCAACACTCCATCCTTTCTATCCAACAGATCATCGGAAAATTGCTTACTGGTAGCGATGGCCGTTACATTTTTGCGTGCGCACAAACCGCATCGCAATGCAGCAGCTTACATACATACTGATACTAGGGGTCGTTTCGGAGCCGGACATGGAACTGGCTGCCCGGTATGCATCCCAGGGCATGAATATTATACTGGCCGTAAAGCCCGGCGCAGATGTACATGCCATGGCCGCCAGCCTGGAACAACAATACGATGTAGACATCTTTGTTTTTGAAGTAGATCAGGCTCACGGAGAGCTTCCCGGCGCCATATCGTCCGCCGCAATGGAGCAGTTCCGGTGGCGGTACTGAGAACGGCATATTCAACAGTCCAGCTGTTCTATTCGACAGTTCATTGGAAATTTGATGGCAGTGTGTGCAGGCCGCTGCAATTTTGTACCGTACCATTGAATAGCAAAGAAAGATGCAGAACCGCAATTACACATTGATAACAGGCGCCAGTTCCGGGCTGGGGAAGGAGTTCGCCGTGCGCTGCGCCGCAATGAGCATGAACGTGATACTGATAGCGTTGCCAGGTGGCAATATGCACTCCCTGGCCGATAACCTGCAACAGGAATACGGCGTGGATGTTCCGGTATTTGAATTCGACCTCACCGATACGGACCGGCTGAAACAACAGTTAACCAGTATCATGGCGCAATACAACATCAATTTCCTGATTAATAACGCAGGAGTGGGCGGTACCGCTTCCATCACGGATACGCCACTGGAAAAACTGGACAGCATCATTCAGCTCAACGTACGCAGCACCGTATTGCTCACCCGTCTGCTGATCCCGCACCTGCTGGAGAACAAAGAGAGCTATATCATGAACATAGCCAGTATGGCGGCTTTCATGCCCATTGCCTATAAAACGGTATATCCTGCATCAAAAGCATTCATTTCATCCTTCTTCCTCGGACTACAGGAAGAGCTTTCCGGCACCGGCCTTTCAGTAAGCGTTGTTTATCCCGGCCCGATTATGACCAATTCACATACTTCCCGCAGGATCATCGGGCAGGGCATGAAAGCCAGAATGGGCTTGCTGCCCACTACAGAGATCGCGCGCATCGCACTGCGCGGCACCCTGGCAAAATACCGGGTCATTATCCCAGGTTTTATGAACAGGTTAAATCATAAACTGATGCAGCTGCTGCCACTGTCGTTCAAATTACGGCTGGTGTCAAGGGAGGTAAAGAAAGAAATCCAATTTATATAATCACCATGAATAAGGTATTGGTTACAGGCGCCAACGGCTTCCTGGGCGCTAATCTCACAAGAGAGTTATACAGAAGGGGGTACGATGTAAAAGTGATGGTGAGGCCATCAGCCAACCTGAAAGGCATTGAAGACATTCCCTGTGAGATATTTTACGGCAGGATAGACAAGGAAGATGATGTAAAAGAGGCGGTGAGCGGCTGCAGTATCGTGATACATGCTGCCTGCATCACTGCGCAATGGGACATTACCTTTGAAGCATATGAGCGGGTTAATTTCTTTGCCACAAAATATATCGCGGATGCATGCCTCGAACAAAAGGTGAGCCGCCTCATATTTGTGAGTACGGCCAATACCATTGGGCCCGGCTCCAAAAGCAATCCAGGTACGGAGCTGAATGGTTTCACGCTCTTTCACGCCAATTCAGGGTATATCAACAGCAAATATCTGGCGCAGCAATACATACTGGAGCAGGTGGTTGCGCGTAACCTGCCGGCAATAGTAGTGAATCCCACCTTCATGATAGGCCCGCGGGATACGGCTCCCAGCTCAGGAAAACTGATACTCTACGGGCTGAAGAAGAAACTGCTGTTTTATCCTCCCGGTGGAAAGAATTTTGTACATATACAGGATGTATGCGCAGGCATCATCAATGCCATTGAAAAAGGACGGACAGGAGATTGCTATCTGCTGGCCGGCCAGAACCTCAGCTACCGTGAATTTTTTACGCTGCTCAATAAAGTATCGAAAGAATCAAAGATCATGGTGCGCATTCCGGCTTTTGTACTGAAACTGGCCGGCATCATGGCATCGATGTTCCACCGGCTTACGAGTACCTCCGGTAAACTGAACTTTACGTCGGCCTACCTGTTATGCCTGGATAACTATTATACCGGCAAAAAATCGGAGCGGGAACTGACGGTACGCTACACGCCGATAGAAGAGGCTGTAGGCGCTGCTTTGGGCTGGTTTGAGGAAAATGGCTATTTTTAGATCTATGCAGGCAGATAACATGAATTTCCAGCAGAACGAAAAACTATTCTCCAGCAAACTGTTCCTGTATCTTTCCAGGATACTGATACTCTATACATTCAGTATGATCTTCAAATCTTTTGATCATACTTTCATGCACAATTTCAGGACCTTTGATTTCCGGGGACAACTGTTCAGTATTATCGCTGTAGTATTTGGATTGCTGGCCTGGGAAGGGGCGGTGCGCCTTAGCAGGATCATTGAAAAAAGAATCGCACACAAACAGACATCGCGGAAGCTGGCCATCCTCTGCACTACGCTGGTGATCTATGGCCTGCTCATTGCATATGCATTCGGCTTCGTGTATGGATTGATGGATATGGTGTTATTCCATCGCTATGAAGCGTGGGACAGCTGGTTGTCGTTCAGCTATGACCTCAACTTCGGTATCTTCCTGTTCTACCTGCTGATTCTTGCCTTTAACGGTATTGTACATTATTACACCATCTGGAAGGAATACCAGGTGCAGACGGAGCGCCTGATGCGCGAAAATATACAAGCCAAGTATGATGCGCTGCGCAACCAGATAGATCCTCACTTCTTCTTTAATTCATTAAGCGTGCTGACCAACCTGGTATATAAAAGCCCGGACCTCTCCGCAGATTATATCACACAGCTGGCCAAGACGTATCGCTATATACTGGATAAAAAATTTGAGAACCTGGTAACTGTACAAACAGAACTGGACTTTCTGGACGCTTACCTTTTCCTGATCAGGATACGCCACCAGCAAAGTATTCAGTTCTTGGCCAGTATAGATGAGCAGGTGAAATCCAAAGGCATGATACCACCCGTGACCTTGCAATTGCTGATAGAAAATGCCATCAAACATAACCGCTTTTCCGCCAATGATCCGCTGGTGATTACCGTGAAAAGTGAAGGCGGCTACCTGGTGGTGTCTAATCATATCCGCCGGAAAGCCAATCCGGATATATCTTCCGGCATAGGGCTTGAAAACATCCGCAACCGATACAGCCTGATCAGCGACAAAGAAATTGAAATTCTGACAGCGGATGAGATGTTTATTGTAAAGATACCCGTTATAAATATTGCATGAAGATTGTAATTTTTGAAGACGAAATGCATAACGCGGAGCGGCTGATACAGCTGCTTCATAAATGTGATCCCGGTATTGAAATAGCCGGTGTGATTGAATCCGTGGCTGACGGCATCAAATGGCTGGAACAGCATCCGCCGGCAGATCTGATGATGATGGATATACAATTGTCTGACGGCAACTGCTTCGAGATCTTCAGCAAAGTAAAAGTACAGACGCCCGTTATCTTTACCACAGCATACGATGGCTTCGCACTACAGGCTTTCAAGGTGAACAGCATAGATTACCTCATGAAACCGATCGACCTGGAAGAGCTGAAGAATGCCCTGAAAAAGTATGAACACTTCCGGCCTGCTGCCAACAATGCCATCAATATCGCAAAGATCGCGGAAGAGTTTATGCGCCGCAACAGTACCCGCTTTATCGGTAAGATCAACAACCAGCTGGTATATGTGAAAGCGCAGGACATTGCCTATATTCAGTTTACCAAGGGCGCCACTATCGCCACTACCACCGGCAGCCAGCGTGTGCCGCTCGATTACTCACTGGACCAGATTGAGAAGCTGCTCGATAAAAATGTGTTCTTCCGCATTAACAGGCAGTTCATCATCCACCTGGATGCCATCAAGAAAATTACTACCTATTACAACAGCAGACTAATCTTACAATTGACGCCTCATGTTGATACTGATGTTATTATTAGCCGTGAAAGGGTTACGGAATTTAAAAGTTGGCTCGAAGGGCAACAGTGACGCCCGTAATCAGGGGTAATTATATCAGGCATAGCTCCCTACATGAAAATTATAGGGGGCCTAGCCCCCTATCTGATGATAACTGATTTTACTTTAATCGGACTAAGGATTGTTTGCATCAACGAGCATTCTTGATGCAGGTACCAAGTTTACTAAGTACGTCAGGACTGCAATGAAGAGGCCAGCATGAACCAAAAGTCCATGAGTCAGCAATCGCCTGGGGACCCTGGCCGTCATTGTGAAGTGACGCAATCTGGATTTTACCTAACCGGAGTTTTTTCTGATTTTCCTTTTTCATAGTTTATCTGTTTAGATTTAGGAGGTGGAGTCAATGGGCATTTTTTGCAGTTGGAAGGCAATGTTCTAACCTGCTGCCGGGGCCAGGGGTGCAATGAAAGGGCCAGCATGAAGTAAATGTCCAGGTGTCAGCAATCGCCTGGGGGCCTTGGCCGTCATTGTGGAGTGACGCAATCTGGATTTTGCCTAACCGGAGTTTTTTCTGATTTTCTTTTTTCATAGTTTATTTATTTAGGATTGAGGATATCTGAGTCAACAGGCTTTTTAGCAATCGTTGGTAGCCATACAAATACATTGCCGTCAGGGCATAAGAATAGCTGACTTGTTTTGCCAATTGCGGGTTAATGACGCCGCGGAATTAACTTACTTGTATCAATATTATTGTTTCGGGTGACTTATCAAACAAACACTGCTGCGATATTTTATAGCGCTCGACTTAGTAGGGTACAGGCTCCCCGATTTCATATATATTAAAGATAATAAATCTGCTATCTTAATCCAAGTTTATATTTTGCGCATGATAACCAGACAAATAAACTAATTGGAGTTTCATACCTTTTTTTCCATGCTTCGTATTATTTTATCTGACGATATAGATATTAAATGTATCTTCCTTGGTATATTTTTATCCTAATAGATTTTACCTATTCGCCAAAATCTTCGACAATCAGGATAATCAAAACCATCAAAAAAATCACAGTATGAGATGTACCCTGGTGCTTATGGCTGCTATGTTAGGTTCCACGGCGACGGCGCAAATACACGCCGGACTTTTCAGGTACCCTGATGTGTCGCAGACACAGATCGCATTTTGTTATGCCAACGACGTATGGGTTGTTCCCAAAGAAGGAGGAACCGCCATTAAACTCAGTTCTCCACCGGGAGCAGAGCGTTATCCCAAGTTTTCGCCGGATGGAAAGAAGCTGGCGTTCAGCGCTAATTATGATGGCAACGTCGACGTATATGTGTTGCCGGTAGATGGCGGCGTTCCATTGCGTCTCACACAGCATGGCTACCCCGATGCCGTAGTGGATTGGACTCCCGATGGAAAACGTATTCTCTTCGCGTCCGGCAGAGAGAGTACCAAAGACCGCTACAACCAGTTTTATACCGTATCGCAGGATGGCGGCCCGGCAGAGAAACTCCCGTTAGCAATCGCTGAATTCGGCTCCTACAGCCCCGATGGCAGGAGCATGGCCCTTGTTACACGTTCGCAGGCTTCCCGCAATTGGAAACGTTATCGCGGCGGATGGAAAGCAGATATCAACATCTTCCACTTCGATACCAGACAATCAGAGATCATCACCCCTGAAGATGAGCCTGGGCAGGAGTTCCCGATGTGGTACAAGAACTACATCTATTTCCTGTCTGACCGCGGTCAGGAGAAGAGGATGAACCTCTGGCGTTATAATCTGGACAATAAATCCTACGAACAGCTTACGAATTATAAAGACTATGATATTCATTACCCTTCAATGGGGCCATCCGATATTGTATATGAAGCAAGCGGTAAGTTATATTTGTTCTCACTCGCCACGCAGCAGTCGAAGGAAGTGCCTGTGCAGATCACGACAGACCTGGCAGCGCTCAGACCGCGTGTAGTGAAAACAGGTTCACTGGTGCAGTATGCCACCATTAGCCCTGATGGCAACCGCGCACTGCTCAGCGCAAGGGGAGATATATTCTCCGTGCCCGCGGAGAATGGCTACGTGAAAGATGTTACGCGCACCAGCGGCGCCGCTGAAAGATATGCAGCATGGTCGCCCGATGGCCGCTATATCGTTTACTGGAGCGATCAGTCAGGTGAGTATGAATTGTATCTGGCAGAAACCGGCAAAGAACACCTGGCTAAGAAGATCACCTCTTATGGCCCTGGCTTCCGTTACCGCCCTTACTGGTCGCCCGACAGCAAAAAGGTAGTCTTCATCGATAGTAATGAGAAGATCTATCTCCTGGATGTATTCTCCGGTAAAACCACGAGCATCGATAAAGCGGTTTCCCTCAGTCATCCCGGCATGGAAGGCTTCCGTATTAAATGGTCGCCAGACAGCCGCTGGATTACGTATAGCCGTAATCTTGAGAACAGGCACAATGCAGTGTTCCTCTACGACACCCGTGACGGTAAGCTCCACCAGGCCACCAGCGGGTATTACGACTGCAGCGAACCTGCTTTTGATCCGAATGGCAAGTACCTGTACTTATTCACCAACCGCACATTCAGGCCCTCCTACAGCGATCATGACAATAGCTTCATTTATTCTAACTCTACTAATGTAGCAGCCATAAGCCTGAAGAAAAATACGCCCTCGTTGCTCTATACCAGGAATGACACTGTAGGTATCAAACAGGCAGATGCCGCTCCGGAGGCAGCGAAGAAAGATGATAAGAAGAAGGACGATAAAAAGAAGAAACCGGAAGAGGATAAGAAGCCTTCAAAATCAGCGGCTACCGACATCGACCTCGATGGCCTGGAATACCGTATGGTCGTGTTACCAGTGGAAGCCGGCAACTATGGCAGGATGAACGCCGTCAAGGGTAAGATACTTTATGTCAATTTCCCGAACACCGGTTCCTACGACCAGCAGGGAGTGCTGAAGTATTATGATACAGAGAAGCGGGAAGAGAAAACGATTTTCAAAAATCCTGGTGACTATGAGCTTTCCGACAACGGCGAGAAGATACTCGTACAAGGCAGCCGTCTTGGCGTGATTGATGTAGCAGAAAACCAGAAGCTGGATAAAACGCTGCGTGTAGAAGAAATGGAAATGATGCTTGATCCCGTACAGGAATGGAGACAGTTGTTTCTGGATGCATGGCGTATTGAGCGCGATTTCTTCTATGATCCCAACATGCACGGTGTTAACTGGAACGAAGTAAAAGAAAAGTACCTCCGCATGCTGGAAGGCGCCCGCACACGTGAGGAAGTAAGCTTCGTGCTCGGTGATATGATTGGTGAGATGAATGCCTCACATGCTTATAACAGTGGCGGCGACATCGAGTCTCCGCGTCAGGAAAACGTCGGCTACCTGGGTGTTGACTGGGAAGCAGACGGTAAGTACTATAAGATAAAACGCATTATCCGCTCAGCCCCCTGGGATGCAGAAGTGCGCTCTCCATTGGACGAGGCAGGTGTAAATATCAATGAAGGAGATTACATCCTCGCCGTAAATGGTGTGCCGTTAACTACTGCACAGGAGCCGTTTGCAGTATTCCAGACTCTCGCTGAAAAGCCGGTGGAACTCACCTATAACACGCGTCCTTCCTGGGACGGCGCTAAGACAGCCGTAGTGAAAGCGATGAGAAACGACTATCGCCTGCGCCACCTCGCCTGGATCGAGGGCAACCGCAAACGTGTTGCTGAAGCTACCAACGACCAGGTAGGATACATCTTTGTTCCTAGCACCGGCATCGACGGACAGGATGAACTGGTGCGCCAGTTCACTGCACAATGGAACAAAGCCGCCCTGATCATCGATGAACGTTTCAATAACGGCGGACAAATTCCCGATCGTTTCATAGAATTGCTGAACCGCAAGCCTGCCTCTTACTGGGTGAGCCGCAACGAAGATCCCAACACGGGCCCTATGCTTACAAACCTTGGTCCCAAAGTGATGCTGATCAATGCCTGGAGCGGTTCCGGTGGAGATGCCTTCCCGGACTACTTCCGCAAAGCCGGCCTGGGTACACTGGTTGGCGCCCGTACCTGGGGTGGTCTTATCGGTATCAGTGGAGCACCACCGTTAGTAGATGGCGGCGACCTCAGCGTGCCCTCCTTCCGTATGATCAATCCGGATGGTACGTGGTTCCGTGAAGGTCATGGTGTGGACCCGGATATCCGCGTAAGCGAAAACCTCGGCGAAATGGCCAAGGGTGTGGATCCACAGCTGGAAGCCGCCATTAAAGAGATCGTATCGCAGCTGAAAACAAAATCAGTGAAAGGGGTAACCCGTCCTACACCTGAAATCAGATAAGTTTCTCGCAAAGGCGCAAAGGGAGCAAAGAAGCAAAGGGTATTTTTAAGTTAGCAAAGAACTGTTTTATAGTCCGTAAATATTTTGGGTACTATTAAATAGTCTTATTTAACTTAAAAATATCCTTTGCTTCTTTGCACCCTTTGCGCCTTTGCGAGAACCTAAATCGGACATTATCTGTTCAAAAATGAACATCTCCCTTTTTATCATTTATCTAACATGCTTATTCTTAATACGGTAGAAAGATGGCATTCTTTTGATAAGATCAGTATACAGATCAATCAACCAGTATGTTCAGGAATTATCTAAAAATCGCAGCAAGGAATCTCTGGAGAAACAAAGGCTTTTCTGCCATCAACATTATTGGGCTCGCGATAGGGCTGGCAGTGTGCCTGCTCATTACACTATATGTGACAGATGAACTCAGTTACGACCGGTTTAATGAGAAGGCAGGCAGGATATATCGTGTGAATGCAGATTTCCTGGTGAATGGCAGTGCGTTTCAGGAAAGATATACGCCCGGGCAGCTGGGGGCGGTGCTGCAGCAGGAGTTTCCGGGGATAGAGAACTATGTGCGCATATTAGCAGCCAGACAGGGCATACTGGTGAAGAAAGGTGAGCAGACGTTCAGGGAGAAGAATATTATGCTGGCCGATTCTACGTTGTTCAACATTTTTACGGTTCCTATGATTGCCGGAGATCCGCGCACCGCGCTGACCCAGCCTGATGGCATGGTCATCTCCGAAAGTGCGGCTGTCAAATATTTCGGTAGCACAGATGTCGTAGGAAAGACGCTGCTCACAGATAATACAATCACATATCGCATCACAGGCGTAATCCGCAACTTTCCCGCCGCTTCACATATACATCCCGATTTCATTAAAGCAATGGTCGGTACAGAGGAGAGTCGCAATGATAACTGGATGAGCGACATCTTCGATACTTACCTGCTGGCGAAGCCTGGACCAGGAGAGCAGGAAATTAACCGCTATCTCCGTGAAGCAACGCTACGCTATATGGATAAACCATTGAAAGCGATGACTGGCAGCAGTATTGCGGAGATCGAAAAAAGTGGTGGCCATTTTGGTTATTATGCCATGCCGCTGACAAAGATCCATTTGTACTCAACATTGACCAATGAAATAGAGCCTTCCGGCAACATCCAGTATGTATACATTTTCCTGGTAGCGGCTGTGCTGATACTGCTGATCGCCTGCGTGAACTTTATGAATCTCTCCACAGCGCGTTCTGCCGGCCGTTCCAGGGAAGTAGGGGTAAGGAAAGTATTAGGGTCGCATAGAGGTAACCTGGTCGCGCAGTTCCTGGTGGAGTCTGTGGTGACCAGTAGTATTGCACTGGTGCTGGCTGGAGGTATAGCTGTACTGTTGCTGCCCTTTCTGAACCAGATGGCGGGCAAGGAGATCAGTACAGCAGTATTGCTGAACAGATGGCTGGTGCCCGGAGCTGTGGGCGTTGTTCTGGTGGTGGGGTTCCTCGCAGGTAGTTATCCCGCTTTCTATCTTTCATCCTTTGAGCCGGTGAAGGTACTGAAAGGTAAGCTGGCAGCGGGGATGAAGGCCGGGGGCATGAGAAATGCACTGGTGGTGTTCCAGTTCTCTACCGCCATTATACTGATGATAGGCACCCTGGTCATATACAGTCAGCTTGATTATATACGCAACCGCAAGCTGGGATATAATCGTGAACAGGTGCTGGTGTTGCATGACGTATCTGCCTTAGGAACCCATGCCAAAACACTCCGGCAGGAGGTGCTACAGCTGCCTGGTGTAGCATCAGGAACCATGACCCGTGAGCTGCCAACAACCGGCATGATGTATACGGGTATCTATTCAAAAGATGCCGCTTCCAGCGCCGGCCAGGTAACAGGTATATTTGAATGGCTGGTGGATGCTGACTACATCCCGACGCTGGGCATGCGGATGGCGGCAGGCAGGAATTTCATGCCTAACAGCCCTTCCGACAGCAGTGCAGTAGTCATCAATGAAACGGCTGCCAAACTGTTAGGGTTTACAGACATCAATGACAAAGTGTTGTACAGTGGTCATCAGCCTTTCCGTATCATCGGCGTTGTGAAGGATTTTAATGCCGGCTCTTTGCGTAAGAAGATCCCGCCGATTGTAATGCGGCTGGTGGAGGTAAGGGAGAACATGGCTTTCCGTATCAGTACAGCCAATGTACCGGCACTCATTGCGCAGATAGAGCAGAAGTATCATGCTGCCGGTGATATGAAAGGCCAGCCTTTCCACTATTCTTTCCTCGATGATAACTTCAACCAGTTATATAAGTCAGAAGAACGCACGGGCAGGATCTTCGTCTCATTTGCCTTCTTCGCGATATTCATTTCCTGCCTGGGGTTATTCGGACTGGTTACCTATGCCGCCGAGCAGCGTACCAGGGAGATCGGTATCCGCAAGGTGCTGGGAGCCAGTATAACCGGCATCGTTACCCTGTTGTCAAAAGATTTTCTGAAGCTGGTGGTGGTGGCTATCTTAGTGGCATCGCCGCTCGCCTGGCTGATCATGGAGCGCTGGCTGCAGAATTTTGCTTACCGTATCAGTATTGGTGGGTGGGTGTTTGTAGTCACCGCGTTGGTGGCCATTTTGCTGACACTGGCTACAGTAAGTTTCCGGGCAGTGAAGGCTGCATTGGTAAACCCGGTGAAGAGCCTGAGCTGAAAACCCCGGCTGACAAGATATTCCGAAGGATAATGTTTTTTTTACGGAAGATAATATGATTCCGTTCCGCTGACAGCGGGACGGAATTTTTTTATATAGAAATTTCATAAGTAAGCGAATATTCACTTATTTTTGTAAAAAAGAATAGCATGTACAACCTAAAAATTCAGATGTAAAACATGAGAACAAGAAATGCAGACAAGCAGGAGCTGGTTAAGAGAAAATCTATTGAGATGGTGGTGAAAGATGGGTTGGAAGGCTTCAGTGTCAACAAACTGGCGAAAGCATGTGGTATTTCTGTGGCTACACTTTACATTTATTACAAAGACAAGGACGATCTGATTGCCGAGGTGGCAAAGGAAGAAGCAGAGCGGATGAGTGCAACGGTGCTGAAGGGGTTTGATCCGGAAGCGCCCTTTGCGGAGGGGTTGCGGCTTCAATGGAAGAACAGGGCAAAGCATATGATGGAAAACCCGTTGACGGTCATGTTCTTCGAACAATTGCGACACTCTTCCTATCAGGAAACAGTATGGAGTTGTATCCTGATGAAGTTTAAGGACAGTATGGGGAGATTCCTGGCGAACGCAATTGACAGCAATGAAATCGAAAAAATGCCGGTGGAGGTCTTCTGGTCCATTGCCTTTTCTCCTTTGTATTCATTACTGCGCTTCCATCATGAAGGCAGCAGCTTCAGTGGAAAGCCATTTGTGATCAGTCAGAAGATCATCTGGCAAACATTCGGACTTGTATTAAAAGCGCTTAAAAAATAACATCACTTCTTTACTTATACACAAGCATAATCTATGGAAACAACAACCGCAGAGGTATCCGATAAAAAGGATGTCGCTAAGATCCCGTTTACTTCGTATCAAAAGCTCATCATAGTAATACTGGCGCTTACTCAGTTTACAGTGGTGCTCGACTTTATGATCATGTCGCCGCTCGGTGATATGATGATGAAATCAATGAACCTGCATCCGGATCAATTTGGATGGGCTGTATCAGCCTATGCCTTCAGTGCCGGCGCGTCGGGCCTGCTCACAGCCGGCTTTGCAGATCGTTTTGATCGTAAGCAGTTATTATTATTCTTTTACCTGGGCTTCGTACTGGGTACTATTTTCTGTGGCGTAGCCACTACTTATCCGTTGCTGATAGCAGCGCGTATTATTACCGGTTTGTTCGGTGGTGTAATAGGATCTATATCCCTGGCCATCGTAACCGACTTGTTTGATCTTCATCATCGCGGCCGTGTAATGGGTTTCACCATGATGGGCTTCAGCGCCAGCCAGGTGCTGGGCGTACCTGTAGGTCTCTTTATCGCCAACTACTGGGGATGGCAGGCGCCGTTCCTGATGGTGGCGATGCTGGCGCTGCTCGTGCTGTTCCTGATCGTTACTAAAATGCGTCCCGTGAATGCACACCTGGCAGTGAAACAAAACCGTGATCCACTGGCGCATCTGATAAAAACATTCCTGAAAAGAGAGTACCGCATCGGCTTCCTGGCCACAGCGCTCATATCTATCGGAGGTTTCATGATGATGCCCTTTGGCAGCGCCTTTGCCGTGAATAACCTGAATGTGTCACAGCAACAACTTACGCTGCTCTTCATGGTATCTGGCGTAACATCGCTTTTCATCATGCCGCTCGCCGGTAGATTGAGCGACAGGATCGATAAGTTCAAGCTCTTTGCGGTGGCAGTGATCTGGACCTGTATCATGGTGGTGATCTACACCAATCAGTATCAGATCCCATTGTGGCTTGTAGTTGCACTCAACGTACTAATGATGATAGGTATCATGAGCCGCGTAATCCCTTCCACCGCACTGGTAAGCGCAGTGCCGGACATGGCAGACCGTGGTGCCTTCATGAGTATCAACTCATCGTTGCAACAAATTGCAGGAGGTATTGCTGCTGCTGTTGCAGGTAAAATTGTTGTACAACAAACAAAAACCAGCCCGCTGGAACACTACGATATTGTAGGTTACCTGATGGTCATACTTTCAGCAATCTCTATTATCATGGTATACCGTGTAAGCATGCACGTGAAAAGGAAAACGGGAGAGAAGTTAGCTTAAGGATATTTTCTATTTTGTTATGTAGTTATTTAAAATGCAGCGAAGATTATGTTGTTTAATATAACATAATCTTCGCTGCATTTTTATTTACATAGCTACATAGTAAAATGACTAAATAAAAAAATGAAATGGTAATAATCTGGTAACACGGATAAATGCAAAATGCCCGCAGCACTGTCTAGTTTTGCAGCTTTAATTAATTCGTTCATGGGTTAATAGGTTCATGAAAAAAATGCATTATATTGTATATAGCTTCGTCGAACTTTATTAAACCAATATCTTTTTCGTAACTGCCAGTATAAAAATAGTCTGTCACATAAACCATAGCTAGATCGTATACACCATCCACTTTCAGAGGATACCAGCTGCTTTTTATTATTCATCATAAAAGTCAACTAAAGCTCCCATTTATGCACAAATTCTATTTCAGTAGTTATCTGCTGAATTTCTCTGTGAGAACATGCTTTGTTCTTGCATGCCTGTTCATGGGTCTGAGCCTGTCTTCCTCCGAAGCGTGGGCGCAGGAGAAATTCAGTGTACAGGGAAAAATTACGGACGAAAAAAATCAACCATTGCCTGGTGTGAGTGTATCGGAGAAAGGAACCAAAACAGGAGTGGTAACCAATGTGGATGGCGTTTACAAACTGGAAATATCCAGCGGTAATGCACAACTGCACATTGCTTTTGTGGGATATGAGAACCAGGACATCAGCATCAGCAGCAGACATACTATCAATGTATCACTTGCGCCGCAGCTGCGCCAGCTCAATGATGTGGTGATCACCGGTTACGGTAAAACCAGCAAGAAGAATGTGATCGGCTCCATCAGCTCCGTAAATGCGGGCGAGTTCGCACAAGGCGTTGTGGGTAATCCCTCCCTGCTGCTGCAGGGCAAGGTGCCTGGTCTTAACATCACCAAAAGCGGTAACCCCAACCAAACACCAACGGTTATACTGAGAGGTCCGTCAACATTACGCAGCGGCGCCCAGGAACCGTTTTATGTTATCGACGGTGTACCCGGTGCTCCCATCGATATGATTGCGCCGGATGATATAGCCTCCATCGACGTACTGAAAGATGGCGCCTCCACCGCGATCTACGGCGCCCGTGCCGCCAACGGCGTTATCATGGTAACAACCCGCCGTGCAAAGAATGATCAGATGCATATTTCTTACAACGGTTATATCGGCATCGAAAAAGTAGCCAAAAGACTGGATGTGCTTACCGGTGATGAACTGCGCAAATATCTGGCAGATAACGGCCAGGTATTGTCGCCCGCCAATAACGATACTATACCCGGCACCAACAAACTGGTGAACACCAACTGGCAGGACGAAGTACAACGTACCGGTGTATCACAGAATCACAACATTGCGCTGCTGGGAAGCGCCAAAGCCACTACCTACGGCTTCAGCGTTAACTATTTCGACAACCCCGGTATCATCAAAGGCTCATCGCTCAACAGGTTCGCCGTAAAAGCAAACATTGGCCAGCGTGCTTTCAATGACAGGCTGCGTCTCGATCTCTCCGTGTACAACACCACTACCAAACAAAACAACGTACCGGATGCCGTATTGTCAAACATGCTCAACTACCTGCCTACCGTGTCCGTGAAGAGACCTGATGGCAGCTATACAGAAGACTACGCCGGTAACGTTCGCGGTAGCAGCAACCCGGTATCTCTCATCGACAATAATATCGATCAGACCAAAACCAACAAGTTCCTCGCCAACGGTCTTGCTGAAGTGAAGATTCTGCCAGGATTGTATTACACTGCCAGCCTCACCACACAGCGCGAACAATATAACCGGAACGTTTATTACAACAGTCTGTCTACCCTCGCCAAAGGAAACAACGGTAAAGCAAGCCGTAATACGTGGACGAATACACGGAATATCATTGAGTCCTATTTCAACTACGATAAAACGGTTGGTAAGCACAACTTCAAAGTGCTGGCTGGGTACTCCTGGCAGGAAGACCGCAGCGGCGACGGTTTCGGCGTTACCACCCAGGGCTTCGGCAGCGATGCACTCACCTATAACAACCTCGCGCTCAGCAACCCGCCCAGCGGTACTATCGTATTCGATAACTCCGCACAGACCACTTTAACCACCCTTCGCCTGATCTCTTACTACGCCAGGGTCAACTATCAATACGCCGACAAATATTATTTCCAGGCATCATTGCGTAATGACGGTTCCTCAGCATTCGGTAAGAACAACCACTGGGGCTACTTTCCCGCCGTTTCAGCAGGATGGCGTATAAGCCAGGAACCTTTCCTGAAATCAGTGCGTAACCTCGATGACCTGAAGCTCAGGGTAAGCTACGGTATCTCCGGTAACTCTCTCGGCTTCGATCCGCTCACTGCGCAACTGCAGTACAGCACTGTAGGCCGCTACTACGATAACGGCAACCTGATCAACGCAATCGCACCGGTGCAGAATGCCAACCCGGATCTGAAATGGGAACGTACTGCCATGTTCAATGCCGGTATCGACTTCACCGTGCTGAAAGGCAGACTGGGCGGCTCGATCGACTTCTACGACAAACAAACCTCCGATCTTATCTGGAACTATCCTGTTTCCACTACACAATATATTGCCACTACTCTGCTGGCTAACGTAGGTAAGGTAAGCAACAGGGGCGTGGAAGCTATCATCACTGCTGTACCGGTGTCTACAAAGAACTTCACCTGGAACACCACAGTAAACGTTGCGCATAACAGCAACAAGATCAGCTCACTGGCTAACGGGAAGTTCACACTGAAAGATATACCGGTAGCTATTCTTGGTGGTAAAGGACAATCCGGCAACTGGAGCCAGAAAGTAATGGAAGGTCAGCCTATCGGTACATTCACCCTGTTCCATTATGTAGGGAAAGACAAAGATGGTATCTCTTCCTATCAGAAGGCAGACGGCACCACCACAACTTCTCCCAGCACCGCAGATCTGCTGGTGGCAGGTAATGCGCAGCCTTCTCTTACCTTCGGCTGGAGCAACACCTTTAACTGGAAAGCATTTGATCTCACCATGTTCTTCAGAGGCGTAACTGGCAACAAGATCCTGAACGCTACACTGGCGGGCCTCAACACACCTACTGATGCGAAAATGACCAACGTGGCGAGATTCACTTTACAGGAATCTTACAATGATAAAAACTCGTTCCTCGTATCTGACAGATTCCTGGAAAACGGTTCCTACTTCCGCCTGGATAATCTTACACTGGGTTATACTTTCAACACCAGCCGTATCCATATCGCCAAACTGCGGTTGTATGCGAACGTAAACAACGTGTTTACCATTACAAAATACACCGGTATAGATCCTGAAGTTGACCTGGGTGGCCTCACGCCAGGCATTGATGTAAGGAACTATTATCCTAAAACAAGGTCTTTCATCCTTGGTGTGAACGCAACATTTTAATTATCCAAACTCAGGAAAACAGTATGACACAAAATAAATTTCTCTGCATATTACTGCTGGCAGTACTGGCCATGACGGGCTGCCGCAAGCTGGATGTAGACGTAGAGTCGAGATATACGCCCGGTAACTTCCCTACCAACAATGCATCTTATGCAGCAGCCGTTGGCGCCGTGTATTCCCAGCTGGCTAATTCAAAATCCGGCGACGGTACTTATTTCATGAACGGTACTGGCTTCAGCTACGCAGTAGACTACTGGATGCTGCAAGAACTGTGCACAGATGAAGCAATCATTCCTGCCAGGGATGGTAACTGGGATGATGGCGGTAAATACCGTTTCCTGCACCTGCACACCTGGACGGGTAATCTGCCTTTCGTGATCAGTTCATGGCAATGGGGCTTTGGCGGTATCAACATCGCCAACAATGGTCTGAACCTGGTGGCACAGCTGCCTGCTTCTGCCACCAAATCCACCGCCATCGCAGAGTTGAAGGCAATGCGCTCCCTTTTCTATTTCTTTATGATGGACTCATACGGTAACGTACCCGTGCTGGATACTTTCCCGGTAAACAACCTGCCCGTAACAAAGCCTCGTAAAGAAGTGTTTGACTTCATTGAAAAGTCGCTGCTCTCCGTTATTCCAGACCTGCCTACCAAGGTGGATGGTTCTACCTATGGCCGTGCAACCAAATGGATGGCATTTTCGCTGCTGGAAAAAATGTACCTCAATGCTGAGTACTATACCGGCGCACCGCGTTATAAAGATGCCGTTGCGATGGCTGACAGTATCCTCACCAACGCGCCTTATACACTGGAAACTGACTATACTTCCATCTTCAAACCTGATAATGGCCCGCAGACCAAAGAAACGATCTTCGCTATTCCTTATGATGCCAACCTGATACCTGGTAACCACTTCACCCGCTTCGGTCTGCATCCTACATTGAAAGCGCGTTTCGACCTGCCTGATGGTTTTGGCCCCAGCGTGGCGCTCAGCACGATCGCTGATTTCTATGCTATTTTCAACCTGCCTAATGATGTCCGCAACAGTACCTGGCTCGCTGGAAAGCAGTATCAGAAAGATGGTTCAAAGAACATGCTGAAAACAACCACCAAAACGTTGGATGCTACTTATCCGGGTCCTGACAAGGATACCCTGTGGTGGGTGGAGATCACACCGGAAATGAAACTGAAACCCGGCGGCGAAGGCAAGCTGGATGTAGGTAATGATGTCCTCGCGCAGCTTAAAGGTGTACGTTCTGTCAAATTTTATCCTGACAAAAACATCAACACATCCACACGTTTCCAGAACAACGATTTCCCGCTATTCCGTCTTGCAGATGTGATGATGATGAAAGCAGAAGCTATTCTCCGCGGTGCTGCACCTACAGCAGTGAAAGGAGAGATGCAGACTGCTGACGTCCTGGTGAACAAAATCCGGTTGCGCGCAGGTACCACGCCCGTAGCAGGAATCACCCTGGATGAACTGCTGAACGAACGTGCCCGTGAATTTGCATGGGAAGGCTGGAGAAGAAATGACCTGATCCGCTTTGGCAAGTTCGAAGGCCAATGGGGATACAAGCAAAAAGATAACGATGTATTCCGTCGTATTTTCCCTATACCTGAAATAGAACTGGCCCTGAATCCGCAACTGTCGCGTAACCCAGGCTACTAACTGTGATTTATGTGATGTGAATGATTATGTTGATGAGCGAAGATCAAATTAAAAGAGCGAACCCGATCCATATAAGTAGGATCGGGTTCGCTCTTTCAACTTTATTATCACAGAATAATATTCCCTCTTCGCTCATCAACATAATCATTCACATCACATAAATCACAGTAGCTTTATGGCAACTATCAGCAGTAACGCATAATCTGTCAGGAGATCATGCTTAAGTAATTTGATAGCGTTACTCATATGCTTCTCCACCATACTAACGGAAATAGCTAAACGGGATGCAATCTCCCGGTACGATAATCCTTCTTCACGATGTAACAGGTATACCTGCCGGCAATTATCAGGAAGTTTTTCGATCGCTATATCAAGCGCCTGTAAAGCTGTTCCTGTATTGCTTTGTGGGGTAGTTACCAGTTTGTCAACTTCTTCCTGTACAGACTCGAGCCATGCGGTGTCTTCACGTATGCGACGGCGCACCACATCTGTAAGCAGATTGCGGGCAATAGTCTTCAATAATGGTAACGCCTTCTCCGGCTCACTGATCTGCTCCAGCCTTTCCCATACCTTGATGTAACACTGCTGCATGAGATCCTGCACGAGGTGCACATCCTGCGTATAGTAGCAGAGATATTGATACAGGCTGTCCTGTGTGGCGTGATAAAGTTGTGTGAAGATACGCTCCCTATGGTGTGCAGTTTCAGGCATAATCAGCACAAATATAAGATGCGGTCCTGCGTATGACTGTATTACCAAATTGTTAACTGTAAAGAATTTTGCTCTTTTTCATTGAGGTAGATGATGGTTGCTGCGTGTTTATTACAGCGGGGCTCCCCCGATATAGAATTATTGTTATGATGAACCGGGAATTATGGCAGCGTTACATTGATAAAACCTGTACAGACGACGAAAGAAAAGCCGTGTTTAAATGGCTGAAGGAACAGGATGATCAGCTGCTGGATAAATATTTATCTGAAGGATGGAGTGAACAGCCTTCACCGATGCCTGCCGGTGCGGCAGCACAGCTATATGCAGGTGTGATGAAGACAGTACAGGGGAAACAACAGCACACATACCGTCTTTGGTGGACAGCTGCGGCTTCCTTATTACTGCTGGCCGGCGGCGCATTATTATGGTGGCAGCAGCGGAGAGGGGGTATCTCAGATAAACCCGCACTGAGCTGGCAAACAATTGACAACCCGGCAACGAAAGTACGCCGCTTCTCATTGCCTGATGGAAGTCACATCTGGCTGACGCCGCATTCAAGTCTGCGTATCCCTGATAATTACGGAGAAAAGACCCGGAGTGTGGAACTAAGTGGAGAGGCTTATTTTGAAGTGGTACAGCAGGTAACGGCTCCTTTCATAGTAGATGCCGGCAGCCTGCGCACCACAGTGCTGGGTACAAGTTTCAATATCGAAGCCTACAAAGGAGAAACTACCGCCAGCATTGCGCTCACCAGCGGCAGGGTAGCGGTGCGTTTACCGTTGGCGCATAAAGACAGCATTGTACACCTCGAACCGGGAGTGAAGCTAACATATACGCCTGTATCAAAACACTTCTCTACCGTGCCATTCCAGGCTGATGAGCAGGAGGCCTGGAAACGTGGCGCCATCGTACTGGATGATGTGCCGCTGGCGGCTGTCTTCAAACGACTGGAAGACCGCTTCCATAAGAAGATCATTTTCGATCCATCTCTTTATACCGACGCCCGCTTTACCGGAACCTACGAGCATGCCGGACTGGACGTAATCCTGAAGAATATCAGCTTTATTCATGGTTTCAGGTACAAAATCCACGGCGATACCGTGCTTATTCACTGATCACATAAAAAATGCCCCGCTGGCCGGCGGGACATCAAAAACAATTGTTTTTAAAGTTTACGTATGGACAAATTTACACAAAGCAACACAAACCGGCGAAAAAGAAAACGCTGGACGTTTCTATGTTTCCTGGTCCTGCTCTTAGCAGGGCATGCAAAGGGGCAGTCGCCCGCGCTGGATCAGCCGGTAACGTTGTCGCTCACCAACACCAGCCTGGCAGTGGTGATCGCAGAACTGGATCAACAGAATCCCCTTGCTTTCTCATATGATCGTGGCTCGCTCAGCGCCGTGAAAGTTCACAAGGTCTCCTGGAAAGGCGTCCCCCTGAAAGCTGCATTGGCAGAGCTGACACAGATTACAGGGATGTCTTATGTTGTGAATGGTAATACCGTGGCGGTGAAATCAGGACAACCAGTTCCACCCGGAAGTATCCGGGGCCGTGTAGTAGACTTTGAGACGTCCGCACCACTTCCTGGCGCAACTGTGCAGATCCAGGGCACAGCCTCCGGTGCGGTGACCGACAATAAAGGTTATTACCAGCTGAATAATGTTCCGGTAGGTGCGTACACGTTAGTGATCACCTTTATAGGCTATCAGCGAGGGGTGATAGACAATGTAAATGTATCCGGCAACAGGCAGTCGGCCTACGATGTGAAAATGCAGGCCGGCGGCTCCCTGAAGGAAGTAGTGGTAGATGCCGGTCCACGTAAGGTGCGCGCCGTAACACATAGTACAGATCAACAGTTGCTGCAGGAGATCCGGAGCGCCACCGGCGTGGTGTCTGGTATCTCCAATGAACTGATTGCCCGTACTGCGGACCGCAACGCCGCCGAAATTGTAAAACGCATTGCCGGCGTAACCGTGGTAGACGACCGCTTCATCGTGGTACGTGGCATGAATGAGCGTTACAACCTCACGTATCTCAACGGCAACATTGCACCTTCTACAGAGTTATACAGCAAAGCATTTGCTTACGACCTGCTGCCCAGCAGTGTGATCGATAAGATACTCGTCTACAAGTCGCCGGTAGCCGACCTCGTGGCGGATTACGCCGGCGCTGCTGTGAAAATATATACAAAGAACGCCATGCCCGTAAAACATTTTGATATAGGCATACAACTGGCACACCGCGTAGGGTCAACCATGAAAGAGATCAACAGCTATAACGGCGGTAAATACGATGTACTGGGCTTTGATGACGGTACACGAAAGTTGCCCGGCTTTGCCCCCGGTATCTTCGAAAGTAATAAGCAGGCGCCGCACCTGAGCCCGGAAGAAAAGATAAAAGGGTTCTCTCCGGTACTGGATTTAGGTACCCGCAAAAGTCTGCCCGACATGCAGGTATTCGGCAATTACTACAACAGCTGGCGCATCGGTAAAGCCCGCCTGTATGATCTAACCTCGCTTACGTTTACTCGTGAAACCATTGCTTATGATATTTACCGCCAGCGCGGAAATACCCACGCCTTCGGCATTGCTTTAGATGATGGAACGCAATCATATGCTGATAATAACAAGATCACCTACAGCAGCCCATCATCAGAAGTGGCTAAGGTCAACCTGTTGCAAAACCTGACATTACAGCTGAATGACCGGCATCGTCTTGTATGGAAGAATTTCTTTGTGAATGACGGCCGCCGCATTTCCAATATCAACACCATCGTAAGTAATAAAGCAGTGGAAAGTATCGGCGAGTGGCAACAACGGGAAGTGCTGCTGTCCTTTGAGCAACGCATGATGTACTCCGGTAATATAAGTGGTGCACATACGCTGGGAGAAAAAAAACAACACGAGCTGGAATGGAACATCGGCTATACACATGACCTGCAGAGTATACCAGACCTGCGCATCAGCCGGTTGAGAAGAGCAGTCGGCCTTTTTGATACCACCTGGTCTGCCATACCCTCCAATTTCCAGGGCATGATCAGCCGCCAGTATATCAAAAACCTGGAGCAGGTATATAACGGATCTGCAGACTACACTTTTCATATCCATCAAGACTTCTATTTGAAAACCGGCGCCTATCTCCTGTTTAAGACAAGGCAGGTAGGCCGCCGTTTTTTCCGGATCAACAGAGCCGGACTGGGTGCGGGTGAAACCGATCCACCCTCAGATGACGTGAGATGGTATGATGGATACGGTGTTAATGATCCTAAACTGCTGCATTTTAAAGGATCTGATCTTTCAAAAGTCTGGAGCCCTGCATACTTTAAGAATGACAATACCGGACTGGATGCATATGATGCTACTTCCCCGGTGGATTCATATACCGCCAGTGAACAGTATAATGCCTTTTATGTGATGGGCGACTGGAAAACCGCAGGAGAAAAGATCACAGTAAATGCCGGCGCCAGATTGGAATATGACCGCCAGCAACTCGCTGGCGCTGACTCCCTCTCTTTTGCAGGATCTGGTACCATTTATCCGATCAATATTGACCATAAGAAAACTGTATTGCTGCCTTCTGTGAATCTCAGTTATCGCCCCTCCGATGCATTTGTGATAAGAGGTAGCTATGGCCGTACGGTAAACCGGCCTGATTTCCGTGAGCTGACGCCTTACAACGATTTCGATTTTCAGCGGGGAGAGATCATGAAAGGGAATCGTGATGTAATAACTGCCACCATCGATAACTATGATCTGCGTGGAGAGTTTTATCCAAAGCGTAATAAAAATGAGATGTTTAACGTCGGCATCTTTTATAAACGTCTGCAAAACCCGATAGAGCGCATGCGCAGGGATATGACCAGCGCTGCATTTGCTGATAACTGGAATTATACCCGTATTTCTTTTGCCAACTCTGTTAGTGCGGAGATATATGGTGTGGAAGCGGAGATCAGAAAGAGCCTGTCATTTCTGCCAGGTAGCCTTTTCCGTCACCTCAGCATCGTAGTGAATGGTTCCCTGTTGAAGAGTACAACGGTAACGCATAAACTGAATTTTGGCTTCCCGGTAGACAGTATCACCAAAAAGGGAGAACCGCTCCAGGGTCAATCTCCCTATACTGTAAACGCAGGCCTGTTTTATGAGAATCCCGCCTGGGGTACCAAAATCGGACTGGTGTACAATGTGAACGGTGCGCGTATTTATGCGAAGAGTGAACGTACCGTCAACGA
The DNA here is from genome assembly GCF_035538455.1 of Chitinophaga sp. Classification (GTDB taxonomy): domain Bacteria; phylum Bacteroidota; class Bacteroidia; order Chitinophagales; family Chitinophagaceae; genus Chitinophaga. The sequence continues at coordinate 50,068 of NZ_DATLKJ010000079.1, forward strand.
TACCACCTACGAAGATAAAGCCATCCGTCCACACCTGCTTCAGCTCCCCATGCATCTGTTGGATCTTTCCATTACGCAGCGTCTCATAAAGTCTCTGCAGGTGAAATTTAGTATACAGAACCTCCTGGATCAGAGCTATCGTATTGTGGAAGACCAGAATTATAACCAGCGTTACGATGCTGAGAAACCGAAGCTGGGATCTGGCGACCGTATTTATTATACAGGAGACAACATCTACACAAGATATAAACCCGGTATGTATTGGTTACTGCAATTAACCTATGCCCTTTAAAGCATTTATTATGAAACGAGAAAGAAAAATTACCTGCTCATTATATATCACCATGCTGGCCGTCATACTACTGGCGTCCTGTTCGAAAGATGCTGACCCGGTGGAAAGGCCTGTACTTGCAAATATTAGTTTCTACAATGCTTCTACAGCCCTCACCGGTGAATTTGTTCATGGAGGTTCTATCAGTAACCACATTCTTATCGACAGTTACGATACTACTTATCAGGACAAGGACAATATTATTGGAAAAGTGCCCGGATTCGGTTTGTCCTACCTGAATGCATTCCCCAATCTTATACAGGGTTGGACCGCTTATCAGGAATTACTTGCAGGAGCGCATAAACTGATACTGGCTGATACTTCCGGGCGGGTACTGGACAGCAATACAGTTCGCCTGGATAAGGATATTCCCGCCACTGTGTTCTATGGCGACAGTCTGGGACATTACCGCAGCATAGCACTGGCTGATAAATTCATACCGGCGGAAGGAAAGATAGGAGTGCGTATCATTAACCTGTCGCCCTCCACAGATTCTGTTTATATCACCTTTAATAAAGAAGTGCCGGCAGGGTTTCCGTCTGCTACTTATTATGGTAATTATACATCGTTTATTCCGGTAGATTTTACAGGCCGGAGCACTATCAATGTAAAGGTGTTGAAAAAGAGCCAGGAACGGGAATTACTGGCTGGCACAGTCCTGGAAGCAGCTATCGGTCATGCATATACGTTGGTGATTAGCGGGTATTCAGACAATAATCCCGGTATATATATCGACCCACGCAAGGGCAGGAGTGTAGAGATAAAAAACAATTTTACTATCACTGTGATCAAGAATTTCTAAATCCGGTTTCATCATGAAAAAAGCGTACAACATTTATATATCAAAGTGGCTGCTGCCGGTAGCCTTGTTTTTTATCACACTGCAATCCTGCAGTAAGGTAGACAACCATGCTACCCTGGTAGCCAATCAACCCTGGCTGGCAGATCATTACAGCCTGGCTGGTTTTCCTAACAATGAATGGCTGTATCCTTCATCACTGATCGTAGGGGATACTGCTGTATTGATCGGTAAATTGTTTACCGGCGAACCTGGCGCATCTGTCGCTATAGGTGGCGTGCCGGTGAAGGTAGTGGACAAGAAAAAACTGGACCCGAACGGGAATAGCGATAACCACGGTTATCCGTATCCGGTTATAGATCTGATCCGCTTTGTGGTTACCAGAGAAATGGGCGTGGGCACAGGCCGTAAAGTAGAAGTGACTGCCAATGGCAATACTATTTATGGAAGACCTGTTGCTGTCCGCGAATTTGCAGAAAGCAGCGCCCGCACCGATACTACGTTATGGGTAGACAGGATTGGCTCCTGGAAGCCGGATAACGAGGATGAATATCTGAGAAAAGGATATGCATTGGTCCGCTCTGTACATAACGACAGAAATGGCGTTGTTTATTTCGATAATCAGCTGGGCGTCTATAAACTGGAGAAAGCAGCTGTGAAGAATATAATTAAGCCCGGTGACGCCTTCACAGACGATAAAGGCGCGAAATTTAGCATTATACAAATACTGGGCAGCACCATCTCATTTGACGGCAGTACATTGTATTTCTCTGCAGAAAATAATGAGAATACAGCTGATGCTGTATCCAATTATATTTTCAGGATCTGTAAAATGGACATCGCTACCGGTGGTGTCACCACCATCAACCGTACGCTGGTATTGAAAGTAAGAGCTACGAATAGCGAAGACGGAAGCCCTTATACCGGTATGATGGACCGGTTGAAGATTATTGCCAAACACCTGAACCTGGATATCAATAATAACCTGTACTTCACTAACTATTACGCCCCGGATAATGTTTCGGACGATCATTCCAGCTGGTACGCAGGGATTTCCAATGGAGGTGCAACACAGGAATCAATTCCTTCCTCCGTATCGCTGGTAGATAAAATGACAGCAGATGGTAAAGTGACGGCAGTGATGGCCTCAGGGTTTGATTACACTACGCCTGGTTTCAAAGTGGCCCTTCCTATCTACTTCCCTGATCTGATGGGCAGATACCTGCATGGCTTCTCATCGGTTGACTATGTTACCACATTTCTCCAAAGATATGATCCGAAAGAGAACGACGTACTGGCGAGCATTCCCAATAATAATAGTTTCAGCTTCCAGTCATACGAGAAAAATCCGGCCTATAGACTGAATGGTACCGTTAGGCTTGGCAGTGTGGATATTAATACAATATACTATCTCTTTCAACCTCTTCTTATAATGTCAGATGGAACAGTATTACACACAGAATATTCCTCATTGTTTGCATATGATCTCACGGATATGAGAGCTTATTGCTATGCAGGAACTGAAACTGGTTATATTGGATTTCCGGAAGAACAGAATAAAGAGACCGGTAAAGCCAAATGGGTCAGTTTTTCGGAAGTGGATCTTATCGGGCAGGATAAAAGCAATGCAGTCTACTACTGTAAAGGGTATTCCCCTAAGACTACTCCTGATGGCGTAATCTTTTATAAGCTATATTCAAAATAAACCCACGATGATAGCTTTTGATTTTCCTGGTACTGATTCCTGTATCAGGAAAGTCAAAAACTATCCTTATAGAGTTGTTGCATATAAATAATCCCTTTCTCCCTGGCAAACTGCACATTCCTCGCTGGTATTCCTTCAGGATCAGGATGGAACTTCACCGCTTTTCGTACGTCCGCTTCACGTAAGATGTGCAGCATCGGATACGGAGAGCGGTTGGTATAATCGGCAGGATCTTCTGCTTCGCTGTCTGCAAAGCGATACTGCGGATGGAAGCTGGCCACCTGGTAAATGCCTGTATATTTTTTACGTCGCAGCAATTGATTGGCTGCAGACAAAAGCTGAAGATATTCCTGGAAAGATGGAAATGCATCAGGAAAGATCAGCAGGGTAGTGGCTATGCTGCTGTCTTTATCAAGGCGTGCACATTCCCGGAGAAAAGCGTCTTTACCCGCCTGCATGCCGGCGCCGGTTTCCACCTGGTAGTGTATGCTGTTGCGTTGCAGCTCCCGCGAGGCAAACGGACAGAAATTACATCCTACTACCACATGCGCTATCCATTTCCTTGTCTGTGCAACGATAAGTTCGGTCCGGTCCATGGCCGTAAAGATAACGCCACTACAGTGATATTTCCGTATCGCGTAAATTTTTTTCCTGATCCGATACGAATAGGAAACGCTCGCTTTCCACCTTTGCGCAAAATTAGGATCTATGGAAAGGGTTTACGGCTCTGGAATATTCAGAATATTGATAGCAGGATTGCTGCTGCTCGTTGCTTTCAATGCATCGGCTAACGATCCGGAGGATGAGAAAACAGGCTCCATCCGCGGAAAGGTACTGACCTCTGACGCGATAGCAGTGGAAGATGTAATGGTCGTCCTCGCAGAACCCAATGTTACTACTGCTACGCAGACAGACGGCTCTTTTGTATTCCGTCATATAGCGCCCGGAAAATATCACCTGCTCGTATCACTGGCAGGCTATAGCACTGTTACGGAAGAAGTGACGGTGGAAGGCGGCAGAACGGCTGTAGTGTCACTGAAATTGTCCGCCTCCAGCAAAGCTTTGCAGGAAATAGTGGTAGCAGGTACCCAGCAAAAGCTTACCCGCAGCGCTACCTACGATGTGGCGAAGATACCGCTGAAGAATATGGAGAACCCACAGGTATATACTACCATCACAAAAGACCTGCTGCAACAGCAACTCGTGTTCTCTGTGGATGATGCTATGCAGAATGCTACCGGTGTTACTAAAATGTGGGATGCTTCCGGTCGTGGCGGCGATGGCGGCGGCTACTATAATATGCGCGGCTTTATCGTGCAGAGCCAACTGCGTAATGGCGTTGCAGGCAACGTTACCTCCCGCATCGATGCCGCCAATCTCGAAAGAATTGAAGTGATCAAAGGCCCTTCTGCTACCTTGTTTGGCAGCAGCCTTACCTCTTATGGTGGTCTGATCAACCGCGTTACGAAAAAGCCATATGATCATTTCGGCGGCGAAGTGGGCTTCGCAGCAGGCAGCTTTGGCTTCAACCGCTTCAGCGCCGATGTTAACACGCCGCTCGACAAAAACCGCGATGTTCTCCTCCGTGTCAACGCCGCCTACAATTACGAAGGCTCCTTCCAGGACTATGGCTTCACCAGGAGTGTGGCCCTGGCGCCCAGCCTCAGCTATCGCGTGAACGACCGCCTCTCCTTTAACTTCGATGCGGAATACTACGCGGGCCAGAATACCGGCCTCAGTGTGTTCTTCTTTAACCCCGGTATGAAAATGTCGGAGTTGGGCGCCAACCGCGCCGATGAACTGAAGGTGGATTACAAACGCGCCTACAGCATGAACGACCTGTACCAGAATTCACGTAGCACTAACCTGTTCGGGCAAATGAACTATCGCCTGTCAGGCCAGTGGTCTATGCAAACAAACGTGACCAGCACCGCCAGCTATTCTGACGGTCCTTCACCTTATTTCTACCTGATGCCGGCCGGTATGATCTCCCGTAATGATCAGAACACCAACAACAGCCACGACAACGTAATTGAGATCCAGCACAACTTCAACGGCGATTTCAATATCGGCAGCCTGAGAAACCGCTTTGTAGGTGGTCTCGACTTCTTTCACCATAATGCCAACCAGCTCTTCGGCGGAGCTACTTACGATACCATCCGTGGTACCGGCGATATCCCCACATACCGCAACTTCAACCGCCGCAACCTGGACAAGGTGTATGAAACGAAAGGCCCGGACTATACGCTTCCCTATCATTATCTTACCAATACCTACAGTGCTTACATCTCCGATGTGCTGAACATTACAGACAACCTGCTGGTACAGGCCGGCGTTCGTGTTGATTATTTTGAACACAAAGGCAATTACGACGATGTAAAGGGAACTTACGTTGATGGCTACACGCAGACTGCCTTCTCGCCTAAGTTCGGTATCGTATATCAGCCGCTGAAAGATAAAGTATCCCTCTTTGCCAATTACCAGAACGGCTTCACCAATAAGCCTACAGCCAACTCGGCGGGCACGCCCTTTAAGCCGGAGCAGGCCAATCAGATGGAAGGCGGCGTAAAAGTGTCGTTGCTGAATGGTATGCTGACAGGTAGTGTAAGCTATTACGACATCAAGGTAAAAGATGTAATCCGCCCCAGCACAGACAGACCCAATGTATCTGTTCAGGATGGAACTCAGTACAGTAAAGGTATAGAAGCGGAAGTGATAGCTCATCCGGTACGCGGCCTCGACATCGTGGCAGGATATGCTTACAATGATTCAAAGTATGAAAAGATCGAAGAGAAACTCGACGGACTAAGACCCGCTACCGCAGGATCTCCCACTGTAGCTAACCTCTGGGTGAGTTACCGCATACAGCGTGGTGCTGTAAAAGGATTGGGCTTTGGTATCGGCGGTAACTACGCCAGTGATAATAAAGTTGTGAACGACAGATCACTTGGCTACTTCTACCTGCCTTCCTACACCGTATTAAACGGAAGTATCTTCTATGAAAATAGCCGCTTCCGCCTGGGCTTCAAACTCAACAACATTACAGACAAAGAATACTGGACCGGTTACACAACCGTAAATCCGCAAAAGTCAAGAAACTTCAGCGGAAGCATCGCTTTCAAATTCTAG